>JANOFF010000036.1:0-89620 GCA_031413515.1 bacterium
CACCATCTTTTCGACGGGGACGCTGAATCTGAATGGCGGAACATTGCGCGTCGGGAACCTGGTGCAGGGTGGCACGCTGAACGAGAACGGCGGCACGTTGATCGTGCCCGAACCGGGCGCAACGACATCCGCGATCGCCGCAGTGCTGTCGATTGCGATTGCGCGCAGGCGCGCGCGGCGCCACTGTGCTGTTCAGGTTCGCCGCGATACCGACTGACGGCCGCCATACGGCTGCAGACGTAGGCCGATCCGTTTCCGACGCGGTTCGATCGCCGAACCCAACCGCCGCCCCATCGAGTCGCTCAGCTCCCGCCGTTCCGCGTCTCCGGCTCGTCCACGCGAGCTCGTCCATCGCCGAAGGGTGCGTCGCGATCGGCAACGGCCTGCTTGATTCCCTTCGTTCCAATATCGCTGAACATCTGACGGGCCGCAGGCGCAGTGTGGCCGCGGGCGTCATTCTCCGCGGCGAGTCGCTGCAGAGTGTTGGCGCCCATCAGCTCCATCCCGAGGTTCACGATCCGTTTGTTCGCGGCGAGCAGTGCCGTGTCGATGTGGGCGAATCGATCCGCCAATCCCTCGACCTCGGCTTCGAGCAGGTGAGGGGGGACCGACTTCATCGCGAATCCGATCTTCGCGGCATCCGCACCGCTCACGGTGTCACCCGTGAGCAACAGGCGCTTCGTCCATTGCGGGCCACAGTTGTACAGCCAGAGGTGATTCGGCGGCGAGCCCATGTTGCGCAGCGGGGGGAATCCGATGTTCGCATCGTCGGCCGTGATCACGATGTCGCAGTAGAGGGCAAGGTCGGTCCCCCCGGCGAGGCAATGCCCATGAACCTGGGCGATCGATGGCTTGTGCATCTCCCAGAGCGTCCGCATGAATCGCTGGTTTCGCTCGAGCATCCACACGTCATCGTCGATGCCCCGACCCGTGCGTCGCTGCACGCCGTCTTCCTGCTGGGCCGGCGCCGACGGAGGCGCGAGGTCATAGCCGGCACTGAAGGCCGGGCCAGCGCCCCGCAGAATCACGCAGTGGACGGAGCGATCGTCATCCGCCTGCCAGAGCGCATCGGCGAGTTCGGAGAGAAGCGCGTTCGAAAGTGCGTTGCGGCGCTTCGGTTGGTTGAGCGTGATGCGCGCGCGTCCACGCTCGACTGCGTAGAGGATGTGTTCGTAGTTCTGCTCGGACATCGGGGTCTCCGTGGATTGGAGTCGCGAGTATACCCGTCGATGCCCCCGCGATCGCGAGGTTCCGCATCCGGTGATGGCGAATCTTCAGCGGGCTGGGGAACGCACCTCCACTCGGCGCTTTTGTCGCAGCCACGCCAGGCTGAGCAGGCTGGCCGCCATGGCCACACTCGCACCGGGTTCGGGCATGAACTCGACGGCGCCGGTGTCGCACACGAGATTGCGAGTGAGGCCGCGCTGGTCGGTCGGCGGACAGGAGATCGGTGAGCCGCCTGCGATCGCCGCACTGCCCGGCAGCAATGCGATCGTCTCGGTCGGTCCACCGTTGTCGGCGAGTCCGGCGTCCAGCCCGGGCGGCGTATCCGGTTGGTCGGCGCCCGCGAGGAAGAAGCAGGGACTCGCGTCCGAGCTCAGGTTGCCGCCGAAGCTCGCGATCCCGTCGGAGTTCGACTCGGAGGCGCAGTTCGAGTCGGGTGTCGCACCGGGACTGCCTGCGACGAGGGTGTTCGCGAGGATCATCTTCTTGAACTCGATGAAGGCGTAGACCTGCATTCCGGTCAGTGCCGTGTTGTAGGCGATCGTCGAGTTGACGATCGTCGTGCCGTCGTTCGCGTCGTCACCTCGCAGCATCTCGTGGGCGACTCCGCCGCCGCGACCGCTTCCGGGAGTACAGCCGAAGCCCGGGGCGCAACCGGGCACCGCTTCGTTCTGCGTGATGGTCGAGTTCTCGATGAGCGCGCGACCGCTGCGGTTGAAGACGCCACCGCCCACACCTTCGAAGATCGACGCCCGTGTCGGATCGCCGGCCAGGTTGCCCGTGATGGTCGAGCCGAGAATGTTCAGGATGGCGGGCGGGTTCGGACGATTCTGCTGGTCGATGTTCATGATGCCGCCCCCGGTCGACAACAGCGCGGTGTTGCCGGAGATCGTCGAGTCGATGACGGTCAGCGTGCTCTGGATGTTCTGGATGCCGCCCCCGCTGCCCGACGGACCGGACATGGTGCCGGCGGTGTTGTCGGCGATCAGGCTGCGCGTGATCGTCGTCATGGCGCCGTTGCTGACTGCGAGGCCGCCTCCGCCCGTGTTCGCGTTGCACTCGACTACTGCGGCGTCGGTCAACTCGAGCTGGCCTCGCAGGCTCAGGATGCCGCCACCTTGGCCGAGAGTCCGGCCGCCGGCGAACGTGACACCGCTGAGCCTCAACCGACCGGCCAGCGTGAGACTGAGGACGCGGTCCACACCCGGCGCGAACTCGCTCGGGCGCGCGTCGATGATCGTGACGTCGCGCCCCGCGCCCACGATCGACAGAAACGTGTCGACGACGAGGTTGCCATCGCTTCCGTTGCCCGGCGAATTGTCACTGCGGACACCGCGCGGAATCGTCAGGCGATAGAGCCCGGCGGGCAGCGTGATCACGTCGAATTCCGTACCACTCAACACCGTCGAGGCCTGGATCGCCTCGCGCAGCGAGCAATCCGAGTCGCACGTGCCATCGTTGGTGTCTTCGGTCTTCGTGACGCTGAAGCTGGCCGCGTGGACCTCGGTGACGCAGATCAGCGCAAGCAGCAGGGCGAACGCAACACTTCGAGATGTCATCTTCCCTCCGTGGCGCACCCCCGAGAAGCGTCGGTCAGGCTCGGGGCAGGCCCACGGCACCAATCTGACATGCCGACGAGCAGAAAGTCACGGACCAAACAGGGGCCTCCTTGGCTCCAGATCCAGCCCCTGCCTCGCTTCGGCCGCCTGCCTGCGGCGGCGCCGATCGTCGCGGCGGTCGGGGCCGAGCGCGGGTTCGAGGCCCGTCGGATGCGAGCCGCCCGCTCTGGCGAAATCCAGGCGAGATCGGATCGGGGCGACGCGATTCGTTCTGCACTTGAACGGGCGATACGCTCGTCTTCACCTGCCAGAAGAGTCGGATCCACCGGCCACGGTTCAGGAGTTCCCGCATGCCCAGACGATCGGCGGTCGCGAAGGTCGTGCTGCTCGGCAGCGCCCTCACGCTCAGCCTCTTCACCGTCGAAGCGGTACTTCGATCCGGCCTCGTCCCGAACCCGCGATACGAATACCTCCGTGTCGACGGTGACACCGAGGATCCCGAGACACAGGTCCTGCTGCTGGGCGATTCGTTCGTCGGCAGCGGCAGGATGGCGGCTTCCACGACGAGTTGGTGGGTCGGCTCGCACCCGCCGGCTTCGAGGTCGTCAATCTCGCCGTCATCGGAACCGGACCCGAAGACTATCTCGAGGTGTTGAAGCAATTCGGGCCGGACGTGAGGCCCGACTTGACGGTCGTCTTCTACTTCGCGGGCAACGATCTGATCAACGTGCTGCGCTACCAGCCGTACCACGCGACAGGGCCTCTGGCGGGGATTCGCGACCGGCTGCGCCCGTTCATGCACGGCATCCACTTCTATCACGCCGCCACGGCGGCCTCGTCGCGAGTCGAGTTCGACTTCGACTCGATGCTGGCCGACGGGATCGACCCCGGACTCGTCGAGCTTGCCCGCACGGGCGAAGTGAATCGATGGTTGCTGCTGATCCCCGCGGAAGACCGCGCCCGCTAGCTCGCGACGAACCTCGACCTGTCGTCCGACGTCAGTCGGCGCGGCATCGAACGACTTGGCCGAGATCTTCGCCGAGATGAAGCAGACGACAGATGCGCTCGACTCCGGAATCATCCTGATCGTGTTCCCGGAGACCACCCAGGTCTCGCGCTCGCACTTCGACTTCATATCAGCGAGCCGGATTCGAGCCCGACCCGCGAACGCTGGTCGAATCCGATCCCCAGGACATGATCGAGCGCCTGGCGGATCCCCTGCAGATCCCCGTCCTCGATCTGCTTCCTATCCTGCGACCGGCGGCCGACGAAGATCTCTACCGGCCCAATGACTCGCACCTGAACGACCGGGGCAACGCACTGGCGGCGGATCATGCGGCGCGCTTCATCATCGCGAACGCGACGCGCCAAGGCGGCTGAGCGCTGGTGGCGTCGGGTCGGTCGAGTGCTCCATCAGTCGGCGCCCTTGGACCAGATCCGTGTATTGAGATCGAGCTCCTCGATCAGTCCGGTCGCGAAGGCAAGATCCACCGCCCAGCTGCGCATCACCGTCGCGTCGAGATCCCCGATCTGCCGGACGTGGAAGAGATCCCCGGGAAGGGGCATCGCCACGTGGACCGAGCCGCCAACGAAGGCCAACCGCACCTCGTCGTTGTTCGTCTCGCGAAAGCTCACCAGTCGGCGCATCAGGCTCGGTGACAGCACGTAACGCGCCTCCACCTCGTCCTGGCCGTAGACCTTGAAGCATCGCTCGAAGTTCGGATCCTCGAGGTGGAGCAGCCGCCCGAGTCCGCGGCCCGGAAGGCTCTGCAACGCGCGCGCCGCCAGGCCGAGATGCTTCTCCGTCGCATCCGGCAGGACGAAGATCGGATGCTCGAAGTGCTTGTTGAAATCAGCGATGAGATAGAGACCCGAGAAGACGGTCTCCCACTTCACCTGCTTGCCGCGGCCGCGACGACGGGCCGTCCGCACTTCGGAGAATCGGAAGCTCGTGGCGCCGACCTTGCCACACACCAGATCCTCGCCGGCGTATCGATCGATCGACCCGTCGCGCTCGAACAGCCGACCGGATTCGAATGCCTGCCGCGGAATGCAGGTGTCCGGCCGATATTCGAAACTCGCATCATGGAACTCGATCGCGCGCTCGAGGAATGCACGCTTGACTTCGGAGACCGCAGGCAACGGGACCGCGCGCATCCGCCAGGCATCGATCGCGAACGGGGCGACGACGCTCACCACGAGCAGCCCGACGCTCCGGAACAGCAGGATCGCCAACGCGCCGCCGACTGCCCAGATTACGAACTTGTACACCCGGGGCAGACGCAGGGCCTCGCGTCGGGCCAGCAGCTCGCGGAACTCGCGCTTGCGTCGCTCGAGCTCCGGGAGCAGGGACTCCTGCAGAAAGATCTCGAACTCGTCCTCGCTCTTCACCCGCGATCTCCGTCAGGCCTGATGACTGCGGAATCGCGCCATCACGTCCGGCCGTTCACCGTGGCCTTCCGGAAGCTCGAAGTACTCCCGTGAGTTCCAGCGGAGCAACAGCGCGATCAGATTCGTCGGCAGCATGGCGACGGCGTCGTTGTACATCTTGACCGACGCGTTGTAGGCACGACGAGCCGCCGAGATCTGTTCTTCGACCTCGTTCAGGCCTCGTTGCAGGTCGAGGAATCCCTCGTTGGCCTTCAGCTCGGGGTAGGCCTCGGCGGTGGCGAGGAGTTGCGTGAGCGCCTTCCCCATCTGGCTGTCCAGAGCGACCGTTGCATCGGGTGAGAGCCGACCGGACATCGCCCGGGCCCGCAGCGTCGTCACCTCTTCGAGGACGCGCGTCTCGTGCTCGACGTAGCGCTGCACCGTGTCGACGAGATTGGGGATCAGGTCGTAACGCTTGTTCAGCATGACTTCGACGCTCGAGAAGGCCGTGTCCGCCTGGTTCCTGGCGTGAACCATCGTGTTGAACGTCCAGGCGAGCAGCGCGACACCGCCGGCGGCGATCCAGCGCCAGTCGACCTCGAACATCCACATGGCGAAAAGGATCAGTCCACCCAGGATCGTCCAGATCTGATGCATCGCGTCCCTTCCTCCGGGCAGCTCGAAGCGGCCCCGGAGGAGAGGATCGGAATGCGGTGTGATCCGCTTGAGGCAGCCCGTTCTGACGGGGCGACTTCCTTGCGCTCGTCGGGTCCGAATCCGCATACTCGACGGCTTTCGTGATCCACCGCGATCGATCGTCGCAGAGCCCCTTCGACGAGCTCGTCCGGAGTTTCCAGATGATTCGAATCTCGCGCGACGGCGACGTCCAGATCGTGACGATGGACGCCGAACCGAACACCGTCCAGCCCGCGTTCGTGACGGCGATGAACGACGCCTTCGACCAGATCGAGGCCGCGAAGGCCGGCGCGATCGTGTTGACGGGCACCGGAAAGACTTTCAACTCGGGGCTCGACGTCTCCGTCGTGATGTCGCTCCAAGGGGACGACGCGCGCCTGTTCGGCGAGAACCTGATGCGGCTGATGCGACGCCTGCTGATCGGGCCGATTCCCGTCGTCGCCGCGATCAATGGTCACGCGTTCGCCGCCGGGGCCTTCCTCGCCATGGCGTGTGACTTCCGCTTCATGCGCGCGGATCGGGGCTGGATCTGCATCTCCGAGATCGATGTGGGCGTTCCGATCGGCGCGGCGATGATGAGCATCATTCGCGCGAAGCTTCCCGCCCGATCCGCCGTCGAGGCCGTGCTGACCGGTCGACGGTATGCGGCCGGGGAAGCAATCGCAGCGGGCTTCGTCGACGGGTCCGCCGCCGAGCCAGACCTGCTCGGGGTCGCGCTCGAGCGCGCAGCGGAACTCGCCAGGAAAGAGCGTGGAATCATGACGAAACTGAAGAAGACGCTCTGGGCGGACGTGGCCGGGCACTTGAGCCCGTGATCCCATCGCGACCGTGCAGACTAGACGACCGCAATGTGGACGAGCGCTGCAGTCAGCCCCAGCACCAGACCGACGACCCAGCGCGGACCACCCAGTACGAACCACGGTGCGGCCGGAAACGCAAAGGTCTTCGCCATCGCATCGAGTTTCCACTGATGGTTCTCGGACCCGGCGAAGAGCATCGCGATCTCGGCAAAGTCGGCACGGCTGCGATAGCGGACCAGCGCCGCCATCGACCAGCCATCGGCGGCTTCGCAATTCACGTTCTCGAGGTTGGACGCCGCAGCCCTTCCCATGATCAGAGGGTGGCCGGCGCGCCTGAGCAACGGTCCGCGAAACGCCGCGCCATACCGGGCGAACAGGACTCGCGATTCTCTTTCGGGCGGCTTGAAATCGATCGCATTGACCATCACGAAGTCCCTGCCGTCATCCTGCTCGAGGAATCGACGAAGTTGCGCGATACGCTCCGGCGCCAGTCCTGCGGCCGCCAGACGCAGCACGACGCGCTCGATCTCGTCGGGCGACATCTTCCGGCCGAAGCCCACGTACCAACTCCAGAACACTCCGTACAGCGCCAAAGCCACGCCGAGGATCAACCCACTCATGGGCGCGCAACTCCCCGGCTCGAGAGGATCGGGACGGTGACGACGGCCAGCGAATCGCCGAGCTGCTTGTCACCGCCGATACGACTCATGAAGGTGCTGCCGATCATTGACTGCAGGAAATCGATGCCGGGGTAGTAGACCGCCGCGAACTGCTCGAATTCGGCGTCCCCCTCCACCGTGACCGCGCGACCCATGTGCATCGGGCCATAGCCCCCTTCTGCCATACCGCTCATCATCTCCAGCCGGTAGCTGCGATCGGCGCTGCGTTGCTCGGCGTTGCCCGGCTTGATCAGATTGAAGATCACCACGCCCTTTTCGCCGAGCGGGCGAAACGCATCGAGCTGCTTCATCTCCTTCATCTTGGCTCTCTGCTTCGAGCTGGCCTCGTCGCCGACGGGCACGAAGGGGAAGGAGGACGGAACGAAACGCACGATGTTGGAGAGGCGCAGCAGGAGCAACCCCTGCACGACGAGCAGATTCGTCGCGGCCGGACGGACGACGCCATGCGTGTAGCTGTTCTCGAAGCGCGCGAGTGCGCTGCGGTAATCGGCGATCGCGTTGAATCGGTCGAACGCCTGTCGCGACGGATACTGCACCAAGATCAGAGCGCTCCAGTCGTGGGGGATCTGCTCGGACACGACCGCTGCCGGACCGACCTGCCCGGCATACACGACGAGGCCCCCACCCTGAACTTCGATCGAACGACGGAGTGCCAGGACGTCGTCGACCACCGGGCTCCCCGGCCTGATCTTCACGAAAGTCAGCGCGTGGAAGGTGTCGCCCGCGTAGAGGATCGGTTGGCGGTCGCGCAGGATCTCCCGCCGCACGTGCAGATAACGTCGGTGCTGCCAGATGGCCGCGGCCAGCAGGCACACGAGCAGAGCGGGAACGACGATCCGGATGATCATTCGCGGTTGTTCTCCGTTGCACGTCGGTTGTCGTAGTGGACCTTGCGACCGCGAAACGGAACGTGCTCGTCGGGGTCGTAGTCCGAACCGGGATGTTCGATGCGCCAGAGCGGCTCCCAGCAGCCATGACGCTCGAGCAGTGCACGTGCCTCGGCGCGAACCTCTTCCGTCAAGTTCCCGAAGTGGGTCCGCAGACGTTCGAGACACCAGACGCGATACTGCGAGACCGGCAGGTTCCGGTAGCGGATGCCCTCGATCTCCGCGTCGTGACGGCGTCCGCCCGCCTTCCAGCCGTTCGCGTTGGCGCAGAGGTACGGGAGATACGCTTGGCCGATGTCGTCGAGAAACGGTCCCCAATCCTCCGGAATGCCCGCGACGAGCCCGCCGTGGACACGGCTCGCCCGCGCGTTCCACATTCGTGCCTGCCACTCGTAGACGGCGGGCGCGCGCTTTCGCATGTGGTCCGCGGCGGTCGGGTCCTGCGAGAAGTGGCGGAACATCGACGCGAAGAAGCCGAAGTCGGCGAGTGTGGGCCGCTGTCCCAGCAGGAAGGGACGTGTCGCGAAGATCTGCGAGAGACGATCCAGCGTCTTGAAGTAGATGCCTTCGACGTGGTCCCAGGTCTCGCGCTTCACGCCGTCGCGCAGGACGTAGAAGCCGTGCTGTCTGCGTCGGATCAGCATCCGCTTCACGAAGCCCGGGAGCGAAACGTCGGCCATGATCTCGTCCACGATCTTCCGGCTGAGCAGCAACGCATCGTGCCGGTAGCTCCAGCGGAAGTGCATGGCCGGACGCCAGAGCCACTCCTCCGCATAGTCCTCGACCAGTCGGCTCACGAACGCCTGCAGCGGATCGAGGGGGATCACCGGAGGCTCGGGCTGCTGCGCTTCGAACCAGTCGATCATCGGTGTGGTGTCGGTCATGAAGCGACCGTCCTGCAGCTCGACCGCCGGCATCTGGGACGTACCAGTTTCGCGTTGCAGCCGGCGTCCGATCTTCGGCGAGAACGTGACGAAGCGATACGGGATCTCCTTGTAACGGAGATATCCCTCGAGCTTTCCGGTGTAGTACGAGATCGCCGAACCGTAGACGGTGAGCTGCGAGGAGGATCCGCTCGTCATGATCGGGTGTCTTCCACGCTGGACTCGATGCGCTCGTCCGGCACTCTTGCGACTCCGACATCCAGACTGTGTGGAACCAGTCAGAGCGAAATGACGTGGCCGTCCGCCGGGCGGGTGCATCCGGCGAGCGTCTCCGCATAGACGCGCTCGAGCGCGACACGTCCGCCATGGCGTTCGACATGCAGCCACGCGTCACTCGCGTCGCAGAACTTCGTCCAGGCGCCGCCGATGCGCTCCGCGAGCCCCTGCCCTCCCCAGTCCTTCGTGCGCTTCACGATCTGGCCGGGCGCGAAGAAGGGCGTGGGCTTCGGGCCGGGCAGGATTTCGTTGCTGCGCTCCGCGGACCAGTGCGTGACTCCGATCCGGAGATCGACCTTGAGCTCGTCTCCGAAGTGGCGATGCACGGCCGCGTTGACGGGACCGTCGCCCGCCATGTCGACGAACGCGATCGGCTCGATGGCGAGCGAGTCGACCTGGTCGTAGGAAACCACTTGGTCGTAGAAGCCGAGCTTGCGAACGAAGTCTTCGTTGCGCGCCGAGGTGAGACCGATCGCGCGCGCCCTGCCCGCCTGCTGCAGCTGGAATGCGAGGGCGATGGACGTCTTGCTCGACGCACTCGAGATCAGCACCGAACGCGCGCCGCTGTAGTCGGATTCCGCCAGGGCATCGTCCGCGAGGAAGGAGGTCATGAAGAGACCGCGCATCAGCAGGATCGCATCCTCGCGCATCCGGGCGTAGACGGCGTCACCGGTAGTCGGGAGGTATTGCGCATACACTGGGGCAAGGCCCGTGCGATGTGGCGCACCGTCCACGATCTGCCCGGGCGAGACCATGCCCGGCTCGATCACGAGGTATCGACCCATCGGGTAGAAGCCGAAGCAGCGGGTTCCTTCTGCGACATCGGGATGGGTCGAGCGGACGACATCTGCGAAGCCCATGGCGGGAATCCTCCCCCAGCCCTCTTCACACGGGAAGAAGCGCCAGTAGCCGATGCCGTCGCCCGCCACCGCGTAGGTGATGTTGTTCGCGGTGAGCGCGAAGCGGTCCAGCCGGAACAGCACCTGGCCGGCAGCGAGTTCGGGAACGGGTCCCTCGACGAAGCGCGTCTGCTTCCAGTCGGCCTTGCGCACCTCGAATACCAGCTGATTGTCGACTGTCATTGGGTTCTCCTTCGGCGTGGATGCGTGGACGATCAGAGCAAGGGTGACGTCACAGCAAAGGTGAATAGGGAAGCGGGAAGTAGCGGACGACGCGCTCATCGGGCGCCACCTCACGCAGCGGATCCATGAAGGCATTCGCGCGATCGTCCGCCGGTGCGTACCGCGCGTACGTCTGCTCGACATCTCCCCGCCAGAGGTCGATCACGAGGTCGGGATCGCCCGCGACCGGGCGCCACGAAGCCAGGATGGGAAGATGCGGCGCGCTGGCGCCCAGCATCCGGCTGAAGTCGTCCATGCGACCCGGAGCGATCCTGAGGTGGGCCGCTGTATAGATGCCCTGCGGCTTTTCCTTCGCACGCTCGATCCCGCGCGCCAGTGCCTCGTCGGGTATCGCGCCGAGCGACTCGAGCAGACTCTCGCGGCGCGACGGCGCGAGCGCCTCTGCACGCTTTGCCGCCGCGCAGGCGGCCGGGTCGGCGCGCAGACTCGCCCGCCACGCTTCGAAGGCGGCGAGACTCGGCAGCTCGAGGAAGTGCGTCACGCGGAAGAACCAGTCCTGATTGCCGAAGAACGCCGCGACCAGACGCGCCCCGTGGCGCTCGGCGGCCGGGACCAGGGCGTCCGTCGCGAGTGCGACGAAGGCGTCACGCGTGCGCGGCGAAGCGGGCTTGAGGTCGAAGTCCTGTTGCAGATGGATCACCGGCTCTCCTTGACGTGGCTCGCGCCGAGTCCGTCCGATGCGGCGACACACACGGGCTGGGAGTTCTTCATCGTGGCTCGACCGAGTGATCGATCCGCACGTTCTGGAAGGTGCGGTGCAGCGCGACGATACCGGGTGTCACGCTCGCCACCCAGGCGAGCAACGCGGCGCCGGCCCATACCACCGGGAGCAACGCGAAGGCCGCCATCCAGCCCGCGAGGAAGAACGCGAGCTTCAAGGCGGCGCGCTTCGCATGTGCCGATGTGTCGTCCGAGCCACCGCGCTTCAGACCGAAGCCCTTCGGATGCCAGAAGTTGCCGTTCGCGAGCAGCAGCGCGACGAAGATCGGCCAGGGAATTCCCTTCATGTCGACGACCGGCGGTGTGTCGAGCGCGGCGTCGGTGACGGCGGAAGCGGCCAGCGCCTCGGCGATCCGCTGCCAGACATGGGCGGCGGTCGGGCGCTCCGTGGCGCCGCCGTTGTTGTGCCGGGTCGGTACTCCGCGCCAGCGATAGAGGATGCGACGCTCGCGCGTCAGCACCAAGACGCCTGGCTGGAAGTAGCCCTTCGGATGCACGGCGGCATCGTGACCACGGGTGAACTTGCCGCTGGAGTCGCCGACTGTATTGACGTACAGATCGAGCCAACCCCTCTCGCGACACTGATCGGCGATCTCGTGGTGGGGATCTCCGATCAGTTCGAACTCGAGCCCCCAGCTGCCGGCCGCCTCGCTGGCCAGGGTCTGCGGCTCGCTCGTGATCCCGAACATCTCGCCGCCGGCGCTGCGGATCGCCTGCACGACGCCTTCCTTCTGGTAGCCGCGCAACTCGCGGCGACAGGGCGGTCACCAGAAGCCTCGATAGAAGATCAGCACCACGAACGCATGCCGGGCCAGTGCGGCATCGAGCCAGCTCTTCCGCACGCCGGGTCGCGGATCCATTTCGGCCGGCGGATCCACACGATCCGCGGCGACCCGTGTGATCTCGAAGTCCCCGTGGTGCGCCCGGACGCGAACCTGCTCGCGCACGCAGCGATCGCCCTCGCACAGGATCAGCGTCAGATCATGGGGAGCACCGCCGGATCGCAGGGCGATTTCGGGATCGACGACGCCGGTCACATGGAAGTGCGTGCCCTGCTCGGCGTTCAGCCACGCCAGGGCGGAATCGATCTCGAGCTGGAGCGCCGCAGGGATCTCTTCGACGATCTGCATATTGGCAGGCATGATGCCGTATCGACGAGCGAAACAAAAGCTGCGACTCTGCGGGTACGGGGCGGCATCGACCTGTCGCGCGTCGGGTGGAAGGGAGAGAATGGAAGATGGGATACAAGGTCCTCGAACTCGAAGTGACGGACGGGGTGGCCACGGTCTGGCTCGCCAACGAGAAGAGCCGCAACGCGATGGGGCCCGACTTCTGGTCCGAACTGCCGCTCGCGATGCGCGAAGTCGGCGAGGACGACCGGGTGCGTGCCGTGGTGCTGGCGGCGCGCGGTCCCCATTTCACCGCGGGCCTCGATCTGAAGACGATGGGGGGAGCGGTTGCGGGCGGCGACGCCGGAACTCCCGGCAGCGAGCGTGCGCGGCGCTCCGAGGTTTCGAAGCGCCTGCGATTCCTCGATGAGGTCAAGCGCCTTCAGGCGTCGATCACCAGCGTCGCGGATTGCCCCAAGCCCGTGATCGCCGCCGTCCATGGCTATTGCCTCGGTGGCGGAATCGACCTGATCACGGCGTGCGACGTGCGACTCGCCAGCGAGGACGCGACCTTCTCGATTCGCGAGACGCGCATCGCGATGGTGGCGGACGTCGGCACGCTCCAGCGTCTGCCCGGGATCGTCGGCAAGGGCATCGCGGCGGAGCTGGCTCTCACCGGAGACGACTTCGGCGCCGGGCGCGCGCTGCAGATCGGACTCGTGAATTCCGTCCATGCCGATGCCGATGCGACGCTTCAGGCCGCGCACTCCATGGCGGAGCGCATCGCCAGGAACTCGCCGCTGGCCGTGCAGGGAACCAAGCGCGTGATGCGCTACTGCGAGGGCAAGAGCGTCGAGGACGGACTCGATTTCGTCGCGACGTGGAATGCCGCCTTCATCCAGAGCGAAGATCTCAAGGAGGCCATGATGGCGTTCCTCGAGAAGCGAAAGGCGAAGTTCACGGGGCAGTAGCGGGCACGGCGATTCGGGCGTGCGCGGCGAACGGGCCTAGACGGCGCCGACTTCCACCCAGGCTCTCCGCTCGCGTTCCATCGGCGCATCGATGAGCGACGGCTCCGCGCCGAGTTCCATGGTCGAGCGCCGCTTCGGCTCGTAGCGCTCCCATCGCGGAAGCCCGGAATGACCCGGCTCGCCGCTGCGCGCGAAGGCGAGCCACGCATCCATCACGCGCGAGGCGAGTCTCTCGGCTTCGGGGCCCGAGCCCGAGAAGCGATCCATCCCGGGCGCGTCGAGAGTGCCGAACACGAAGGGCAGCTCGATCGCGTGACAGGCACCGAGCTCGCCGCGACGCGCCGGAGAACTCCAGCTGAACAGGTACATGAAAGTCGCGGGCTGGTGGGCGGACTGCGCCTCGGCGATCTGGATCGCAGGAATGCGGAAGGTGCGGTCGGTCTGCAGCGCGAGATAGATCAGCCTGGCCTCTTCGGCCCGCTCGAGGTCCTCGCTCCGCGCATCGGCGTAGATCGCGACGAGTCGCTCGACGTCGGCGCCATCGGGCAACCGGGCCGAGAGTCGCTTCACGATCGCTCTCGCGTCGAGGTCCTTCATCAGCGAGGGCATCTCGAACAGGCGCCACTCGTCCCGGGTGGTTCCGGTGAGCAGCGGGATCCCGGCGGCCGCGCCCTCGCGAATCGCCTGCAGCGGATGCTGCGGCAGGGTGTCGCCATCGACGACCGGGGCGCACGCCAGGAAGACGCGTCCGTCCCGCATCTCGTTTGCGGTGGCGATCTGCGCGGCAAGCAGTTCGCTGGCCGGTCTCTTGCGGAGTTCCGCAACACCTCCACGCGATACCCCGAGATGTCGCAGCCAGATATCGGCGATGCGTGCCGCAGTCGCGCGATCCAGGGTGGCGGCCGCAGCGCCACTCTGGGCAATCGCCTTGTGGAACAGACCGCGCGCGCCCGGCATCGCGAGCAGCGCCGAAACCGCCATGCCACCCGCCGACTCGCCGAAGATCGTGACGTTGCGCGGGTCGCCGCCGAAGCGCTCGATGTTGTCCCGCACGAATTCGAGAGCCGCGATCTGGTCGAGCTGTCCCGCATTCGCGGTCGCCCCCTCGAGCTCGGAAAGATCGACGTAGCCGAAGAACCCGAGTCGATAGTTGATCGTGACGAGGACCACGTCGCCCCGTTCGACCAGCGCGCGCCCTTCGTACAGCGGCTGACTCGAACCACCGGTCACGAAGCCCCCGCCGTGGATCCAGCACAGCACCGGTCGACGCGCGTCGTCGCACGCGGGCGTATAGACGTTGAGGGTGAGACAGTTCTCGCTCTGCGCTCCGACCTGCATGCCGGGCAGCAGGCTCTTTGGCTGCACCGCCGAATCGCCATAGGCATTCGCGTCGCGTACCTGCGTCCACGGTTTCGCCGCGCGCGGTGCCGCGAATCGCAGCGCGCCGACGGGGGGTGCGGCGAATGGGATACCCCGGAATCTCCTGTGTCGCTCGAGCTGTTCGCCCCGCACGGGACCAAGGGTCGTTTCGATGATGGCGGACATCGGATGGCCTCTTCGAGTCGTCGAGGGTCACTCTAACCCAGCGCTGCGAGCCATCGGTCAGGGCTTGAGTCCCGTGTACGCCGGGACCGCGAGCGTGCGGACGAACGCCACGATGTTCCAGATCTGCTCGTCGCCGAGCGATGCGCCCCACGGCGCCATCAGGGCCGATTTGCCGACGGACACGCCGCCCTGCTGGATCACCTGGAAGAGATGCTCGTTCGACAATGCATTCATGTAGGCGCCGTCGTCGTGTCGCGCGGGCTTCGGATCCAGAGCGGCACCGACGGGACCATCCCCGCCGCCGCGCACACCGTGACAGGTCGAGCAGTTCTGGAGATAGAGCGCTTCTCCGGCCGCGGGATCGTGAGCGCCCGAAGATGCTGCGGACGACGGTGCGGGCGACGGCACGACGGGTGCTGCGGGCGCGGGAGCCGGCGGCGGCTCGATTGCGCGTGGCGGCGTCGTGGGCGTGGGCGTGGGATGCCCGCTCGGCTCGGCGGCGGGCGGGGTCTCCGACTTTCCGCAGCCGGCTCCCGCGGCGAAGACGAGCACGAGCCCGATTAACACGATCCGAAGGCCAGACGACATTCGAGTCTCCCTTTCTCAGTCAGCTGCAGGGGATGCCGGATCCTTGCGCGAGTGTTCCACCCAGATCAGCGAGTCGACGTCATATCCGGCCTCACGCGCGATCTCGAGCAGCGCATCTCGGCGTGCGGGATCCAGCGAGCGCTCGCGCGCCAGGATCCACAGATAGTCGCGATCAGGCCCGCTCACGAGCGCGTCCGCATAGTGGTCGCGATCGAGTGCGATCACGTGGTAGCCGCCGTAGAACGGACCGAAGAAGCTGACCGCGAGGCTCGCCACGTCCGGTTCGCCGAGCGGATGGGCCCTGCCGATGGCCTCGCGCCATTCGCCCTGTTCGGGATCGAATCCGCGGTTGCGCACCTCGATGTCGCCATCCTCTCGCAGCGAGTAGGTGGCCGAGACGTCCTGCAGCCCGCGCTCGAAGCGATGGTCGAGGCGTGCGATCTCGTACCACTGTCCGAGATAGCGGTCGAGTTCGAATCCGTGCACGGGCTCGACGCCGTCGGGCACCCCCGTGCAGCCCGCGATCGGGAGCCACGCGCCGAGCAGCCATGCGCCGGCGATCCGACGGATGCGAAGAGCGAGCCTCGTCCGGCCTGGCCAGTATGTGAAGCCGGTTCGAAACCTCGCGACGACCATCGTGGATCTCCTCATGGAAGGCGCGGCCATGCCAGTCACCTCATCTTCTTGATCGCACCGATTCCCGGTGAAGCAGGGCGACCTGATCTCGACCCCGACTTCAGCGAGCGGTCAGCTGCCCATAGACCTTCGTGAGCACCTCCACCAGCTGGTCGGGCTTCGGCAGGATGTGCCATCCGCCCTGCCCGAACAACGCGGGCAGGTAGTCGCGGGCCACCGCGTCGATTGCGAGTGCGTGGGTCTGGATCTCGCGATGATGCGCCTCGCGGATCGCCTGTCGCACGTCCGCGATTCCGTAGCGACCTTCGTAGCGGTCGTAGTCGGTGGGTTTTCCGTCACTGATCAGCAGCAGCAGTCGCCGCTCTGCCGGTTCGGCGGCGAGCAGCGACGTGGCGTGACGCAGCGCCGGCCCGATGCGGGTGTATCCCCTGGGCGCGAGGCCCGCGAGTCGCAGCCGCCCGTTCTGCCAGCTGTCTCCCGCCGCGAACACCTGCCAGACGTGGCAGCGGTTCCGGGTCTCCGATGCGAAGGCGAGGATCCGCAACCGGTCGCCCAGCTGATCGGCGACTTCGCCGAGCACCAGACTGGCCTCGCGCGCGACGTCGAGAATGCGCCGCCCGTCCACCCACGAGTCCGTCGACATCGACACATCGATCAGCACCGTCGTGACGAAGTCCCGCCGACGCTTCTGGCGCCGGATGTATAGACGCGGGTCATCCCCTCTTCCCGCCCGGCGCGCCACGTGATCGTCGATCGCGGCCGTCAGATCGACGTCCTCGCCGTCGAGCTGGCGCGCCGTGGCACGCAGGCCCGCGCGATGCGCTTCGAGCCGCAGTCGCAGCCGCCGAACGAGCTGACGGCGATCGCGCAGTGTCTTCACCGACCAGGCCGCGTCGCCGGGCGGCGAGAGCCCCGGATGCACCGTGCACCAACCCGTGCGATAGACACCTCTGCGGGCGTCCCACTCGTCGTACGCAATGCCCTTGGCGGCTTGTTCGTCGGATCGCGCATCCGCGACCTCGAGCCCGAGTTCGAGATCCGCCTTCAACAACGATTGTGCGGTCTGATTGCTGCGAAGCAGATCACCGAGATCGGCCTGCTCGAGGGCGTCGAGATGGGCGTCGAGTTCGTCTACGGCATCGATGTCGCGTCGCCCCCCGCGATAGCGATCCAACGTCTCGGCGCGCTCCACGGCAACATTCGGAGGGGACGATTCGTCGTCCTCGGCCTCGAGCGAGACCCTGCGCAGGTCTC
Organism: bacterium; assembly: GCA_031413515.1. Lineage (GTDB taxonomy): Bacteria > Myxococcota_A > UBA9160 > UBA9160 > UBA4427 > TMED88. Next base: position 17,342 of record JANOFF010000036.1, read on the forward strand.
CGACATCCGGCGCTTCCCGCTCGGTCATCGGAGCTTCGCTCTGCGCGGGATCGGCATCGCCGGCGGGCGACGCGACCTGGGCCTCGCCCGCACCCGAAAGCCATTCGCCCCAGATCGGGATCGGCGCACTGCGACGCCGAGCGATGCGCGGACCCACGAGTCGCGCGCGGGTTCCGCCGTCCTCCCACGGCCGTCCACCCGCCAGCGCCAGGCGGCGAGCCGCTTCGAGTTCGGCTTCGAGGCGCGGCAGGCGCACGACATCACCTGCCTGCCGAAGCTCGAGAACCCGCGCCATCACGCGGTCGTGCATCTCACGCAGGCGCGGCCACTCGCGGCACTGCACCTCGACGACTTCCCGGACCACGCGCAAAGCGTCGAGCGCACCCTCGTAGCGGTCGGCCTGCGGCGGCCGGTGGTCGCGCGACCAGCGCGCGAGCCCCGATGCGACGACGATCTGCACGCGATAGGCCTCGCGTGCGAGTTCGGGGTCGTCTGCCAACCTGAGCCGCGCCGGCAGGATCAGATCGGCGCCGCGCACGCCTCCGATGCCGGGTCCGCGCCGGACCCGCACCGGCTCGCCGACCAGCAACTGTGCCAGCACGGAGAGCCTCGCGAACTCATCCTCGAAGACGACGGTGCCCGGTGGTTCCGCGGCCTCCGGTCTTCCCGAGCGAAGACGACGCCCGAAGCGGACGAACACCCGGAAGACGCTTTCCTCCCAGTCCAGCCAGTCGCGCCAGCCCATGCTCAGAACGCCAGTGCGACGAGATCCCGCAATCCGGCCGCGATCTCGACGTCGTCGGTCAGCGCCTGCACGATTGCGTGGTCGCAGGCGGCGCGGGGCGCAAGTCCCGCGTGCAGCAGTCTCGCCGCGTTCACCAGGAGCCGCGTCGACGGACGCTCGGCAAGCCCGAGTGCTTCGATCTCGCGCAGCCTCGCAGCCAGCGCCACGAGCCGGCGCGCCTGCTTCGCATCGACCCCGGTCTCACCGATCACGATCTCGCATTCGACGTCCGCGGCGGGATAGTCGAAGGAGAGCCCGAGGAAGCGCTGGCGCGTCGATGGCTTCAGCTCCTTGAGACCGCGCTGATAGCCGGGGTTGAAGCTGACCACCAGCATGAACTCGTCCGGGGCGATCAGGGTCTCGTCGTGCCGGTCGAGGAACAGCGTCCGCCGGTGGTCGGTGAGCGGATGGATGACGACCACCACGTCACTGCGCGCCTCGGCGAACTCGTCGAGGTAGAGGACCGCGCCGCTGCGCACGGCCCGTGTCACGGGCCCATCCTGCCAGACCGTCTCACCCCCTTCGAGCAGATGTCGACCCGTCAGATCCACCGCGGACGTCTCGTCGTGGCACGCCACCGTGACAAGCGGACGACCGAGTCGCGCGGCCATGTGCTCGACGAATCGCGACTTGCCGCATCCCGTCGGCCCCTTCAGGAGAAGCGGCGTCTTGAGCGACCACGCTCGCTGGAAGAGTTCGCACTCGTCGGCGATGGGTCGGTACCAGGGCACCTCGACGCGGGCCGGCTCGAGCGAAGCCATCGGCCGATCAGCCACGCTCGAGCGCTTCGTCGCTCGGCAAGCCGTACTGGATGAAATTCCAGATGAAGAGCACGACTCCGAAGGTGAGCAGCAGTGCGGCCAGGACGACGCCGAGAAAGTGCACTTCGACCGCCTCCTGGACGGCGAGGAAGTCCATGCCGATCCGCCGCTCCATGTAGACCTGTGCGATCCCCGCCACCGCGAAGGCACCGGTCATCCCGATCATGCCGACGTTCGCGGTCCAGAACGCCCACTCGGGCAGCGCTCCGTGGAACAGCTTGCGACCGGTCAGGTTCGGCATCGCGTAGGTGATCATCGCGAGCACCAGCATCGCATACGCGCCCCAGAAGGCCATGTGACCGTGCATCGCCGTGATGATTGTGCCGTGGGTCCAGATGTTCACCTGCGGCAGGGTGTGGGAGAAACCGAGGAAGCCGGCACCCACGAAGGCCATCACGCTGCATCCCACCGTCCAGAAGAGCGCGATCTTGTTGGGATGATCCATGCCACCGCGACGCGCCATCGTGACGGCGTACATCGCCATTCCGAGGAAAGCCAGCGGCTCGAGGGCCGAGAACGCGCCGCCGATCCACAGCCAATACGCGGGTGCCCCGATGAAGTAGTAGTGATGACCGGTGCCGAGGATGCCCGACAGGAATGTGAAGCCGACGATCACGTAGAGCCACTTCTCGATCAGTTCCCGGTCCACGCCCGTCAGCTTGATCAGCAGGAACGAGAGCATTCCGCCCATGATCAGTTCCCAGACGCCCTCGACCCAGAGGTGAACCACCCACCAACGGAAGTACGAATCGATCACCTGGCTCTCGAAGGTGATCATGCCCGGCAGATAGAGAAGTGCCGCCGCCGTGAGGCCGAGCAGCAGGACACTTCCGGTGGTGGTGAATCGCGGCGCGCTGAGCGCCGTGCGCCCGACGATGTAGATGAAGAGCAGGACGTCGACGACCACCAGGTAGTCGAGGGGCCTCGGGATCTCGAGGAACTTGCGCCCCTCCCACCAGCCGAACTGGAAGCCGATGATGGCCGTCACGCCCACGATCACGAGCCCCGCCCATTGCACGACGGCGAGCTTCTCGCTCACCAGTTCGCGATCGGCCTCTTCGGGCACGATGTAGTAGGCGGCGCCCATGAATCCCGACAGCAGCCAGAAGACCAGCAGGTTGACGTGTGAGGTCCTGGCCGCGTTGAAGGGAATGATGTCGTGCAGGACGTCGAAGCCCATGTGGGCGAAGCCCATGATGAAGCCGAAGCAGATCTGCAGGACCAGCAAAAGCAACGAAGTGGCGAAGAAGAGATAGGAAACGCGCTGGGATCGGAATCTCATGTCAGTTCTCCTGCTGTCCTACTGAAGAGTGCTGAGCCACGCGACGAGCTCCGCGCGCTGGTCGTCGGACAGACCGAGGTTCGGCATCGCCGTCCCCGGCTTCACCGCATTCGGGTCGGCGAGCCAGCGATCGAGGGCGTCGGGGGCGATGCGACTGGCCACACCATCGAGAGCCGGTCCGACGATTCCCCCCTTGCCGCCGACGGCATGACACACGACGCAGACCGTGTCGAAATACGCAGGGCGAGGCGCCGCTGAAGTCGCTGGATCCGCAGCCACCACGACGACCTTCGGCGCCATGTCTGGTTCGGGCGGGAAGCCGTTGGTGTCGATCTGCCCGATCCAACCGAGGAAGGCGATCACATCGGTGATCTGATCCTCGCTGAAGTCGTACTGCACCATCTTGCGCTGGCCGGGATACATGGCCTGCGGATCGCGCAGGAAGATGCGGATCCAGTCCTCGCCGCGGCGGTCCACCACCCGGGTCAGCTCGGGCGCGTAGTAGGCGCCCTCGCCGAGGATCGTGTGGCACCCCATGCAGTTCTGGCTCTCCCAGATCATCTTGCCGCGCACCACCGACGGCGTCATGAGGTCCGAGTTCTGCCGCTCGGGGATCTGTCTCAGCGTGTCGACGGTGAGGACGAGAAAGATCGCGGAGAAGAAGATCGTGCCGCCGAGGAAGAAAAGTCGCGCCTGTCCCTTGGTAAGCATCGTCGGGTCCTTTTCCTTCGTTGCTTTGCTACGCAGGGCCGGTACCGGTGTCGCCGAACCGGGATTCGGTCCTGCCCTGGCTGGCCTGCCGCCCATCCGACTCGGCGCCAAGTGCCTTAGGCGCTATTCTCATGTCTATATGATGTTTATGCAAGGGGGCCCGAAGGTCCGGCCGCCAGGAATCGCCACCGATGCTTCTGTCCCAGACGAGTCGTTATGCACTGCGGGCCGCCGCCTACCTCGGCGAATGCTTCGCCGAAGACCGCTCGGTGCCGGTCGGAGAGATCGCCGACGCGGTCGCTGTACCGCGCAACTACCTCTCGAAGACTCTTCATCTGCTGGCGCGTCAGGGGATCCTGGTCTCCGAACGCGGACCCAAGGGTGGATTCCGACTCGCACGGGCACCGCGAACGATACGACTCGTCGAAGTGGTTGCGCCCCTCGAACCGGCCTTCACCGAGCGCAGCTGCCTGCTCGGTCGACCGAGTTGCAGCGACGCCGATCCGTGTGCGGCCCACGATCGCTGGCGCCACCTCACGGAAGAGGTGTCGGACTTCCTCCAATCCACGAGCCTCGCCGATCTCTCCCGGGCCGAGTGAGCCAACTCGAATCGGGCCGCCGCGGACGGGTCAGAGGACTCGCGAGGCCCGACGATGCCCCCTCTTCTCGCTGCTCGGCGCGCGGATTTGGACAAAGAGCGATCGGATTTCAGATCCTCCGCGCGAGGCCCCCACGTTAGCGTCGCTCTCGAACTCGCAACCCGGGGAGATCCGACATGAGTGCGCCGAGCAAGGTCAGCAGCGTTTCGAAGAGCGGTCCGAAGCAGGTTGCGCGGGATCCGCGTGGTGAGGGTCCGAACGCCCCGTGGCACCTGATCGGCAGCCGCAAGCCGGTCTTCGACGAGGTGACACTCACCAAGCTCGAGGTGAAGGGAGAGATCCCGCGCGAGCTCAATGGGCGCTACTTCCGCAACACCGCGAATCCCCAGACCGGCTTCACCGAGCACTGGTTCATCGGCGACGGCATGCTGCATGGCGTGGAGCTGCGGGACGGCAAGGCCAACTGGTACCGGAACCGCTGGGTGCGCACGCCGATGTTCGCGAATCCCGGCGTCGATCGACTCAAGCTGGCTCTCGACCCGGAGAAGTTCACCTTCGATCACGCCGTATCGGCGGCCAACACCCACGTGGTCGGCCACGCAGGCAAGATCCTGGCGCTCGAAGAGGGATCCTTCCCCTACGAGCTGACCCCCGAGCTCGACACGGTGGGCGCATACACATTCGGTGGCAAGCTGACCGGCCCCTTCACCGCCCACCCGAAGTTCTGCCCGGACACCGGAGAGATGTTGGCGTTCGGCTACGCGCAGCTGCCTCCCTTCCTCACCTACTACCGCGTGAGCAAGCAGGGCGCGCTCGTCCAGAAGACGCCGATCAGCGTCACCGGCCCGACGATGATGCACGACTTCGCGGCCACGCGGAATCACGCGGTCTTCATGGATCTGCCGGCGATCTTCGACATGGAACTGGCGATGAAGGGCGGCATGCCGATCCGCTGGAGCGACGACTACCCCGCGCGCTTCGGGGTGATGCCGCGCGAGGGCGCCGACGCAGACGTGAAGTGGTTCGACGTGAAGCCCTGCTACTGCTTCCACACCCTCAACGCCTTCGAAGAGGGCAACGAAGTCGTCGTGTACGGCATGCGGGTGCCGGAGATCTGGCGCGACTCGTCCGCCATGGACATGAGTGCGACACCGCCGCCGGAGGATTCTCCGCGTCTGCACGAATGGCGCCTCGATCTCGTCAAGGGAACCGTGAAGGAGCGCTACCTCGACGACGAGCCGGCCGAGTTCCCGCGCATCCCGAATGCAATGCAGGGTCACCCGATGCGCTACGGCTACGCGCTCGGGCTCGGCGATGCGACCGGTGCCGCGATGGGGGGCAAGATCAACAAGTACGACCTGAAGAACGGCGCCACACGCACCGCGCACCGCTTCCCGGCCGGCCACGAACCCGGCGAGGCTGTCTTCGTCGCACGCGAAGGCGCGAAGCACGAGGACGATGGCTTCCTGATGACCTACGTGTGGAAGCCCGACACCGACACGAGCTACATGGTGATCCTCGACGCTGCCAACGTAGACGCGAAGCCCCTCGCCGAGATCCACATCCCGCGGCGGATCGTCTCGGGCTTCCATACGAACTGGATCCCCGACCCGCGCTAGCGGCGATCCACCGAGAGCGAGCGGAATCCGACGCCGCCTCCCGACCCCGGGAGGCGGCGTTTCTCGTTGCACCGTCCCACGGACATCCGGACGACCCGCGTCGGTCCCTCTTGATTACGGATGCCCTGTCCGGCGCACCATTTGCACATGCGTGCACGAGTTTTGCGCTCGATCTGCAGAGGACTTGCTGACCCGCGCCCCGAGCCTGCGGACTGCCGTTGCCCACTGTGCCAGACCTCACTCCAGCTTCGTCAGCAATCGCCGATGCGTATTCCTGAAGGGGCAAACGTGAGGGACGTACAGGTGAGAGAATTTTCCGTGCAGTCGCATGCGAGTATGCACTTCGGTTCGCGGTCGCAGCGGATCGGAAGTCCGACACGACATCGGCGGTGGAGTCGGTCGTCCACCATCGCGCGTCGTTTCGCAGCAGTGATCTGGATCGCGTCGTGTATCTCGATCGCAGGCGCGGGCGCCGCGTCCGCCGAGGATCTCTCCAAGGCGCAGATGCGCAGCCTCGATGAACAGGTCCAGGAGATCAAGTCCGATGTCCTGACGATCTCCGCCGAGCTGAGCGCACTCGAAGAGAAGCTCCTGTATCCGTCGGACACGCAGGTCTCGGTCTTCGTTTCGCTCGCCCGCGACGAGAAGGCGCAGCTCGATTCGGTCGAACTCCAGATCGATGGTCAGCCCGTCGCCCGCCACATCTACAGCTTCAAGGAACTCGATGCCCTGAAGAAGGGCGGCGTGCAGCGGATCTACACCGGGAATCTCCCGACCGGGAAGCATCGACTCGACGTGACCGTCGCGGGGAAGCTCTCCGGCGGCCGCGACTTCAGCGGGACCGAGACTTTCGCTCTCGAGAAGCAGGTCGGACCGAAGCTGGTCGGGATCGAGCTGGCGGCGAGCGAGTTCGGCAACGCGAGCATCCGGATCGGAGATCAGTAGCCGATGCGCGGATCGGCGACGCATCGGGCAATCGGGGTTCTCGCGGTCGTCCTGACCGCGGGCGCGGTCATGGCTTCGCCCCCCGCAACCACGACGACGACGGATCCGTACTTCGGCGAAGCCCTGTACTACGCCCATCAAGGCCACTACTTCGAGGCGATCGGGCGACTCGACGCCGAGATGGCGCAGCACCGCGCCGTCGACGAACCGCAGCTCGACTCGCTCTACGCCGACATCGCTGCCGCGAAGTTCTCGGTCGGAGACTTCGAACTCAACTACCGCATGCACCACAAAGCCGGGCGCGCGGTCGAAGCGGTCCTGAAAGCCAACGTCGCCGATCCCGTGCGCAACGACGCGACCTACCGTCTGGCGCGGATCCAACTCGCCAAGGGCGAGCCCGAAGACGCACTGGGTTCGCTGAACGGAATCCGCGGCCAGATCCCGGAGCCGATCCGGATCGACATCGAACTGTTGCGTGCGAACACACTGATGTCCCTGGATCGGCCGGCCGAGGCCGTCGAAGTGTTGAAGCGGGTGCAAGGCTCGGAGCCGCTCGGCGGCTTCTCGGCCTACAACCTCGGCGTCGCGCTGCTGCGAACCGAGCAGGTCGAGGAGGGCGTGCGCCAGCTCGACCGCGCCGGCCGCGTCGGAGGCAATCTTCGCGAGACGCTCGCGATCCGCGACAAGGCGAATCTGGTCCTCGGCACCATGCTGCTCGAGTCGTCCGAGTTCGACTGGGCACAACGCGCCCTCGACCGGGTGCGCCTCGACGGTCCCTTCTCGAATCGCGCACTGCTCGGGGCCGGCTGGGCGGATGCCTCGGCAAACCAGTTCGATCGCGCGATCGTGCCGTGGAGCATCCTGTCGGAACGCGACACCACCGATCCGTCCGTGCAGGAAGTGATGCTGGCGCTCCCCTTCGCGTACAGCAAGCTGGATGTGCACGGCCGTGCGGCGGTGCTCTACGAACAGGCGGTCGAGACTTTCGGCAGCGAGCTGATGAAGATCGACAGCTCGATCGACAGCATCCGCAGCGGACGGTTCCTGCAGGCGCTGGTCCGCGAAGAGATCCGGCAGGACACCGACTGGGTGATCCGGCTGCGCAGTCTGCCCGATGCGCCCGAGACCTTCTATCTCGTCGACCTGATGGCGTCGGACGACTTCCAGACCGCGCTGCAGAACTACCTCGACCTCGAAGACCTGCGCAAGAAGCTCACGTCCTGGCGTGTCGGGCTCGATGCCTTCGAAGAAATGACGAGACTGCGGAGTGCCTACTACGAACCGAAGCTGCCCGATGTCGATCGCGAGTTCAGACGGCTCGACGCGCAGATGCGACTCCGGCTCGAACAAAGAAAGCACATCGAGCAGCGCCTCGAGCAGATGCTCACTGTCCCGAGGCCCGACCTGCTGGCGACCGCGAGCGAACAGGCGCTCGCGGCACGCCTCGACCGGCTCGAGGCGCGGGTAGCCGAAGGCGAAGGCGCGGAGCAGATCGACGCTCGCCGTCGCATCGACCGGCTCCGCGGCATGCTCCGGTGGGAACTCGAAACCCACTATCACGAGCGGCTGACTGCGACACATGCACGACTGCGCGATCTGGCCACCGACGTCGATCGGTTGACGGAGCAGTACGACAGCTTCGTCCGGACCCGGCAGGCCGCCGTGCACAGTTATGCGGGCTACCAGCCGAAGATCGAAGATCTGCGTGGGCGCCTCGGCCGATCGCTGGAACGCATCGACGAAGTCATGACCCGCCAGGGCAGCGTGCTCGAATCCGTCGCGCTTCGCGAACTCGGAACGCGTCGACAGCGACTCGAGGAGTATCAGGACAAGGCCCGATTCGCATTCGCCGAGAGCTACGACCGCGCCGTCAAGGCGCAGGCACAGGTCCGGTGAGGAGCGGGAGCCGATGTCGATCCGACGCACAGCTCTGATCTTCTTCGCGACCTCGTTCGTGGCGTGCACGGGCAATCCGGACAAGCGGACCCTTGCCGACCTGCACCGCGTCGAGCCCGACGTCGCCGAAGTGCAGGTCCACGACGGGCTCGAGCGCGCGATGGTCGGCTATCAGCAGTTTCTGCAGGAAGCTCCCGAATCGGCGATGACCCCTGAGGCGATGCGTCGCCTGGCGGATCTCAAGCTCGAGAAGGAGTACGGGTACCTCGGCAAGGACGCTGCCGGCTCGCTTCCGAAGCCCGCGGCTCCGGGGATTCGCGAATCGGCTTCGACGATTGCGGACGGCACCATCGGGGTTCCGCAGGACACCGAAACGATCGGAGAATTCGAGCGGCGGACCACCGGCGCCGATGCCCTCGCAGCGGCGGCGGTTGCGCCCGATGTCGCGCTGCCGGTCGGCGGGACGGCGTCCCTGGCCGGACCGCTCGAGGCGATCGAACTCTACGACCGCATCCTCGAGACGTATCCCGACTACGCGTTCAACGACTGGGTGCTGTACCAGAAGGCGCGCGCGATGGACGAACTCGGTCGGACCGACGAAGCGATCGTGGTGATCGAACAGCTGATCGGCGCCTATCCGTCATCCCACTACATCGACGAGGTGCAGTTCCGGCGGGCGGAGTACTTCTTCACACGCAAGCGCTTCCACGAATCCGAGAACGCCTATGCGGCGATCACTGCGCGCGGTTCCAGCTCCGAGTACTACGAGCTCGCGCTCTACAAGCTCGGCTGGTCGCTCTACAAGCAGGAGATGCACGACGAAGCACTAGATCAGTACATCGCCCTGCTCGACCACAAGGTCGACTCCGGATACGACTTCGATCAAGCGCATGACGAGAGCGACGAGCGCCGGATCTCAGACACGTTCCGGGTGATCAGCCTAAGCTTCTCGAGCCTGGGTGGGCCCGAAGCGATCGAGTCCTACTTCGCATCCAACGGGCCGCGCAGCTACGAGGACCGCATCTACAGCCAGCTCGGCGAGTTCTATCTCGAGAAGCTCCGCTACACCGATGCTGCGGTCGTCCATCAGGCGTTCGTCGATCTGCATCCGCTCCACAAAGCGTCGCCCCGCTTCAGCATGCGCGTCGTGCAGATCTACGAGGCCGGTGGCTTCCCGATCCTGGTACTCGAATCGAAGAAGCAGTTCGCCGAGAGGTATGGATTCGCGTCGGACTACTGGACGCACTTCGATCGCACTCGATCACCCGAGGTGGTCGCGGACCTGAAGCGCAACCTCGAGGATCTCGCCAACCACTACCACGCTCTGTATCAGGATGAGCAGAACGCCGAATCCAGGCCGCAGAACTACGTGGAGGCGCTGCAGTGGTATCGCGCCTACCTCTCCTCGTTCCCGCAGGACCCGGAGACCCCGGCGATCCACTACCGGCTGGCAGATCTCATCCTCGAAGACGGCTCGTTCGGCGAGGCCGCCGGTGAGTACGAGCGGACCGCGTACGACTATCCGCCCCATGATCAGTCGGCACAGGCCGGCTACGCGGCGATTTTCGCCCACCGCGAACACGAGAAGCAGATGTCTGGCGAGGCGCGGACCGCCATCACGCGCCTGGCCGTCACGAGCACACTGCGATTCGTCGATGCGTTCCCGTCGCATGAGCACGCGGCGGTCGTGCTGGGGGCCGCGGCCGACGACCTCTACGACATGAAGGAACTCGATCGGGCCATCGTCACCGCGACACGGCTGATCGATTCGTATCCGCAGTCGACCCTCGCAATCCGACGCGCCGCCTGGGCGGTGAGGGCCAACTCGTCCTTCGATCTCGGTCGCTTCGAATCCGCCGAGCAGGCGTATGGGAGCGTACTCGAGCTGACTCCGCCCGACGACGCAGCCCGCCAGGCCGTCGTCGACAGTCTCGCGGCCTCGATCTACAAGCAGGGCGAGTCGGCGAGCGCCGCCGGAGATCATCGCCTGGCTGCGGACCACTTCCTGCGCATTGCGAAAGTCGCTCCCACGTCCGAGATCCGACCGGTGGCAGAGTACGACGCCGGCGCCGCGCTCATCAGCCTCGGTGACTGGAAGGCAGCGGCTGGCGTCCTCGAAGAATTCCGGACCTCGAATCCAACCCATGCACTGCAGGCCGAGGCCACCAAACAGGTCGCCCGCGTCTACCGAGAGCAGGGTGACGATGCCCGCGCGGCGACCGAGTACGAACGAGTCGCCTCGGAGGCGACGGACCCCGAACTGCGTCGCGACGCGATGCTGCTCGCCGGAGAACTGCACGAACGCACGCTGGCCTACGATCGCGCGCTCGCCGTCTATCAGAGATACGTGGCCGAGTTCGCAGAGCCGCTCGAGGTGGCGGTCGAGACGCGTTTCAAGATCGCCGGGCTCCACGAGCGCGCGAAGGACGAGAAGAGCCATCACGCCGCGCTCCGCGAGATCGTCGAGATCGATGCGAACGCGGGCGCGGCCCGCACACCCCGCATCCGATACCTGGCGGCTCGTTCCGCGCTGATGCTCTCCGAGGTCGTGTACGGGCGGTTCCTGGAGGTGGCACTCGTACAGCCCTTCGACGAGAGCCTGCAGAAGAAACAGGAGCGCATGGACACGGCCCTGCGCTCGTTCGAGGCGTTGGTCGACTACGAGGCCGCAGACGTCACCGCCGCGGCCACGTTCTACATCGCCGAGATCTACTTCCACTTCAGCCGATCCCTGATGGATTCCGAGCGACCGCAGGGACTCGGCGCCGACGAACTCACCGAGTACGAGCTGGTCCTCGAAGAGGAAGCATTCCCGTTCGAAGAGCGTGCCATCGGCGTACACGAGAAGAACCTCGAACTGCTCAGCATCGGGGTCTTCAATCCGTGGATCGAGAAGAGCCTCGAGAAGCTCGCCGCCCTGATGCCCGGCCGTTACGCGAAGTTCGAGGAGAGCAGCGGACTGATCGCCTCGCTCGATCGATACGCGTACAACGCGCCGAGTGCGCTGACCGGAGCAGTCGCCGGCGCGGAAGCAGAGGCGGAAGCGGAGATCGGGGCGCAACCCGCGGCAGAAACCTCGAGCGGAGTCGAAGCCGCGCCCGAGATCGGATCGACGGCGACCGTGGCCGATCCGACCGCCGAGCCGACCTTGCCTGCGCCCGTCGAGCAGGCCGACTTGCCAGCGCCCGCCGCGCCGGTCGAATCCGATGAGTCGGTACCCGCGGCACCGGCCGATCTCGACCAGGCCTCGGCGGTCGAAGCGGAGCCGGACCAGGCGGAGAGGTGATCGATGGAGACCCATGGATCCAGACGACTGAACGCAGGGATGATCGGACGTACCGCGATGGTCGCGGCCCTCGCGTTCGTATGCGCGTGCGCGACTTCGGGCACGAAGAAGGCCGGAAAGTTCGAGGTACTCGAGGGCGGCGGCGGCTTCACGATCACCGAGCAGACCCGGTTCGGTTCGGGAACACGCAGGGACTTCGAGACCGCGATCGGCCTGATCGAGGCCGGAGAAGTCGCGCGCGGGATCGAGCTGCTGGTGGGTGTGACGGAAGCGTCACCGGACGCCACGGCAGCACACATCGATCTGGGGATCGCCTATCGGCTCGCAAACGACTTCACGCTCGCCGAAGCCAGTCTCGGCCGCGCCCTGGCGCTGAATCCTCGCCATCCGGTCGCCCACAACGAGCTCGGCATCGTGCAGCGCAAGCAGGGGCGCTTTCCCGAAGCACGCGCCAGCTACGAACGGGCGCTCGCGATCTCGCCGGACTTCCACTACGCGCAGCGCAATCTCGCGATCCTCTGCGATGTCTATCTCGGTGACGCGGCGTGCGCGATCGAACACTACGAGCAGTACGCGCGCAGCGTGCCCGAGGATCCGCAGGTAGGCATGTGGCTCGCAGATCTGCGCAACAGGGTCGGAAGATGACAACAGGACGCGAATCCATGATCCGCACGGCTTCGATCACGCTGCTTCTCCTTGCTCTCGGTTTGCCCGCGCTGGCAGATCCGCCGAAGGCACCGGTCAATTCGTCTCCCGGGGTGACCGATGTGCCAGCCAAGCGCGCGGAGACCGGCGACGAGGGGGACAAGGTGCTTTCGGGCATGTCGATCGTCGGCAACGACGAATCACCCAAGTCGCTGGTGATCGTGCCCTGGAAGGGTTCGGAGCTCGGCAACACCCTCGACGTGTCGAGGGCACTCGACGACGCACGCGATCCGGTGGATCGGGACGTATTCATGCGGGAATTGACGTTTTATGAGATCCGGACTGGAAAGTGATCGCATCCGGCATCCGATACGCAGCAACACAGGCTTTGCATGGGACGACCATGCGCAGGAGGTATGAGTGATGGACTGGTTCTACTCGAGCATCGAGTTCTTCGTGGCCGGCGGGCCCTTCATGTATCCGATCTTGCTGGTCTTCGCAGTGGGGACCGCGATCGCCGTCGAGCGGTACATCACGCTGACACTGATGCGTGCCAGCAACCAGACCGCGTGGAGCAAGGTGCTTCCAGTGCTGATGAACGGGGACTTCGACAAGGCGCGCGAGATGGTCGCCAAGGATTCGTCGACGATCGCCCGCCTGCTCAGCATGGGACTCGCCCGTCAGGGCGCGGTCCGACGCCGCGAGGAGATCGAGATCGCGATGGAGGAGGGAATGATGGAGATCATTCCCCAGCTCGAGAAGCGCACGCCGTACGTGGCGCTCTTCGCGAGCATCGCGACCCTGCTCGGCCTGCTCGGCACCATCCAGGGACTGATCGCCGCGTTCACGGCGGTCTCCAACGCGAATCCGGCCGAGAAGGCGGACCTCCTCTCCGCGAGCATCTCGGTCGCGATGAATACCACGGCCTTCGGTCTGTTCGTGGCGATCCCACTCCTCATCATCAACGCGGTGCTCATCGCGAAGACCGGTGAGATCGTCGACAGCCTCGAGATGGCATCGGTGAAGGCGCTGAACGTGTTCTCGAGCCGGGCGAAGCATCAGGCAGAGGCCTAGAGATCCCTGTGGCCCGACGTCATCACTACAAGCGCCGTGGAGAGATCTTGACGGAACTGGACATGACCACCTTCATGAATCTGATGGTGGTGCTGCTCCCGTTTCTTCTGCTCACCGCGGTCTTCTCGCAGACCGCGATCATCGAACTCAGTCTGCCGAGCGCGGCAGGGGGCACCGCCGCCATCGATCCGGTCTTCCGGCTCGAGGTGATCGTGCGCGCCGACTCGATCGAGATCGGCGATGGCAGGCAGGTGTTCGCCAGCATCCCCAAACGGGACGACGCGTACGATCTGCGCAGCCTGAACGACCAGGTGGTGATCCTCAAGCGCCAGAACCCGGATACGGTCAGCGCCTCGGTGCTGCTCGAGCCCCAGATCGAGTACGACCATCTCATCCAGGTGATGGATGCCGTGCGGGCGACCCATGTCGCAAGCACCAGGCCGGGTGAACTGCAGCAGATCGCACTGTTCACGGACATTTCGATCGGAGACGCTCCGTGAAGACCACTCGGCGGATGAAGCGGATGGCGCGCAATCGCGGAGCGATTGCGACGTTGAGCCTGACGTCCTTGATGGACGTGTTCACGATCCTGGTCTTCTACCTCCTCGTGAACTCGTCGACCCCCGAAGTGCTCGCGACGCCCAAGCAGCTGAAACTCCCCGACTCGACGATCGAAACGAAGCCTCGGGAAACTGTGGTGGTCTTCATCAGCCCGACGGAAGTGACCGTCCAGGGAGAGATCGTGGCGCGGGTCTCGGACATCGAATCCAGCCAGGGTCAGAACGTTGCCGCGATCGCGGCGAGCTTGTCGAAAGTCAACGAGTCGGTCATCGGGACCAGCACGCGGGCGGTGGCCCAGAGTCGCGAGGTGACGATCCTCGCCGACAAGTCGGTGCCGTTCAGCGTGGTGAAGAAGGTCATGTCGACGTGCACGAGCGAGGGATTCGAGAAGATCTCGCTCGCCGTGGTCCAGAAGGCGCCCGAGTTGGCGCAGAGGTAGCCCGGCTCCGTGTTCGAGAATCCCGAAAACGTCCAGGACGAACAGACGCTGCTGGTCGAGCTCGAAGGAGCCCGGTCGCGGCTGGATGATCTCTCCCGCGAGCTGCGTCTCGTGGATGAGACGCTCGAGGAGCGCTCCGCCGAGCGCGCCCAGTACGCCCTCGTTCAGCAGGTCTGCGGCACCCTCGAGAAATTGAGCGATCTGGGTGGCGCAGAACTCTTCTGGGGCGATCTGCTCGCCGGCGGCAACCCCGACTTCCACATCGGAATGGTGCGTCGGCAGGTCGACGAGTTCGAGCGATGCATCGGCGAGATCGATCGGAGCCGGCAGTCCCTGCTCGAGCGGATCGGGCGGGAGCGCCAGGCCACCGGCTATCTCGAAGACGACCTCGAGGATGTGAAGCAGCGCGAAGAGATGAAGAAGCTCGAGTGGGTCATCGAGCGCGAGATGGGACCTCTCTCGACAGCTGCGCCCGTGATGCCGTGGGCGCGAGGGGGCGAGGACGACCAGCGCTTCCGCAAGTCCCTCGGCACTGCGATGCTGCTCGCCCTGCTGTTCGCGTTGCTGGTGCCGCTGATTGATCTGCCGCTGCCCGAGCCCTGGCAGGCGACCGACGTCCCCGAGCGGTTCACGAGTCTGATCAAGGAGGATCTGCAGCCTCCACCGCCGGTCGTCCCGGAGCAGAAGCTCGAGAAGCTCGAGAATCTCGCGGACACGGTCTCGGAAACGGTCGCGGAGACGGCGGACGCCCCTCCGACCTCCGACGCGAGGCGCGATCTCGAGCCGGGCGCCGATCCGGCACCCCAGCAGAGCGCGGGCTCGAAGGGCATCCTCGCCTTCCGCGAGAAGTTCTCGAGTGTCGCCGCCAGCGAACCGGCTTCGAAGCTCGGCGCCAGGGCGCGGATCGATCGCGCGGGTGAAGCCGCAACCGGGCAAGGCGGTCGCTCGATGGTGACGACGCAGACGCCCGGATCGAGTGGCGGCATCAACCTCGCCTCGATCAGCCGCGGCACCGTCGGCGGCGGTGGTGGTGGGGCGATCGAAGGCGTGGGGGTCGGCAAGGCAACGAGTTCGATCGGCGGGATCGGTGGAGGCACGGGTCTCGGCGGACCCGGTGGAGACGGCCGATCGCTTTCCGGAGGAGGTCCTGGACTCGGGCGGACCGACGAAGAGATCCAGATCGTGTTCGATCGCCACAAGTCTGCCCTCTACCGGCTTTACAACAAAGAGCTGCGACGCGATCCCACGCTGCGTGGGCAGATGGTGCTGCGCATGACGATCGAAGCGGATGGCAGCGTCTCGCTCTGCGCCGTGCAGTCGTCCGACATGAAAGCGCCCGAGCTCTCGACGCAGATCGTCGAGCGCGTGAAGGGATTCGACTTCGGCGCGAAGGAAGGCATCTCCGCGATCACGATCCTGTACCCGATCGACTTCCTGCCGGCGACCTGATCGAGGCCCCCGGGAGAACTGAGATCCCCGTCACCCAGTGTGCGGAAAACCATCACGATGAGGAGAGAGCAAGAGCCGTCACCGACAACCGACAGATAGAGCCAAGCGCTCAGCACGATTCAGAAAAGGGCAAAGCCATCGAAAGGTGGCGACGCAAAACCACCGGTCTACAGGGCTTCGCGCCCCATGACAGCGGGGCTGCCGGAATCCAGCCCGTTCTGCGGGCTGTCTCGGTTCGCCCCGTCGAGGAATCCGCCTCGCGGTCGAAACGAGAGCAGCCATGTTGCAACGAGAGCACAGCCGGGGAGGAAGGCTGCACAACGCGATCTTGCTCGCGCTGCTCGCCTTTGCCGCGCTGTCGCTCTCCGCGGGCCGCGCGCAGGCCCAGGTGCCGCCGGGCTGTCCCCCGCAACTCGGCACCGCCGATCTCGTCGACAACGTCTTCAGCAGCAGCTACTGCGAGCTCTGCACCTTCGGCACGATCCGGATCCTGGTCGAGAACCCGATCCAGGTCTCGCCGGGCGATGTCGATCTCGCACAGATCGTCGTCCGCGAGAACCTGCTCAGCACGGGACTCACCTACATCCCGGGTTCGACGACCTTCCAGGGCGTGAATGTCGCAGCGCCCGCTGCCTTCGATCCTTCCATCAGCGGATCCACCCTGACGTGGACCCTCCCTCCGGGCTTCAGCCTCGACGAACGCACGGGCGGGCCCGGCAATCGTCAACAGTTGATCATCGAGTTCCGCGTCCAGCGAAGCACCGCCACCCAGGAAGGCCTGCTCACCGCCAACCGCAACATCCAGGCGTCGGTGACGGTGGCACCGAGCTGCGCCGCCCCCCCGGCTACGTACACCCAGTCCGAGAGTCCGGGCGTGCTGCCTATTCGCGAGCCGTTGCCCGACGTCCGCAAGCAGGGACGCAATCTCGACGCCGGACAGGGCGGCTACTCGGACACCATCTACGGGCACGCGGGCGACGACGCCATCTGGCGCATCCGGATCCGCAACGACGGCCCTGCGCCGCTGCAGGACTTCACGTTCACCGACACGATGGTGCCGGGCAACATGACGTTCCACCACGTGTGCAGCAGCGAAGCCGGCGCGGTGAGTGCGGGCAACGGCGGCTCGCCCGCCAGCTGCGTCGCGGTGCCGAACGTGACCACCATCTCGAATTTCAACGTCGCAGCCAACTTCGGCGGTGGCGCCAATCCGTACATCGTCGCCGCACCCGGTGCGACCCGCTTCTACTACATCGTCGGGCGTGTCACGAACTCGTGCGTGAATCGCGCCAACACGGTGAACGGTGTGCAGTGGGGTTGCCAGAGCCAACCGCCGGCCGGCGGGATCTCGACCACGACCACCGGCCTCACGCCGAGCGACACCGAGACGCTGAGCACCCAATCGATCGCATCCGGACTCGCCGTCGCAGTCTCCCTCGACGGCGTGAACACCTCGCAGCCGATGGGTGCGCGCGGCACGGCGACGATCACGATCACCAACAACTCGGGCGGCACCGTCTACGGCGGCGCGACCGGCATCGACCTGCACAACCTGCTACCCGCCGAGTACGTGGCGGATACGACCGCTCCGCCGGTGCTGACGATGGCGCCCGCGTACGGCACCGCCTACCCCGGCATGGTCGATACGCTCGCCTGGACGAATCCCCAGCCGGGCACCGTTCCGCTCACAACGACGAATCCCGCACTGCCGCTCGGCAACCGCGATCTGCGCTTCGTGATGACCAGCAGCACGATCCATCCAGAGTTCCCGACCCAGCGCCACATGATCCGCCACGGCGACACGGTGACGATCCGGATCCGCACCGTGCTGATCGCCCCGCAGTACTACGACCGGACCGCGAACCTCGACGTGCGGGTTGAAAGCCCGACCAGCACACCGCCGAACACCGACCCCACCGCGAGCTTCCCGATCAGCGACCGCGCCGAGATCTGGTTCCGCGAATTCTGCACGCCGACGCTGCACAACCGGGTGGTCAACGAGAGCGACGTCGCGCGACCCGAGGATCTCGACGTCGACATGGTCGGGGCCGAACTGCTGTTCATCCTCACCAACACCGGCGATCCGCTGCCCCTCTCCGTGCGATTGACGAACAACGGCGGTCACGACGCCACCGACTACCGGACCCTGGTCAGCTTCGGCCAGGCGATGACGGTCTCGACGGTGCCCTCGGGCTGCTCGGTCACCGCGAATCCGCCGGCCCTGCCCGAGTGGCGCATCCCGGCCACGATCCCCGCCACCGCCTCGGTGTACAGCTGCAGTCGCGGGACGATCAGTCCCGGCGAAGTCGAGCTGTTCAACTTCGAAGTGGTGAAGAACACTGCGGCGAGCTTCGATGACGATCTGACCTTCCGCGCCGACGCGACCGGCGAGATCGAACTCGCCAACGGAACGCCGCTGTGGTTCCCGACGCCGGTCGCACGCGCCGACGGTGTCACGGACCGCGCCAACGACTACACACTCGACGGCGTCCGCGCACGCGTCGTCGGCTACAACCTCTTCAAGGATCAACTCGGTGTCTGCACCGAGAACAATCCGCCGCCGGGAAGCCCGGACGACCAGATCCAGATCGGCGAGCAGTGCAGCTTCCACGTCGAGTCCGGAGGCTGGTTCGGCTTCCAGACCCCGGGCTTCACCTACATCGCGGTCCAGAACATCCAGGTAGTCGAGCAGAACCCGAATGGTCAGGGCTTCATCGCGGCCACCGATCCGCTGCTGACGAGCACCCCGGCGATCACGGGCGTGAGCTTCAACCCGCCGCCCCCCCAGCTCGCCGACGCGTTCTTCGACTGGAGGTTCAACACCGTCGTTCCCGCCCAGCGCATCACCGAGAAGGATCACTGGTTCCGTGTGGACGTCACGACGCGGATGCTCAACGACCCGCAGGACACCATCGCGGCGCCAAACCAGCACGCCGCGATCAGCACAGACATCCTGACCTCGACCTTCGAGGCGGTCTTCTTCAACCCGGTGACCAGTCTCGAGGAGGTCTACAACCTCGGTCCGACCACGCTCGGCTTCCCCCGCGAGGTACACCGCCGCGTCGATCTGCGTGTCACCGAGCCGCGCCTCACGCTGCTGAAGGAGGTCTGCAACGAAACTCTCTACGGCGCGGGGCCGACGTGTTCGAACTTCGTCCCCCTCGCGAACGATGGCGATGCGTTCGACACCTACATCTACCGGGTCACGGTCACCAACGAGGCGAGCAGCGGCGGCGTGCCGCGAGCTCCCGCCTACGACATCACGCTGACCAGCGTGACGGATCCGAGCGACATGCTGTTCGTGGATCCGCTGACCGGCGACGCGCTCGACAACGATGCCGACGCCCTGATCGACGCTGCGGATGCCGGCGGCGAGGGCACGATCACCGAGAACGTGACCGAGAACGGTACGCCCGCCCAGGTGATCAACTCGTACACCCACAGCAACGGACTGCTCCGGCTCGATGCCGGACAGAACGTGGTCCTCTACTACCGCGTCGACCCGGATGACGACGTCGCCCCGCTGCAGACGCTGACCAGCACGGTGACCGCGACTTTCGACAGCCTCGCGGGCGCGTCGGGCAGTCAGACTGCACCACTCGGCCTGAACGGCGAACTCGGCGGCGCGCGCCGATACGTCTCCGCCGCGGCAGCCGCCACGATCCGGATCATTCCGGTGGAAGTGACGCCCAAGCAGATCATCGCCACTGCCAACACACCGCTGGTGGTGGCGGGTCAGCCGCAGCCCGTGTCGATCGGGGAGGAGATCCGATTCCGCCTCGAGGCCATGATCCCCGTCGCCCAGCTGCGAAACTTCGTGGTGCGCGACACCCTGCCCGCCGGCATGAGCTGCTCGCAGGCGCCGGCCGTCAATCTGAACGCCCCGCCCTACTCGGCAGCGGGCTTCGTGCCCGGTGGTGTGTTCACCCCGACCTGCAGCGCCACCGAGGTGGTCTGGAACTTCGGGAATCAGACGCTCACGCTGTCCCAGCCGGGAATGTCGCGCTTCGACTTCGAGGTGGAGTTCGTTGCGCGCATCAACAACGCGCTCGCCAACCAGGATGGCCTGTCGATCCTGAACGGCGGCGCGGCCACGGTGACCACGGTCAGCTACATCGACGAGGGCGGAAACCCCGTCGTGCTCGTCATCGATGCAGCGACGGTGCTCGTCCGCGAGCCGCTGATCGCGCTCACCAAGACATTCTCGGTCGCCCAGGTGGACGGCGGCGATCAGCCGCGCGTCACCGTCACGGCGACCAACAACGGCACTGCCACCGCCTACAACCTGCGCGTGCTCGAGGATCTGACCGGCGTCGATCTGACGTACGTGGGCAACATTGCCGGCGCCAATCCCCCGATCGTGGATCTCGCGACCTTCGGACCGGCGCGGCCCTTGTTCCGCTTCTCACCCGACGTGCCGATCGCGCCGGGCGCGAGCGTGAGCTTCTCGTTCGCCGTCGAGGTGGGCGACCTCGTCGAGCCACACCAGATCCTGGCCAACACCATCCAGGCAGATTGGACCTCGCTGCCCGGCAGCACTACCGCGCTCAACTCGACCGGGGCGATCGGCGCAAACGGCAGCCCGACCGGCATGCGGATCGGCGCGCTGCCGAACGCCGCGAATCCGCTGAACGACTACGAGGCCCAGGCGATCGATTCGGTCGACGTGCCGCCCGTCGCCGTCACCAAGCTCGATCTGGCTCCCGCCATGGTGCCGACGATCGGTGCCCACAAACCCTTCCGCATCGCGATTGCGCTGCCGGAGGGCGCCACGCAGAACGTGCTGGCGACCGACGATCTCGCCACGGGCACGGTCAGCTATCTGCTGGCCGACACCGCGGCCTTCCCGGTCAGCTACGAGTTCATCGGCATCCTGAGCATCAACGGGCAGCCGCCGAGCGCGGCCGCCCTGACCGCGCGACCGACCGACGGAACCAGCGGCGTCGCGGTCTGGTCGATCGGCGACGTGGTCACCGCCACCGAGGATGATCTCGGCACGCCCGTCGTCGCTCCCGAAATCCGCATCAACTATTTCGGTCGCATCAACAACGATCTCGTGACCGACGCTGGCGACACGCTGCGCAACACGGTCGTCACCAACTACCTGAACGGCGAGACCGGAGCCGTGGCTGCGGCGACTGCCGTGACGCCCGCCGTGGTCGCCGTCGAGCCGAGTCTCGCCGCCACGAAGATCCTGACCAACGTGACGCCCGGCAAGGCCGCGGGCGATCCCCCGGCCTTCAACGATCTGCTCCAGTACGTGGTGACGATCGTCAACAACGGCACCGCGATCGCCCACGACGCGAACGTCGTCGACACGATCCCGACGACCCTGACGCTCTCGGGCGGATTCACGCCGACGGCGCGCATCGGCGGTGTCCCGGTGGCGGGCTTCGTGGCGACACCGACCGGCGCACCGGACGGACCGCTGGTCTGGGGTGCGGGCAATGGCGACGGCTCGCTGGACATTCCGCCGGGCGGATTCCTCGATCTCACCTATCGCGTCGTGGTGCGCACGCCGCTGCCCGATCCGGATCTGATCGAGAACCGCGTGTTCGTCGACTGGACGTCGCTGAATGCGCCGAGCGTCTACGAGCGCACGGGCGCAGGCTGCCCGATCACGACGGCTCCCAACGATTACTGCTTCGGTCCCGCAATCGCTTCGGGCACTGCGGTGCCTGTGGGCGGTCCCGATCCGACCCTCAAGGAGAACACCCAGGCGACAGCGTCGGTGGGCGAGACGTTCCGCTACCGGATCACGATCCCTGCGACCCCGTACGCATTCCCGATCTACGACGTCCGCATCTACGACGACCTGACGACTTCGGCGGCGGACATGCGCTACGTCGGCGTGACGAAGATCTCGGTGCCGGGCAGTTGGACGCCCACCAACACCGGCACGCCGACCAATCTCGTCCTCGAGGACACGACCACCGGTATCGACATCCCGGCCGGTCAACAGATCGTGGTGGACGTGAGCGTCGTGCTCGAAGACACGCCCACGAACGTGACGGGGCTGCCGTTCAGCAACACCGCCTCCTACATCTACAACTGGATCAACGGCGACGGCGCGAGCCAGCGGCCCGGCGCTGCCGACACCACGCCGCCGATGACGATCGTCGGCCCCGACACGCTCACCATGGACAAGCGCGGCCCGGTCCAGATGACGATCGGGACACCCGCGGCATTCGTCCTCGACGTGCAGAACACCGGCACCGGCCCGGCCTGGAATCTGAACTTCAGCGACCAGCTGCCCGATGGCCCGACCGGCGGCACCTGCGATACGGCGCCGACCGCGATCATCGCCCGGATCTTCCAGGCCGACGGCGTCACCCCGGTCTCGCCGCTGCTCGTCGCCGGCACCGATTACACGGCGACCTTCCAGGGTCCTCCGACCTGTTCGCTCAGCGTCGCGCTGCTGACTCCCGCCGCGGTCGTTGCGGCGACCCAGCGCGCGATCGTCACGTACTCGATCGGACTCGACAGCAACACCCAGGACGCGGTCGCGCTCACCAACGTCGCGGGCGCGACCCAGTGGTTCAGCGCGACGGGCGCCGATCGACGCACGTACACCCGCCTGCTGACGAACGGAACAGTCGGCACCCTCGATCACGAGGACGCCCACACCACCACGTCGGCGCTGCCGCAGCTGCGCTTCGAGAAGACCGTGCTCGACGTGACGACGGGTGTGAATCCGGCAGCGACGGCGCGACCGGGCGACAGACTCCGCTACCGGCTGGTGGCCGAAAACCAGAGCGCGGTCGCGATCGCGAACTTCTCTCTCTATGACGAACTCGATCGACTGAATCCGAGCGCATACTTCGTGCCCGGCACGCTGCAGCTCGTCACGGTGCCGCCGGGCGCCGACACGAGCAACACCAACGCGACCGGGGGCGTGAACGGCAGCGGCGTCGTGGACGTCCGCAATCTCAGCCTGCCCGCCGGCGCCACGATCGTGCTCGAGTTCGAGGCGACCCTCGCGTCGGTGATCGCGGCCGGCAGTGTGGCGGCGGATCAATCGGAGCTCCGGATCGGCGGCCTTGCATTCGCGCTGAGCGACGATCCGAACGTCAACGGCCCCGCCAGCCCGATCGTGACCGGCGACGAGGATCCCACCCGGGTCACGCTCGCTTCGGCACCGCTCTTCCGCGTGCTGAAGACCTCGACCGACCTGACGGGAAACCCGGCCGTGCTGCTCGCGGGTGAGACGCTGCGGTACACCATCACCGTCAAGAACATCGGCACCGACAACGCGACCGACGCGACGCTGCGCGACACGATCCCGGTGAACACGGTCTATGTGCCCGGCAGCACCCGGTTGAACGGCACTCCCGTCACCGATCTCGCCGGGCCGATCGCACCGCTCAGCGCCGGCATCCCGATCCATGCGCCCGAGAACACGACACCGGGCCGGATGCGCGCCGATCCGTCGCCCGCCGCGGACAATGTCGCGACCCTGGTGTTCGACGTGGTGGTCGCGAGCAATCTGCCCGACGGCACCGTGGTGTCCAATCAGGCGTTCGTCAGCGCGGTTCTGGGCGGCGTCGTCGACCAGCCCTCCGACGACCCGGCGACCGCGACCCCGAACGATCCGACGCGCAACGTGGTCGGCAATCTCCCGCTGCTGTTCGCCGCGAAGAGCGCGGTCCTGCTGAACGACGTCGCCAACAACGGCGCCGTGGATCCCGGCGACACGCTCCGCTACACGATCAATCTGACCAACAGCGGTGCGATCCCGGCGACGAACGTGGCGCTGCGGGACGCGATCCCGGCCAACACCACGTATCTGGCCGACAGCGTCACACTGAACGGCCTGCCGGTGGGACAGCCCGACGGTGGCGTGTCGCCGCTCGTGACGGGCATCCCCGTCAGCTCGAGCGACCTGACACCGCCTCTGCCGGCGGCGGGCGCCGGAACCGTGAACGCTGGCCAGGCGGCGATCGTCACCTTCGATCTGAGGGTCAACGCGGGCGTTCCGGCGGGCACGTTGATCAGCAACCAGGCGCGGGTGACGAGCGTCCAGGTCCCTAACCTGCTGACCGACGGCGACGGCAATCCCAACACCGGTCCCGAGCCGACGGTGGTGGTGGTCGGTGCGGGTCAGCAGCTTCTGATCACCAAGACGGTGGTCGTGGTGGGCGGGGGCGCGGTCGCGGCGGGCGGCCAGCTCGAATACACCGTGCGGGCGCAGAACGTCGCGACCGTCCCGGCGACGAACGTGGTGCTCACCGACAATCTCGCCCTGCCCGTCCCGGGCCAGCTCAGCTACGTGCCCGGCTCCGCGACGCTCAATGGCTCGACGACCGGGGTGGTGGTCGCCGGCCCGCTGATCACCGCCGACTACTCGACGACGAACGGGGCCCTGGCGCCCGGTCAAGCGGTCGTGCTGCGCTTCATCGCGACGATCGCTCCCGGACTCGCGATCGGCACGCGCATCACCAACACCGGCACGGTCACCTGGAACCTCCCGGCGCAGACGGCGAGCGCGAGCGTCTCGGTCGATGTCGGCGGCATGCCGGGCGTCGGCCAGGTCGCCGGTTCGCTGTGGCACGACTCGAATTTCAATGGCCTGCAGGATCCGGGTGAATCGGCGCTCTCCGGCTGGACCGTCGAGCTGCTGCGCAACGGTCAGACCACCTACACGATTCTGGCCGACGCCAGCGGCGCGTATCAGATCTCGGGCCTCGGGCCGAACGACGTCAACGGCGATCAGTACGCGCTGCGCTTCCGCGCGCCCGGCGCGAACTCGACCACGGCGTCCCTCGGCGTGGCGGTCTCGGCGTTCACCAACGTCCTGCAGGAGATCCGCGACATCATCGTGATGTCGGGCAGCAATCTCGTCGGTCTCGATCTGCCCATCCAGCCGAACGGCGTCGTGTACGACTCGGTGCAGCGCGTACCGATCGGCGGAGCGCGGGTGACGCTGCTCGATCCGACCGGCGGAGCGCCGCTGCCGTCGAGCTGCTTCAACGATCCCGCCCAGCAGGGACAGGTCACCCTCGGCGCAGGTCACTACAAGTTCGACTTGAACTTCTCGAGTGCTTCCTGCCCGAGCGGCGGCAGCTATCTGATCGCCCTCGATGGCGGTGGCGCGGGCTACGGGAGCGCCGCATCCGGCATCATCCCGCCGCTCAGCGACGCGTCGACCCCGGCGTTCTCGGTTCCCACCTGCCCGGGTGGAGTCAACGACGCGGTCCCGGCGACCGGGCTCTACTGCGAAGTGCAGACCTCGGAGTTCGCACCGCCGACGTCGGTTGCGGCCCGCAGCGCCGGAACCAACTACCACACCAACGTCGTCTTCGACGCGTCCCAGCAGCCCGGCTCGGCGCAGATCTTCAACAACCACCTCGCCCTCGATCCCACGACGGACACCGCGGTGGCGATCAGCAAGACCACCCCCTCGGTGAACGTGGTCATCGGCCAGCTCGTCCCGTACGAGATCGTGGTCCGCAACCAGGTCGCCGGCGACCTGCTCGACCTGAGCATCGTCGACAACTTCCCGCCCGGGTTCACGTACGTCCCAGGCTCGGCGAAGATCGACGGAGTCGACGTCGCCCCTGCGATCAACGGGCGCCAGCTCGTGTGGTCCGGTCTCGACATTCCGGCATCCGGCATGCGAAGGCTGTTGCTGCTGCTGGCCGTCGGGGCTGGAGTCAGCGAGGGTGAGTACGTCAATCAAGCCGAAGTGGTCAGCACGACGGGCAGCATCCAGCTCTCGGGCATCGCCACCGCGACCGTGCGCGTCGTTCCGGATCCCGACTTCGCCTGCACGGACGTGTTCGGCAAGGTGTTCACCGACGTCGACCGCGACGGCATCCAGGACGAGGGCGATCTCGGCCTCCAGGGCATCCGGCTCGTGACGCCGAAGGGCTTGATCGCCACCACCGACCAGCACGGCCGCTACCACATCACGTGCGCGATCGTTCCCGACCCGGATCGCGGCAGCAACATGGTGCTGAAGCTCGACGACCGATCGCTCCCGAGCGGGTTCCGGCTGTCGACCCGACAGGTGCAGGTGAAGCGCGCGACCCGCGGCAAGGCACTGCGATTCAACTTCGGTGCCTCGGTCCATCGGGTCGTCGGTCTCGATCTGGCCGACGCGGTCTTCGAACCGGGCACGACGAAGATCCGACCCCAGTGGCAGACCCGGATCACGATGCTGCTCGAGGAACTGCGCAAGGCGCCCGCGACGCTGCGACTCTCCTACGTGGCGGACGTCGAGGATGCACGCCTCGTCGATCGACGCCTGGCGGCCGTCCAACAGCAGATCACCGACGCGTGGAAGGCCCAGAAGGGCGAGCCACTCACGATCGAACCCGAGATCTACTGGCGGCGCGGTGCACCGCCCGGCGGTCCGATGACGCGACTGCTCGATCCCGGTCAGTGGCTGCCGTCGGGCGCTCCGACACTCGGCGCACCACGCGTCGTCGAAGCCACGCCCGGCACATCGACCGAGCGGATCCTCGACGTCGAGGAGCCCGCCAACCAGTGGACACAGGATCCCGAACTGCTCGCGATCGATCGCGGTGATCGTCTCGAGGAGCGCGAGGTCCTCACCGAGAAGACGAAGACCGTCAAGCTGAAGGACGTCGTGCCACCGATCCACTTCGAGTCCGGTGTCTCGGTCATTCCGGCCAGCTCGATCGACACGCTGCGCGACACGCTCGACGAGATGCAGCATCTCGACAACGTGAGGCTGCACCTGATCGGCCACAGCGACGATCAGCCGCTCTCGTCCGAGCTCGCCGCAACCTTCGGCGACAACGAGGGGCTTTCGCGAGAACGCGCGGGTGAGGTCGGCGAGTTCGTGCAGTCGGCGCTGCAGCTGCCGCCGGATGCGATCTCGTTCTCGTGGGCAGGCGCTGCCGAGCCGCTGGGCTCGAACGCCACGCCGACGGGTCGCGCGCAGAACCGGCGCGTCGAGATCGAAGTCTGGTACGACACGGTCGAGGAACAGCTGGCGAGCGAAGAAGTGCTCGTCTCCGAGGACATCAAGCGGGTCAAGGTCTGCCGGGTCGAGACCGTCTGCAAGATGGTCTTCCGCGAAGGCCACGAACGACGGGCTCGCGTCAAGAACCTGATCGCACCGCTGCAGATCGGCGACGACAACGTACGCGTGCCCGCGGAGTTCACCCAGCAGATCGCACAGGCGCTCGGCAATCTCGGCAACAAACAGAACGTGACCGTCAAGTTCGTGGGCTTCACCGACGACGCCGCGTTGACGGGTCGCAGCGAGCGCATCTATGGCACGCACACCGCGCTCTCCAAGGCGACGGCACGCCGGGTTTCGCTGGCCGTCCAGGACGCCCTCGATCTGCCGGGTTCGTCGGTCATGAGCGACGGGCGGGGTGCCGCGCAGCCGATTGCGTCGAACCAGACCCCCCACGGCCGTGCGTCCAACCGACGCGTCGAGGTCGAGTTCTGGTACGACGATCCGCTGCAGGAGTTGCCGGAAGAACCGCAGATCTGTCCGGAAGCCGCGGGCGAATCGATGGTCACGCAGGTCTATGACCCGCCGTGGGGTGGCATTCCCGTGCTGCCGGTCGACAACGGCCATGCGGCAGTGCCGGACGGCTACACGGACGTGCTGCGGCGCGCGCTGGCCGACGTGCAGGATCGACCGAACGTGAGACTGCGCTTCGTCGGCTACACGGGCAATCAGCGACTCGACCGGCGAACCGCGCAGGCGTATGGCGACGACATCGGGCTCTCGGTCTCGCGCGCCCGACGCACCAAGGAACTCGTCGCCGAGCAGATGGGTCTCTCCGCTTCGCAGGTCGAGCACGAGGGCCACGGGTATCTGCACTCGAACGACGTGGTGAACGGCGGCTTCGTCCAGGAGGACAGCTCCTACGTCGCCGTGCAGGTGGTGTACGACGAACCCGCGGTGCTCGACGACTACGAGGGCGTCGAGATCACCCGCATCACGCGCGAGCTGCGCGCCAAGGACCCGCTGGCCCTGAACCTGATGCGCATCACGGTCGATGGGAAGCCCGTCGACGACCCGAACCGGAGTTCGGCGGACATCCAGCGCTGCACCGACGTCGCTCTCGAACGAGCGGACATCGAGTTCCGCTTCGACGGCCTCGACACGAAGCCGCGCCTCAGCATCTCGTCCGATACGAGCGCGCTGGCCGTGCCGCGCACCGGCGTGGTCGACGGCGACGCGGCGGCGGCCTCGTCGGCGGCGGTCGAGTTCAAGATGTACTCCAACTACACGCACTTCATCGAACGATCCGAAGTGCGGGTGTTCGTACGCGGCGAATCGCTCCGCACCGAGCCGCTCGCCGTGATCGAAGTCGGACCGGACGGTGTGGCTCGTTGGCAGCCCGAGCCGCAGCGCCTGTCCGGCCCGGCCGACGCACTCGAGTTCGTGCTGCGCGCCTACGACGCGAAGGGTCGCTTCGACGAGACCGCGCCGCAGACCCTCTGGCTGATCCCGGGCGCACCGGGTGGCTCGACGAAGCTCGCCGGCACACTGGCGGATGGGACGACGGCGCCCGCATCTGCGCTCCCGGCCGAGTCCGATCCGCTGCTCGCGGGATTCGGCGAGAGCGAGCTGACCGTCCGCAACATCGAACTCGGGTCGGTGGGCGCTGTCCGCGTACAGGGCGGAGGAGTCCCGCCGAACCACAGGGTCTGGCTCGCGGGCAATCCCGTGCCGGTGGATTCGAACGGGCGATTCGTCGCCGATGCGGTCCTGCCGGAAGGCACGCACACCGTCGAGGTCGCCGTGCTCGACGAGGCCGGCAACGGCGAACTGTTCCTGCGCGATCTCGAGCTCGCCGAGAGCGACTGGTTCTACGTCGCCGTCGCGGACCTGACCGTGGAGGGGAACTTCACCGACAACCAGGCCGCGTTCGATCAGCTGCAGGGCGCGAACTCGACCACCGATCCCGACTCGATCGCAGATGGCCGACTGGCCTTCTTCGTCGACGGCAAGTTCGGCAACGACTGGAAGCTCACCGCGAGCGCGGATACCGGCGAAGAGCCGGTCGGCGATCTGTTCAGCAACTTCCTCGACAAATCACCGGACGCGCTCTTCCGCCGGATGGACCAGGACTACTTCTATCCGACCTATGGCGACGACGGCACCGTCGAAGAGACCGCGGCGACGATGGGCAAGTTCTACGCGAGAGTCAGCCAGAGCGACGACTACGCGATGTGGGGCAACTTCCGCGTCGGCTATCGCGAGAACGAACTCACGTTGATCGAGCGGGGCCTGTACGGCGGCAAGCTCCGCTATCAGACCGACGCGACCACGAGCTTCGGCGAGCGGCGCTTCGTGGTCGACGGGTTCGCGGCGGATCCGGGCACCGTACCGACCCGCGACGAGTTCCTCGGAACCGGTGGATCGCTCTACTACTTGAAGCACCGAGACTTGCTGATGGGCTCGGACCGCTTGCGGATCGAGATCCGCGACAAGCAGACCGGCCTGGTGGTCGGCACCGTCAACCTCGATCCGGACCTCGACTACGACCTCGACTACATCCAGGGGCGCGTCCTGTTGGCCAAGCCGATCTCGGCAATCGTCGACGACAAGCTGCTGGTCCGCACCGGCGGTCTAAGCGGCAACGAGGCATGGCTGGTCGCCAACTACGAGTTCGTGCCGGGATTCGAGGAGATCGACGCGCTCGCAGCGGGTGGCGAGGCTTCGTTCTGGCTCAACGACTACCTGAACTTCGGCGCGACCGCCTATCGCAACGCCGAGGACAGCGACGAGAGCGGCCTCTACGGCGGAACTGTGACCGCGCGCAAGTCCACCGATTCGTGGCTCAAGGCCCAGACCGGCTGGAGCAGCGGCGTGCTCAGTAGCACCTTCCGGTCGGACGACGGCGGCTATCTGTTCGCGGACACTACGCTCCCGGTGGCGAACAACGATGGCGCTCTCGGCTACCGGATCGACGGAAGCGTAGGCTTCAGCGACTGGATCGCCAGAGTGCCCGGGCGCATGACGCTCTACTACCAGGACCTTGCACAGGGCTATTCGGCGCCCGGCCAGACGGCTGCCACCGACACGCAGCAGTTCGGCGGCACGCTCGACGTACCGGTGACAGACGAAATCGCGGTGATCGCCAAGGCGGACCGGGTGATGGAGGACGTGGGCGTCTCGACCGACGCACAGGAAATCGACGTCGCCTATCAGATGACCGAGAACTGGCGGCTCAGCGCGGGCGTCCGCAACGACGACCGCTCGGACAACTCGCCGATCATTCCCGTCACCCAGGAAGTGGGCGCCCGGACGGATACCGTCGTGCAGGTCGGCTTCGATCCATTCGCCCGCTGGCGCAGCTACGTGTTCGGTCAGGCGACCCTGCGCACGACCGGCAATCGCGAGGAGAACAATCGCGGCGGCGTCGGAGGCTCGTACCGGATCAGCGAGCGGGTGCGGGCGGACGGCGAAGTCTCGTACGGCGACGGCGGCCCGGGAGTGCGGCTCGGCACCGACTTCCAGGAGAGCGAGGA
This sequence comes from bacterium, assembly GCA_031413515.1. Taxonomy (GTDB): domain Bacteria; phylum Myxococcota_A; class UBA9160; order UBA9160; family UBA4427; genus TMED88. The sequence continues at coordinate 47,919 of JANOFF010000036.1, forward strand.
AACCAGTCGCTACATGAACTATTCGCTCGACAACGAGCGAGGGCTCGACGGCGCCCATGCACGGCGCGGAAGCCTGATCGGTGGCGCGCGGACCCGGCTCTCCGATAGCACCAGCGTCTACCAGGAGGATCGATACCAGCATGGCGACGTGTCGAACGGGCTGACTCGCGCGATGGGGATGGACTGGTCACCGACCGAGCGCTTGACCCTGCATGCGAACTGGGAAACCGGGACTCTGACCGATCAACGCACACAGGCGGCAACCGATCGCAACGCCGGAGGTGGACGCATCGGCTACCGGTTCGATCCGCTGTTCGTCTCGACGGGCGTCGAATATCTGGCGGACGAGTCCGAGCAGTTCGACGGCAGCTGGTCGAGCCGCACCACCTGGCTGTTCCGGAACAACATGCGTCTGCAGCTCTCGGAGGACTGGCGCTTCCTCGGCAAGTACAACATGTCGTTCAGCGACAGCTCGAGGGGCGATTTCTTCGATGGCGGCTACACGGAGGCCGTGTTCGGCTTCGGGTACCGACCGGTCGCCAACGACCGCCTCAACGTGCTGGCCAAGTTCACGTACTTCTACAACATGCCCGCGACGGATCAGATCAACGGTGCCGGCACTCCGGTGGAGTTCCTGCAGAAGAGCCACATCGCGTCCCTCGACGCCACCTACGACCTGACGGATGACTGGACGCTCGGCGGCAAGTACGCGTATCGACGCGGCGAGGTGAGCCTCGATCGCGTGAACCCGGACTTCTTCGACAACGACGCGCACCTGCTGATCGCCCGCGTCGACTGGCGCTTCGTGAAGAACTGGGAGACCTCGATCGAGGGACGCAGCCTGCTGCTGCCGAACGTCAACGACGTGCGCAGCGGTGCTCTCTTCACCGTCTACCGCTATCTCGGCAAGAACTTCAAGGTCGGTGTCGGCTACAACTTCACCGACTACTCCGACGACTTGACCGACCTGAGCTACGACCGCCAGGGCGTGTTCTTCAACATCATCGGAACCCTGTAGCGGACACAACCGCGATCGGGGCGAGGATGGCGATGCGTCCCGATCCCTCGGTCATCCGCGGACGACGCGGCCGTTCAGCCTTCCCGTATGTCGCCCGTCTTCGATGGCCACCTCTCCGTTCACGAGGGTGAACCGATAGCCGCGCGCGCCCTGGGTCCAGCGCCCCGCGCCGGCCGGGAAGTCGTGCACGAACTCGGGGACCTCCAACCGGAGCGACTCGAGGTCGATGACGTTCAGGTCCGCGAAGGCGCCGGGCACGATGCGACCACGACCCGGGATGCCGAACACGTCCGCGGGCTCGGAGCTGAGTCGCCGGACGGCTTCCTCGATCGACAGCGCCGATTTGTCGCGGCACCAGTGGGCGAGCAGATACGTCGTCATGCTCGCGTCGCAGATCCCGGTCACATGCGCGCCCGCATCCCCGAGTCCCACGAGCACGCCGGGATGCGTGAACACCTCTTCGATCGCCTCGGGGACCTGGTTCGAAACCGCACTCACGAAGATCTGCCGGCCCCGGGTCTCGCGCAGCAGCGACACGATGGCCTCGGCGGGGCTTTCGCCGCGCGCCCGAGCCACGGCGTCGAGACGCCGCTCGGCGCGCAGTTCGTACTCGCACACCTGCGGGCCGAAGAGATGCAGCGTCGTGGCCGCGGTTTCCTGCGCGTCGGAACGCGCACCGCACAGATCCCGCCGTACGGCTTCGTCATCGAGCGCGGCGAGCCGCTCGCTGGCCGGACGGTCGTAGAGCCTCTTCCAGGCCGAGCTGCGGAGCGGCGAGCGCCCCTGCAACCCGATGAACGTCAGAACGGTGCGGGGGTTGAACATCGGTCGGATCCGCGCGCCGGCTGTCCGTTCGCGATCGACTTCGTCGAGTACGACGCGGTGCAGGTCCGGAACGAGTCCGTGCGTGAAGAGGCTGAGGACGAGCGGTCGTCCTGCGCGTCGGCTGGTCTCGCCCATGCGCCAAACCTCGGCCCTTGCACCGGGAAAGTCGGGGCCGTGGTCGCGTTCGCCGAAGCCGGAGACCCACTGAATCACGCCCCTGCCCTGCGCACGCAACACGTCGGCGAGCGCAAAGAGTTCGGCATCGCGCGCGTAGCTTCCGGGGATGGGCAGGCCCTCGGGCGTCGCGTGGCTCGCCGTGCGCGAAGTCGAAAAGCCCAGTGCCCCGCTGGACAGGGCTTCCGCGACCTGACCGCACATCGTGGCGAGTTCGCGTTCGTCGGGGACGCGATCCTCCTCGACGGCGCCATCCCCCATCGCGTGCTGTCGCAGAGCGGCGTGACCGACCAGTCCCGCCACGTTCACGCCGAGGGGACGGGCCGTCAGGGCGTCGAGATATCCGCCGTACGTCGTCCACCCGAACGGGACCCCGGCGCGGATGCTCTCGACCGGGATCTCCTCGACCGACTCGAGGGTGCGGGCCAGTCGTTCCTCGTCGCCCGCTCGCACGGGCGCGAAGGTGACGCTGCAGTTCCCGATCACGACGCTCGTCGTGCCGTGCCAGCAGCACGGACTGGCGAGCGGATCCCAGAACAGCTGCGCGTCGAGATGGGTGTGCGGATCGATGAATCCCGGCGTCACGAGCTGGCCGTCCGCATCGAGGGTGCGCCAGGCCGAGTGCGCTGCGAGATGGCCGACCTCGACGATGCGGTCCGCCTCGATCGCCACGTCCGCCACGAAGGCTGGCCGACCCGTGCCGTCGACGACCGTTCCGTTCCGGATCAACAGGTCGTGCATCAATCCACCTCGATCCCGGCTTTGGCGAGCGCGGCGAGTTTCACGCGTCCCACCATGCGACCCATCCAGTCCGGGAACAGGGTGTTCAGGAGGATCGGGCCCTTCATGCGACCGGGGATGACGGCCTGACTCTTCCCCTTCGCGAGCGCGCGCAGCGTTCGCCTGGCGAACTCGTCGGCGCTCATGAAATCCGGCGTGCTTCCCGGCATCCGCGCCAGCACGTCGGGTGTGAACATCTCGGTCCGGACGAGAGTGGGATGCACACACAGGACATGGATGCCGAGCGGAGCCATCTCCTGGAAAAGCCCCTCGGACAATCCCGTCACGGCGAACTTGCTGGCCGAGTACGCGACCTCGTCCGCCTGTCCGATCCGACCCGCGAAGGACGATACGTTGACGATCCAGCCCTGCCGGTGCTTCCGCATGTCGGGCAGCACCTGCTTGATCCAGTGCACCGTGCCCATGTAGTTCGTCTGCATCATCGCTTCGATGTCCGCCGGATCGTGATCGACGAACAGAGTGTGGCGCGCATAGCCAGCGCTATTGATCAACAGGCTGACCTCGCCGAGCGAGTCGCGGACCGCTGCAGCGGTCCGGGCGATCGCGGCCGGATCCCGGACGTCGCACACGTGGGCACGCGCTTCGAGACCGGCGCGCGTCAGCTCACCGACGATCTCTGCGAGGCGCTCTTTCCGGCGTCCGATCAGCGCGACCTTCGCTCCTCTCCGGGCGAGTTCCCCGGCCAGCGCCTCGCCGATCCCGCTGGACGCGCCGGTCACGAGAGCGACCCGCCCCCGCACGTCGCTCAAGCCTGCCATCGAGATCTCCTCGAACATCGAGCCGTGGATCCCGCTTGCACCCGATGTCGGAGCGTGAGAGTCTGAACCGCCATCGGGCGACTAGAACACCCGGGCCCGCCCGCTGTCAAGCGGATGCGCGGATCCGGCGCCGACTTCCAAGCATGGATCCCCGGTCGCCTGTGCGGTGGAGGATCAAGCGTGCGTGCGCTCACGATCGGCAACGAGATGCCTCGACTCGCGGCGACGAAGATGTTGTCGGCGTTCTCGCCACGGGCGTTCGTCGGTCCCCTGTCTCCGCTGCGGATGCGGGAGATCCCGGACCCGGTGCTTCCGGCAGCCGACTGGGCGATCGCCCGCACCGTGCTCTGCGGCTTGTGTGGCAGCGACTACAAGCAGGTTTTCATGAATGGCTCTTTCGACAATCCGATGACGGCGATGATCTCGTGGCCACAGGTGCTCGGACACGAAGTGGTCGGTGTGATCGACGAACTCGGAGCGGGTGTCACGCAACTCGAACTCGGCGAGCGCGTCGTCCTGAACCCGTGGCTCTCGTGCGCGACGCGCTCCCTGCCGCCCTGCGACTTCTGTCGGCAGGGACGACTGGCCCAGTGTCTGAACTTCGGGGGCGGACCGATCGAACGCGGGATCCACAGCGGCAACAGTGCGACCGCGACCGGCGGTTTCGCACCGCGAGTTCCCGCCCACGAGTCCCAGTGGATTCCGATTCCCGACGGCGTCAGCAACGAAGCCGCCGTGCTCGCAGACCCGTTCTCGGTGTCCCTGCATGCGATCCTGAAGGCACCGCCGATGTCATCTGGCACCGTGCTCGTCTACGGCTGCGGGACCCTCGGCCTGCTCGCCATCGCGATCCTTCGCATGTTGCATCCGGACGTGCGCGTGCTGGCCGTCGCGCGCTTCGCCCACCAGGCGCAGCTGGCCAGAGGCTTCGGCGCCGAAGAAGTGTTCGCGCATCGTCCGACTCTTGCCCTCGTGGAATCCATCGCACACGCGACATCCGCCGCCATCGACGTGCCGTGGAAGGGGCTGCCCATGCTGAACGGCGGAGTCGACGTCGTGTACGACACGGTGTCGTCCGCAGAGACCCTCGAAGTCGACGTACGGGTCGTGCGTTCGCTCGGCTCGATCGTGGCGATCGGTGTCGAGCCGCCGCGTCGCTTCGAATGGACGCCGCTCTACTTCAAGGAGATCTCGCTGATCGGATCCAACGGATTCGGCATCGAGGAGTACGCAGGCCGACGCCAGCACGCGATGCTCTGGTACTTCGAGTTCATCCGGACGCGAAAGTTCGACGGCGCGCCGATCATCTCCCATCGCTTCCCCCTCGACGGCTATCGGGAGGCGTTCATGACCTGCTACGCGCAGGGAGAACACGCGGCCGTGAAGGTTCTGTTCGACCGCTTCGCTGCGGACGGTTGATGCCCCGGGAACGCACCACCACCGCGGCGACCGGGTGCGACAATTCGACGCAGGTCGACGCTCGGAAGGCTCGGCGCGCACCCGAAGCCCCTATTCTGGCCGTGTGTCGCGACTCCGTGCGGCGCGGAGGCCTGCAGCCTTGGGCAGCTCGATGGGCACGCGAAGCGCGAGGCTTCCTGGACGCGCGATCGTCGCGCTGATCGGGACGATGCTCTGCACGACGGTCGCCGGCGGAGCCCTGGCCGTGTCACCCGGCGAGCCGGCTCCGCGCTGCCACCTGACGTCACTCGGCGACGGGCCTGGCCTCGACACGGGTGCAGTCTCGATCGACCGCGTGGTGCTGGTCGATTTCTGGGCGTCCTGGTGTGCGCCCTGCGCGCACGCGTTCATTTCGCTGAACGAACTCGAACGCGACTTCGGCCACGCCGGGTTCAGCGTGATCGGTGTCAACGTCGACGAAGACCCCGAGGCTGCGCTCACTTTCCTCGAGCGGCATCCCGCCGCGTTTGCGGTCGGGGCCGACCCGGCCGGGGCGTGCCCGCGTGCGTACGCGGTGATGGGGATGCCCTCGTCGTATCTCGTCGATCGGCGCGGCGTCGTGAGATCGGTCCATCGGGGCTTCCGCCCGAGCGTGCTGCCCGGACTGCGCGCGGAGATCGAGGCGCTGCTCGCCGAGTCTCCGTCCCCGGACGAGCAGGCGCCCGCGCGATGAGACTTCGATCACACTCGCGACTCGTCCTCGGAGCCGCTCTGGTCGCGTGGCTCGCGAGCGGCTGTGCGAGCCCCCCCGAACCGTGGCAGCGCAGCGCCTTCGCCCGACCCCACATGGCGCCCGGGGTGGACGCTCCGTCGAAACGGCTTCGTACGCATGTGTTCCAGAGCCGCGAGGGAAGCACACCGCTCGAGCGGAGCGGCGGAGGAGGTTGTGGCTGCTACTGAGCCGCAACGGCGGTTCGAGCACCCCCTCGTGGTTGCGCTGCGCGCCCTCTCGCCGCGACCGGCGCCTGCGAGCCCCTGCCTGCGCGCCCTCACCCACGCCGCGCTGGCGCTGCCGATGCTCGCGTCGTCACTCGCGCATGGCTCTTCGATCCAGGGCGAGAGCACGTTGCAGATCGGCCGGTATCAGGAGGGTGATCGCGATCTGTTCGGCGTGACGAGCGCGTTCGAACCGATCCGCGTCGACTTCCTCGAGGTGGGGACCGGCGGAACCGTGGCGGAGTCGTGGCGCTTCGACCTGCAGTTCACCCAGGACACCTGGTCGGGCGCGACCCCGATCGCGATCGCGCCGCGGCCGCTGCAGGGCAATCGTCCGACCGCACCCGACGGGGTCTCCGGCGCCACACCGTTCATCGAGGGAAGCCTCTACTTCGACGGAAACTTCTCGGTGCTCGAAACCGACGGGTTCGGCAACTGGAGCGCGACAGTCGACGACCAGCTCGTCCACACGATCTCGTCGGCGTCTCCCGAATCGCGACGGCAGATCGAGCTCTCGATCGGGCGCGACCATCCCTTCGGCGATCTCTCGCTCTCGGGGGGCGCCTCGCTGGAGCCGGATTTCACGTCGGGCTTCGTCGACATCGACGGCACGCTCGAGCTCGATGCGCAGCGCACCACGCTCGACTTCGGTTTCGGCTACGCGCACGGCAGCACAGACGCGACGCTCGACCACGACGCCGTGCCCTACATCGATACGCGCTCGTATGGCAGCCAGGTCGCGTTCGACTCCCTCGGCAACAAGCTCGTGACGGGAACACGCAACGACTTCCGCCTGCGCGCCGGCGTCACCCATCTGCTCGATCGCCAGACGCGGCTCGAGGCGACCGTCGCCTATGGCCATGCGGCCGGCTTTCTCGCCAATCCCTACAAGGTGGTCGAGGTCGCCTTCCTCGATCCATCGCAGCAGTTCCTCGCGCCGCCCGGCGGCTATTACGGTGACGTGCGCGCGCTGCTCGAGCGGCGTCCCGATCAGCGCAACGAAGTCGGCGTCGGGGGTCGCGCCACGCGCTACGTCGCTCGCACCGACACGGCACTGCGTCTCGGCTACGCGTTCGCATGGGACGACTGGGGGATCGACGCGCATACCTTCGATTTCGAGATCGGGCAGCCGCTCGGGCTCGGCTTCACGCTGTCACCGCGCATCCGCTACTACTCGCAGAACGCCGCGGACTTCTTCTATCCCTACCTCGTCTCGCCCCAGGCCTTCCAGACGATCCGTTTCGATCCCGGAAGCAACAGCGTGTCGGTCAGTCCATGGAATCCGGGTCTCCTGCCGGCCGACTACAGCAGCGATCACCGTCTCGCGGGCTTCGGAACCCTCTCCGGTGGTGCGTCGCTCGGCAAGGATCTCGGCCGTGGGATCGGGCTCTCGTTCAGTTTCGACTACTACAGCCGAGCCGCCGACTACCAGATCGGGGGCAGCAGCCGGAACGACTACATGGACTTCGACGCCTATACGATCTCCGGCGCGCTCGTGATCGATCTCGCGGCACTGTCACTCGCGGACCCGGGCGGTGGCTCCGACCACGCGTCGGGTGCACACGGAACAGATCACTCCGCCGCGCGGCCGCCGGCCGGTGTGATGGTGGGCCACATGCTCGACCGGCCCGGCGCGTTCATGCTCGGCTATCGCTACGACTACTCGCTGGCGAGCGGCGAGATGCTGCGAAGCTCGACGGTCGTCAGCGATCAGGAACTCGTCGCGCGGGCGTGCCTGCCCGAGCTCTGTGGCAGCGCACCGCAGGAGATGTCGATGAACATGCACATGTTCGAGCTGATGTTCGCGCCGACACGCTGGCTGAACCTGATGATCATGCCGCAGTACGTCGACATGGAGATGCAGCTCCGTCCCCTGACCGGTGGCCCCGTCGACGTCCACTCGCAGCACGTCGAACACAGCACCGGGGGCTGGGGGGACCTGCCGATGCTCGCCCTGATCCGGCTCTTCGAGGCGAGCGGACAGCACGCGCACCTCGGCATCGGGGTGAGTGCGCCGACGGGCTCTGTGTCCGAGACCATGCGGATCAGCCACCAGGACGCCCCCGGCTACATCCATTACGGCATGCAGCTCGGTAGCGGGACCTGGGATCTGCTTCCGAGCCTCACGTACACGGGCCAGCATCGACGCTTCGGCTGGGGGGCGCAGCTCGACGGCGTGATCCGACTCGAAGCCGAGAACGACTCGGGCTACGCGCTCGGTGACCGGATCCGCGCGCAGATCTGGGGCGGCTTCGCGATCACACCCTGGCTTTCGAGCACGCTGCGCGGTGTGTACACATGGCAGGACGCGATCCACGGTGCGTACGACGGCATCCACCCGACGTCGTCGCCGCCCGATCATCCGACCAACTACGGCGGGCTGTTCTGGGATGTCGGCTTCGGCCTGCGGGCCACAGTGTCGGAGGGACTGTTCCGCAATCAATCGATCGGACTCGAATGGGTGCAGCCGGTCGCGACGCATTTCAACGGCTTCCAGCTCGAACGCGTCGGATCCTTCGTCGCCACCGTCGACCTGAGCTTCTAGGCGGGATCGCATGCCGCTCCACAAGCACGGCTTCCGGGCGATGGGATCTCCGTGCGAGATCCAGATCGAGGCCTTGCAGCAAAGCCGGGCCGAGTCCGGTGCGCGCATCGTGTTGGCCGAGGTCGAGCGGCTCGAAGCCCGCTACTCGCGCTACCGCGAGTCGAGCCTGCTGTCGGCGATCAACCGTGCCGCCGCGCGACGCGAGCCGATCGAGGTCGACGACGAGACCGCCGGCCTGCTCGACTATGCCGAGGCCTGCTGGCGCCAGAGCGATGGTCTCTTCGACATCACGTCGGGTCCCCTGCGTCGGGCGTGGCGCTTCGACAGTGGCCGGATCCCCGAGGCCGCGGAGGTCGGATCGCTGCTCGATCGGATCGGTTGGCAGAAGCTCTCGTGGCAGCGGCCCGTCCTGTCCTTCGACGCGCACGACATGGAGCTCGACCTCGGCGGTGTGGTGAAGGAGTACGCGGCGGATCGCGTGGCCGCGCTCTGTCGCGAAGCCGGGTTGGCGCACGGCATGGTGAATCTCGGTGGTGACGTCCGCGTGATCGGACCGCGGCTCGACGAAAGACCCTGGCGGATCGGCATCCGCGACCCGCGACGACCGGGCGAGCTGATCCACACGGTCTCCCTGCGAAGCGGCGCCGTGGCGAGCAGTGGAGACTACGAGCGCTGCATCGAGATCGACGGCGTGCGCTACGGGCACGTGCTCTCGCCACGAACGGGCTGGCCCGTGCGATCGCTCGCGGCGGTGAGTGTCGTGGCCGATCTGTGCATCGTCGCCGGCAGCACGGCCACGATCGCGCTGCTGCGCGAAGACCAGGGACCGGCGTGGCTGGCCGCGATGGGACTGCCGCACCTGTTCGTCGGCGTGGACGGCGGAACCGGGGGCAGTCTGCTCGCTACTGGTTCTGCAGCACGCTGATCGATGTTCCGGTGTGGTTGCCGGCGCCGTCCGGGCCGGCCGTGCAGTGGTAGCTCAGCGAGTAGTACTTGAGGCCGGCCCCGCTCTTGGTCACGAGCACGCGGAAGATGCCGACGGGTCCGTTCAAGCCGATTTCCGGGCTCGGCGATGAATCGCCGTTCGTCGTGTCGCTGGCGCTCACGAGTGAATCCCCGCGCTGCAGCTGCACACTCACCTGCGGCAGCGCACCCGGCGACGCATCGAGGATCTCCACCTGGATCGATTGCGGGGCCCCGCCGCCATTGTCGAAGCAGGTGATCTCGAGGTGATCGGTCGCCGCGGCTTGGGCGCCCAGTGAATCGTTCCGGGTGTGGGCCGCCGCCGGGGTACCGACCAGAGCGCTGGCCAGAGTCGCGACCAGCGCGCCGATGAGCAGCGCCGGCGTCGCCTCGGCTCGTCTCCTGCGGATCGATCCAGGCGCCATCATGCCCATCCCTTCCCCCTTCGCGCTCTCGCGACGAGCGATCTCCAGACGACGACGCCTGCGAACAAGCCGACCATCAACGCCCTCGCGAACCCGTCCATCAGGGGAACGGGGCTCGTCCATGCGGCCACGAACGTACCCGTCGCGGCGCCTGTCCCTCCGGCGCCCGTCATGCACTGGACCTGCAGCTGATAGGTCTCTTCACCGGCGCCGCTCTTGTCGATGAAGACGTCGTAGTCGCCTGCGCCGCCGTCGACGAAGACCGCTGGACTCATGAGCCCGTCGCCATCGATCGCGTCGGTCGCGTTGGTCGCGGCGCTGCCCTTCACGATCTGCACGCTCACGAACGGCGACTCGACCGGAACCTCGTCGCGGATCTGCGCCACGAGCGAAGCCGGCATCCCGCTTCCGTCATCGAAGCATTCGACGCGGATGAGATCGGCATCGGCCGGATCGATGGAGAGGGTTCCGGTACCGGTCGCGGCGAAGCCCGCGCTCGCAGGACCGAGCACGACCCACGCGACCAGCGCAGCACTCGCAAGAACCCTCATCGACGGATTTCCTTCCGCCCATACCCGCGTGGGCCACGGCGTCCGATCCAGCCAGGCAGTGATCCCCTCGCATCGACCGATCCCGAGGCGCAGCCATCCCGAACGACACGGATGTTATTGCGAACGAGGCCGGCCCGGGATGCGGCACGTTGTCGCAGCGGCGCTGCGCGACTCCATCGCCTCCTCGGCCAGCGGGTCGGATCCCGGATCCCGGTCCGCTCCGACCCTATACTGCGAGGATGCGCGCATCGTCGAACCCCGGTGGCCCGGCCGGCCACGCCGCGCTGGTCGGTCAGACGTGGCTCGTGCGCTTGCGTTCGCTGCTCATGGCCGGTGGCGCGGTGCTCATCGTCGCGGCCGCACGCTTCGGCGGGTGGGATCTGTCGACGCCCCTCGTCTGGTTGCTGCTCGCCGCGATGCTCGTCAGCAACCTCGCCTTGTCGCGCTGGCTTGGCTCGGGGCGGATCGTTGCCGTCGCTGCACTCGCCGCAGTGCTCGTATTCGACGTCGCGGTGCTGACCTGGGTGCTCGCACTCACCGGCGGCGCTGCGAACCCTTTCAGCAGCGCCTTCCTGATCCCGATCGCAGTCGGGTCTCTGCTGTTGTCGCCGGCCTGGGCGTTCGTCGTGGTGATCGCCGCGATCGGGGCGTACAGCGGGCTCTACTGGTTCGGGGATCCGCATGCGGGACACGATCTCGACAGTATGAATCTGCATCTGCTCGGCATGTGGATCGCCTTCGTGCTGGTCGGTCCCATGATGGCGTACGCGGTCACACGGCTTCGCCAGGCGATCGCCGTCGCCGAAGATCGGCTTGCCGAATCGCTCGAGCGCCAATCGCGTTCGGAGAAGCTCGCCGCCCTGGCGACACTTTCTGCGGGCGCCGCACACGAACTTGCGACCCCGCTCGGCACGATCGCGGTGGTCGCCCGGGAACTCGAGCGCCGCGAAGGCGATCCCGATCTGCGCGCGGACGCCTGTCTGATCCGGGAGGAGATCGACCGCTGTTCGGAGATCCTCTCCCAGCTCGCCGTCGACGTCGGTGCGGGAATGGGCGAGGCCGTCGAGTCGACCCGCGTCGGAGACATCGTGAAAGACCTCGACCTGCCCTCCGCCCCGATCCGACTCGAAGCGGCGCCCGAACTGCTGACGCGCTGCATCGTGGTGCCGCGCCGACTCTGCGCGCGAGCCCTGAAGGGTCTGCTGAAGAACGCCCACCAGGCTTCGCGCGACGGACAACCCGTCGGACTCCGGATCGACGCGTTGCCGGACCGTCTGCGAATCGAGATCAGCGATCGGGGAAACGGGATGGACGAGGAGGTCCAGCGACGCGCCGGCGAGCCGTTCTTCACCACGAAACCTCCGGGCCAGGGAATGGGGCTTGGACTGTTCTTCGCGCGTTCGCTGTTCGAGCAGCTCGGCGGCGCGCTCCAGATCGAATCGGAATCGGGCCGGGGCACGCGGGTGACGGTCGAGATTCCCTGGGCGGTCCGCGCATGAAGATCGATCCGCACGCCGCGCACGCCGTCGTACCGGTAGCCGGCGACGAGATCCTCGTGGTCGACGACGACGAGCGCTTCGCGCGGCGGTTGGCGCGCGCCTTCGAAGTCCGCGGATTCGCGGTTCGCCTCGCCCACCATCATGCCGCTGCAATCGAGATCGCCAGGAAGTCGCCGGTTCGCTTCGCGGTGGTCGATCTCAAGCTGCCCGATCGCTCCGGCCTCCAGCTGATCCGCGATCTGCTCGCGATCTGTCCGGCCGCACGCATCGTGATGCTGACCGGCTACGGAAGCATCACGACCGCGGTCGACGCAGGCCGCCTCGGCGCGATCCACTACATCGCCAAACCGGCCGATGCCGACATGGTGATCGCAGCGTTCGGCCGGACCGACCCGCTCGAAGCCGGCCCTCGGGCGGACGACTATCTGCCCCCTTCGCTCGCGCGCACCGAGTGGGAGCACATCCAGCGTGTGCTTTCGGATTGCGGGGGCAACGTGTCGGAGGCGGCGCGTCGGCTCGGGCTGCACCGGCGCACGCTCCAGCGAAAGCTCAACACGCTGCCGCCCCCGCGCTGACTCAGCGGGTCGCACCGGTGTAGCGGCGGACAGCGCGCTCGAGGCGCGGAAAGAACTCCACCGCATCGAGCAGCGGATTCAGCCAGCCGGTGGTGATGCAATAGCTCGTCTGGAAGTCGCGGGAGTGGTGCCTCGCGTGGCAGCGCGGCGTCAGCACGAGACGACAGTGCTGCAGCCATCGCGCCAGACGTGGGGGCCGATCCATGTGGGCCCACATGTAGAACTGGTTGGTCGCCAGGGACGTTGCGAGAAAGCAGAGGAACGCGGTCTCGACGACCAGCCGGGCGGGTTGCCGAGTCGGGGGCGGGTCGAGCTACAGGATGCCGCCGACGACCGCCACGACGAGCAATCCGGTGTTGCCGTGAAGCTCGAGGAGTCCATGCAGCGTGATGCCACGGGGATCGCGGTGGTGTTCGCGAAACGGATGGATGAGCATCGGCCCGACGACCGGCGAGTCCTCGCGAAAGAAGCGGTCGCCGATCCAGTGGACGACACCCGATCCGAAGTCGGCCGTCAGCACACCGGAGCCCACTGCCAGTGGCAGGATCCACCGGGCGGCCTTCGCCGAGATCGTCACGAACACCCGGTGACCGTAGAGCGCGAGCAGCAAGAGCTCGCCCGCGAGCGCGAGCAGTTCGATGCACCGGACGATCGGCTTTCCAGAGGGGGCGGGACCTATGCGTCGGCCTCGCCGACGAATCGATACATCAACGCACCGAGCGCCGCGCCGACGATCGGCGCCAGCCAGAACAACCAGAGTTGCTCGACCGCCCAGCCCCCGACGAAGACCGCCACGCCCGTGCTGCGCGCCGGATTCACGGAGGTGTTCGTGACGGGGATGCTGACGAGATGGATCAATACCAGGACGAGACCGATCGGAAGGCCGGCGAAACCCGCTGGCGCGCGCTTGTCCGTCACACCGAGGATCACGAAGAGAAACATCATCGTCATGACGACCTCGGTGACGAGACATGCGAGCAACGAGTACTGACCCGGCGAGTGCTCGCCGAAGCCGTTCGACGCGAAGCCCGCGGAAACGTCGAATCCTGCCTGCCCCGACGCAATGACATAGAGGACGCCGCCCGCCGCGATGCCGCCGAGCACCTGCGCGGCGATGTACGGGACCAACTGGTTCGCCGGGAATCGTCCCCCGACACACAGGCCGACTGAGACGGCGGGATTGATGTGGCAGCCCGAGATGTGCCCGATCGCATAGGCCATCGTGAGCAGGGTCAGACCGAACGCAAGCGAGACACCGAGCAAGCCGATCCCGACGTCGGGGAATGCCGCGGCCAGGACTGCGCTGCCGCAACCTCCAAGGACGAGCCAGAACGTTCCGATGAACTCCGCGCTGTATTGCTTCATGGTCGATGCCCCCTGTCGGTGTGGCACCAGCCTAACCTCCTGGGCCGGATCCGGACAGCAAAAAGCGGGCTGACTTCGCTGTGCCCTGGCCAGAACTCGCAGGCCGTCGTTTGCGAAGAACTCGAAGCGGGTGTGTCTGTACTCCCTCAGCGCCCCGGTGCGAACGCCTTGATGAGGGGGCGGATCCAGACGGACTGCGCCAGGGGATCGAGCCAGCGGTAGAGGCGTCCCGAGATCATGATCGGACGTCCCTTCTCGACCGCTTCGAGTCCTTCGCGAACTACCGTCTCGGCGTCGTACCAGAGGAAGCCGGGAAGACTGCGCTTCATCTCCATCAAGCCCGCGACGTCGTGGAAGTCCGTGTGGACGAATCCCGGGCACAGGGCCGAGACGTTCACACCGCTGCCCTTCAGGACGAGGGCGAGTTCTTCGCTGAGCGCGATCACGTAGGCCTTTGCGGGCCCGTAGTTCGCTCCGGCGGGCCGGGACAGCCGACCGGCGAACGATGCGACGTTGACGACCCGACCGAAGCCGCGTTGGCGCATCGCGGGAATGAACCGATGACAGAGCTGCGCGATCGAGATCATCATCAATTCGAAGAAGTCGGCCTGTTCGTCCCAATCCCGATCGTCGAGCAGTGACGGGCCGGCGATCCCCGCGTTGTTGATCAGGTAGTCGATCGCGAGATCGTGATCGCGCGCGAACGCCTCGATCTCAGCGGGCGCAGTGCGCCGCGCGAGGTCCGCCGCGAAACACTCGACTCGCACACCGGATCGCGCGCTGATTTCACGCGCCACTTCCTTCAAGCGATCCTCGCGCCGCGCCACCAGCACGAGATCGATCCCGCGTGCGGCGAGCTGACGTGCGAACTCGACGCCGAGTCCCGCAGAAGCGCCGGTGATCAGTGCGGTGCGCCTGGGCATGACGAAAGTCCTTTCGACGGGTTCGAGGCATAGGATCGCGGGAGTCCGCGGCTCATGAAGCTAGCCGCAGGCCGCCAGGCGGATCCCGATTCCCGAATTCACGGCCCTCGACCCGAACGGTGTCGTCCGCCACCGCCAAACCCGCCTGCGCGGGTCGGAACAGACCCCTCGGGAACCATGCCGTCTAGATATTTCCCCGACTTTGTCAGGATTTTGTGGTGGTCGTATTGATTTGTTCATATTTTTTCCATATAAAATGTCGACAACAAACACCAGGAGGTTCAAATGTTCGACGCAGAGTTCAAGTCCGCAGAAAGCGACCTCGACACCGACCAGATCACGACAGACGGGCGATCGCGCACCGTCGAGGCAGTCGTCGATCGGCAGCGAACCCCGCGCACGACGGGCGCCAGCCGGCACCGTGGCGCCGCGAGTACAGACGAACAGCGCAACACACTCCAGCTCTATCTCGCGCAGATCCGCGCGATCCCCCTGCTGGATCGCGAACAGGCGAACGCCCTGTCGGCCGAGATCGACGAGTGTGAGAAGCGCTTCCGGGAGGCTCTCGCCCAGGTGCCGGCCACATCGGTCGGCGTGCTGGAGAGCTGGCACGATCGTCGTGCGACCGGCCGCTCGACCGCCCTGCTCGCCCATGGTTATCGCGGCGACGTCAACCAGGATTGGACCGGCCGGATCGACGAACACGTTGGCCAGCTCGATCGGCTGGTCGCGAAGCTGGGCGGCCCCCGCACGCTGGCCGGCAAAATCGGTCCTGCGTTCCGGGTCCCGCAGATCGACGTTCGTCGCATGGCCGAACATCTGCGCAGCGCGGACATCCTGCTCGAAGAACTGATCGCCATCCACGACAAACTCGTCGCCGTCGTGGGGGATGGAGCGCGCGCGGGGCGACACGCATCGGTGATCGGTCTCGGGAGGGCCGACGCCCGCGCTTCGCTCGAGCGAGCCACGCAGGCGCTCGCCGATCGGTCCGAGGCGCGAAAGCGGTTCGCCACCCACAACTTGAGGTTGGTCGTCAAGTCCGCCAAGCGATTTCGCGGGCTCGGCCTGTCGTTCATGGACCTGATCCAGGAGGGCAACAAGGGCCTGATGCGCGCGGTCGAGAAATACGACCACTCGAAGGGCTTCACGTTCTCCACCTATGCGGTGTGGTGGATCGATCAGGCGATCATCCGCGGAATCCAGAACCACTCACGCACCGTGCGGGTGCCTTCCCACGTCCATCAGGAGCAGCGGCGCGTCCGGGAGGTCGAAGAACGGCTGCGGCGTGCACTGCGGCGCGAAGCGACGCTGGCCGAACTCGCCGCCGAGACCGGGCTCGACGAGGAGCAACTCGCGTCCATCCAGGCTGCGGGGCGACCGATCCAATCTCTCGACGACCCGATCGGTGACAAGGGCACCAGCAGCGTCGTGGATACGCTCGCCGACGAAACCGAGTCGCAGCCCGGCGATGAGCCCGATCTTCGGCAGATCCGCAGTGTGCTGACCCGGGGACTGCGCAGTCTCGAAGAACGCGAGCGGGCGATCCTCCGCTGGCGCTTCGGCCTGGAAGAAGACGCTCCCCGCACGCTCAGGGCGATCGGAAAGCGCCTGGGAATCTCGCGTGAACGCGTCAGGCAGATCGAGGTGAAGGCGCTCGAGAAACTCCGGTCGCGAAAGGATGTCGATGCCCTGGGCTTGTATCTCGATCCCCACGACTCGAGACCGGCCGCGGCGTGACGTCCGTGTTGACGAGGTTTCGCGACGAAGATCGCCGGATGAAGTCGTCGGTGCGCAGATCCGACGGGATCAGCGGATTCCAAGCTTGTGGAGCACGACACCCGGTGCCATGACTGCCCACTGGCCGAGATAGCGTCCGAGCGAGGACCACCGGCTCTGGTAGCTGTCGGGATATCGATCGCTCGCCGGGTGGATGGCGAGCAGATCGTACATCTCGAACACGTGGGCCGGACTCGTGATCCGCGCTAGCGCGAACCTCTCGTCGTGTGAGTGTCTCGATCCAAGGTTGCGGAAGAAGTGATATCCGAAACCGCGCAGGAAGCGAGCGAGTTCTCCGAGTCGGTCGCCTTGTCGCCCGAGATGGTCGGCGCTGAGTTCGGCCATCAGGATCGGCCGGAACTGCTCGATCAAGCCTCGCGCGCTGCGCAGCACCCGGAACTCCATGCCCTCGGTGTCGATCTTCATCACGTCGAGGCGAGTGAGGGACGCACCCTGTTCCGACGCCCATTCGTCGAGCCGCAGCGCAGGCGTTTCGACCGTCGCGGCCCCTTCGGTCGCCTTGGCGAGCGAGAAGTGGGCACCGCTCGTGTGCTCGCTCTGTACGGCCACGCGGTAGCGTCCGGCGGCGTCGGTCACGATCGCGTTGCGGGCGATGACGCGATCGCCGAGCGAGTTCTCGGAAATGTTCTTCTTCAGGATCTCGAAGGACTCGACGAACGGCTCGAAGGTGTAGACCCGGCCGGACGCGCCCACCGCACGACCGAGCGGAACGGCGAATGCCCCGATGTGACCGCCGACGTCGAGCACGACGTCTCCCTCGCGAACGAAGTGGAGCAGCATCCCGAGATCGCTTCGCTGGGGGCCGCCCTCCTGCTCGAACTGCTTGTTCACGAAATCGCCAGGCCGCGTCCAGAAGACGCCGCGATCGGTCTCGTATCGCACGAGCCCGTCGGCCGTGGAGGTTCGATTCACCATGCTGGGTGCAGCTCCGCGATTTCGTCTCGCCGCGCCGTCTTCGGGGCGGACAGAGGGACGAGGATGCAGCGTTTCCCGGGATCGAATCGACCCGGCGCCGATGCCACGGCATCAGACCACAAGTCGACTCGATCCCGCCACACCTATCGACCGCGTTCGTCGGCTCGACGCTTCGCCGATCGATTCCTCGCTGCGCCGTCCGATGTCGATGGACCACCCGAGAACCGACGAACCCGCATGGAATTTCAGACCGACCTGCCGAAGAACTGCCGTGGGACCGCATTCGAGCCAGCCTGATCGGATCGGCCGGATCACGGATGAGCGTCCTTCCCGATCAGTTCGCCGAAGAAGGCCGACAGCTCCCGCGCATGTGCGGACCACGTGAAGTGCGCGACCCGGAGAGCCGCCGCCTCGCGCAGACGATCCGATGTGGCGCGGTCGGAGATCACACTGCGAATCGCCTCGGCGCACGAGGCCGGATCGAACGTGTCGAAGTAGCGCGCCGCATCGCCGAGGACTTCGCGATTGACCTCGGTGTCCGAGGCAACCGTCGGCAATCCGCTCGCCATGGCTTCGACCATCGGATGGCCGAACGATTCGAGGAATGTCGGCCAGAGATGCAGATCGGCCTCGGCGTAGAAAGCGTGTAGCCGCGACCAGGGCTGGATGCCCGCCATGTAGAGGTGATCTTCGAGCCCCAGCTCACGAATGCGCTGCAGCATCGCTTCGAACTCGACCATCTCACCGAAGGGCTTCCATTCTGCGGTCAGTACCAGTCCGACGTCGGTTCCGCCCGAAACCACCGAGTGCAATGCCTCGATCGCAGTCTCGAAGTTCTTGTGGACCGCATAGCCCGACATGAAGACCATCACCTTGCGTCCCGCGGCCCGCCATGCACGCATCGGCGCCAACAGGTCTTCGCCCGGACTGCCACCACCGAAGAACTGCTCTGCGTCGAATCCGTAGTGGATCGCGCGCGTGGCCTTCCCGGCCAGCGAGACGTATCGCGCGACCCGGTTCTGCATGGCGCGCGTCGGGAACAGCACCCCGGACGCACGGCGCATCGACAGCAGGCTCCACGCTCTTCTGAGTCTCAGATCGCGCGTCGAGCGGCCCAGTCCGCGAAGCCTGGCCTCGAGGGTCCTCGAAAAGTAGATCGAGTTGCGGACGAGCAGCGCTTCCGGACACGCATGCACGAGGGAGCCGAAACCATTGGACGAGTACAAGAGGTCCGAGCGGAATCGGCGCGCGATCGAGGGCACGTCCCACTGATCGAACAGGATCCGTCGCGCGAAGCGGCCGGGCGAGTGCGGATACCGCTCGCCCTCGAACCTCGGATCGGCCAGTACGGGAGCCAGGCGTTCGAGCGTCGAGTCCGGGGCGATGATCAGGTATCGATCATCCGAATCGAGCTGGACCAGCTGCGGAAGCAGATTCAGCAGGGTTGTGACCGCGCCGCCCTGGTTCGCTGCTGCCGCGTTGATGCAGATCCGCACGTTTCCGATCCCGGTGCCGCTGCTTCGGGCCCGGCCGACTCTATAGGTTGACTTCCACGATCGCCATCGACGATCCCTGCGATCGACCGATCGACCCGATCGAGGGTCGCAAAGTGCCCCTATCATCGGGCGCGCATCGGCCAGTCTGGCCGCTCCGGTCGACGGGCCCGCACGCCGGAAGGCGAGTCGGAACGCTCGCCGACGAGTTGGAGATCGTCCATCCGTGTGGATCGAAGCCGAGTCGTTGGTCGAAAAGAAGATTCGCGCCGCGGTGGCGGTGGTCGGTGGCGGACCCGCCGGCATCGTGACGGCACTCGATCTCGCGCGAAGTGGCGTCGACGTCGTACTGATCGAGAGCGGCGGACGTCGCCCATCGCCGCAAGTCCAGGATCTCGGCACCGCGAACTCCTTCGCGCCGGACCGCCACGCTCCGATGCACGACTGCACGCGGCGACAGATCGGGGGCGCCTCGGTGATCTGGGGCGGGCGGTGCGTGCCGTTCGATCCGATCGACTTCGAGCAGCGCGACTGGGTGCGGGATAGCGACTGGCCGGTCCGCTACGACGAGCTCGCCGCCTGGTTCGCGCGCTCTTGCGAGTATTTCCGCTGCGGACGACCCGTCTTCGACATCCACGGCATCGACGGAATCGCGCAGCGTTCGCTCGTCCCCGGATTGCCCGATGGAGACGTCCGCAGTTCGTCGCTCGAACGCTGGTCGCTGCCGACGGACTTCGGCGCCGAGTACGCACGGGAGCTCCAGGCCGAGCGACATGTCCGGGTGTTCTCCGGGCTCACCTGCACAGAGATCGAACTCGATGCGTCGGGGCGTCGAGTCAGCGGTCTGACGTGTCGGCGACTCGGCGATCGCGAGATCATCCGGGTCGAGGCACAGAGCTACGTGATCGCCTGCGGTGGGATCGAGGGAACCCGGCTGCTGCTGGCGTCGAACAAGGTACAGCGCGCAGGAATCGGAAATCATGCCGATCATCTCGGGCGCTACTACATGGGACACATCTCGGGAAAGCTTGCCCGCCTGCGTTTCACGACGCCGCCCGAGCGCACTGTCTTCGGATTCGATCGAGATGTCGACGGGACGTACGTCCGACGTCGGTTGTCGTTCTCGCCCGAGTTCCAGCGCGCCGAGAAGCTGTTGAACATCGTCGGCTTCCCCGCGAATCCGGAGATCGGCGATCCGGCCCACCGAAACGGTGTCCTCTCCTTCGCGTACCTGGCGCTCGCCTCGCCACTGGGTCGACACTTCGCATCCGACGCGATCCGCAAGGCCGCGATCGGAAGGACCGGAGAGCGACGCATCGCCGCCCATGCGCGCAACATGCTGCTCGACCCCGCTCGGACGCTCAGCTTCATCCCCGTGTTCGGCTACAAGCGCTTCGTCGCTCGCCGCAAACTGCCGGGATTCTTCCAGTACAGCCACGACAACAGCTATCCGCTCCACTATCACGGCGAGCAGATTCCGCATCCGGACAGCCGCGTCCGACTTTCGGACAGCGTCGATGCCCTGGGCATGCGTCGGCTCGACATCGACTTCCGATACGACGAGCAGGACGTCGACTGCGTGATGCGCGCGCATCGACACTGGGACGCCTACCTGCGCGCCCACGGCGTCGGGTTTCTCGAATATGCCGACGGAGATCTCCGACAGAAGATCTGGGAACAGGCCGCGGATGGATTCCATCAAGCCGGGACGACGCGGATGTCGCAGGCTCCCGCAGCCGGTGTCGTCGACTCGCAGTGTCGCGTCCACGGAGTCGACAACCTCTACGTGGCCAGCAGTTCGAACTTCGTGACCTCGAGCCAGGCCAATTCGACGTTCATGATCGTCGTGTTCGCACTGCGGCTGGCCGACCATCTGCGCTCGAGCGGTGCCGCCACGGCTCAAGGACTCGACTGAAACGCCATCCGCCATGCTGCGACGAGGGCGAGCAGTTCCGTCGCGCAGGCGTCGACCGTGCGGGCCGTTTCCAGATTGCTCGCGACGTGTCTGCGATCCAGCATTCCGCAAAGCGTCACGCCGTCCGGGTTGGACGCCATCGCATAGCCCAGCAGGATCCGCGGCCAGTCCTCTGCGGGTTCTCCTGCCAGCAGGCCCGCGTCCTGCAGCGGTTCGATGCGATCCCGATGCTGCGTGAGCCAGTGCACGAAGTGGCTGCGCGCACGCGCGCCCACTGCGAGGGATGAGTGCGTCGTGACGAAGGGCGGCGAGGATCCGTGTCTGTTCGTCTCGAGCAGGGGATCGAGTCTTCCTCGATCCGGTTTCTCGAGATTGGTCGCGATCTGCACCAGTGCGATCGCGAGTTCTGGCGCGGAGTCAGCCGCCAGGATGGCCAGGCTGGCGTCGATGTTCGTCGCGAGCCCGATCGCACGGGCCTTCCCGCTCTGCACCGCATCGTCGAGACACCGGCGCAATCGGTCGTTCGCGAGATCCCCGACCTCTGCGTCGTGGAGCAGCAGGAAGTCGAGCCGCTCGATCGACAGCTCGCGCAAGCTCGTCTCGAGCGATCCCATGATCGCATCCGGTGCAAAGTTTCCCTTCGAAACGCCGGAAAGCGCCGGACCGCGACGCCCCGACAACTGCTGGATCCCGGGTACGAAGCGGGCGATTCGACGGGCAACGGGGAGGACAACCCGATTCAAGACGCCGGGCATCGCGGGGACGATGCCCGCCTTGCTGACGACGACACATTCGTCCCGCCGCCCGCGCAGGAACTCACCGACGACCCGCTCGGCGCCGCCGTAGCCATAGGATCGCGCCACGTCGAAGTAGCGCGCACCCCCATCGAAGGCCGCGCAGAGTCCATCGAGTGACTCGCGCCGACCGACCCGGCCCATGATCGACGAACATCCGACGCCGAGCCTGGGCACGGACCGATCGAGCGCCGGAATCCGCACGGAGCGCACGGCGTCTGACTCCTCGCCCCGGTCGGACTGGCTCAATGCGCCGCGGGGCGACGGGCGACGAGATGCGAGGCGTCGAGCCATTTCTGCTCGGTCAGTCCACAGCGCTCGAGCAGCGATTCGATCTCCTGCGACGCGTAGGGCTGACCTCGATCGGCCAGCAGACCGAAGTGGACCTCACAGAATACGGCGCGACAACCCGGCGCACTGAGCGCCTTCGGCATGCCCTGGAAGACGTCGAGCTCGGAGCCCTCGACGTCGACTTTCAAGAACGTCGGAAGCGCCAGGCCACGCTTCGCGATCAGGTCGTCACCGGAAGCGATCTCGACCTCGATGGTGTTGGACGAGGTCGAACGCTGCCCGGAGGTCAGCACGGTGTGGGTGGCGCCAAGGGGGTCATCGGCCATCGCCATGCGGACGCTGCCGGATTCGCGTCCGATCGCGAGCTGGAAGCACGTCAGATTCTTCGCGAGATCGTCGCGACAATGTTCGGTCAGATCCTGGAAGCAGACGGGCGTCGGTTCGAAGGCGAGTACTTTGCCCGATCGCCCGACCTTCTCGCAGAACTGCCGGGTGTACAACCCGCGGTTGGCACCGATCTCCCACGCCACGTCGCCGGGTCGCAGTTCGTCGAGCATCGAGCGCGCGAAGCGCCCCTCGTAGCCCTCGCCACCACCGAACAGCCCGAGCCTGTTCATCGCTGCAGCCAGAACCGGTGTCAGCCCGAGCTTTCGCAACAGAGTCCGCAGCGTGATGAGCCAGCGGTTCATGGTGGCATCGGTTCCTCGTCGTAGACCCGGAGCCGGACCGCCGGGGCGGACAGAGCCTAGAAGCCTGCGACGGGATGGTCCACAGGTCGATCGATCGCCATCCACGGACCGGAGGTTCGTGCGCAACTTCACGACCGAGGGATGTCCGCGTTTCGCGATCCCCGAGAATGGCAGCGCCGCGAGGGTCGAGGCGGTACCCTCGAAAAATTCCGGAACGGATGGAGAGTCTCGTCGTGGAAGTCGCCAAACAAGCGGTCAAGAACTTCTGGGAAGCCGCTCCGTGCGGGACCAACGATACGATCGATCTCGCCGAACTCGAACAGCACCGCGAACTCGAGCGCATGCGGGATGCACGAGAGCCCTTCATCGCCGAGTTTGCGCAGTTCGATCAGACCGCGGGTCTCGCGGTGCTCGAGGTCGGAGTCGGCGCCGGCACCGATCACCTGCGGTTCGCGCGCGCCGGTGCGCGACTTTCGGGCGTGGATCTCACGCAGGCGGCAATCGACCTGACAACGCGCCGACTCGGCATGGAGGGTTTCACGTCGAACCTCCGGGTGGCCGACGCCGAGGCGCTGCCCTTCGAGAACGACAGCTTCGACGTCGTCTATTCGTGGGGCGTGATCCATCACACGCCGGATGTTCCGCGCGCCGCACGCGAGATCCTGCGGGTCCTGCGTCCCGGCGGTCGTTACTGCGTGATGGTGTACAACCGCCATTCGTTCGTCGCGCTACAGACCTGGTTGCGATTCGCAGCGCTGCGGGGTCGACCGGGCCAGAGCCTGCGTGAAGTGATCTCGAGCCACATGGAGAGCCCCGGCACGCAGGCCTATACGGCCGCGGAAGCCGCGAAGCTGTTTCCGACCGCCGACGTGCGGGTGGACACACGGATCACCGCGTACGACCTCCGCGTGGGACGACGCCGCTTCCTGCCGACCTGGACGTGGTCGCTTGTGCCCGCGTCGCTCGGTTGGTTCCACATGATCCGTGGAACGAAGTAGTTCCGCGATCGATGGGTGAGCCCAAGCCGTCGCAGGATGTCCGACCGGGCGCGACCCGGAATCCACCGACTGGCAGCGCGACGGCCTCGACCGGATCGATGTCGGTCGCGGTCGTCATCCTGACTTTCAACGAGGAGGAGAACATCGGACCGGCGATCGAATCCGTCCTCGGCTGGGCGCAGGAGGTCTTCGTGGTCGACTCGTTCAGCGTGGACCGGACGGTCGACATCGCGCGGGGATTCGCGGCGTCCGACGTGCGGGGCGTGCAGGGTGTGCAGATCGTGCAGCACACCTTCGAGAACTACTCCGCCCAGTGGAACTGGGCACTCGACAACCTGCCGATCCGCGCCGACTGGATCCTAAAACTCGACGCCGACGAGCGCGTCACGCCGGCCTTCCAGGCCGAGGTGGGGGCGTTGCTCGCGCGTGACTCCGACGGCCTCGAGGGCATGTATTTCCGACGGCGCTTGATCTTCATGGGAAAGGCCCTCGAGTGGGGCGGGATGGCGAGCTTCGATCTCCGGCTGTGGCGGCGGGGATGCGGGCACTTCGACGGGCGTGAGGTGAACGAGCATCTCGTCGTACACGGCAGGACCGTTCGACTCGCGTCCCATGTCGAGCACCACGACACGAAATCGCTCTCCGATTGGTGGGACAAGCACAACCGCTATTCGTCCTTCGAAGCGTTGAACCTGATCGAACGCAGCCCGAGCGGAGACGTCGAGCCGAGTCTCTTCGGAGACCCCGCCGCGCAGCGCATGTGGATCCGGGATCGGTTCTTCTCCCATCCCTTCCGATTCCTCGCGAGCGCGGCGCTGTTCTTCTACCACTATGTCGCGAGACTCGGGTTCCTCGATGGGACCCGCGGCTTCCAGGCCGCCTTCCTGCGCGCGAGCTTCTTCTACATGATCCAGCTGAAGGTGCTCGAATATCAGCGCACCGGTCGGATCCCGACCGTGATCTGGCCGGCTCGGGGGAGTGCCCATCCGGATCTGACCGCCGAGGACAGCCCGACGAGCCGGAAGGACTGATCCGAAGTGATCGGGCTCGTGCGAACCGATCCCGGGCGTCGGGGTTCGTCGATGCGCGGATCATGCCGACGTTTCGACCACCACCCCAGGTGCGCCGGATGACTCCCCATGAGCGCGGCATTCTCATCGCCACGTGCACGAGTTCACTCGGCAGCTTCTACACGATGGCCCTTTCGGGCTTCGCACTGCCCCACATCCAGCGCGGACTCGCGATCCCCGAGAACGAGATCGGGGCTCTCTTCGCGCTGCTGCGATTCGGGACGGTCTTCTCGCTGGTGCTGGCCGTGCTGGCGGATCGGATCGGGCGCCGTCGGCTCTTGATCGCCTCGGTGGTGGGCTGCGCGGTCTGCAATCTGGCGACCGCCTTCGCGTGGAACGGACTTTCCTTCGCCTTTCTGCAGATGGGTGCACGATTGTTCCTGGGTGCGCAGGTCCTGCTCGCGGTCGTCGTCGTGATCGAGGAACTCGCGGCCGAGAATCGCGGCTTCGGGCTCGGCATCCTGACAGCGCTCGGTGGCATGGGCGGTGCGCTCACGCTGGTGGTGTACGCATTCGTCGACCACCTGCCCTTCGGCTGGCGGTCGATGTATGTCATCGGCGCATTCGGATTGCTGAGCGTCCCCTGGCTCTGGCGCAGCCTGCCCGAGACGCGACGCTTCACCGATCACAACGACCGTGTCGGCCTGCTCGGTCCACGCGGCCCGGTGTGGCAGCCCTTTGGCGATCTCGTGCGACACCATCGCCCGCGGCTGGCGATCCTGATCGCGGTCGTGCTCCCGGTTTCGATCATCCTCGAGCCGGCCAGCGTGCTCATCTCGAAACATCTCCAGGCTGATCTCGGCTACTCGCCCGCGCAGGTCGGGCTCCTGATCGGCAGCTGCGGAATCGCTGCGCCTCTCGGCAACGTGCTGACGGGCAGCCTCTCGGATCGCTTCGGTCGACGCGCCATCACCGCACTCATGACCCTCCTGGGCTCGCTCGGAACCGCGCTCTTCTACTTCGGAGTCGGTCCGATCTGGATGGTGGTCGGCCTGACGGTGCTGTTCATCAGCTTCGGTGGCATCGGTGTGCTGCACGCCGCGCTGGCCGCGGAGCTGTTCCCGACGTCGCTCCGTTCGACCGCCACCGGCATGCGCGAGGCCGTCGGTACGCTGGGCGCTTCGCTCGGGCTCGGCCTGCTCAGCGCCGCATTCGGCGCGACCGGCGGAAACATCTCGTCGATGGCGTGGCTGCTGGTCCTGACACCGATCGCCCCGATCGCGCTCTGGTGGCTACCCGAGACGGCGGGCCGCGAACTCGAGGAGATCGCCAGCGACGAGCTGCGTTGATCGGCCAGTCTGTCGGCCGAGCGGGATCGGGTCCACGCCTCTCGAGTACGCAGCGCGTTGGCAGCTGGCGGTCCCAGTCGACGAGCAGGGTATTTTCCCCTCAAGAAGGGCACCGATGAGGTCGAATCAGGTCGAGACGAGCTTTCGAAGTGGGCCGATCGCCCATCGGAGCGACCTCGATGCAGAAGACAACCCCCCTGCCTTCCGCCGCGCGCGCACACACGGTGCGAAGCGAAATGCTGCTTTTCCTCTGCGCGCTGCTTGCGTGCGGGAGCCTCGCGTCGGCCCCTACAGCGAACGCACTGACGATCGGCGTCGACTTCACCGCATCGAGTTATCAAGTGACCTCGACCGACACCTGGGCGAGCCTGCTCGCGCGTCACCAGGCCGGCGCGCCGCTCGGCTCGGCCAGCGTAACCGGTCTCGGAACCATTTCGACCGCGGTCTACGCACCGGGTGTGACGAGCAACTACAGCCTGATGATGACGATCGATCTCGGCGTCGCTCAAGCGGGTCTCTACACCTTCCAGGTCGGAGCCGACTGGGGTCGCGGTGGTGTGGCAGCGGTGATCGACACCGGGAGCGGCGCCGTTCTCAGCCAGTACGTGCGCACCGACAACCTCTGGTGGGCCAACAACTGGAACGATCCCGACGTCTTCACCACTCAGCTGAACCTCAACCAGGGTCAGTGGTACAGGCTCGGGTGGATCGGCTTCGAAGACTGTTGCGCAGGCGCGACCACGATCCGCTTCTCGTACAACGGGGGCGCCTACCAGACGATCAACACGACCACGCTCACCCCCTACGTGATCCCGACACCCGAGCCGGGCACGGGCCTTCTGCTGGCGACCGGACTCGCCTGGCTCGGCCTGCGACGCCGATCGGACCGACGAGCCGACTGAGCCTCGTCGCGGCTATCGGTCGGGGGGCGAAGCGACCGGCCCGGGCGGCGTTCCGCGACCGGGCCCGATCCCGCCGCGGCTCTCGGGATAGAACTGTTCGTACCATCGGCGCATCTGCTGCACCGGGCCGTCGTCCTTGCAGAGCGTCGGTTTCGGCAGATAGAGCTTGTTCTCCCAGATCTCGATGTCGCGACCCCACTGCGACACCCACTGGCCGACCACGTAAGAGACCAGCAGCCGCGGGACTTTGCGATCGGCGAACCAGTGGAAGTCGACCTGCTGTTCGAGCGGTCCCACCGGCAGAAGCGTCTGGACCATTTCGATCTCACCGACGTCGGGAATCGTGAAGCGGAAGTTCACCACGCTTCCCGGACCCGTGAAGGTGATGTGCGCCCGGGCACCGGCGCGCTCGACACGGCGGCCGAAGATCCACAACACGGCGCTGTCGAGGAAGTACGAGACGTGCGGTCGCTCGGCATCGCGTTCCCACCCGGCGGTGTGCTCGATCACGATCCCCGGAACGCGTATCTGCGTCCAGGGTATGCGCATCTGCCCATGCATCGGCGCGAAGTGCGCGAAGTCGGCGCTGTTCTCCGCGAACTCGATGATGTGCATCCGGACGCGTCCCGAGTCGTGGTGTCCGCGATGGACGAAGCGGCCGTCGTCGACCTCGGCGATGGTCGGAAGCTCGTAGGGCGGCTCGTCGTCGAAGCGCGACGGCGCCCCGGCGCCGCGGTGATAGATGAAGATCTGCCCGTTCACCTCGCGGATCGGGAACGTCTCGTTCATCACGCGTTGGGGTGCACCGCTCGAATAGGGAATGCAAGCCACACGGCCGGCACCGTTCAGCTGCCAGGAGTGGAATGGGCACTCGATGTGATCGCCCTTCACTCGTCCGAACGCGAGATTCGCTCCGAGGTGCGGACAGACCGCCGTCATCGCATGGATGTGCTCGCCCTCTTCGCTGCGCCACAGAACCAGCTGGCGCCCCAGGCATTCGACGGAGCGAAGCTCACCGGCGCGCAGATCTCGCGAGGTCGCCAGGCGATACCAGCCATCGGGATAGGGCGGCGGATAGCTGGCCAGCCGCATCTCGGGAGAAGGCGTGGCGCGGGCAAGCCGATCGTTGCGAGCGAGGCGGCGGGCTCTTCCGATCATGGTGGGTGTCCGACTCCTCGGGATCGCGATGCGGCGGTGCGAAACATCGCATGACGAACGAGCAAGTTCAGCCCGACCGGGCTCACTAGAGTCAGACTGACCGGGGTCATCGGTCTGACTCTCGTTCGCCGGCTCGGGTGTGGCAGTACGGACCAGTGACGGACATCCGATGCTTCGCGCGCTCAGCAGACATCGACGATCGTCCACTCGCGATCGCGTCCACCGGTCGCGGTCTCGAAGCTGTCGCCCAAGGCGGTTCCGACGAGACCCCGGCCGACCGGCGATTCCGGCGTGACGACCGTGATGAATCCGTCGCCACCCGGCCCCGTCAACTCGATTCCGGCGCCGACCGGCAGGACGAAGAAAGTCCGCTCCTCGATCTCGCCCTCGTCGTCGATCGATACGTCGACGAGTGCACCGACACAGACCTTCGCGTCGCGCTTCAGATTCCGCAGACCCGTCGCCGCAAAGCGGATCAGAGCATCGACTTCGCGCTTGGCGCGCTCACGGCGCTCCTTGTGACCGCTCGCGATGCGCCCGAGGTCGACGGCACCCTTCGTGTCCTCGCGACTCCTGGATTCGCTCCGGATCGTGTCGGCCGCCTCGGCGGTTGCCACCTCGGCCGCTCGCGCGCCCGCGATCAGCTCGCCGTAGTGGCGCTTCAGTTCCTCGATGAAGTGCTGCTTCCGCTGACGACTCATGGCGGCGGATCATAGACGCTCGGGCGCGCCCCGGGCCCCGCCCATTCCGCCATGCGGCCGCTAGACTGCGCCTCCCCGTCGAACCGATACGCATCCGGTCGGCCCCGTGGCCCACCCTTCGGCCCGCGATCCGCGCAGTGGGCGTGTCGCCGCGCAAGGAGAACCGAAAGTCATGCGATCCTTGTTGGCCCTGCTGATCACTGTCTGTCTGGCGAGCCCCGTGCTCGCCGAAACCGGCGCCCAGATCGCTGGCCCCGGCTTTCGCGCGCCCGACGACTCCACCGTCAAGGGCTTTCGCACCTCGCTGCTGATCGGCGAGGTCGACCAGATGCATGGCTTCGACCTCGGGATCCTCTCGCTCAGCAAGGCGCGCCACCTCAATGGCTTCGCGCTGGTGTTCGGGATCTCGCAGGTGACGGGGAGTGTGAAGGGCGGCTCCGCGGCGATCCTCAACCTCCGGGAAGGCGCTTCTACGGGCGCCGTCCTGGGCATGATCAACGTCGTGGAGTCGCTCAGCAACGGTGGTTCGGTGGGTTTCGTGAACGCGACCAAGGGCCGCTCACAAGTGGATGTCGGCGGAATCAGCGTCTCGCAGCGATCACTGGTACAGGTCGGCTTCGTGAACGCGACGAAGAGGATCGACTCGGTTCAGATCGGACTGATCAACGTCGCCGACAACGGATTCTTCCCGGTCTTTCCCTTCTTCAACTATCCGAAGCGGTGATCGCCGTCGCCTCCACTTCCTCGAGGATCAACGCCGCGATCCTCTCTGGGATCTCCATCGGCAGGAAGTGGGAGTGCGTCGCGAAGTGGATCTCGCGTCCCTGCTCGAATTCGCCCACGAGCCCCGGCCAGGTCGGCGATGACGAGAAGTCCATCGCATCCCGCTGCTCGGGTGGGAGCTTCGCGCGCAGGATCAGCACCGGCAGGTCGAGGGCCCGCACGCTGTCGTAGACCGCGGCATTGGTCCGGCTCGTCATGTAGATGCTCGCCTCGACTTCCGGCGGGCACGCGAGTTCGAAGCCGCTGCCGTCGGCGACCGGTAGCAGCCCATGGGTGCAGTACGAGCGCAGCGCTTCGGGCTGGAAGACGCGGTACGGAGCGCGATCCCGGAAGCGCTCGATCATGGCTTCGGGCGACTCGAAGTAGCGTTTGCGCCGGGCGGTCGGATGCAGCGCACCTGCCGCGTTCGCGATCGTCCATCCGCCATCGGCGTGTCCCGTGGCGCCGCGGACATCGGGCCCGCTCGTGCCGGATCGCGTGGCCGCGAGATAGTCGGACGGATCGGCGATCACGGGGTCGATCAGGACCAGGCGGCGAAAGCGTCCCGGTTCGGCGGCTGCCGCATCGACCAGCGCGTGGCCGCCCATCGAGTGCCCGACACCGACGAGCGCGCGCAGATCGAGCGCGCGGATGAAGTCGGTCAGATCTTCGCCGAAGACTTTCCAGTGCGTGACCGGCGTCTTCTCACTGCGGCCATGGCCGCGCAGATCGACGGCCACGATGTGACGGGCGCCGAGATGCGAGATCACGGGATCCCAGCAGCGGGCGTGGAATCCCGTGGCATGCACGAGCAGCAGCGTCGGGCCTTCGCCGCGACGAGCCCGCCCCCACTCGAAATACGCGAGTTCGACGCCGTTCGCCCGGACACGCTGCTCCGCGGGAGCGTCCGACCGTGCCCGTTCCATGTCGGCCGATCCGGGCGCGAGAGATCGTGTGCTCACCGTTCAGAGACCCCGCGTCCATCGACGCGATCCGCTTCGACGTCGCTTCGACCCGGGTGCCGGTTGCGGTTCGCCATCCATCCGAGCGAGAGAGGCTTCATGCCGGCGACAAGCCTACAAGCCACGGGTGCCCCTCGCATATGGATTCGCGGGCCGAACGCAGCACTCCGTGCGAACGCGCACGACCTCTCACGCACCGCCGCCCCAGAGCCGCCACGCGATTCCGATCAGCGCCGAGGCGGCGATCAGCGGGAGCGTGCCGACGTGAAAGCGAAACGTCGCGACCGCCGCCGCGATGGCGATGACGGCTGCGGCCGGATCGATGCTCGCCCAGACGGGCACCTGCAGGAGCACGGGCCCCAGCCAGGATTCTCCGACGCTCCCGAACAGCGTATGGAGCGAGAACCAGAGGCTCAGATTCAGGATCACGCCGACGACGGCGGCCGAGATCCCCGCCAGTGCACCGCGGAGCGCGCGGTTGCCCCGCAGATGCTCGATGTAGGGAGCGCCGAGGAAGATCCAGAGAAAGCAGGGCACGAACGTGACCCAGGTCGTGAGCACTGCCGCCAGAGTACCCGCCACCCAGGGCGTCAATGCGCCCGGGCTTCGATAGGCGGCGAGAAATCCGACGAACTGCACGACCTGGATCAGCGGCCCGGGTGTCGTCTCCGCCATGCCGAGCCCATCGAGCATCTCGCCCGGTGCGAGCCAGCCGTGGACCTCGACCGCCTGTTGGGCCATGTAGGCGAGCACCGCATACGCACCGCCGAAGGTCACGACGGCGAGCTTGCTGAAGAACAAGGCGATCTGTGTGAAGACATCGTCGACACCGAGCAGCACGACGAGCAGCATCACCGGAATGGCCCACAGTGATCCGAAGATCGCGATGACGCGCAGTGCCCGTCGGGACGAGGGCCGGGTGTGGGAGGGGCGTTCACCGTCCAGCACGCTGTCGACTGCGCCCGCCGAGCCCGTGGTCGCGCGCACCGGGGATCCACCGAACACATCGGGAGCGAGACGCGACCCGATCCACCCGATCACTCCCGCGCCCAGCACGATCAGCGGGAACGCGACGTCGAGGAAGAAGATCGCGGCGAACGCGAGCACCGCGATCCCGGCCTGCACACGGTGGGTGAGGGAACGACGACCGATCCGCAGCAGCGCCTCGACGACGAGACTCAACACCGCGGGCTTGATGCCGAAGAACATGCCCTCGACGACCGGCAGGTTCCCGTACCCGGCATACAAGAAACTCAGCGCCAGGATCGAAACGAATCCGGGGAACACGAAGAGAATCCCGGCCGCGAGGCCTCCCGCGGTCCGGTGCAGCAACCAGCCGATGTAGATCGCGAGTTGTTGCGCTTCCGGGCCCGGAAGCAGCATGCAATACGAGAGCGCGTGGACGAAACGCTCCTCGCTGATCCAGTGCTTCTCCTCGACCAGGATCCTGTGCATCACGGCGATCTGTCCCGCCGGTCCGCCGAAGCTCTGGAGTGCCACGCGCGTCCAGGTCCGCAGCGCCTCGGCCCGGGAGATCTCGCTCATCGGCCAGTCCTCGCGACGGATCGGGGCGACTCGGGATCGAAACCGAGTCGTCGCACTCGGTGATCGTCGGATGGGAATGCGGCGCCCAGCATACTGAGGTCCGGCCAAGGTCCTGTGGCGGTGCTCGACCGGAGGCACCCGATCGCTTGTATTAACCAGTTGGTTGATTAATATCGACGGCATGCCCAGCCGAGCCCGCCGCACGCCGCGCCGTCGCCTCCCCGGCCGCCCCGCCGCCCGACATGCCAGCGAGGTCCGCGATGCCCTGCTCGGCGCCGCGGGGCGTCTGTTCGCCGAACACGGCGCAAGCGGCGTCTCGCTCCGGCGCGTCGCGGACGAAGCCGGCGTGACGCCCGCCATGGTCCACTACTACTTCGGGGACAAGGACGGGCTCGCGGAGGCGCTGCTCGACCGGGTCTTGGCTCGCCTGCTCGAGCGCGTGCAGGAGGTCGTCCGCAGCGGCGGCGCGCTGCCCGACCTGATCGCCGTGCTGGTCACCACGTTCGGGCGCGAGCCGTGGATTCCCGGAATGATCGTGCGCGAGGTGCTCGCCGAGGGAGGACGCTATCGCGAGCGGTTCATCAGCGGGTACGCGGTCAAGATCGCCGAGCTGCTGCCCGGTCTGCTGCGGCACGAGATCGACGAGGGACTCTTCCGGGCCGATCTCGATCCCAAGCTCGCCACGCTGTCATTGATGGGCCTGACGTTGATGCCCTTCGTGGCGCGACCTGTTGCCCAACGCGTGCTCGCAATCGACTACGACGACGACTTCCTGACGCGCTTCGCCGCACACACGCACCGGCTGTTCATCCAGGGGGTGCAGGCATGACGCCGACTCGTCGGATCGTGGCGCCGGTTTCCACTCTGCTCCTGTCTCTCGTCGGGCTTGCCGGCTGCGGGGGTGATCGGGCGCCAGTCGCCGTCGGCACACTCGAACGCGACCGGATCGATCTCGTCGCCGAGGCCTCCGAACCGATCGTCTCGCGCGCCGTGGAGGAGGGCGCATTCGTCGAGCGCGACGCATTGATCCTGCAGCTCGACCCGCAGCGGCTCGATGCGCAGCTCGCGCAACAAAACGGCATCCGCAACATCGCGCGCGCCAGACTCGCGGAACTGAAGCGGGGGCCGCGGCCCGAGCACATCGAAGAAGCCCGGGCGCGTCTGCGGGGTGCCGAAGGCCTGCTCGAGACCGCCCGCAGCGATCTGGATCGAGCCCGCTCGCTCGTCGCGCAGGGGGTGGTGTCCGAGCAGGACATCGACCAACGGCGGGCGCGCTTCGACGAAGCGTTGGCGGCCCGCGATGCCGCGCGCGCCGCTCTCGAAGCAGTGCTCGAGGGGACGACGATCGAAGAACTCGAACAGTCCGAGGCGGCGCTCGAACAGGTCGAAGCGGGGCTCGCCGGTGTCCGCATCCAGCACGAGCGGTTGACGGTCCGCGCCCCGATCGCCGGTTGGATCGACGCCCTGCCCTACGAACTCGGCGAACGGCCGCCCGCCGGAGGCGTCGTCGCCGTGCTACTCGCCGACGGCCCCCCGTACGCCCGGGTCTACGTGCCGGCGGAGATCCGGACGGAGGTCGTTCCGGGAACCGCGGCGAGCGTGCACGTCGAAGGAGTCGAAGCTCCGTTCGATGGCATCGTCCGGCACGTGTCGAAAGATGCGTCGTTCACCCCGTACTTCGCGCTGACCGAAAGGGATCGAGGACGTCTCGTCTATCTCGCGAAGGTCGATCTGGGCGGCGAAGGGGCCCGGGCGCTTCCGACAGGGATGCCGGTCGAGGTCATCTTCGCACGCCGTCCGACGCCGGGAGCAGGAGCCGCCGATGAGCGCGGCGTTCGCTGACTCCACGGTCGCGATCCGGGCGCGCGGTCTCACGCGTCGCTTCGGCGCACTCGTCGCAGTCGATGCCCTCGACCTCACGATCGAACGGGCGCAGATCTATGGCTTCCTCGGGCCGAACGGTTCGGGCAAGACCACCGCGATCCGGATGCTGTGCGGTCTGCTCGAACCCAGTGCGGGCGAAGTCGACGTACTCGGATACCGCATGCCGCGGGATGCCGAGCAGCTGCGGCGCTCGATCGGCTACATGACGCAGCGCTTCTCGCTCTACGAAGACCTGAGCGTCGCGGAGAATCTCCGCTTCATGGCCGAGATCTACACCCTGTCGCGCGCGCAACAGCGCCGACGCGTGGCCGCGCTGCTCGCCGAGTACCGGCTCGAGGATCGGGCCGATCAGCGCGCCGGGACGCTATCGGGTGGACAACGCCAGCGTCTGGCGCTCGCGGCCTCGACGATCCATGAACCAGCGCTCCTGTTCCTCGACGAACCGACCAGCGCCGTCGATCCCCAGAGCCGACGCGATTTCTGGGAGTCTCTGTTCTCGCTGGTCGATCGCGGTACCACGGTGCTCGTCTCCACCCACTACATGGACGAGGCCGAGCGCTGCCATGGTCTGGCGATCCTCGATCGAGGCCGACTGGTCGCCGAGGGGTCGCCGTCGGTGCTGATGGACGGGATCGACGCGCACGTGCTCGAGATCGAGACCCGGGCGATTCGCGACGCCCGCTCGGCCCTCGACCGGATCGACTCGATCCGGAGCGTGGCCCAGCTCGGTACGCGGCTGCACGCGCTGATGGACGTGGCCGTTGCCGAACCGGAACAACGCGTGCGGACTGCGCTCACGAGCGCCGGCGTCGAAGCCAGGGTGAAGCTCACCCGCGCGAGCCTCGAGGATGTGTTCGTGGCCGCGACGCACAGAACGACAGCGACATGAAGCCCGCCCGATCGGATCCGGGAGCCCGCATCGGAGCACGCCGGTCCCTCCTCTCGGCCGCGCGCTCCCTCTCCCGCATCCTGGCAGTGGTGCGCAAGGAATCCGTGCACCTGCGACGCGACCGACTGTCGTTCGGAATGGTGTTCGGCGTGCCGGTCATGCAGCTGCTGCTGTTCGGCTTCGCGATCAACCAGGACGTGCGGCATCTGCGGGCCGGGGTCGCGGATCTGGCGGGAACCGAACGTTCCCGCGAATTCGTGCTCGACGCGCAGGCCAGTCAGGTCGTCGACTTCGTGACCCGCGCCTCGAGTGCCGACGAGTTGCAGGGCCAGCTTCGCAGCGGCGAGATCGTCGTCGGGCTGGTGATCCCACACGATTTCGAACGCCGGATCGCCCATGCAGAGACCCCGATCGCACAACTTCTGGTGGACGGCAGCGATCCGATCGTGCTGGCCGCCGCGCAGGGCCTCGCCGCGCTGCCCGTCCCACGCGATGGCCGATCCCGCGGTCTCGTCGCGCCGTCGATCGAGCTGAGGGCGTACTACAACCCCGAGCGAAGGTCCGCGGTGCAGATCGTGCCCGGGCTCATCGGTGTCATCCTGACGATGACCATGACGCTCTTCACTGCGGTGGCCGTCGTACGCGAGCGCGAACGCGGAAACATGGAGATGCTGATCACGACGCCGGTGCGGACCCCGGAGCTGATGATCGGAAAAATCCTGCCGTACGTGGTGATCGGTGTAGTGCAGGTGACGCTCGTACTCGCCGTCGGCGCGCTGCTCTTCGATGTCCCGGTGCGCGGATCACTGATCGAAGTCTATGCGGCCAGTCTGATCTTCATCACGGCCACTCTCGGCCTCGGGCTCTTGATATCGACGCTGGTGCAGAGTCAGTTCCAGGCCTTCCAGCTGACGTTCTTCACCTTCTTGCCGCAGATTCTGCTCTCGGGTTTCATGTTCCCGTTCGATGGCATGCCGCGCCCCGCCCAGTGGCTGGCCGAGCTGTTTCCGCTGACGCACTTCGTCCGCATCATCCGCGGCATCATGCTTCGCAGCGCCACGCTTTCCGAAGTGGGTCGCGATCTCTGGCCGCTCGGACTGTTCTTCGTGGTCACCATGGGGCTCGCGATGCTGCGATTCCGCAAGCGTCTCGACTGAGCACGCACGAACAAACTCTCAGTCGTCGTCATCGACGACGACGGGATTCGCCGTCGTCGGGGGGTCGATGTATGCCGCGGCCGCGCCCTTCGTATAGACGAGCTGTCCGCCGAGATGCCCGACCCGCACACCGGCCGCGAGCAGGCCGACGGCGAGCACGAGCGAGATCACCCGTGCGACGTCCCCGACCCGTCCGGCCATCAAACCCCCGGCCGTGACGAGGAAGACCGCCACGGCGAGCCAGGTGAACAGCTCCGCGGCCTCCGCATGCTCCTCGATGAAGTGTTCGGCGACGACTCGCTCGACCCGCTCCTCCTCGTCCTCACCGGTCTCGAGGGCGGCCCAGCTGCCAGCGAGCAGGAGGCCCGCGATGACCACCACCGCGCTCCAAGCGCGGCGCGGCAGCCATGCGGATCGGATCGCCCAGAGACCGGCGAAGGCCAGCAGCGGAAGGATCGCCGCCAGGGCGATCGGTAGATGGACGATGGCGGGGTGAAGGGGCTCGGGTAGCATCGGCTTCTCCTCGGGGATGGTTGTGGACTTCCCGACCGCATGATTGCGCGCTCTGCCACTTCTGCATTCGGACAAATGACTCGCGCCGCTCCAGAAGACCCCGCCCACGGAGCTTCCCTCCCCGATCCGACGCATGACGGAGTGCCGCAGTGAGACACTTCGACCCGCTGGACACGCGGCCGCGCTGGCTCATCATCGCCTTGTTGCTCGCCATCATGCTGGGCAGCCTCATCGACCTCGTCCTGGACGAGCCCGAAACGCTGCTGAGCTCACACGTCGCGTTCGAACTCGGCCTGATCCTGCTGTGTCTCGGCACAGCCGTCTTTCTCTGGCGGCTCGGCTTCGAGGCCCAGCGCTCCCTGCAGCGCACCCGGGACACCCTGGCACGCCACGAATCCGAACTCGCGCAATGGCGCGGGCGCGCCGAACGGTTTCTCCAGGGACTCGGCGCCGAGATCGATCGCCAGATGCGCGAGTGGGGGCTTTCGCCGGCCGAGCGAGAGGTCGCCCTGCTCCTGCTCAAGGGGTTCAGCAGCAAGGAGATCGCCGTCCACCTCGGCAAGAGCGAACGGACCGTCCGCCAACAGTGCAGCGACGTGTACAAACGCTCGGGCCTCGGGGGGCGTGCCGAACTGAGCGCGTTCTTTCTCGAGGACCTGCTCCTGCCCACGGCGGGCGATTCGACGCCCGTCGGCTGAACGGCTCGCGACCGCATCGGCGTTTTGTCGGATCGCGTGTGTCTTCGCGGCGCTCCGACAGTTGACCGATCGACGCCCGGCCGGCCACGCCTAGCCTCGCGTCACCCGCTCGAGCCGCGGTGTGTCCCGATCGGCGTGACACACGAATCGGCTCGTGCTTGCCCACTCGACTCACCCGAGGAGGAGCACGACATGATCGGCAGACGAGCATCGCGCGGTTCTACAGTCTGGACTTCGGTGGTTCTTCTATCCACGCTCGCCCTCGCACTGGGTCTGCGCGCAGCCCCGGGCGCTGCGGCCGAGACCGGCAGATCGCAACCCCGTGAGGCAGCAAAGTTCTATCTGACAGGTCTCGTCGGTGGTTCCTGGGTGACGGGAGATGCCGACGGCACCACGACGTCCGGCGGCGTGATCTCGGGCTCGAGCACCGCGAGTTCGGCGTTCGGCGGCGCCGCACTGGGAACGATCCTCGACATCCGCCTGGTCGACCTGCGTCTCGAACTCGAAGGCACGGGTGGCCGCTCGTTCCAGTTCGTGCAGCCGAGCAACGTGGGCACGTTCACCACGAACGTCGACGTCTGGACCCTGCAGGGCAACTTCTGGTTCGAGTATCCGCTGCGGCGTGCCTTCCCCGACGTGCCCATCATCCGCAATCTGGCGCCCTTCGCCGGCGGCGGGCTCGGCGTGTCCGGTCTCTCGATGACGACCAGCGGCGTCGGCTTTGCCGGTACCGATGATTCGTACTCGCTCGCATGGCAAGGCGGCTTCGGGCTCAGCTACCAGCCGACCCCGTGGCTGTCGTTCGAAGCGCGATACCAGTACGCAGACCTCGGGGGTCCGAGTGTCCAGCTCCAGGGGGGAGCCGCGCAGGGTTCCCTCGACATGGATCTCGGAGCCAACGAGATCATCGGAGGCGTCCGCTTCACGTTCTCGGAGCTCTGAATCTCTTGCGGCCCCACGGCAGAGGGGTCGGCCGCCCGTCGCCGGCCCCGCTCTACAGGCAGAGCAGATACGCGACCAGATCCTGCTTTTCCTGCGATGAGAGATCGAGCCCGAGCACGAGGTTGAAGAACTCGACTCCGTCCGCGAGCGTCGGCGCACGGCCGTCGTGGAGATAGGGCGGTGAATCCTTGATGCCGCGCAACGGGAACGTCTTGATCGGACCTTCGGGCCGTCCGACGTACAAGCGCTCGACCTGCAGATCGTGCATGGCGTCATCGACGAACGACGGACCGTAGTGGCAGGTCGCGCACTGTCCCTTGCCCTGGAAGATCGCCTCACCGCGCAGCTCGGCTTCCGTCGCGAGCGCCGGATCGAGGCGCATCAGCGGGGTCAGCTTCGGGGCCGGCGGCAGATCGATGATCGCGTTGAAGTCGCCCATGCGGTTGGTGACCTCGGTCTTCACGGCGCGCGGTCCGATCGCCTGCTGCATGCCGGGGTCGCCGTCGAAGTACTCCTCGACTTCGGCAAAGTGATCCATGCTGCGAATCGATCGCTTCGACGAGAGCTGCATCAGGTTGTAGTTGCCCCGCATCGTCGGCGTGTCCGTGCGCAACCTCGCCATGTTGGGTCGTGAATCCGGGGCGAGTTCGAAGGCCCCGTTGGTGTGACCATTCACGTGGCAGTCGAAGCAGGCGACGCCACGGCTCGGAGCCTCGGTGATCCGGTGATCCGTCTGGTTGAACCAGGTGGTCGCCGTGGGACGGAGCAACTCCTTCAGGCCCTCCATCTGTTCGGGCGTGAGCAGGCCATCGAAGATCTCGAAATAGTTGTCGAACGTGATCTCGCGACCGCCCGCCACATCCCCGAGTTCTTTGTGGGTCGAGAGAAACAGCGGGGGCGGAAATTCAGGCAGGTACTCGGAGGGGATGTCCATGTCGACGTCGATGCGCAGGTGCTCCGGATGGACCGCCACCCAGAACGGCGGGAACACCATGTGGGCGATGGACTGCAGCGGATGGGCGAGCGGTTTGTAGGGAAAGAGATCGCGGCGTTTGATCTCGTCCGGTCGCAGAGCCGCGAGATCGGCGAAGGACGCGATGCCCGGATCCAGCCGAGCCACCGGCCCCTGCATGATCGGCTTGCCGCCCGACATGAACTGGCCGGGGATCGCCTTGCCGTTCCAGTCGTATCGCCCCGCCATGTAGGCGCGGACGTCCCGCATCAACTCGGGCTTCTGCTTGCGGTGGAAGCTCAGCCACTGTTCGAAGCGCATCGGCAGCTCCGGCGTCCCGAACGACGAGGCACCGCGGCCGTAGTAGCGCCACAGGTCGAAGGGAGTTCGCGCACCCTTGCTGACCGTGGGATAGATGAGCAGTCCGTCGTCGGCCGCGGGAACGGTGGGAGGCGGGCCTGCCGCGACGGATGCGGTCGGGATGTCGGCGATCGGCGCTGCTGGATCGCGCGTCTCCACGGGTGCCGATGAGACCGCGGCGAGCCGCGGCACACGGCTGTGGTCCGTGCCGCGGTACGTCTCGTACGTGCGAGCGATTGCGAACGCGAGCCCAGCCACGCCGAGCAGCACGACTGCACGAATCCAGCGCGAAGTCACATCGAGCCCTCCAGCTCGGCCCGCCGCAGCGGGACGGATCCTCGACCCGCAGCCATCAGACCGGGAGCGAGCACCACCCAGCCCGCTGCCGCGAGAACCAGGTTCTTGATGATGTACTGCCCTTCGAGAGTCGGCGCGAACGGGGCGATCTTGAAAGCGAACTCGGGCATCACGAACAGCGGCACCGCCGTGCCGAGCATGTGCGCGAAGAACAGCACCGGAAGCAAGCGCGGAAGGACGTCGAGCAGGAAACCCAGGCCGATCACGCATTCGAAGACGGCGAGCAGGAACAGAGCCGTCTGGGCGTCCAACCACTGCCACGACAACCGCATGATCGTCTGGGTCGCAAGCATTTCCGCGGGGCTGAGATCGGGAAAAAACTTCAGCAGACCGAAATAGACGAAGACGAAACCGAGAGCCAGCCGCAACACGGCGATCGATCGGATCGAGGCGGAGTTCACATCGGACACGGCTCGGGACTCCATCGATCGATCGGGCTACTCGGATGACGACAGCCATCCGGGCGCGGCCCATGGAATCCGGCCAGAATCTCCCATCCGCGCGCGCGAGACAAGAGTGGCACGACGACTCCGCGCAGATCTCTCAGCCGACGATCGGGGCGTCGACCTCGCGCGCGACGGCATCGAGGAGCACACCCTCGCGGAGCCCCCAGTCACAGACCGTCAGGCCGTCGAGCTCGAGTTCCGCCACCACCGTACGCAGGATCAGTGCGCCGATCGGCATCAGGTCCGCGCGCGGCCGGCTCGCGCCGCGCATCGCGAGTCGCTCGGCGTGCGTGCTGGCCAGCAGTTCGTCGGAGAGTCTGCCGAGCCGATCCGCCGGGATCCGGAGCTTCTGCGCACGCCGCCCGCCCCGTCGCTCGGCGACCAGGCGTCCGAGCGCGCGCACCGCGCCCCCCGCGGCGATCGCGCCCACTGGCTTCGCGGCGAGGATCGCCGCGCGATGCTTCGCCAGCTGTTCGCGGACGCGCCCCCGCACCGCGCGCGCGTCGGCAACCGGCATCGGATCACCGTGCACCAATTCGCTCGAAAGCCGCACCGCCCCGAGCGGAAGAGTCGCTTCGACCTCGATGCCCCGGGAGCTGCCGACCACCAACTCGAGACTGCCGCCGCCGAGATCGAGGCCGAGCACCGGCTCGGGGCCGAGCTCCATCCGCTGGCGGAATGCGTGGAAGATCAGCCGCCCCTCCTCCTCGCCCGACAGGATGCGGACCGGCTTCCCGATCGAACCGCTGATGCGCGCCGCGATCTCCCGACCGTTCCGGGCCTCCCGGACCGCGGCCGTTGCCACCGCGAAGAAGAGCTGGGCTTTCTCCTGCTCGGCGACCCCGTGCAGCTGGCGCGCGACCGAGATCGCGCGTCGAGTGACTTCTTCGGAGATGTCTCCGCCGACGCTGATCGCCGCCCCGAGTCGCAGCATCACTTTCTCGCGCACGAGCGGCCGGATCTCGCCGTCTCCCGTCACGTCGGCCACCAGCAACGTGAACGAGGTGCTGCCGAGGTCGAGCACGGCGGCCCGGACGGTGCGCGCGCGCATCGAGGCCCGCTCTTCGTAGGTCGGACCACGACCGCTCGCCGTGCGCTTCACGGGCTCGAAGTAGCCGGCGCGCGTCGGGCCGGCGCCGCCGCCTTCGAGTGTCCAGACCGAGCCCTTCTTGCAGGGGATGCGCTCGCCGCGCTCGGGCTCGGCGAGTTCGAGGACCGTAAGTGCCGAAGTGATCGTCGAGGCGTGGGTGCAGAGCAGGACGGATCCGCTCTCGCCGCTCGGAAAGAGCTCGAGCATCTGCCTGACCCCCTCGCCCTCGGCGAGACGATCGTCGACCTCGACCACGCAGTCGGTGGCAAGCGCGAGGGCCTCGACGGTCTGCTGACAGCGAAGCTCCGGCGCACTCA
>JANOFF010000037.1:0-20120 GCA_031413515.1 bacterium
CCAACACCGCGACTGGATGGTTGCCAACGCTCGTCCGCACGAGTGGAAGAACGTTCAGCGATGCGACCGGGCGAAGCGAGGGAGGCGTGGTCCAGGCAATGGAGCGGTCGCGCAGGCGGCGGAGATGATCATGCGAGGTCAGCATCGGACGATCGGCAGGCAGGCATTGCGAGATTCGGCTCTCGCGGTCGAGATTGCGCGTCAGGTCTCCAATTCGAGAGATGATTCGATTCGATCGAGAACATCATCTTGCAGACCTATGGAGATCACGACGATGCTGCTAGCCTTCGACGGCCATTCGGCTGCACGCACGGTCGAGGAACCCCCCGAAGCAGATCCAATCGTCCGTCTCGGCCCCGCATCAACTTGCCGAGTCGGCGTCAAGGGGGGTGCCCATGTCCTGGGTCCATCGAGCCCGATCGCGCGCTGTCGGTGTGTACGTCGCTGCCGGTCTCTCGCTCATCTGGAGCAGCGCCCAACTCGCCGAGGCCGGCGTGTTCCCCCCGCGCTTTGTGGCCGGAGGGGAGGACGTCGAGTTCGGTGATCTGGATGGCGACGGCCTGGTCGACGTCGTCGTCGCGGATGCCGACAGCTACACGGTTCTGCGGGCCGTCGGGAAGGGCGAACGCGTGCCCGTCTTCGCGGCTTCGCTCGGACGTTGTTGCTCGATCCACATCGCGCTCGCCGACATGAACAGCGACGGTGTGCTGGATCTGGTGGCGGGCAACCGGCAGCCGCCCTTTCTCACGACGCTGCATCTCGGGCGCGGTGACGGCACGTTCGGCGTGGCGATCCCCATCGAGAACGCCGTCGAGGCGAGCGCGGGCGCGCTGGCCGACTTCGATGGCGACGGCATCGTCGACCTCGCCATCACCAATCAATACCGGGAGACCGCGAGCGTACTGCTGGGCCGAGGCGACGGCACGTTCGGAGAGCCCGAGGTCGTCGCGACGGGCCCTGGTCCGGGCTACATCGTCGCCGCCGACTTCGATGCCAACGGCGCTCCCGACCTGGCGATGGCAACCTCGGGCGGTGTCACCGTCGCGCTCGGTCGGGGCGATGGCACCTTTTCGCCGAGCATCGACTTGCTGCCTGGTGTCTGGGTCGTTTCCATCGCGACACTCGATGCCGATGGCGACGGCGTGCTCGATCTGGCAACGGCGGCACGCTTCGACGGTCGCGTGGACGTGATGCGAGGGCTCGGTGATGGGCGGTTCGAGCCGTTCGGTGAGCCGATACCGCTCCCGTGGGCCGGCTCGGTGGTCACTGGCGATTTCGACTCGAACGGCACCGACGATATTGCGGCTGCCGCGGTCACCTGGGGCGGCGCCGTTCGCGTGTGGCTCGGTCGCGGCGACGGTCGCTTCGCCGAGCCGATCGTGGCCGCCACCGCCTCGGGACTGGACCATCTCCACAGCGTCGACTTCGATCATGACGGGCGACCCGACCTGGTCGGTGGTGTGGTCTTCGAAGACGGCACCGATGTCCTGGTCGGCCGCGGCGACGGTCAGTTCCTCTCGGCGGGTATGCATGTCGTCGTCCGGCACGCGGGCCTTCTCGCCGCGATCGACGTGACGGGAGATGCGTTGCCGGATGTCCTCTCGTCCAGCTACAACGACACGGACCTGCAGGTTCGTGTCGGCGATGGTCGCGCCGGGTTCGAGGAGCCGGTCGTCTCGCAGCTCTCGTCCTTCTTGAGGGGGCCTGCCGTGGTGGGCGATGTGGACGGAGACGGCTCGCTCGACCTCATCGCACGGCGGGGCGTCCCGCGCGACGTGGTCGTTCTGCACGGCCACGGGGATGGCCGATTCGACGAAGGGTGGTCGTGGCCCGATCCGCGGCTGATCGGCGACGTGATCGATCTCGCGGACATGGACGGAGATGGTGACCTCGACCTGATCGCCGTCGGGTCGGGATTCCCCCTGGCGGTGCTCGAAGGGTTCGGGGACGGCACGTTCGCGCAGATACCCGACAACGTCAGCCTGAGTTTCAACCCCGCTGCGACCATGGTCGTCGATGCCGACGACGATGGCATCCTCGACCTCGTGACGGTCAATGGTCGTGCGCACTACAGCCGGATCCCGGGTGTGTCCATCCTCCCAGGGCGTGGTGACCGGAAGTTCGGCGCGCCCATCGAGCTGCCATCCTATCTCGATCTCCTCACCATCGACGCGGCCGACGTCGACGGGAACGGGCTCCTCGACTTCGTCGCGGGGTCGAAGAGCGGCCTCTTCGAGCTCTATCTCGCAGAGCCCGACGGCTCGTACAGCGCGTCGACGCTCGATCCCGGAACGCCGTCGACCGCCATCCCGCGCTTCACCGATCTCGATCTCGACGGTGTGACCGACCTGTTCGTGACCTGGGTCCGGGAAGAGAACGTGTGGCTGCTCCGCGGGCGCGGTGACGGATCCTTCGAGCCCGCCGAGGCGTATCGGGCGCTCGACGAGCTCACGGGGGCCGTCTTCGCGGACGTCGATGGCAACGGGTCGACGGACGTTCTGCTGACCCGCCGGACTCTCTCGCTCGAGACGATGCACGACGTCTTCGTCCTGCAAAACGTGTCGCGGCTCCGCGCGACGATCGAGGTCGTGCCGCGCGTCCTCCCGTGGCGCATGCTCGAGATGGGCCGAGCGACGATTCACGTGACGATTCGAGGCTCGGCCGCGATCGACCCGGACGAGATCGACCTCGATTCGCTCACGTTCGGCCCGGCCGGCGCGACGCCCCGCTTCATC
The DNA here is from genome assembly GCA_031413515.1 of bacterium. Taxonomy (GTDB): domain Bacteria; phylum Myxococcota_A; class UBA9160; order UBA9160; family UBA4427; genus TMED88. The sequence goes on from JANOFF010000037.1 coordinate 2,736, forward strand.
GTGCCCCGTCGGCCAAGAGATCTCGACGGCGACGGCTTCGCAGACGTGACGGCGTTCTTCCGTCTCGACGAGACGGGCATCGAGCCGGGAGACTTCGAGGCCTGCCTCTCGGGTCGTCTCACGACCGGGGCCGAGTTCGAGGGCTGCGCGCCGATCGTCACCTGGCCGATCTGCGGGCTCGGGTACGAGCTGGTCTGGGTGCTTCCCTTTGTGCTGTGGATGAAGCGGCGTCTCGGCTGGCACCGCTCGAGCCCGACCACGATCTCAACGCGGTGAACGCCGCGCACCCCATCGATCGTCGTGATCGACCAGCGCGCGCAGGCCAGAAGCCGCCGTCCTCGAGACCGGCTCGGGCTGGCCGGCCGCTCGAATGACCCTCGGCGCACGGAGCCCTCTTGATATATCGGAGGCTCATTCGCGAGCTGCGGTTCGTCGTGATCGGTCGACCGATCGAATGGACAGTCGTCCGACAGACCAAGGAGTTCGTCGATTCCGTCGATGGTTCCGCCCGGCGGTGGCGACCGAGCGGCGAGTTCCCGCCACCCGAGGATGTGTCGCGCGACGTCCGGGTCTCGTCTCCGACGAACCCGGATGAAGGACCTGCTTGGCGACTGCAGGAAGGCGACGAACGATTCGGCGCATCGCAATCGGTCGTGGTGGGATCGAGCGCACCCGTCCCTCATTCACTCCGAACGATCCGGCGATTGCGAAGTGGCATGTCGCCCTATCAGGGCGCCAACGACCGCCCGGAGTCAGACCTTCGCTGGTCGCGCGGGCTCCAGTGCCGCAGCCAGTGGAACCACGGACGCATGCCCCGAGCCGGGGGTCGAGTGCGGATTGCGTCGCATCCCACGAAGCGCGTTCGATCGATCCGTTCTCCGCTCAGGCATGCGTCCCGGTCACCGACCCGGATCCCCGTGTCGCGAACTTCATAGTGTGAGACGAGATCCGTAAACCCGTCCCGGTTGACGTCGCGGAACTTGCTGACAGATCGATGGGGCGATGCGCCCGACGGCCCGAACGTGAGCGACCCGAAGATCACGCCGTGCACGTCGAACGAGGCCGACCCGAGAAGCGCCACGCCCACGAGCCCCGTGCTGTTCGGGTTGATCACATTCGGAGCCTGGTGCGGCTTGATGTCGATCTCCACCGGAAGCGGCGTGCGAAGATTCAGGAACACGGTGACGTCCGACGATGTCGCGTTCGCAACCATGAGGTCCAGTTCGCCGTCCGAATCGAGATCCGCGACCGCAAGCCCGACTGGAAACGCACCCGCGACGAATCGGATGGCTGGCTGCAGCGTGCCATCCCCGTTGCCGAGAAGCATGGTCGAGTAACCGCGGTTCCCGAGCGCAGCTACGACGTCCAGGAACCCATCGCCGTCGAGGTCGGCAACGAGAAGCGCTGTCTCGAGTGATCCGGCCCGATGCCGCACCGCGGGCTGGAAGGTCCCATCCCCGTTCCCGAGCAGGATGGCGACATCCCCGCTGGAAGTCGTCATGCCGACCAGGTCCATCGTGCCATCGAGGTTCATGTCGCCCGACTCGACCAGAGCGTGCGGGACCTGCAGTCCCAGCGGGACTGGAGCACTGAACCGCCCCTCCGCGTCGCCCACCAGCAGCGACGAGTCGCTGGAGTGATCGGCCACGACCATGTCGAGGGCCCCGTCTCCAGTGAAGTCGGCGAACGTGACGGAGACCGGAAGCGCTCCGGTCGAAAGGGAGATCGGAAGCTCGAAGCTGCCGTCGCCCCGTCCCATCGAGATCCACACGCTGTAGCCGAGACTCACGGCGTCGAGCGCGCCGTCGTCGTCGAGATCGATCAACCTGATCGAGTCGAGGAAATCGTCGACCGGGTAGCTGATGGCCGGCTCGAAGGTCCCGTCGCCGCGGCCGAGCAACACGCTCAGGTCGCCAGTTCCTCCGTTCGTCACGATCGCGTCGGTCGCATCGTCGCCATTCAAGTCGCCGACGGCGACCCCGCGCGGAGATCTGCCGGTGGCGTACGCCACGGGCGAAGCGAAGGTTCCATCTCCGCGTCCGAGCAGCACGCTCGCGGTGTCCGCCCACACGTCCGCCGTGACGAGGTCGAGCACCGAATCACCGTCGAAGTCCGCGACCCCGATGGAACGGGCGCCATGACCGGCCGGAACCGAATGGCCACCCTCGAAGGTCCCGTTCCCGAGCCCGCGAAGCACGGTGACGTTGTTTCCATTGAAGTTCGCCGTGACGACGTCCTCGTTGCCATCCCGATCGACGTCGTAGACGGTGAGGAACACCGCATAGAGGCCAGCGGGGTGCCGCTGTGGCGCATCGAAGGTGCCGTCACCGTTGCCGCGGAGCATGGTCGCCTCGTTCCCGACACCATTCGCGACGACGAGGTCACGCGCCCCGTCATGATCGAAGTCGGCCGCTTCGATCGACGAAGGGTTGGGTCCGGCCGGGAAGGAAGCAGGTGGACCGAACGAACCGTCTCCGTGACCGCGGAGTACGTCGACGCCACCGGATTGGAATGTGACGGCCACGTCGGGAATCGAGTCTCCATCGAAATCGTCGATCGCCAGGTCGGTCGGGGAGAGGCTGGTTGCGATCGATCGGGCCGGCGCGAAGGTGCCGTCACCGTTCCCGAGCAGCACGCTGAGATCGGAGCTGGCTCTGTTGCTGGTGGCCAGGTCGATGATCTCGTCGCCGTCGAAATCGGAAGCCAACACGCGGAGCGGTTCGCGTCCGACCGGAAACGAGACTGCAGGCATGTATGTGCCATCACCGAGGGCCAGCAGCACGCTCACGTCGTCGCCCGCGCCATTGGCACTCACCAGATCTGCGAGGTCATCCCCATTCAGATCGACCAGAACGAACTCGCTGGGGGCGTCACCGGCGAGAAGGGAAAGGGCGGGTTGGAACGAGCCATCGCCATTGCCACGGAGGACACTGATGTCGTTTCCGAGCGCGTTGGCGGTGAGAACGTCGATGGCGCCGTCGCCGTCGAGGTCGGCGGCGAGGACCGCAACGGGATGCCAGCCCGTCGCGAACGCCGTCGCCGCGCCGAAGTTCGCATCACCGGTGCCCGGGAGTACGCTCACGTCGTTGCCATTCGCGTTGGCGACGATCAGGTCCGGGAGGGAATCCCCGTCGAGGTCCGCAACCGCGACGGCGGCTGGCCGATTTCCGGCTGCAAACGAACGAAAGAACAGGGGCTCTGCGACGCCCACATCGGCGACGAGAACTGCCAGGGGGCCAGCGGTGAACAACGCGAACAGCCTCAGAAGAACCTCTCGTCCGCGGACTCGCGGCATGCCTCCCCCTTGCGCGCAACATAGCCGAGTGTATCAATCTGTCGCGCCCGCGACCGGATGGTTGCTAGGTGCAGCGATGCGCGGTCGAGCTTCCCTGGCGACAGTACGGTGGAAGATTCCGTATGCGGAAGCGAAGCCGGCCGCCCTGCCTCATCGCGCTCGCGCCTCTGCACGCAGGATCGCCCGGGGCTACGTCGTTGCTCGGATGTCACGGGCGGTCATCGGGAACGGAACTGGATACGCGGGAAGGCGGGGAGTCCCCTGCAGGCAATGCCGACCCGAGTGCTCTCGAACGGCGATGTCCGAATCCGAGAATTGAAGACGACGCCATCGAAGCGCACTGACCTTCGGCTTTGAGAGGAATGCCGCTGGGGATTCATGGGCGAGCTTCGCTCACGACCGCATCCGCGTCTGCGCAGTTCATGTTGTGACGCCAAGGCTCACGCAGGCTGTGCCCGCGTTGGCGCGCCGGGAGGGATTCGCGATCCGGCTTCGCCGGATTGCTCTGCGCGGCCGTAGGCCGCTTCGCGCCGCTCGCTGCGCTCGCTACCGAATCCACGCCTGCGCAGTCGACGTTGGACCACTTCAGGTTCGCGTGATGCATTGCCCGCGATGGCGCGCCGGGAGGGATTCGCGATCCGGCTTCGCCGGATTGCACTGCGCGGCCGGAGGCCGCTTCGCGCCGCTCGCTACCGAATCCACGCCTGCGCAGTCCACGCTGATTCGCTTCGGCCACGCGTGGTGCCGTGCCCGTTGTGGCGCGCCGGGAGGGATTCGAACCCCCGACCCTCAGGTTCGAAGCCTGATGCTCTATCCAGCTGAGCTACCGGCGCGCGTGGGAGCCCCTTGCAGTTCCGGGGTATTCCGACCTGGGGTATGGCACCGGGGAGGTGCCATCCGAGCGGCGGATCCTAACAGATGTGGCGCGTCGGCAAAGGGCACGGTGGCTCGTGGCCGGGGTCGGTGTGACGGGTCCGGGTTCGGCGACGGTTCGCGGTGGATCGGCAGCCTCGATCCGAGTCGTCGTGCGGCGCCCGATATAGACAGATAGAAGAAGAAAGAACCGGGTCGTTGCTCAGGGTTCCGGCTGAGACGCCGACAACAAGGGGGGGGCACCGCCCTTCGCTCGACGCGCAGCCACCCGCTAGCGTGCATCTCCGTCGCTCGGTGTCGCCGTCGGGTTCAGCGAGCCGCGTACAGGACGTGCCGATCGCCAGGGGGTGGGTCGATGGCCGATGACGAGCAGCGGACGTCCGAGCCCTGGATCGAGCTCGCCGAGCTGGCAGCGGGCGAGCGCGGCGACGATCTCGATGCGCTGATCGAGGATCTGTCGTCGGGGGATACCGCGCGCGCGTTCGCGAATCTCGACGAGGACATGCGGCGCCGCACGCTCGAGATGCTCCCGATCGAGCGCGCCAGCCAGGTGCTCGATTCGGTTCCCGAGTCGCAGGCCGCGGATCTGGTCGAGCTGCTCTCGAACGCCGGCGCAGCCGCGTTGCTCGGCGAACTCCCGAGCGATCGCCGGGCTGACGTGCTCGCCCACATCGGCGATGCGCGCGCCGAGCAGATCCTCGACGCGATGGCGCCCGCCGAGGCGAGCATCGCACGGCAGTTCTCCGCCTATCCGTCCGACACCGCGGGCGGCCTGATGATCGCCGAGTATCTCCACTATCCGGCCGATTCACGCTTCTCGGACGTGATCGAAGACCTGCGTCAGAACAGCGAGCACTACGCGGGCTACGACGTGCAGTACGCCTACGTGACCGGGCCGGAAGAGCGGCTGGTCGGTGTGGTCCCGCTGCGCGAGTTCGTGCTCGCGGATCCGCGCGCCGCGCTCCGGTCGCTGATGATCGCGGATCCCCTGCGCGTCCAGGTGGCGGATCGCCTCGACACGCTTCGCGACGTGTTCGAGCAGTACGGCTTCGTGGGGCTGCCGGTCGTCGACGAGACGGATCGACTGATCGGCGTGCTCAAAGCCTCGGACGTCCGACAGGCGCTCGAGAACCGATCCGGCAACGACCACCTGAAGACGCAGGGCATCATCGGCGGTGAAGAGCTGCGCACGATGCCGATCCTCACGCGCTCGGGACGGCGGCTCTCGTGGCTCTCGGTCAACATCCTGCTGAACCTGATGGGGGCCAGCGTGATCGCGGCGTTCCAGGAGACCGTGCAGGCGGTGATCGCGCTCGCGGTCTTCCTGCCGATCATCTCCGACATGAGCGGCAGCTCGGGCAATCAGGCGGTCGCGGTCAGCCTGCGCGAACTGACGCTCGGCCTGATCCGACCCGTGGACGCCGTGCGGGTCTGGATGAAGGAGATTTCGGTCGGGATCCTGAACGGCCTGGCGCTCGGCCTCTTGATCGCGCTCGTTGCGTTCCTCTGGAAGGGCAACCCCTATCTGGGTTTCGTGGTCGGCTTCGCGCTGATGGTCAACACCATGGTGGCGGTATCGCTCGGAGGCGTGATCCCTCTGGTGCTGCGGCGGCTCAGGGTCGATCCGGCCCTGGCCTCCGGTCCGCTGCTCACGACGGTGACGGACGTGTGCGGGTTCGCGCTCGTGCTCGGGCTCGCGACGCTGCTGCTCCCGCAGCTCCAGGCGGGTTGAGGCCGGATCTCTGGCGGGGCGCCACGGCCTGCGACGCCGACGCGGTCCGTCGCGCGCTCAGGCCGGCTCGGTCAGCTGCCTGCGAATCGTCCCGGAGTCGAAGTAGACGCGCTCGCACACCAGATCGCGGCCCTCGAAGAGGAAGAACGCGGTCATCCGGCATCGGAAATTGCGGCCGGTCGGTGCCAGTGATCCCAGGTTCCCGCGATGGGTGCCGAGCAGCCAGAACTCGCTGATCACGGCGTCGTCGGCGTGATGCAGGGCGATCAGTTCGTTGCGCTGATCGGGAAACGAAAGGCGACTGCTTCGGAAGTATTCGCGCACGGCCGCTCCGCCGTCGTGCACCCGATCGGTGCCGATCAACTCGTAGCGCGGGTGGCGGAACGTCCCGATCACGGCGTCGAAATCGTGGACGTTCTCGGCCTCCATGTGGAGACGGACGACCGCCTCACGGTGCCGACGCAGTTCTGCCGGATCCTGCATGCGATCTCGCTCCGATCGGGATCGACCGCAGAGCCCGTGACGCAGCGTGCTCCGGACGATCGCTCCGGCCACGCTAGCACCGCCGGATCCGCTGGCGTCGGAGCTTGCCGACCCATGGATCGGCGATCGCACGGCCGATCCGACCGCTATCCTCCCGCCCATGAGTCAATCCGGCAAGCGCCGCTACGATGTCCGCGACGCGTCGCTCGCCGAGAGCATCGATGGCCTGCTTGCTCAGTTGCAGCGTCTGTACGCACTCGATCCCGATTCCGATCACGTCGAATCGCTTCGCCAGATCATCGTCACGGCCACGCGTCTCGCGGGCGATGACACGACGTCGGGCAACGTCCGTCTGCTCAACAACGCGTTGAAGGAACTGCGTCACGCCTTCCGGGTCTTCGCCCCGTACGAGCAGCTGCGCAAGGTGGCCTGCTTCGGCAGCGCGCGCACCGCGCCGGATCATCCCGACTGGAGCCAGGCCTTCGCGTTCGCCGAGCGGATCGTCGACGAGGGCTGGATGGTCATCACCGGCGCCGGTGGCGGCATCATGGCCGCGGCCCAGGGCGGGGCGGGTCGCGAGGCGTCGTTCGGTGTGAACATCCGCCTGCCGTTCGAGCAGAGTGCCAACGAGACGATCGCAGGCGACGAGAAGCTGATCAACTTCCGCTACTTCTTCACGCGCAAGGTGATGTTCGTCAAGGAGGCGCACGCGATCGTGCTGTTCCCGGGTGGCTACGGGACCCACGACGAGGGCTTCGAAGCGCTGACCCTGATCCAGACCGGCAAGAGCGAGATCGTGCCGGTCGTGTTCGTCGACGAGCCCGGCGGATCCTACTGGCGCGATTGGCAGGAGTACCTCGACTCGCATCTGCGCAGCCGCGCCTTGATCGGGCACGAGGACTTCTCGCTCTTCAAAGTGACCGACGACGTCGAGGCTGCCGTCGCCGAGGTGCTCGGCTTCTACAGCAACTACCACTCGAGCCGGATCGTGCGCGACCGGCTGCTCATCCGGGTCCACCGCGCACCGGACGGTGAACAGCTCGAACGCCTGAATGTCGAGTTCGCCGATCTGCTGGAGTCGGGGCGCATCGAAGTCGCCGATCCGCATCCGGTGGAGGAGGGCGAACTGCCCGGCTTCGCGCGCATCGCGCTGCGCGTCGAGCGACGCAAAGTGGGGCGGCTGCGCGAGTTCATCGATCAGCTGAACGATCTGGTCCCCGAGTCGTCCTCTCCGCCTCGCGAGGCGCTGCCGCATCAGATCGTCGCCCAGCCCGGCGTCTTCGAGGACGAAGAGCAGGATTGACGGGTGCGGTGCCGCGCTGGCAGCAGATCCCCGCATTGGTGAAGCCCCGGATCGGAGAAGAGAGGAGAACGGCGTGGTCGATTCGGCGCGTCACCTGCTGGTCGAGAAGCGGGACGGCATCCTGATCCTGACGATGAACCGACCCGAGGTGAAGAACTGCCTCAGTCCGCAGATGCTGGTGCAGCTCGCCGAGGCGTGGCGTGGCTATCGCGACGACGCCTCGCTGCGCTGCGCGATCCTGACCGGTGCCGGCGACGAGGACTTCAGCGCGGGCGGCGACCTGAAGCGCACCATGCCCCTGATGACCGGTGCGCGTCAGCCCGAGGACGAGTGGGATCACCGGCTGATGGCCGATCTCACGCAGTTCACCGATGCCATCCTGCGCGGCTTCGAGCTCTACAAGCCCGTGATCGCCGCCGTGAATGGCCGTGCGCTCGGGGGCGGGACCGAGATCATGAACGCCTGCGATCTGCGCGTGGCGGCCGAGCACGCGATCTTCGGCACTCCCGAAGCGAAGGTCGGTCTGCTGCCCGGAGGCGGATCGATCACACGCCTGCCACGCCAGATCCCGTACGCGAAAGCACTCGAGATGCTGATGATCGGCGATCCCTTCAGCGCGCAGCAGGCACTCGAGATGGGGCTGCTCAACTACGTGGTTCCGCGCGAGCAGTTGCTCGACAAGGCGTTCGAACTCGCGGCGAAGCTCGCCGCGAACGGGCCGCTCGCCGTCCGCAAGATCAAGGAAGGCGTGATGCGTTCGAGCGGTCTGCCGCTCGCCGACGCCTATGCGATCGAGAACGAAGTGTCGGCGGCGGTGATGACGTCGCGCGATGCGCGAGAGGGTCCGCGTGCCTTCAAGGAGAAGCGCAAGCCCGACTTCACCGGCGAGTGACTCGCAGGTCGGCGCTGCGCGAACGTCCAGAGTGGGAGAGACGATGGCAGAGCATGAACATCTGGCAGCCTGGGTCGAACTCGAAGGTTGTTTCAACTTCCGCGATCTCGGCAGCTACGCGACGACCGACGGTCGTCGCATGCGGGGCGGGCGCGTCTTCCGCTCGGACGGCCTGCAGCATCTGACGGCGACCGATCTCGAGAAGCTCCGCGACGAACTCCGGCTGCGGACCGTGATCGATCTCCGCTCGCCCGTCGAAGTCGAGGAGAACGGCTGCGGGGCGATCGCCGAGCAGGCCGAGATACTGCCCGTACCGCTGTTCCGACAGACCCGCTCGCAGGCCGAAGCGCGCTCGGAGTTCAAGATGCCCGCCAGCATGGGCGAGTTGTATTTCTACATGCTGACATTCGCCCGCGAGCCGATCGTCGAGGTGGTTCGCATCCTGGCGGATTGCGAATCGCCGGCGGTCTTCCACTGCGCGGCCGGCAAGGATCGGACGGGGGTGATCTCCGCCGTGCTGTTGTCGCTGCTCGGCGTCCCCGAGGCGACGATCGTCGCCGACTATGCGTTCAGCCGGCAGAACATCGATCGCATCAACGAGAGGCTGAATTCGAGCGGCACGTATCAGAGCATGATGCAGAGCATGCCCGCCGATGCCTACGACGCCGATCCGGCCGCGATGGAGCTGTTTCTCGCCAAGGTGAAGGCCGAGCACGGAAGTGTCGTCGAGTGGGCGCATTCGGCGGGTATCGAGCGGAACACGCACCGGCGCCTCGAAGCCAAGCTGCTCGTCTGATCGGTCTCCGAACGGAGTGCAGTCCGTGCGTGGCTCAGCGGGTCCGCGAGGCGCCGGGATTCACGCCGCGCTCGATCGCGTCGCGGATCCGCGTGTGTTCGGCGCGATCGAGTGTGAAGCGCCGGAAGATCAGGATCCCCAGTCCGAGCCCCAGCACCGGCATGCCTCCCATCAGGAACAGCATCGTGCTGCGCACCACCTCCGGCTGATCGGCTCCCTCCTCGAATCCCGCCGTCTGGAGCGACACGCCGACCAGGCCGATCATGACACCGGCGGCGAGCTTGCTCGTGAAACTCCAGGCCGCGAAGTACGCGCCCTCTTTGCGCTCGCCGGTCTCGTATTCGTCCCAGTCGATCACGTCGGCCTTGATGGCCTGACCGAGAGTCGGCCCGCACCCGCCGGCCGTGCCTGCGAGCAGAGCGCAGAACACCATGATGCCGAGCGTCCCCTCGCCGACGAAGAGCAGCGATCCGAAGCCGACGAGGCTCATCCACATGGCGAAGATCCAGAGCGAGCGCTTGTCGTAGCGTCCGCCCAGCCAGACCCAGACCGGGATCGACCCGACCGTGCACGTCACATAGATGATCAGCATCTCGGAGATCATGTCCGGTCGTTTGATCACGTACTCGACGACATACGGGACGAGCACACCGATGCCACCGATCCCCATCTGCTCGATGAAGAAGACGAACAGCAGGATCCGCGCGTGGGGATTTCGGGCGACATCGCGCAGGGATGCGTAGAGGCTGCTCCCGCCGCGACGCGAGTGGTCGACGCGCTCTGCCGGTAGACGCAGGACGGCGGCCACGATCGTCACGGTGGTGAACACGCCGGCTCCGATCGCGAGCCAGAAGGCGTTCGTGCGCGCGGTGCTCGAGTCCTCGAGCAGTGCACTGCCGATTCCGAAGGCGGCGAAGAGCCCGATGCTGCGCAGCAGCTGGCGCGTCCCGAAGACGCGGTTGCGTTCTCGCAGGTCGAAGGTGAGTTCGGCACCGAGTGCCATGTGGGGTACTTCGAACAGCGTGAAGGCGGTGTAGAAGGCGAACACGGAGATCGTGATCCAGAGCGTGAGGATGCTCGCCCCCATCCCCTCCGGCGGCGCCCACATCGCGATGCTGGTCAGGCCGAGAGGCACGCTCGAGGCGAGCAGCCACGGCTTCCGCCGACCGAGTCGGGACTGCGTCGCATCCGAGAGCTGTCCGGTGATCGGATCCGAAATTGCGGCCCAGATCTTCGAAGCGAAGAAGATCGCGCCGATCACCGCGGGCGCGAGGTGCAGCACGTCGGTCGCGAACTTCATGTACATCACGAGCACGAGCGCGAACAGGAAGCTGACGCCCGTCCCCGGCAGCGAATACAGCAAGAGGTCGCGTGTGCGGAGCCGAGGCTCGATCGGAGCGTTCAATCGCGTCCGCCGCTTCTCACCACCATGATCTCGACCTTGCCGCGGGGCCCGATGAACGAAGATCCGATCCAGCCCGTCAGCCCGACGATGATCGAGCCGAGCAACGCCGCACCGAACCCGTCGATCCGGAAGGCGTCCACCAGAGACGAGACGAGCGCCAGCATCAAGGCATTCACGACGAGGATGAACAAGCCGAGGGTCACGATCGTGAACGGCAGCGTCAGCAACAGCACGATCGGTCGGATGATCGCGTTCACGATCCCGAGCAGCAGGCCGGCGATTATGAACGAACCCGTGCCCTCGATCTCGAATCCGGTGACGATCTCTGTGGCCAGCCAGAGGCCGAGGATGTTGAGAGCGAGTCGGATCACGAAACCGGTCATGGGAGGAACTCCTCGTGTGGGATCGTCGGGTCACCAGCATGCCTCCCCGACCCGCGTCGCGCATCCGGGCGAACCGCGCCCGCTCAGCTGGCCGCGTTGCGCCGATGGAGGTCGATCTCCCAGGCCGAGGGCAGCGAGCCGGTCGTGGCCCCTTCGCCATCGACGCCCTCCGGATGCGCACCGACCCAGCGCGCCCACCACTCGCGTGCATCGGCCTGCGTCCAGCGACCCTCGATGCGACAGGCCTCGAGCTCGACCAGCAGGGCTCCCGCGTCGGCGGGCCGGTCGTCGGGCTTCTTGGACAGGGCGCGCAGCACCAGCGCCTCGAGATCCCCCGACACAGGGCGCCCGAGTCGGCTGGACGGAGGCTCGGGCGGTTCCGAGATGTGTCGGGCGAGCACCTCGACGGGCGTCGCCCCCGAGAAGACGTGGCTGCCGGTGAGCATGTAGTAGAAGATCGCGCCGAGCTGATAGACATCGCTGCGCACATCCATCTGATCCGGATGTTCGACGGCCTCGGGTGACATGTAGAGCGGTGTGCCGGTCAGCGAATTGACGGAAGTCAGCGCGACGTCCTCGGCCTGGGACTCCTGCCTCACCAGGCCGAAGTCGAGCACCTTGACGAAATCGAGCAGGCCTCCGCGCTCGCATAGCATGATGTTCGAGGGTTTGAGATCGCGGTGGATCAGTCCGGACCGGTGGGCCTCGGCCAGCGACGAGCAGGCCTGGCTCATGATCGCCACGACCCGCGTCTCGCACTGCGGACCATCCGACTCGATGCAGGTTCCGATCGTGATCCCGCGCAGCAGTTCCATCACGTAGTAGAACGTTCCATCGGGCGTGTAGCCGTAGTCGTAGATCTCGATCGTGTTGGGATGCGACAGCGAACTCGAGACCTGTACTTCGCGCTCGAATCGCGCCACCCCCTCGGCATCCGCGCGATCGCCGTCGAGCACCTTGATGGCGGTCGGACGACGCAGGAGCGCATGTCGGGCGAGATAGACGGTCCCCATGCCACCCTTGCCGAGCTTCCGCTCGATCTGATAGCGACCGAGCTGTTTCGCCTCGGCGACCTGACCCTGCAGGCGCATCACGACGAACGAGTATCCGAACATCCCGAGCGCAGCCAGCGCGAGCAGACCGATCAGTGCGCGCAGTCGTGTGCGCACGGCTACCAGCCCCGCGTACGCCTCGGCGACATCGATCTCCGTGGCCATTCCCATCCCGAGCTCGGGCAACCACGTCCAGGCGCCGACGACGGGAACGCCGCGATAGTCCGGATAGCCCTCCACGTCGCTGCCGGCTTCTCCAGCGATCGCACTGGCGGCCATCCGCGTCAGCGGTCGGGCGAGCGCAGGCACGCTCGGCTGGAAGCCACGCGTGAGATCGCCGCCGGGATCGCGGATCTGGATGGCGAGCGCGGAGGTGACGTTCTCGTCTGCGGGGAGAAGTCCGAGATCGCGCAGTTGAGCCTCGAATCGACTGCGCGAGACCATCAGGCCGTCGGCATCGAACCCGTAGGTCTCGCCGGTCCTGCCGGGCCGGGCGATGTGGAGCAATCGCGAGAAGTCCGCCTCGGGATCCAGCCCGAAACCGAGCGACGCGATCACGGCTCCGTCGCGGTCCCGCACCGGGACGGCGACGATCATCGTGACGAGCGGTGCTTCGTCGCTCCCCGCGCCGCCGCTGTCCCAGCGGATCGGCGGTGTGAAGATGGATTCGCCGTCGAACACGCGCGGAATCAGACCCGCCGTCGCTCGCGGCCGGCGGCCGAGCGCCTCGGGATTGGCGCTGGCGAGCATGAAGCCGCTCGGCGATTGGAGCCCCCAGTTCGCGAACTCGCCCGCAGTCGCGAAGTCGTCGAGCAGTTCGTGCAGTTCATCGAATTGCGGGGCCGACTTCAGCGCGTCGATCGACTCTCCCGATCGGCGCGAGGTCTCGACCAGCTCGGCGACCGCAGCGACGACCCGCGGATCGCGCGCGACCCGTTCGACGGACTGCGTGGTCCCGTGCTGCCAGACCCGGATCGCCGCGACGGCCGCGTCGCGCGTGGTCTCGAGTTCGCTCCTGAGCTGCTCGCGCCGGGTCGTCTCGAGCGTACGCAGGGTCGACCAGCTGAAAACGCCGAGCAGCAGTGCGAAGACCAGTGGCCAGATCCACAGATTCCGTCGCATCCACTCGAGCATGGCGAGCGAGTCTATCAGGCTGTCCGGTGGCGAGCCGTTCGCGTGCTATGGGTTCGGCGGTCACACGGATGGCGGACAGCGGACAGAGGACAGAGGAGAGTTCCCGATGGCGGTCGTCGATTTCTCGCTCGAGGGCAAGGTCGCGATCGTGACGGGTGGCAGCCGTGGCATCGGCCGCTCGATCGCGATTGCGCTGGCGGAGCAGGGCGCCGACGTGGTGATCGCCGCGCGCAAGCCCGACGCGCTCGCCGAGGCGGTTTCCGCCGTCGAGGCGACCGGAAGACGCGCGCTCGCCGTGCCGACCAACGTGCGCCGGACCGAAGATCTCGAGGCCCTCGTTGCGGTGACGAAGGCTGAACTCGGACGCGTCGACATCCTCGTCAACAACGCGGGCACCAACCCGACCTTCGGCCCGATCCACGAGATCGACGAGCGCTCCTGGGACATGATCATGAGCACCAACGTCAAGTCGCTCCACATCCTGTCGAACGCCGCCCGGCTTGCGATGCTCGAGCACGGCGAAGGAGGCTCGATCATCAACGTGAGTTCGGTCGGAGGCTTCCGGGCTTCGGACGTGATCGGCGGCTACTCGGTCTCGAAGGCGGCGGTCATCATGCTCACCCAGGTGCAGGCGAAGAACTGGGGTCGCGACGGCATCCGGGTCAACTGCATCGCGCCCGGACTGATCAAGACGGAGTTCTCGCGGGCGCTCTGGGAGAACGAGCGGATCAGCCAGTCGGCGGTCGCCGAAGCGGCGCTCCATCGCATGGGGGAGCCGGACGAGATGGCCGGCGCGGTCGTCTACCTGGCGAGTGCGGCGTCTTCGTTCGTCACCGGGCAGACGCTGGTGCTCGATGGCGGCCGTCTGCTCTGACCGGCTGCGTGGCGCGCGTGCTCGGCTGAAGCTCCGCTAGCGCCGACGCCCGACCTTCAGCGCCTTGTTGTCCTTGCGGCCGCACCAGGCACAGAACCGCCAGCGCGGTGCGCTGGCCCAGCGGCAGCGCGGGCAGGGCGGCATGTCGGGTTCGCTCCACGCCCGCTTCACCTTGGTCTTGCACATCGGGCAGTAGCGCATGAACGGGCGCAGTTGACCGCTGCAGCCCTTCCGGCGGCAAGCTCGCGTCGCGTGCGGATCCCTGGGCGGCTTCTTGCCGTTGCCTTCGAAGCGACCCGAATAGCACCAGGGACAGGCCTTCCACTCGGCCCGCACACCGTGTTCGCAGTCCGGGCAGACCATCGGCGCGCGCGTCACTTCGATGAACGAGTTGGCGTCGGTTCCACACCACGGGCAGTGCGGCATCGATTCGGCGATCGGTCCGCCGCAGCGATAACAATCGAAGTGCAGTCCGAGCCGCGCCCCGAACTCGCGCCGGAACCAGCGGGTCTCGAGTTCGAAGGGGTTGCGGCGTTTCGCCGGCACCCGTCGCGTCGCTCCGTTCTGCGCAGGTGTCTCGCGTTGCTCGGCCTGATCGAGGGCGCGCACGAGCGCGTCATGGAACGCCTGACCGTCACGCCAGCGCCGCGCGACCGAGAGTTCGAGGGCGCGCCGGATCACCGGCTGGACCTCCTTCGGGACGCGCTGTTCGAATCGCTCGTGGGACTCGAGCGGCCATTCGAACGGCCACGTCGGCAGCACACCCGCCAGCAACTGATACGCCGTCAGCCCCAGACTGAAGACGTCGGACGCGTAACGGGGGCGGCCGTACGCCTGCTCGGGCGCCATGTAGCCGAGAGTGCCGACCTCGGTGAAGAAGCCGGTCTTCCGCGGCGCGAAGCGGGCGGTTCCGAAGTCGCCGAGTTTCGCCCGACGATCGGGAAAGATCAGGATGTTGGCGGGCTTGATGTCCCGGTGGATGACCCGCATGCCATGCGCGTAGGCGAGTCCGGCGGCCGCGTCGCGGATGATCGAGAGCGCCAGCGGAACCGAGCGCTTCGCGCTCTCGTAGCGCTCGAGACTGCGCGAGGCGACGTCGGTCACCAGCAGGAAGTGCTCGCCCGCCCAGTCGGCGTTGCGGATGCCCAGCACGTTTTCGTGATCGAGGTGCGCGGCAATGCGCGCCTCGTGCTCGATCGCATCCGCGCCGAATTCGGTCACCACCGATGGCGCGATCACCTTGACGGCGACGCGTCGATCCTCGACCAGATCGCGACCGACCCAGATCTCGGCGGATGAGCCCTGACCGATGCGCCGATCGAGCCGGTACTTGCCCAGCTTCGTGCCCCGCCGCAGCCGCTTCATCTTTCGCCCGCGTCTCCGGCCGCCGTGTGGCCTGCCCGCCGCATCAGGATGAAGGTCGCATCGTCGGACTTCGCCGGAGCGTCGCCGCCCTCGAGCGCCATCCGCTTCACGCAGGTCTCGGCCAGGCTGCGAGCCGCGTCCTCGAGCGGTCCCTTGCGGATCCGATCCACGATCTCCTGGATCTGGAGGTTGTCGAAGACTCCGTCGGTGGCCAGCAGCACGGTGTCCCGCGCCGACAGATCGATCGGGCTGCCGACCTGGATGTGCATGTCGTTCGCGCCCAGATGATTCGAGAGGATGTGGCGATCCTCCCGATGCAGCGCATCCGTCGGTTCGATCAGCCCCGCCGCGACCCCGTAGCCGACCGGCGAGTGCGCGATCGTCTCGAGCTTGACCCGACCGCGTTGTCCGACGATCAGGATCGCGGAGTCTCCGACGTGATACGGACGCAGGCGTCCGTCGGCAAGTTCGACGACGGCGAACGTCGTGCCCGCTCCGCCGCCGATCGCATGCACCTCGTGGTTCGCCTCTTCGAATGCATCCATGATGACCGTGCGGAGCGGGACGTCGCGCTCGGTGTCCTCGACGTGCTTGCGCAGCGCTTTCATCGCCCGCCTCGATGCCTCGTCGCCCGACGGCATCCCGCCGAGGCCATCCGCCACCGCGAGCACCCAGTGCCCGGCTTCGTGGCCGAACACGCCCGCCAGGTCTTCGTTCGGAGTGCTCTTGTCGGGGGCCACGCGCGTATAGGCCCAGACCTCGAGCGAATCGCAGAGGAGCCTGACCGGTACCCCGATCTCGCACTCGGAAACGACGATGCCCGGCAAGTGAAGTCCTGCTCCCACGCTGTGTTAGAGCGAGAACGCCTGCTCGAGTTCGTCGAGCTTCGCGAGTTCCCGGCTCGAGATCTTCGATCCGAGACCGAGCCGCCCGCCGCTGGCTTCCGCGACCTGTCGGGCGCGGGCCATCAAGTCACCGCGCAGGGTCGTGAGCGTGTCGCGATCGAGGGCTCGGGTGAGCATCCGCACGTACGTCTTCCAGGTATCGAGGAGATCCGAACCGGGTCGCTCGGACAGTCGGCCCTCGAGCAGCAGATGGCTGACGTCGCCCGGCTCGAGGCCATACTGCTCGGCGGCGGCGAGCACCGCGGCGCGTTCCTTCTTGTCGACTCGACCATCCGCCCAGGCCACCTCGATCAGGGGCATGAGGGAGAGGGCCGCCACGGTCTCGGTCGACAGGCCCAGTCGCAGCAGTCGATCGAGCACTGCGGGATCCTCGATCCCCCAGACGGCCTCGACGGTCGTTGCGGCATCGGGTCCGGTCTTGCGCTTCGCGATCGCCGCGAGGATCGCGCTGCGGTCGAGGCCCTTGCAGAACGAGTCG
This sequence comes from bacterium, assembly GCA_031413515.1. Lineage (GTDB taxonomy): Bacteria > Myxococcota_A > UBA9160 > UBA9160 > UBA4427 > TMED88. The sequence goes on from JANOFF010000037.1 coordinate 19,706, forward strand.
GTCAGCGTCGCTCCGAGGGCAGACAGTCCGGTTTCGGCCATCTTCCGAGGCTACCGCTACCGCGATCGCCGCGCCGCTGCGGTAGCCTAGTTCCATGTGCGACTCGATGGTGGCCGTCGGAACGAACACGGCAAACGGCACGACGCTGTTTGCGAAGAACAGCGACCGCCACGCCGGCGAGGCGCAGCCGTTCGTCCAGCTGCCCGCCGCCTATCATCCTCGCGGTGCGACGGTCCGCTGCACGCACGTCACGATTCCGCAGGTCGCCGAGACCTACCGGCTGATGGGTCACTCGCCGTGGTGGGTCTGGGGCTTCGAGCACGGCGTCAACGAGCATGGACTGGCGATCGGCAACCAGACGGTCTTCTCGCGCGAGCCCGTGGAGGAGACGCCGGGTCTGATCGGGATGGATCTC
>JANOFF010000038.1:0-3392 GCA_031413515.1 bacterium
CGGATGCCCGTGGTCACGAAGATCTTCTCGCCGTTGATCACCCACTCGTCCGTCGCTTCGTCGAGCACTGCTGTCGTCGCAACCCGTGACGGATCCGAGCCACAGCCGGGCTCGGTGATCGCCATCGAGAGCGTCATGTGTCCCCACTTCGCCTGCTGGGCGGGCGTTCCCGCCGCGGAGAGTGCGGCGTTGCCGAGTCCTCCGCGGTCACGGCGCAGCCGGATCGAGTAGTCGCCCCAGTGCATGATCATCGTCTGGAGCGCCAGCATGACGGGCCGCGACGTGTCTGAAGCGGTCGGGTTGGGGAGTTCGGGAGCGTTCGCATAGAAGTCGTCCGCCTCGGGCAGCCGCTCCGGCGGAAGCTCGGCCTCGTTCTCGTCGTACTGCCTCGCGTAGCCGCGGCAGATCAGTGCAGCCGCACGCGAGTGGTCGAGATGGGCCTGGTCGGTCTCGGTCAAGGTGAAGTCGATCATCGGTTTGATTCCTCAGATTCCAGGGGGCGCATTGCACCACCGCTATGGGATGTCGTGATCCTGTCTCGCGTCGGTGCGCTAGACGGAGGCCGCGCCCTCGAGCACGCCCAGCGTGCGCGCATGGCGGAACCACATCTCGACGGGGTGTTCGCGAATGAAGCCGTGACCGCCGAGCATCTGGATGCCGTTGTCGGCGATCCACAGCGCCTTCTCGCTCACGTAGGTCTTCACGAACCGCGCGTTCTTCGTGGCATCGCGTCCCTGTTCGAGATGGCTCGCCGCCTGCCAGACGAGGTGTCGCATCGCCTCGCATTCGATCAGCATGTCGGCCAGTCGGAACGCGATCGTCTGCTTCTTCGAGATCGGCTCGTCGAAGGCGACGCGGTCCTTCGTATACGGGATGCAGTACTCGAGTACCGCGCGTGACAGGCCGAGCATGATCGCCCCGAGCGCCACCCGGCCGTTGTTCACGAGCTGGACGACCTTCGCTCCCTCTGCACCGCCAAGGCGATCTGCGGCAGATACTTCTACCCGCTCGAGATCGAGACTGACCGTGGTCAGGCCCTTGAGCCCCATGTTGAGTTCGGGGGCGGAGATCGTGAGTCCCCGCGCATCACGCGGGACGATGAAGGCATCGATGCGATCATCGTTGCGCGCCAGCACGAGGAAGTGGCTCGCGCGATCCCCGAACACCACGAAGGACTTGGCGCCCGAGATCACGTAGCCGTCGTTCTTCGGCTCGGCGACCGTACGCGGCCGGAGGGGATCCGAGACCGCACCCGGCTCGAGGATCGCAAGCGAAGCCGCGTGGAAGGAATCGCCGCAGAACATCGGCAGGTACTTCTTCTTCTGTTCTTCGGTGCCGTGGTCGATGATCGCGTTCGCGAACTGCGACGGCGCGGTGGCGGCGAGAGCCAGAGCCGCATCACCGTGGGCCAGTTCCTCGAGCAGAATCGCGTTGGTGACCGGCGACCGATCCTCTCCGCCGCCCCCGTACGCGGCCGGAATCTGCGTGCTCGTCAGTCCGAGGTCCCAGACCGTCTGGAGGAAGTCGGTCGGGATCGACGACGTCTCGTCGCACTCACGGCCGAGCGGGCGGATCGCAGCCGCGGCGAATTCCCGCATGCTGTCGCGCACCAACTGCTGATCTTCTGACATGCCGAACGAGATCACGTTCTCTTCCTCCTGGAGCGCGCGGATTCGGGCCGTGCGTCCTTGGCCGGGCGATCGCCTCCCGCGGCTTCGCGGGTGGACGTCGCTTGCTTGGATGTTTCCAGCTCGCTTCGTGCGATCTGGTGGAAATACTGGTCCATCGCGTCGGGCGCACCGTCCTTGGTCATCAGGCCGCGCTTGATCGCGTCCCGTGGATCGAGGATGCCGAGCGCCACCGCGCACCAGACCTGCGCGTCGGCCGTGTAACGGACGTCCGCGTGGTCGGCGAAGTCATTGCGGATGCGGCACTGACCTTCACCGATCTGCACGGTCCAGACACCCCCGCCCTGGCCCGTCAATCGGATCTCGAACGTCACGTTCGCAGAGTGGGCCTTGTCTTCGCGCAGCAGGAACGGCAAGGACTCGAAGATCGACTGGGGTGACGTTTCGCTGAATCGACCCGTGTCGATCTCGAGATCCTGCACACCGTGACGGATCCACCAGAGCGCGATCGACGACACGATCGGCTCGAGCGAGCGTCCGCGACGCGACACGGCGTAGAGCGCTCGCCCGGATTCCTCGACGGACTCGACGAATCCATCGGTGGTGAGCTGGCGCAGACGGCCGGACAGCACTCGCGGCGCGATGCCGGTCCTCATCCGCAATTCCTGGAATCCCTTGGCGCCGAGCAACAACTGCCGGACGAGGACGAGGCTCCAGCGATCGCCGATCACCTCGAGTGCGCGACCGACCGGGTCGAAGATCGCCCCCGGGCTCGGAATCGTCGCGCGTCGGGCACCGCCGGACCCGGGACCTCTGCTCGATTGTCTGGACCGCTGCTCGGTCATGGAATGAGTATCTAATGAATACTCAAACCAGTGTCAAACTGACCCTTAGTCCGGTTTCCTCTAGCGCCTCCCTGGCCAGGCCCTCAAAAATCCGCGTTTCCCTCCTGACGCAGACTCGATCCGCTAGCCTCGCGAACATCGGGGGACGGCAGCGCCCCGAAGCGAATCCGAATTGCGAGTTGCCGATCAGCGTCGACCGGAGAGATCCGGGCGACATCACCGACGTCCCCGATCGGAAGCCGCTCAGCGCGGACCACGATCAGGGTTCGCCGGCCGGAGGTGGATGGAAGATCGCCGGCGGACACACACCGTCCGCGGGAGGAAAGTCCGGGCTCCACAGGGCAGGGAAGTCGGTAACACCGACCCGGGGCGACCCGAGGGAAAGCGCAACAGAAATCACACCGCCGAAGCACGATGCTGGGACACCTGGGCCTTCGGGTTCCAATGGTTCCAGGCCTCGTGGCAGAAGCGCCGTAGGCGCGACTGCCCGGTAAGGTTGAAATCGTGGGGTAAGAGCCCACGCGCGACAGCCGGGTGACCGGCGGCGAGGCAAGCCCTTCCCGGAGCAAGCTCGAATAGGGGCACTGAACAGGGCGCCCGCCCGATTGCATGGGCCCGCAAGGGCCTGCGCACAGTGCCCGGGTGAGAGCGCTCGAGCGCCGCGGCAACGCGGCGCCTAGATGAATGATCTTCGCCGCTCGGGTGGCAACGCCCGAGCGGACAGAACCCGGCTTACAGTCCACGCGCGATCACCTTCGGGTGCTCTCGCAATCCTGGGAAGAAGCTCAGGCCACGCCCGGGGCACTCCGACCGGTCGACGTCGGCCCGACCGCGCCCGGGGCCACCGTGGGTGAATAGAACAATATCAAAAACCAAAACAAAAGCTCGACCCCCACCGTCGGGGTGCCCAAAAACAAGG
>JANOFF010000039.1:0-6938 GCA_031413515.1 bacterium
ACATCGAGGTGTTGCCCGCGTCCGGTCCGCATGCGCTTCCAGATCGCGAGCAACGTCGCGAAGGCGGCGTGCACGCCGACCGCGTCGTAGGCGAGATTGCCCGGTGCGACCAGTGGCGGTTTCTCGATCCGCCCGGCGCGGTACATCATGCCCCCCATCGCGAAGCCGACGAGTTCGGTGCCCTGATAGCCCGCATAGGGGCCCGTCTGCCCGAAGTCGCTGATCGAAGTGACGACCAGCTGAGGATGGCGTTCGATCAGGGATTCCGGAGCGAGACCCAGACGCGCAAGCGAACCCGGCAATCCCGATTCGATCATCACGTCGGCCTGATCGAGCAGTGCGTGCAGGCGCTCGCGACCGGAAGGGCTCTCGAGGTCGATCACGGCACCGCGTTTGCCCGCGTTGCGGAAGCCGAAGTAGAGGCTCGTCTGGCCGTCGGGTGCGAACGGCGACAGGCGGCGCGACAGCGCACCGGCCGGAGGCTCGACCCGGATCACGTCGGCACCGAGATCCGCGAGCAGGCGACCGCACAACTCGCCCTTCTCGTCCGCGAGATCGACGACCCGCAGCCCCTCGAGTGCACGCATGGAAATCTCCTGTGTCGGCCCCGGATGCGCGCGATCCCGCCGAGCCGGGGGATCGCGCGGTCGGCCAGTATAGAGTCGCATCGACCGGCTGGCTCGATCCGGACCGCTCGCCTTCGACGCACGATCCACTCACCGGGCACTTCGCTCTGTTACGCTACGCGCCTCCCCCGGACTCCGGGGCGACCCTCATCCCCAATCCGACATCTGTCGCAACCAGGAGTGCATCCATGCCCATCCGCGAAGGCGAGAAGATCCCGTCCGTCACCGTCAAGACGACCGACATGAAGAACATCACCACCGACCAACTCTTCGGCGGCAAGAAGGTCGTGATCTTCGCCGTCCCCGGTGCGTTCACCCCGACCTGCTCGGAGCAGCACCTTCCGGGGTTCGTCAAGCACGCCGATGCGATCCGCGCCAAGGGGGTCGACGAGATCCTGTGCGTGTCCGTCAACGATGCGTTCGTGATGGGCGCCTGGGGGAAGGATCGCGGCGCCGAAGGCAAGGTGAAGATGATCGCCGACGGCAATGGCGACTTCGCCAAGGCACTCGGTCTCGACTTCGACGGCTCGGGGATCGGCTTCGGGGTCCGCTCGCAGCGCTATGCGGCGATCGTCGACAACGGCGTCGTCAAGAAGTTGTTCGTCGAGCAGCCGATGAAGTTCGAAGTGAGCAGCGCCGAGTCGGTCCTCAAGGCGCTGTAGACGTCCGGGTGCGTGCAGTGAAGTCGAGGCGAAGCCGTTGAGCGAATCGATCCTCGATCCCGCCTGCGTCGATCCGACGTTCGATTCACGCGCCGTTTCATTCGAGAACACGACTGGCGCACGCGGTGCGGGTGGCACCGCGTGCGGCGGTCGCAAGGGATCGCCCTCCCGACGGCTCGCCGCGGGCGAACGCGTCGTGCTCGCAGATCTCGCCGGCCCGGGCGTGGTGCGCCACATCTGGATGACCTTCCCGCCGGCGCCTCCGGAGCGCATGCGGGCGTTGCTGCTCGAGGTCTTCTACGACGACGCCGAACAACCGAGCGTGTCGGTTCCATGTCTCGATTTCTTCGGCCTGCCGCACGGCCGGCCAGTCGCCTACCACTCGGCGCTGTTCGCGGTGAACGAGGGGCGCGGATTCAACTGCACACTGCCCCTGCCGTTCCGCCGCCGGATCCGGATCGAGTTCGTCAACGCGAGTCGGCGCCCGACTCTCCTCTACTACCAGATCGACTACACCCTGCAGCCTCACCTCGCCGCATCGCAGGGCCTGCTGCACGCGAGCTTCCGCCGCGAGAATCCGACGCGGCTGCGCGAGGACTTCACGATCGTCGACGGACTGCGCGGGCCGGGACGCTTTCTCGGCTGCGTGGTCGGCGTGCGGGTGATCGATCGCGCGGCCTGGTACGGCGAGGGCGAGGTCAAGATCTATCGCGACGGCGACGAAGCCCATCCGACCATCTGCGGGACCGGACTCGAGGACTACGTGGGCAGCGCATGGGGACTCGATGCCCACTTCACACCGCTCGGCGGAGCTCCGCTGGTCGTCCGCGCGCCCGCCGAAGCCGGCGTGCCGCCGAACCCCAATCCCGACTTCGTCGGCTTCTATCGCTGGCATCTTCCCGATCCGGTGATGTTCTCGAGCGCGCTGCGGGTCACGATCCAGCAGATCGGCGCGATGTTCTTCCGCGCGGGCGAGCAATCCGAGATCGCGCGATACGAACGATCCAATCCGCCGGCGGGATCCGGTTGGCAACGCGACGTGAAGCCTCCCTTGATCGCGTGGGGCTTGGCCGAGCGCGTGGACGACTACTGTGCGACGGCTTTCGTCTACTGCCTCGAGCCGCAGGCGGTCCCGCGCAGCGATGTCGCCACGGTCGTCGCCGACATCGAGCGACGTCCATACGAATCGACTCGGCGCGACGACACACAGATCGGCGTCATCGAACCCTCGGCGAGCTGATCCGGTGCGCTGATCGGAGCCGGCGAGCCGGGCGTCCCGTTCGCGCTCCTCGACCCGGCGGTCGCCTCAGCGTTCTTCGACCTCGAGTGTCACGCTTCCCTCGCGCTGCTTCGAGGCGTCACGCGCACGCTCGATGCGCTCGGCCTCACCGGTACGCAGGGCATCTCGCAGCGCGCTCGGATCGAAATGGCGCTCGAAGTCCGCGATCACGTCCTGTCCGTTCGACAGCCGAGCGCGGACTCGCAGCGGGTTCTTGCCGCTGCGCATCGGGATCTTTCCCTGGAAGCGACCGGCACGATCCCAATCGAGCGGATCGGCGACTCCGCCGGTTGCGAGATTCTCGACCCGCACTTCGCGCAGCGTCGTGAGCGGGAGGTCGGGCAGCGACTTCGCGAGCGTGTCCGCGCGTGCGAGCGCGATCAGGCCGCCGCCCGCGCGGCCGGCAAGGATGCGGGCGTGGATCTGATCGGCGAGTTCAGCGAGGTCGCGCTCGTCGCGTCCGATCACCACGATCTCGAGCGCGATTCCCGCCTGCACCGCGGAGTCGACCGACGTCTCGATTTCGCGACGCACGGACGGGCTCGTGCCCGCACCGGGCCCGAAGGGCAGATCGGCGGCGCCGTCGACCAGTACGAGCACCGTCTGCCGGTCGCCTCTTTCACCGGCCGCACGCAGCGAGGCGATCGCTGCGTCGATCCCCGCCCCGAGACCGTGTGCAGCCGCCGGTCGTTTCGCATCCGCGAGCCGTGAGAGCTGCACCAGCAGCTGCTGGCGATCGCCGGATGGAGGCACCACTTCGACGTGGCCCGTGCCCGGAGCGGTGGGTTCCACGGTGAAGAACACCCATGCGATCTGCACCGGGCCGAGGAGATCCGCATCGCGCGCGATCAGCCCGTCGAGCGCATCGATCAGGAGCTTCATCGAGTCGGGGTCGAATGACGTATCGACGAGCACCGCCAGGTCGTGGGTGAGCTGGACTTGCCCGGCCAGCGACGCGAGCGCGGTCGCCGTGCGAAGGGGCGTACCGGCCGGTGGCTCGGTCAGGTGGATGCGCGGGCGCGGGCGCAGCGTCGATCCGATCTCGGGAGGCCCGCAACCCGGTGCCCCGGCCGGCTCGAAGACCTGTACGCCGAGCAGCCAGTCCGACGCGCGCGCGGGGTTGGCGGGATCGATGCACCGGACGCGGATCTCGTTCAACAGATCACCGGCGTCCTCGGTCTGGCAGGTGTCGGCCATGATGCGTGGATGCGCGGGATGCGGCTGCCATTGATTGACGGCCCGGTTGAACAGTTCGATTTCGATCACACCGGTCGTGCAATCGCCTGCCGGGTAGAAGACCTGGACGGGATCCTTCAACGTCCGGTTCTGGCCGAAAGCTGGAATCGGCGAGGTCAGCAAGGCCGCCAGGATCCCGAGCGCCAGCCGACGGAAAGCGGTCGTGCGACGAAGGCGTGCGTATGTGGACTTCGCTCTCATCGATCCCTTCGCCCATTCCCGGAAACCGGACTGAACGGGAACGCCGACCGAGAGTAACGCTCCCGCTTCAGCCGTCCGAGGCGAAGTCGCGGCCTCCTCGATCCCGGCGGCGCGCGATACCATCGGCATCATGACTGAATCGTCTGCTCTCCGTCGCCCTCGCCTCTTCCGGCTGCTCGTCGTGCTCTTCGTCGTCGCGGGCCTCGCCATGCCCGTCTTCGCCGGGAACGTCGACAAGAACATCGACAAGAACGTCGACAAGAACATTGACAAGAACATGGTCCGGATCGCCAGCGGGCGCGAGGGCTTCACGTATCGCTCGATCTATGCGCCCAATCTCGAGAAGCTGATGCGTGGCTACAAGTTCCTCTATGTGAAGAGCGAGGGCTCCGGCCAGAATCTCGAGATGCTCGCCGATGGCCGTGCGAACGTCGCCTTTGCCCAGATGGACGCCTACCAGGAGAAACTCGCCTCGGATCCGAAGCGCTTCGGCAAAGTGCTCCTGATCGGACGCATCGCACCCGAGTGCATCTTCGTCGCGCGGCGAAAGGACGGAACGACGACCAGCCTCGACTCGCTCGCCGCGAAGGCGGCGGCCGGCGGCGCGACCATGGCCGTCGGCGACGAGGGCAGCGGGATGAGCTCCACCTGGTCGTATCTGCGCCAGCGCATTCCGGGGCTCGCCGCGGTCGAGATCGACCACACCCGCGGAACCCTGGCCCTCAACCAACTTGCGATCGGAGCCTTCGACGCGGTGGGTTGGGTGACCGATCCCACCAACGACGACCAGAAGATGCTGCGCGCCGTGCTCGCCAACGACGCCCTCGAACTGATGCCGATCAAGGACGTGGCCCTGGTTGCGCCGCTGCCGAGCGGCGTCCGGGTCTACGAAGCCCGGACCGTCGACGTAGAAGGGGCCGGAGGCTCGAAGCAGTCCTCACTCGAAACCGTCTGCACGAGCGCGATGCTGTTCACCCGCACCGACGCCGACCCGCGACTGATCGACAAGCTCTCGGACGAAGTCAGCCTGAACCTCGACAAGATCTTGCCCCACAGCCGATCGAAATAGTTCGGCGCGCGCTGCGATGCGAGCGCGCTACGGCGCTTTGAGAAGCGAGCGCGCGTTGTCGTGCATGACGAGGCGGATCTCGTCTGACGAGAATCCCTCGAGGTCCGAGATGAAGTCGGTCGGCACGGCGAGCCCCTCGGCATGGGGGAAGTCCGAGCCGAACAGGATCTGCTCGGCACCGATCAGTCCGCGCAGCCGGGCCATGTCGTCTTCATAGTACGGCGCGACGAAGCAATGGCTTCGCAGCTGCTCGACGGGATCGCGCTTGAATGCTCCCGGCATCTGGCCATAGGCCTTCTTCAGTTTGCGGACGAGGGCGGGCATCCACTCGCTCCCGCACTCGATGCTGGCGACCCGGACGCGCGGATGGCGTTCGAACACACCGTGGCAGATCAGTGCCGCGAACGTGTCGTGGATCGGCTCGGCCGACAGACATCCATTCAGCGGGTTGTAGTCGAAGGCCCGGAATTCGCGATCGCTTCCGAACGCCTCGTTGAAGACGCGATATCCGGCATCGCCCGAGTGGAAGGCGACGGTGATCCCCGCCTCGTCGACGCGCGACCAGAATCCGTCGTGACGCCGATCTCCCGGCGATCGGCTGCCGACGGGATCGGGGACCGGCCCGGGCACCATGCACACCATGCGCGCACCGCGCGCGATCAGCGAAGCCACCTCCTGCTCGGCCCACGTGGGATCGATCAGCGAGATGTACGGTGCGGCGAACAGGCGGTTCTCGTAGGCGAACCCCCAATCTTCCTCGAGCCAACGGTTGAATCCGCGAAACGCCGCGCAGGCCGCCTCGGGGTCGCCGCGCAGACTCTCCTGCATGCCCACGCCGAGAGTCGGGAACAGGAACGCGCCCTCGATGCCCTGCTCGTCCATCTGGTCGAGCCGCGCTTCTCGGTTGCGATAGGCGGGGCTGATCGGCTCGAGGCGTCCGAACAACTCGGCCATGCTCTTGTCGTCGGGGTTCTTGCCGCGGAAGAACTCGTCGAGACAGCCCGGAGTCGCCACGGGATCGAAGGTCGGATTCGGGATGAAGCGGTTCACGCGCCCACCGACGAGCAGCCGCTGCTTGCCATCCACCTGCGCCCACTGCATGCAGCGCCGCCGCATGCCGCGATCGACGTGCCGGATGAAGGCGTCCTCGGCCTCGTAGTAGTGGTGATCGGCGTCGAACGCCTTGAAGCCGAGATCGGCCATGGCTTGCTCCTTGTCGCTGACGGGGCGGAACTCGATGGGCGCACCCATTCGACCCCCATTCTGAAGAATCTTCTAGAGATGTTCAATGAAATTCTGATATAGATCGTTCATCGATCATGTCCGCAGAAGCCACTGAGACCAGACGAGGGGTCGGACCCGTTCCCGAGAGCCCCGTCGGGCGGCGGCAGGAAGAGAGCGAGCGACGGCGCCAGAAAGTGCTCGAGGCCGCGCGGCGGTGCTTCGGTCGCGACGGCTACGCGGGCGCCACGGTGGCCCGCATCGCCGAGGAGGCCGGGGTCTCGAATGGCCTCCTCTATCAATTCTTCCGCAACAAGGATCACCTGCTCGAGGTCGTGTTGGGGGATGTCGTACGCGACTGGGTGCGGGCCATGGTCTCGCCCGTCGCGCCCGAGCCCTCGGCCTTCGATGCGCTCGAGGGCATGCTCCGCCGCTCGGTCGGGTTCTGCCGCACGCATCCGCTGCTGCCGGCCCTGCTTGCCCACGACCCTGCCCTGCAGCTCCAGCGCATCACGCTGGCCGGAGCCGAGCGCGTCGAACCGCATCGCGATCTCGTGGCTTCGATCCTGCACGCGGGCATCGCGGCCGGCGATTTCCGCCCGGACCTCGACGTGACGTCGGTCGCCGATCTGATCTGTCAGTTG
>JANOFF010000040.1:0-10298 GCA_031413515.1 bacterium
ACGGATGCCGAACGCGTGGTCGCCGAGACACTCGGCCGGACGCCGACCCCGTCCGAGGTATCGGACTTCTACACCGACCTCGCCGTCGACTACATCCGCGCCGAGCCGCTCGGCTGGATCACGCTGATGGGACGCAAGGGACTGCTCGCGCTGAACCGCGTCGAACTCGTGGACACCCAGGATCAGTACACCCACGCCGAGTACTCGTCGGTGCTGCGTTGGACGGGAGCGGTGTTCCACTTCGGTGTCCTGGCGCCGCTCGCGTTCTTCGGTGCGTGGGTGGTCTGGCCGGCGCGTCGCAGGCTCTGGCCGTTGTACGCGATCGTGGTGGTGTACGGCGCGACGTTGCTGCTTTTCTACATCTTCGGTCGCTATCGCCTGCCGCTGGTGCCGATCCTCGCGCTGTTCGCCGCGGCGGGTCTGGTGGGCGCGCGCCGCTTCGTGGTCGAGCGTCCGCGTGGCGACGTGATCGCGTGCCTGTTGGCGACCGCGCTGATCGCGGGGCTCGCCCACTGGCCGCTCGTCGATGCGAAGTCGATGCGCTCGGTCACGCACTACAACATCGGCAACGAGTTTGCGGAGATCGGCCGCGAGGACGTGGCCCGGAGCCACTTCGAGACGGCGATCGAGCTGGACCCCGACAACGCACTGGCGCACCACAATCTCGGCGTCGTGTTGGCGCGCGCGCAGCAACTCGGCGTCGCCCGGCGACACTTCGACGAGGCGATCCGCATCATTCCCGGATACGCCGAGGCGCACTTCAACCGGGCTCGCAGTCTGGCCGAGTCGGACGAGACGGCGGAGGCGATCGCGGGCTATCGCCGCGGACTCGCGAGCGATCCCGTCCACGCCGAGATCCACGTCGAACTCGGACGACTGCTCGTGAAGAGCGGTGATCGCGAGGCCGCCAGGAGGGCCTTCCTGGCGGCGCTCGCGATCGATCCCGCCGATCCGCAGGCGGTCGCGGCGCTGGCGGCGCTCGAACCCTGAATGGTGCGCGGCCGAGCCGCGACGGGCGCGCAGGATGCGCAGGTCCGATTCAGCCCGCGAGCGGGTTTCGCCAGCGGCCCGATCGGGGAGTATGCTCGGCGAGAACCCCCAACACGGGGAACCGCCATGCGAGCCCACTTCCGAGTCCGTGCTCTGGTGCTCTGCGCGATCGCGGCGATCGCGATCCTGCCGGCCTGTTCCAGTGTCCGCGTCACCGCCGCCGACGATCTCGACCTCTCGTCCTACCGCACCTGGGGCTGGGGGACGCCCATCGAGCCGGTCGCCAGTGAGTCGATCACGCCGCGTCAGATCGAGCTGGCCCATCGTCTCACCCAGCAGATCCGGCTCGCGATGAGCCAACGCGGGTTCCAGTACGCCGGTCCGGACGCGGATCTGCTGGTGACGCCGGAGCTTCGGATCCGCCAGCGTCGCAGCGTCATCTTCCACTCGCTCCCGAATCAGTACCTGCCCAGCCACCACGACACGCCGTCCTACCAGTTCGAGGGCATGACGACCGAGGACATCGAGGTCGTCGAGGTGACGGACCTCGTGGTCGCGGTGGTCGATCGCAGGCGCGATCAGGTCGTGTGGCGCGGGCGTTTCCTGGCGAGCTTCCAGGATTCTTTCGCGCCCCATCTCGAGACGAGCGTGGCCGCTCTGATGGATCCCTTCCCGAGTCTGGTTCGCGATCCGTTCCCGGCGCCCGGCCGGAGTGCGGTGGCGGTCTCGACATCCGAACCGCAGGTCGAGAGTCCCTGAAGGACGGGTCAGGGGACGTTTCGGCTCAACTGCCTTCCTTCGTCGGCAGCGGATTCGCCAGCATGGCCTGCAGCGAGCGTCCGAGACGGCCGCGGCTGTCGGACAAGTCGACCTCTGCGAGGCCGATGCCCTCGTGGTCGGTGAGCAGCGCGTTGCGGAAGCCGAACCACTCGCCGACCGGTGGCCGCTCCCAGTAGATCGTCGTGTCGGTGTTGATCATCGGGACGCGCCACGCGTCGACGTCGACGATCCGCTCGCGCAGGAGCGAGCGGCCCGACAGCCCGAACGTGAGATCCGCGACCGCCGCGGACCGTTCGATCGGCGACATGCGGCGACCGGGCAGGAGATCGAGCGGTGTGGTGATCCACGCGGCGGGACCGTGCTCGTCGGACCCCATGCGGACCTCGAAGCTCCAGTGGAAGCCCTCCGGTACGTGGCGTCGATATTCCTTCGGCATGAATTCGACCGGCTCGAGGCGCTCGAGTTCGGGCGGAGGCGGAGGCGTGTTGCGCCACGAGGTCGGCACGCCTTCACTCGGCTTCAGCAGGACGCCGGTCGCGCGACTGATGGGCTCGGACGATCCAGGCAGTGACAGCGTGGCCTCGACGTTCGCGAGCCGCCGTCCTCGACGGATGAAGCGCCAGTCGAGTTCGAGGGGCACCCGCGGAACCGGCCGGAAGAGATCGACGGTCAGGCGCACGATCCGCAGGTCGGCGACGGCGGCCGCCTCTTCGAGAGCCAGCGCGAACAGCGCGTTGACGGGCCCGCCGTGCTGCAGGCCTTCGGACCACGGGCTGCCGGCCCACTGCGTCGGCGTGAAGATCCGACCCTCGCGAAAATAGACATGATCCGACATCGCCGCAGAGTAGCCGGCCGGGTCGACTTCTTCGCGCGACTGCTTCTGCCGCGGGGCTACTTCCGCCGCAGCGTACCGAGCAGGTCACAGTAGTCGTCGGTCCAGACCCGCATACCCGCGAGTTCGTCGAGCAGGGGCCGCGTGACGAGCAGGTGTTCGCGGGGCAGACCGAGCGCTGCCGCGCGCTGCCGCAGATCCCTCGCGATCGCGTGCAGCGACTCGGTGTTCCGGGCCAGCACGACCCAGTGGGCCGTGTGGCTATGCAGACCGGGCGCCTGGGCGGACTCGACGTAGAGACTCTCGAGGCCGACCTCGAATCCCTGACGCGCCACCAGCGGCATCAGATCGAAGTGCCGATTCGAGGTGTGGACCCAGAGCAGACCGTCGGGCGCCAGCGCCGCGGCGTAGGTTTCGAACGCTTCGCGGGTCAGCAGGTGGACGGGAATCGCGTCGCTGGTGAATGCGTCGAGGATGAGCAGATCGAGGCCAGCCGATTCACCCGCTCGCTGCTCCTCGGCGAGTGACAACCGGGCGTCGCCGAGCACGACGTCGAGCTCGGCCGGGCTCTCGGCGAGATACGTGAAGTAACCATCGTCCCGAGCGAGCCGCACGACGGCGGGGTCGATCTCGTAGTAGCGGATGCGATCCCCGGCCCGCCCATAGGCGGCGAGCGTACCGACGCCGAGCCCGATGATCCCGATGCGCGCCGAGTCGTCGTCCGAACGACGACCGAGCCACAGACCCATGGCGGTGCCACGGCCGTAGTAGGTCGTCGGAACCATCGCGTTTTCGGCCGACGTGTATTGCACGCCATGGATCGTCGATCCGCTGGCGAGCTGGTGTTGCGCGGCCCGACCCTCGCCTCTCTCGATCACTCGCAGCACACCGAAGAAGCTGCGTTCGCGGTGGATCAGCCCTTCGAAGGGCTGATCGGTGGCGATCGCCACGACGATCCCCGATCCGGCGATCGCGACCAGTGGGATCGCCCGCCGAAAGCCGGCTCCGCGCCGAGCCAGGGCACTTTGCGGATCCATCGCACGAACGGCCCCGAACAGGAAGATCGCCCCGATTATCCCGAGGGGCAGCTCGTAGTAGTCGTCGAATACCACCGGCGCGGCGAGCCCCACGAACAGACCGCCCAGAGCGCCTCCGCCCGACACGTATAAATAGAAGGAAGTCAGTCGATCCGGGGTGGGACGCACACGGTAGAGCTCGCCGTGCAGAATCATGCAGGTTCCGAACAGCAGCAGGCAGTACGCGGGGATCTGGAAGGCCAGCGAGGACAGCGGCCCGTCCGCCGCGACACCGAAAAACGGGCGCCAGAGCGACTGACCCGAAGTCGCGAGCAGAGCCACCGCCGAAAGGGCCAGACAGGCACCGCGGGAGTACACCCGTTCGGACGCGAAGCAGAGGATGAAAGTCAGCAGGTAGGTGGTGAGGGGAAGGATCCAGAGGAAGGGCACGCTCGCCACATCGAGGCAGACCTTGTTGGTCACGCCCATGAGCAGTACGACCGCACAGCCGGGCAGCAGCAGCCAGGCCGCTCGTTCGAGCGCACGAGGTGGCGGGCTCGGCGCCGCGTCCCGCGTCTCGGATCCTGCTCCGCCCGTCGCGTCCACCGAGCGTGTCGCGAGCGCCGCACACGCGAGCACCATGACACCGCAAAGGCCGAACGCGATCGACCATCCATGCGAACTGCTGCCGAGCGTCCAGCCAGGCTCGATGAAGAAGGGATAACCGATCAGTGCCAGCAGCGAGCCCGCGTTCGACAGCGCGTACAACGGATACGGCGAGCGCTCGGGGTGTCGCCGAGCGAACCACGCCTGCACGAGTGGCCCGGTGGCGGCCAGCACCAGGAAGGGCAGGGCGACATTCGCGCCCAGCATGCCGAGGATGTCGCGCAGCGGATCGAGCTGGCCGTCCGGTTGCCACTCGGTTCCAGGCAGGACCGGCAGCGCGAGCGTCGCCGCCACCACCACCGCGAGGTGGATCGCGAACTGCGCGCGCGGACGCGCGAAGCGGACCAGCGCATGCGCGTACGCGTAGCCGAAGAACAGCATCGTCTGGTAGAAGGCGAGGCATGCGGACCAGACGCCCGGCGTGCCGCCGAACCACGGCAGGATGCGTTTGGCGACCATCGGTTGGACGATGAAGAGCAGGAACGCCGACGCTACGATGGCGGTCGCGAAGAGCAACCGATCGGGCGAGGATCGGCCGGCGCGTCGGTCGACGGAGTTCGTCACGCGCGCAGCATATCAACACGAGCTGCGCTTTGACGAAGCACAGCACGCGGGCGAAGCTCCCGCTTCCGTCTCGTCTGGCTCGAGAGGGCGGGAGGAGCCAGCATGGCAGAGCGACCGACACCGAACTTTCTCTTCATCATGACCGATCAGCATCGCCCGGATCACACCGGTTTCGGTGGCAACCCGATCGTCCAGACACCGCATCTCGATGCACTCGCGGCGCGCGCCACCCGGTTCGATCGCTGCTTCGTCTCGAATCCGATCTGCATGCCCAATCGATCCACGATCCTGACCGGGCGGATGCCCTCGGTGCACGGGACCCGCTTCAACGGCATTCCGCTCGATTGGGGGGTGAACACGTTCGTGCGGGCGCTGCGCGAGGCGGGCTATCGCACGGGTCTCGTCGGCAAGGCGCACTTCCAGAACATGGGCGACATGGCGGACCTGCCCATCGATGCGCTCTTCCCGGTTCCGGGCGAGGCATTCGAGCGACCCCATCCCGCCGGCTGGGATCAGTTCGAGGACGGTCATCGTCACCGACGCGAGAAGGTCGAGATGCCCGATGATTTCTACGGCTTCGAAGAGGTCTCGCTCACCGTCAACCATTCGGACATCTGCAGCGGCCACTACCACCAGTGGCTGGTGGATCGCGGTGTCGATCCCGCGCTCGTGCAGGGACCGAAGAACGCGCTGAAGCAGTTCGAGGGCTGGTGGCAGGTCTATCAGACCGCCACGCCCGAGGACCTATACCCGAGCCGCTACATCGCGGATCGTACCGCCGACTTCCTCGACTCCGCCGCCCGCGATGGACGGCCGTTCTTCCTGCAGTGCTCCTTCCCCGACCCCCACCATCCGTTCACGCCACCCGGCCACTACTACGGGATGTACGAGCCGGCCGAGATGCCGCTGCCGGTGAGCTTCGAGGACAGCCACGAACACTCGCTGCCCTTCTACCGCAAGCGTCTCGGTTTCAAGGGCACACAGCGTGCGCACGTACAACCTTTTGCGCCAACCGCCGATCAGCTCCGCCACGCGCTCGCGGCCGAGTACGGGATGATCACGCTGATCGACGATTGCATCGGCCGGATCTTCGCAGCGCTCGCACGCAACGGTCTGACGGACGACACGATCGTGGTCTTCACCAGCGATCACGGCGACATGTTCGGAGATCACGGCATGATGTTGAAGGCCGGCATGCACTACGAGGGCTGTACGCGCGTTCCGCTGCTGGTGGCGCGTCCGGGGCAGCCGGGTCGGGTGACGACCTCGCTCGCGAGTTCGATCGACCTGCCCCACACGCTGCTCGAACTCGCGGGCGTATCCGAGTTCCACGGCATGCAGGGACACAGTCTGGTGCCGCTGCTCGACGGCAACACGGACTCGGTGCGGAGCGAGGTGCTGATCGAGGAGGACGAGATCTTCGATCTCGCGGGCGTCGGATGCCCGCTCCGCATGCGGACTCTGATCACCGAGGACGGACGACTGACCCTCTACTCCGGCAGCGCGCAGGGCGAGATGTTCGATCTGCGCAAGGATCCCCTCGAACTCGAGAACCAGTACGATCGGGGTCTGCCGGGCCTGCAGCACGAGTTGACCGATCGACTTGCCCGCCGCCTGATGGAGACCGACGACCGAGCTCCGAAGCCGCAGACGCTGGCTTGATCGGGAGGGAATCCCTGGCTTCAGAGCTTGCGTGGATCGTCGGGCCTGAACGCGCCGCCGTGCGTCGGCGCACGAGCCGCATCTTCAGTCTGTGGCCCCGGCCGGGCGGTGCCGGCCAAGCGGGCGAAGTGCCGATGGGTCTGCACCTGGCGCTCGCCCGACCCGACGAAGAGCTCTACAGCGATCCGACGGCGACGCGCGCGCTGGTTTCGTGGGCGCTTCCGTGCCCGCGCATTCCCGCGCCCGTCGCGTGGATGGTCGTGGTACTCGCCGCGGCAGTGTTCGCCACCGGCCGCCACCTCGGTTCGGGCGAGTGGCTGCCCATGCCCGAGCGCACCCTCTCGAGCGGCGCCGATCTCGCTCTGGTCTTCTTCGGCGCCGCGCTGGGCTACACGCTCGCGGCGGCGTGGGAGGCCGGCGTGTGCGCCGGTCGCCTCGAACTGGCCGATTCGTGCTTCGGACTCGGACAGAAGGGTCCGTCGGTCGAGCATGTCGTGTGGCGGCTCGGCCTGCCCCTCGACACCGCCTTGCTCGCCATCCTCGGGCCGCTGCTCGGCTCGGCGGCCATTCTCACCTGGGCGCACGACTGGCCGTCCCTCGGCAGCGGGCTCGCGATGGGCTCGGGCCTCTACCTGCTGCGGGTCTGTCTGCCGACGCGACCCGGCCCGCTCACGCGGGTCCTCGAGTTCGTCCTGCGCGTGCCGGATTTCTCGTCGGCGCTGCGCTTCGGACTGACGTCGTTCTTCCTGCCGGCCGCGCAGCGCCCGTCATCGCCGCGCACCGGCATCGTACTTGTCGGTGCCGTCGCGTTGCTCGCGTGGATCATGGTTGCGGGTACGCTGATTCCGGCGCTTGTCTCGCCCGACGGCATCGCGGCACTCGTCGGCGCGCTCCCGGCGGGCGATCCGGAGCGAGCCCGCTTCGAGACGCCGAGCGGCCAGGCGGCCCGCGCGGGCTCGGAGCCGGCGCCGACGATCGCCGAGGAATCGGCGCCCGCCGTCGCGCTGCACGACGCGGTCTGGCGCGTCGTGATGTCCCTGGTCGGGATCGCGGTGCTGTTGTGGCTCGTCGAGTCGATCGTGCGTCTGTTCCGGTACGCGCTGCTGTTCGGCGGCCGGATCGAGCGCGAGCCGGTTTCGCCGAGCAGCGCTGCACGCAGCTTCTGGGCGCGCGAAAGTGCGCTGACCCGCCACGTCCCCGCGATGGCGAAGCTGCCCTGGCAGTGGACTCGCGCCAGCGCGGGAAACCTGCTCGTGCGGCAGGGCGACCACGACCGCAGCTTCCACTGGCTGGCGTCCGGCGAGGCGCGGGTCGTGGCGCGGGACGCTCGCGGCAACCTGCGGCAGCTGGCGATCCTGCGCGGCGGCTCCGGGGTCGGCGAGATGGCGCTGCTCGAGAACCAGCCGCGCATGGCCGACGTCGTGGTGTCGCGCACGGCCCTGGTGGTGTCGCTCTCGTTCGAGGATTTCGAGCGCGGTCTGCCCGCGCGGGACCGCGACCTGTTCCGCGAGGTCGTGCTCGCCGGACGCGCCTTCGCGACTTCGAGCGTGTTCCGCGGCTGCCCGGCGCCCGACAAGGAGCGCTGGATCCGATCGGGCACGCCGCGACGCCATCGCGCGGGCGATATGATCATCGCCGAGGGCTCGACGGATCGCTGGATGGGGCTCGTGGTCGAAGGCCGGATCGACGTGCGTCAGGGTGCTTCGAGCGTCGCCGAGCTCGCCTCGGGCAGCGTCTTCGGCGAAGTGGCATTCCTCTACGAGACGGCGCGCAATGCGTCGCTGGTCGCGAAGGACGATGCTCTGCTGTGGCGCTGGGAGGCCGAGTGGCTGACCGAAGAGGTCGTGCGCACGGGGGTCCGCGCCGATCTCGAAGCGCTCGCCGCCGCGCGGGCGAGGGCGGGTTGACGCGACGCCCGGTCGCCCGTCAATCGCCGCAGGTCTGCAGCTCGAAGTGGATCGACGTCGGAGGTTCGGCGTCGGGATAGCGGCTCAGGCCGAAGCGCCCGGATCCGATCAGAATGGCCTCCTCGCGGCGCAGGAACGTCGGGGCCTGGTCGTCCATCAGCAGCACCGTTCCGTTCGTGCTGCCGTCGCACAGATAGAACTTGCCGTGGCGCAGTTCGACGATCGCGTGCTGTCGCGACACGCCCTCGTCGCACAGAACTATGTCCGACTCGACCTGGCGTCCGATCGTCACCCGCGGCCGCGTGGCGTCCAGGGTGACGACGAGGTCGGGAAGCCGGAGCACAAGACGAGAGGCGGATTCGCTGGCGGCACCGTCGAACATCGCGAAGTTCAGCGCCGTCAACTTGCCGTCGGCGGCGCCCAGGCCAGCACGTCGGCAAGCAGCACGGTGCTGTCCTCCTCGCCGTGGATCACGATCGTATCGGCAGGCACCGGGGGGGTCTCAAGGAGCTTGACCGCCACGCCGACCAGAACCATGCGCTCCGGCTTCACCCTTTGGGCGAGCCTGGCCTGGATCGCGGCGCCGAATGAGAACCCCGCAAGAACGGGTTTATCGCTATTCAGATGGCCAATGACTGCGGCGAGATCCTCGAGCTCGCCGCGGCCCTCGTCGTGGCTGCCCTCGCTTGCGCCGACACCACGGAAATTGGGCCGCCAGGCCGTGTAGCCGAGCTCGACAAACACGCGCGCCAGCGTCTCGACAACCTTGTTGTCCAGCGTGCCGCCAAACAGCGGATGCGGGTGCGCGACAAGTGCGACGCCGCGCGGCCCGGAGGCAGGAACATCAACTGCGCATTCGATCTTCCCCGCGGGTCCCGCGACAAACTCCATGCGCGTGCCGGCGCGCATCAGGTCACGCGCATCAGATGCGCAGCCGCTCGACGATGCGGCCATGCCGCAGGTGCTCATCGACGATCTCGTCGATGTCGGCCCGGTCCACGTAGGTGTACCAGACGGCTTCCGGGTAGACCACGATGCAGGGTCCTTCCTCGCAACGGTCCAGGCAACCCGCCATGTTGACGCGCACCTTGCCGGCACCCGCCAGGCCGGACTGCTTGACGCGCTGCTTGGCGTAGTCGCGCATCTCGGTGGCGCCTTTGCCGTTGCAGCAGGGCCGGTCGCCGCCGTCGCGCTGGTTGCAGCAGAAGAAAATGTGCCTCTCGTAGTACGTCATGGCGGACAATTTTACCGGAGCGGCCTTCGCCGCTCTCCCGCGGCGAGATAAACCAGGTAGCCAAGCGCGGCGAACGGCCACATCGCGGACACCAGCCGGGTGAGTCCGTTAAAGTTGAGGAAGTGCCCCTGCTCCCAGACCTTGAGCATGGCCGCGAAATACGGGTTCGGCGGCGCGAGGTTGACCAGCACCGTGGCCCCCATGAGCAGCATCGCGGCCAGCGCGAGCCGTGCCGTGCGCGGCAGCCAAAGTGTCGCCAGCGCGAACGCGGCGCCTGCGCCCAGGCCGAGCAGCGCCCCCGGCGTGAGCCAGGCGAATACATTCTCCGCACGCATCACGATCGCGATCGCGAATGTCTTCACCACCAGCGCCACGACGATGAGCGATGCCACCAGCCGGCGTATCGGCGCTTCCGCCCGTGCGCCCGCCGAAGCGAGCAGGGCGACCGCCGCAAGATTCGCCGACGTGATCACCGCCTCGATGGAGACGAACAGGTCAGCTTCGTGCCGCGCACCCACTTCACCGGCGAAGAGATTCCGCAGGTCGCCGCTGCCGAACAACAGGGTCGCCGGATTGAGCTGGGCGAACAACCACAGCCCGAGCAACGCGAGCCCGAGGTCGGCCGCGGCGCCCGGCAGCAGCGCCTG
>JANOFF010000041.1:0-2730 GCA_031413515.1 bacterium
GCTGGAGAAGGCCGTCGACGCGCAGAAGAAGGGCAAGACCACGGTGCTCGAGATGCTGGTGACGAAGGAGCTGGGCGACCCCTTCCGCCGCGACGCACTGAAAAAGCCGAAGCGGTTGCTCGACAAGTACAAGCACACCAACGTGGCCTGAGCCGGGGATCGGCTGGGGTCGTCATCCCCGAAGTCGCGCGAGCGACTATCCAGGACCCAGAGCCCACGCGCGGGTCGGCGTTCCGGTGACGCTCTCGACGCTGGCGATCGCGTGGCTGTGGCTCCGAATGGCGTGACGCCGACCGGGAAGCGTGCGCGGTTCACCGCCATGGCCACCGTCCCCGGGACGAGCTTCCCCGCTCAGCCCACCTTGAATTCGGTCGGCGGATCCTCGAGAACACCGTCGGCCACGAGCCGCTCGATCTCTGCAGCAGCGAGCCCGAGGCGCTCGCGCGCGATCTCGCGCGTATGTTCGCCGAGCCAGGGGGCCTGCGTGACGATCACCTCGGGGATGTCGCTCGCGAGAAAGCCCGGGCCCTCGAGCAGCATCGTGGTGAGGCCCTGCTGATCGACGAACTTCGGATAGCCACGGTGGGCGAGCTGCGGGTCGCCCATGTGATGGCCCGGGTGGGCGACGATTCCGCAGGGCACACCGGCGGCCTGCAGCTTCTCCATCACGTCACGCGGTTCGAGTTCGCGCGTCCAGACACCGAGCTCGGCATCGATGGCCGCGCGCGCCGCTATGCGGCCCGCCGCGCGATCGTACTCGCTGCGCTTCGCCCATGCGGGCTCGCCGAGCACCGCACGCAGGCGCCGCCACTCTTCGTCGCTGCGCACGCTGATCACGCACCACTCGTCCTCGCCCGCACAGCGATAGCAGCCCCACGGCGCGCCGCGATCGCTCGCGTTGCCCTTCGGATGCACGCTGCCCGGAGCAAGGCTCTCGCACGCGAACAGATCACCGAGCAGATTGATGGCGGCTTCGAACTGCGCCGCGTCGGTGTGGCAGCCGCGGCCCGAACGCGCGCGGCCGATCAGGCCCGCCATCACGGCGAACGCGCCGAGGCGACCGACGAAGTGGTCGGGATACACGTTCGTCGAACCGGCGGGACGGTCCTCGTCTTCGGGGTAGTTCCACAGATGCTGCAGCCCGCTGACGGGATGCGTGTTGGGCCCGTAGCCGATCCAGTCCTTCCACGGCCCGCTGCTGCCGACCATCTGGCTCGAGAAGCTGACGATGCGCGGATTGATGCGCCGGAGCGCCTCGGCGCCGAATCCGAGGCGCTCGGTCACGCCGCCCCCGTTGTTCTCGATGAACACGTCGGCCTGTTCGATCAGGCGCGTGACGAGAGCGATCCCCTCCTTGCGCTTCAGGTTCACCCCGAAGCTCTTCTTGCTGCGATTGGACGACGCGAACGAGGGATTCATCCAGGTGCTCATGATCGTGCGGATGAAGTCGGGCGCGTCGCGGGTCTCGACCTTGACGACGTCGGCCCCGTACTCGGCCATCAGGCGACTCACTTCGACTCCGACAGCCCCCACCCCGAAATCGACGACCCGCAGACCGCGCAGCGGATACGGGTCGGCGGTCGCGGCCGACGGCGAAGCGAAGAGTGCTTCGAAACTCCGGCGCGCAGCACTGTCCTCGAAGCCAGATCCCGCGGAATCCTTCGCGTCGGGCCTTCCGAGTGACGGCGGACCGGACCTCGGGCCCGTCCTCTCTCCATCGATCGTGAAGAAGCCCGACGGGGCGAGGGCCATCTGCCCACCCCCCACGTCGATGCGATGGAAGGTGCCCCGCGCCACGGCGTGCTCGCACTCGAGCACTTCACCCGGTCGCAGCAGCGGCGTGGCCGGGATCCCGCGTGCCTGGGCTTCACGCGCGACCTCGGTCTTGCTCTTCGCTTCGAAGAAGCGCTCGAGCACGGGAACGATCTTGTGCATGTTCATCAATCGATTGATGAACTGGTCGTACTCGGGTTTGTCGAGGTCTTCGGGACGCCCCACCCAGTCGAGCAACGCCCGCCAGTGCTTCGTCACGAGCACGATCATGCGCATGTAGCCATCGCGACAGCGGTACAGGGTGTAGATGCCGGCGCCGGCGCGCGAACCCAGCGCCGGGTTGATCGAGAAGTTCGGCAGCGACCAGTCTGAAAGGTTGGCGACGGATTCGAAGACCGTCACATCGAGGTGTTGCCCGCGTCCGGTCCGCATGCGCTTCCAGATCGCGAGCAACGTCGCGAAGGCGGCGTGCACGCCGACCGCGTCGTAGGCGAGATTGCCCGGTGCGACCAGTGGCGGCTTCTCGATCCGCCCGGCGCGGTACATCATGCCCCCCATCGCGAATCCGACGAGTTCGGTGCCCTGATAGCCCGCATAGGGGCCCGTCTGCCCGAAGTCGCTGATCGACGTGACGACCAGCTGCGGGTGGCGTTCGATCAGGGACGCGGGCGCGAGACCCAGACGCGCAAGCGAACCCGGCAATCCCGATTCGATCATCACGTCTGCCTGATCGAGCAGTGCGTGCAGACGCTCACGGCCCGAATCGCTCTCGAGGTCGATGACCGCGCCGCGTTTGCCTGCGTTGCGGAAGCCGAAGTAGAGGCTCGTCTGGCCATCGGGTGCGAACGGCGACAGGCGGCGCGACAGCGCACCGGTCGGAGGCTCGACCCGGATCACGTCGGCACCGAGATCCGCGAGCAGGCGACCGCACAACTCGCCCTTCTCGTCTGCGAGATC
>JANOFF010000042.1:0-37268 GCA_031413515.1 bacterium
CGCGATCGCGCAGCGCGACGCGCTTCGATGCTCGGAGCGCCCGCTGGGCCGCTACGCTGGCGCGCTGCCGGGCGCGCCGTCCGATCGCCGCGTCCCTTTCAGCTGCACCGCCGTATACACGGAGAGGCGATGTCGATCCGCAATCGTGTCGAAGTCCGCTCGAGCCCGATCCACGGCCGCGGCGTCTTTGCACTCAGACGGTTTCGTGCCGGGGCCTACATCGCGACCTTCGAAGGGCGGCGCACCGGGCGCGATGGCATGCACGTGCTCTGGGTGATCGCTGACGACGGGAGCGAGGTCGGGATCGAGGGCCGCAATGCGCTCCGCTATCTCAACCACTCGCGCAAACCCAACGCCGAGTTCTGCGGTCCGGATCTCCATGCGCTGAGCAACATCCAGCCCGGTCAGGAGATCACGTTCCACTACGGCGAGGCTTGGGACGACGTCGGGTAGGCGCGCATCCGTGCGGGCTCCCCGCACACGAACGTGCCCGCAAGCTCGGCTTTGCGGGCACGGATGGAACGCGAACTCGATTCGACGAAGGCGCTAGAAGCGGTAGCGGACGCCTACGAGCTGCCAGGTGTAGTTGAAGTGGTCGTCGATCTGAGGAGCCGTACCACCGAGGATGTTGAATCGCATGTCGCTGGTCAGCGCGATGTGTTCGTTGAGGTCGTACTCGATACCGACGAGCATCGAGAAGAGGAATGCGTTGTCGGTGAAATCCAACGGGGTGTTTGCGACTGACCCGCCCACGTGCCAGAGCCCCATGCCGAGCCCCGCGTACGGGGTCAGCTTGCTGAGGAAGCCGTTGGACTGCGAGTGCAGGACGTTCAAGTGGTATCGGGCATCGCCGGCGAAGGTGAACACGGTCGCGTCGAACGACACGCCTCGTGGGAAGATTTCGAAAGGAATGACCTGCATGAAGAAGCCTGCGGAGATGTTGTCGGTTGCCCGGTATTGACCGTCGAACTGCCAGAGGAAGCCCGACGTATCGACGCTTCCGGTGCCGACCGAACTCGCGAAGCCGACGCCGGTGCTCACCGACAACCGGTGGTCGACACCGGGGTTGCTGCCGGCCTTCTGGGCCTGCGCGATCAGCGGCATGCCGATGAGGATCAAAGCGACGAGAAGGGATCGGATCACGTCGTATTCCTTTCTTGGATCGATCGCAGGTGGACCTCGACCGATACCGACGATGAAGGAGCTCGGAATCGAAACCGGTGTTGGACCGGCGCCATCACCCCCCTGGGCGAATCGAGCTGCTACGCAATCTAGCGTGCAGCGTGCTGTGTCGCAGCGCCGGAGAGGCCGTCGAGACACGAATACCCGCACCTCGCGCGACAAATCACTAGATCCCGTCGCCACCGATGTGGGCGCCGGATTCGCGATCGCCCTCCGACTCCCACCACCACCGGCCGGCGCGCGGGTGGTCGTCTGGCCGTGTCGGGCGAGTGCACGGCTCGCAGCCGATCGATGTGAAGCCCTGGTCGTGGAGCGGGTTGTAGGGGACGCCATTGGCTCGCATGTAGTCCCAGAGACGAGCCTGGCTCCAGCCGGCCAGGGGATTCACTTTGACGAGTGGACCGGTCGCTCCGCGGTGTCGGGGATCCGTTTCGAAATGCGCAAGGTCGACTCGCCCCGGAGGCCCCTGATCGCGTCGACGTCCCGTCACCCACGCCTCACAGCCCGCGAGCGCGCGCCCGAGCGGGGCGAGCTTGCGGATCGTGCAGCATTCGCGATGTCCGTCGCGATAGAAACTGCTCAGTCCCTTGTCGCGCAGGAATCGCGTCAGCGTCGCGGTGTCGGGCAGGTAGGCGTCGATCATCACGCCATAGCGCCGCCGCACTTCGTCGAGGAACGCGTAGGTTTCGGCGTGCAATCGCCCGGTATCGATCGCGACGACGCGAAAAGGCAGACCGAGGCGCGTCGCCATGTCGATCAGCACGATCTCCTCGGCGCCGCCGAAGGCAATCGGGCAGCGCTCACCCCAGCGCTCGAGCGCATAGCGCAGGATCTCGATCGGCTCGGCGTTGGCGAACTCTGCGGCAGCCGCGCGCCAGTCCTCGAGGCGAGCCGTCGAAACCGGGAGGGCGGTTCCACTCGCCGCATGCTCCGGTGGCTCGGCGAAGTGATCGCGGATGAGTTTGAGCGGACTCGTCACCGCGCTCTCGACGCCACTCTCGTCGCGCAGCACGAAGAACGGCGCGACTTTGATTCCATGTCGGGCGCCGAGAAGGTTGCCGACTGATTCGGGCTCACCCTCGATCGCCCACACCACGTCGTCGATCCGGTCCCAGTAGCCGCGTCGCTTCAGCATCTCCTCGGTCTGGGCGCACTTCTCGCACGGTTCGCCATTCGCGAGACGCTTCTTCACCAGTGTGATGTGCAAGGAGAACGCTCCGGTTCAGCTCGAAACCGAGCTTGGTGGGACGAGGGCGGCGAGTCTAACATGGCGCTTCGGACGCCCGGGGCGACGCCCGCGTGGCCCGTGTCAGTCGAGGAGTCAGCCACGATGCAACAACTGAGCGGCATGGACGCCACGTTCCTGTACTTCGAGACGCCACAGACGCCCGCGCACATCGGCGCTTTCTCGATCTACGATCCGTCGAGCGCGCCGGGCGGACGCGTCACCTTCAAGGGATTGCTGGCCAACGTCGAGCAACGCCTGCATCTGGCCCGCTGCTTTCGTCAGAAGCTCGTGCACGCCCCGTTCGACCTCGACCATCCCTGGTGGATCGAAGATGCGGACTTCGATCTCGAGTTCCACGTGCGCCACATCGCACTGCCCGAGCCCGGTGACTGGCGACAGCTGTGCATCCAGGTGGCGCGGATCCACGCCCGCCCGCTCGACTTGTCGCGGCCTCTCTGGGAGATGTACGTGATCGGAGGCCTCGACCAGGTCGAGGGCGTGCCCGCCGGCAGCTTCGCGCTGCTGACGAAGATCCATCATGCGGCCATCGACGGTGTGTCGGGGGCCGAGATCACGGCGGCCATCCACGATCTGTCGCCAGATGCCCTGCCCACACCTCCCGACAAGCCATGGAAGCCCGAGCCGACGCCGTCGTTCGCAGAGATCGCTCTGCGCACCGTGGCGAGCAACCTGCGTCGTCCGGTGGGCGTCGCGCGATTGCTCGGCCGGACGGTGCCGAGCCTCGCGCGCAGTCTGATGGGACCGAGACCTCCCGATGTCGAGCGCCGTGGGCCGGTGCCGCGCACACGCTGGAATGGAACCATCACGCCCCATCGCGTCGTCGAGGGTCGGCTCTTCTCTCTCCAGGAGATCCGCGACATCCGCAAGTGTGTTCCCGGTTCGACGGTGAACGACGTCGTGCTGACCGTCTGCAGTGGCGCGATGCGGCGCTATCTCGAGCACCACGGCGAACTGCCCGACGAATCACTCGTCGCGATGGCGCCGATCTCGGTGCGTCGAAGCGACGAGCAGAGCAGCGCGGGAAATCGCATCTCGGCGATGTCCGTGACTCTTCACTCCGACGTCGCGGATCCCCTCGAACGGCTCGCGCGGGTCTACGAGGAGACCAGGAGTTCGAAGGAGATGGCCCAGGCGATCGGCGCCGAGACGCTGACCGACGTGACGCAGTTCGTGCCGGGATCATTGGCGGGCCTGGCCGCCCGGCTCTACACGCGGCTCGGTCTCGCCAACCGGATCAGTCCGCTGCTCAATACGGTGATCACCAACGTGCCGGGTCCACAGATCCCGCTCTACTTCTGCGGCGCCCGGATGGTGTCGACGTTCGGGCTCGGACCGGTGATGGACGGCATGGGGTTGATCCATCCGGTCTTCAGCTATGCGGGGCGGATCTCGATCTCGGTCACGGCCTGTCGCAGCCAGCTGCCAGATCCCGGTTTCTACGCCGAGTGTCTCGAAGCCTCGTTCGCCGAACTCCGCGCGGCCGCCGTGCGCCCCTGAGACGTCCGAGCGTCACGCGATCAGCGACGAGGGCCGAGCAGTGTGTCGAGGATTCGCTCCGGGTCGGTTTCGCCGGAGTCGTCCTGGATCGCGCGGCAGGCATCGAGCAGGCGTCCCATCTCGGGTCCCGGCGCGACTCCGCGAGTCACGAGGTGGCGTCCGAGCACAGCGTCCACCGGCCCACGTTCGTCGATCGCGAGCGCGCTCGCGCGTTCGAGGAACGTATCGCCGGCGTCGAATACACCGGCGACGGCATCTCGGGTCGTGCGACCGAGATGATCAGCGCGCGCTACCCGGACGAGCAGAGCGATCGAAACGTCGGCCTCGGCGAGCTTCCGTGCGAGTCGCCGGAAGCCCCGCGCTCCGGCGTCGTTCTTCACGAAGAGCGCCGGCGCGAGGTGGTGCTCCACGAGCGCGCAGACACGGGTGACGAGTTCATTCGAGGCGCGCAGGCGCCGCAGGAACGCGGTCGCGGGCTCGACGCCCGCGCGATCGTGACCGAGTGAGCGGACCCGACCGCGCTCCACCGCAGTCGTCGAGGGCTTGCCGAAGTCATGACACAGCGCGCCGAGCATCAGCGCGAGGTCGTCATCGTCGCCCCGTCGCAGACGTGCTGCCGCGTCCACCACCATCAAGGTGTGGACGAACACGTCACCCTCCGGATGCCACTCTGGATCCTGCGGCACACCGATCAGCGCATGGATCTCGGGAAAGCATCGGAGCAGCCCGCAGCTCTCGAGCAGCGCGAAGCCACGCGCCGGCGCCGGGGCTTCGATCAGCAGACGTCGCATCTCCTCGAACACCCGCTCTCCGGCGACGGATGCAAGATCCTGCCGGGCGCACAACTCGAGCAGCTCCCCGTCCGCCTGCATGTCGAGGCAGGCTGCGAAGCGCGCCACCCTGAAGGCACGCAGGGGATCGCTGCCGAACGAGGCCGGATCGGTGGCGCGGAGCCGACGCGCCGCGATGTCGTCTCGCCCGCGATGGGGATCGAGCACACGGCCGTCCAGCGGATCGATCGCCATGCTGTTCATTGTGAGGTCGCGCCGTCGCGAAGCCGTCGCGAAGTCGTCGGCTCGCGCGTCACTCAGCGTGAAGTCGACCTCGAGGCCCTGCAGGCGGACCACCGGGAAGCTCCGGCCGATGCGGAACACGCGACCGAAGCGGCCGAGCAGCGCGACGAACTCGTTTTCAGGGACTCCGAATACCTCGACGTCGACATCGCGCGCGTTGCGTCCCATGACACGATCGCGCACGCATCCGCCGACGAGCAGCGCCCGCCCGCCGACATCGGCTACCGCGCGTGCGATCGCGCGGACCCGCTGCTCCTGCTCGTCAGACGGAATCGTCATGGCTCGCCGTCGGGAGTTCACGCCAGCAGCACATAGAGCGCGCCTTGTCCGCCATCGGGGGTGATTGCCGGGGCGAACGCCGCGACGATCCCGTCCAGAGCCCGATCCGACAGCCAGTCCGGAAGCTCGTCGCGGAGCACCGACACGCCGCCCGGCGAGTGGTGCCCCCGCCCGGCCACGACGAGCACGCAGCGTTCCCCCGCCAGACTGGCCTGGCGGATCCCGTCATGGACGAGCTTCCGGGCCTGCCGGCGATCGAGTCCGTGCAGGTCGAGGGTGCTGTCCGGCCGGATCTTTCCGGCCTTGAGCTCACGCAAGCGCTTCCCGCGAACGGAGGATGCGTGGGCGATGAACGGGTCATCGGTGTCGGGTCGCTGCAGCGGTTGTCGGCTCGTCGCCTTCGCGGGAGTCGGCTCGCGCGCGGCGCGGGAAGGTTTGCGTGGCACGCTGGGACGGGACGGGATCGGCACAACGCCGTCGATCTCGGAGACCAACTCGGCGAAACTCCGATCATCGGGCGCATCGGGTTTGTCTTTGCCGGGGCCGGTCATCCGAGCGGCGCGCTCGCGGCGCGGATCCGTGCACGGTGCGACGACGCTTCGGCCTCGCCGAGCAGCGCGAGTGCCTTCCTCGTCGGTCCGCCATGCGGCAACGACGCGAGTGTGTCGGCGGTCAACCAGCGGTGGGCCGCGAAGCCGGCGCGTCGGACCCGACCCTCTGGTTCGCTGCACCGGAAGACGTGGAGCCTGAGACGCCGATGCGTGAAGACATGCTCGATCTGGCCGACTCTCCAGGCGGACTGGACGCGCAGTCCGACCGCCTCGTGGATGCAGCGTCGCACACCGGTCTCGAGGGCTTCTCCGTCGGCGAGTTCGCCTCCGGGCAGCTCCCACAGACCGCCGAGCAGACCCCCTTCGGGCCGCCGCACTGCCAGCGTGCGGCCACCGCGAGTGAGCCACGCGGCCACCGAGACCAGCGCGCGGGCGCTGGCCCGCTTCTGCTTGTGGGGCAGCGCTTCGGGCTCGCCGCTGTCTGCCGCCGCACAGCCGACCCGTACCGGGCAGTCCGTGCAGCGTGGTGCGCGCGGCTTGCAGACGGTCGCGCCGAGTTCCATCAGCGATTGGTTGAGATCTCCCGGTCGCGCGCCCCGGACGAGATCCCCGGCGATCTGCCAGAACCGCTCGATCACGAGCCTGTCGCCGACGTCCTCGCGCACGGCGAATAGACGGGCGAGCACGCGGATCACGTTGCCGTCGACCAGCGGCTCCTCGCGGTCGTATGCGATCGAAGCAAGGGCTCCGGCCGTGTACCGGCCCACACCGCGCAATCGGCGGAGTGTTTCGACATCCGCGGGGAGTCGACCTGCATGCTCGTCCAGCACCGTCTGCGCGGCGGCGTGGAGATTGCGCGCGCGCGAGTAGTAGCCGAGCCCCGTCCACGAGTCGTAGACGTCCTCTAGCGGCGCATCCGCGAGGCTCGCCAGATCGGGAAAGCGGTTCAGGAAGCGCTCGTAGTAGGGGATGACTGTCTCGACCCGGGTCTGCTGCAACATGGTCTCGGAGACCCAGATCGCGTACGGGTCCCGAGTGCGGCGCCACGGAAGATCGCGGCGGTGGACGTCGTACCAGCGAAGCAGGGCGCGACGCAGCACGCCGAGGCTGCGGACGGGGATTCCGTGGGGACGCTCGCTCATGCCCGCTTCATAGCAACACTGGCAGCGCCGCCTCCAGCCGGATCCCGCGCGCGAGCACCCGCGCACGCACGGCCAGCACCTCGACACCGGCGCGGGCCGCGCCGCGGAGGGCCTCTCCATAGAGGGGGTCGATGTCGTCGGCGGGCTCGACACGGTCGCAGTCGGCGCGCTGTACGACGAACAACATCACGGCCCGGGCGCCCACGTCGTGCAGGCGGACCAGTTCCTCGAGGTGTCGCCGACCCCGTATCGTGACGGCGTCGGGAAAGCGGGCCGTTCGGTGATCGGCCAGCGTTACGCTCTTCACCTCGACGAACGCGGATCGGGGATCGCGTGGGTGCTGTCCGAGTTCGAAGTCGAGTCTCGACGCGTCACCGACCCGCACCTCTGCACGGATCGACGCGTAGCCCCGCAATTCGGGGATGACGCCCGCCTCCAGTGCTCGCGCCACCAGTTGATTGGCGCGGGCTGTGTGGAGACCGACGAAGATCCGACCGACGCGGATCATCTCGAGCGTGTGGGCGAGCTTGCGCCCCGGACCGGTGCTGGTCGAGCAGCGCACGAGCGAGCCCGGGCGATCGGTCCCAGCCATCGATCCCGGGTTCGGACAGTGGACCGTGCGGATCGAACCGTCCTCGAACTCGACGTCCGCAAGGAAGCGCTTGTAGCGGCGCACGAGGCGCCCGGCGAGGTCGGCGCGAACCGGGAGAGCTACGGGGCCGAGGACTCGAGCCTGACGTCGACGTGACTGTGTACCCACTTCTGGTCCCACCATTCGAGCGGATCCACGTAGGTTTCGCCGACGAGGAACGCAAAGTGGAGATGGTCGCCACCGGCCAGACCGGTCTGACCGGAAGTTCCGATCTGCTGGCCCCTCGCGACGTCGTCTCCCACCGCGACAGCGATCTGCGACAGATGACCGTAGAGAGAGGCGATGCCGAGGCCGTGGTCGATCACGACACAGTTGCCGTAGATGCCGAGGTCCTCGGCCAGGACCACTCGCCCGGCACCGGCGGTGGCGATTGCCGCGTGGGCCGTCGAGGCGAGGTCGAAGCCATAGTGGCGGGCCACCGAGATCGGCTGGTCTTGATACATGTACGTCCGATGGTCGGCGAATGCGCTCATCACCTGTGAGTTCGGCATCTGTTCGAAGGCTCCGCTCCACTGTCGAGCGAGCGACGAGCCGGCGATGCGCTCGCGGATCGTGGCTTCGTTGCGAGCGCGCAGGACTTCGTTGACGTTTCGGAAGGTCTGCACGCGGTCGTCGACCGCGAGCCCTGCCCGCTCGGCGAGCGGTATGACGACCCGCTCGATGAAGTCGGCGGAGAGCTGCAGCTGACTGTTTCGGAATACGCGCTCCGTCACGTTTGCCTGCAGGCGCGCACTGCCTTCGTTGCCTGCGTCGTCGACCGCGACAACCCGTACCTCGGGACGCTCGGGTGCATCGACCGGGATCGCGAACAGCGCGACCCGGTCGCCCGGCGTGCCGGCCGGATGTGGAAATCCCGGGAAGAACGCACCGCCGGCCCGGACTCCGTCGCGCACGACGCTCTCTTCGAGCCGGTAGACGACGACCCCCGAGCCGCCGCGGTTCACGTAGGTGAGACCGCTGATGAGATTCACCGCGGGCGCGCGCGTATCGACCCTCATCGGGATGCTGATCTCGGCGCGGTTGCCTTCGAGTCCGTCACGCCACGACCAGTCCCGTGCGTCGATGACCAGCGTCGCGGCCCCGTCGGCGATCTGAAGCTTCTGCGGATCGAGTTCGACACTCATTCGATGTTCGTGGCTGCCGGGTGCGCCACCAGCGATCAGGTTGCCGGGCCAGATCTCTTCATGGAGGGTCTTCGAGCCCGACTGGTCGAGCAGCCGCACGCTCGCGACCCGCAACCCGGAGTCCGGGTCGGTGATGACGATTTCGAGAGTCAGCGGGGTCTTCCCGAGAACCACGGATGCCGGAGCATCGACCAGAGGAGTCGATCCTTCGAGACGTTGCCAACCCATGATGCCGAGACCGACGACGACCACGAGCGCCGCCAATGCGATCAGTCCACGTGCGTTCAAACTCCCACCCCCCGGTGAGCTCACCCACCTCGAGAAACCGCAGCGCGGGCCAGTCTAGCCCCGATCGTCGGTCGGATCCGGTTTTCGTTCTCGTGCTCGATCATCGATCCGAGTACGCGGGGTGGCTCTGCGGTGGTGTCCGATCGATGAGATCGTCGTTGACGGTGATGGAGCCGTCACGGATGCTCAGCCACTTCTGGCAATCCGGACGTCGCGAAGAATGGTCGAACTGTCGAGGATCGTGCTAGTCCGACACGGTGAGACGGTCGGCGAATCGAGCATCCGCTACTTCGGTTCGACCGACATCGCGCTGTCCGACGAGGGCCGAACCCAGGCCAATGCCGCCCGTCGCGCGATCCCGGGCGTCGGCTACGACCGCATCGTCTCGAGCCCCCTGTCCCGCGCCTGGCAGACGGCCGCGATCATCGCGCGCGGGCGCTCGATCCAGCTCGAGCATGACTTTCGTGAGATCGACTTCGGTCACTGGGAGGGTCTCACCGCCGAGGAAATCGCTTCATCCGACTCCGTCGTCTACCAGGACTGGCAGCGCGGCGGCGCCGATTTCATGTATCCCGGCGGCGAGAGCCGGACAGGATTCCGATCTCGCGTCGAGCGCGGACTGCGGCGGCTCGAGGCTCGTGGCGACACCGAATCGCCGATCGTGGTCGCCCACAAGGGTGTCATCCGCACGCTCGCCGAGATCCTGACAGGCGAGACCATCCCTCGCGACCAGCCGCAGCTCGGCGGGATCGTCCATGCGATCCGACGCAGCGACGACCGCTGGCACCTCGGCCGTCGCGGGACGCCATGACGCGGAACCTGCCCGCACTGGACGCGAAGAAGACACGCACCGATGCGCGTGACGTCTGGCAGGCTGCCCCGCCACGGTTCACCGTTCCTCGGATTCCCGCAGAGACGCCAGCACGCTGAAGTCTTCGAGCGTGCTCGTGTCTCCGCCCACGGCCTCTCCCGACGCGATGTTGCGGAGCAGGCGCCGCATGATCTTGCCGGACCGCGTCTTCGGCAGCGCGTTGGTGAAGCGGATCTCCGTCGGGCGCGCGATCGCGCCGATCTCGTGGGTGACGTGCTTCTTCAAGGCCTCGACGAATGCGGAGCCCGGCTCGTTGCCGCTGGTCGGTGTCACGAATGCGACGATGGCGGTGCCCGTGATCTCATCGGGCCGTCCGACCACTGCGGCTTCTGCGACGTGGGCGTGCGAAACCAGCGCGCTCTCGACTTCCATCGAACCGATTCTGTGGCCCGCGACGTTCATCACGTCGTCTACCCGCCCCACGATCCAGTAGTAGCCCTGCTTGTCGCGGTGGGCGCCGTCACCCGGGAAGTATTTGTTCTTCCACATGCTCCAATATGTCTTGCGGTAGCGCTGATTGTCGCCCCAGATACCGCGCAACATGCCGGGCCACGGATGTAGCACCGCGAGCAAGCCGCCGTGAGGGGCAGCGACTTCGTTGCCGTCCTCGTCCAGGATGGCGGCGTGGATGCCCGGGAAGGGCAGTGTGGCGCTTCCGGGCTTGGTGGCCACGGCGGCTGGCAGCGGCGAAATCATGATGCCGCCGGTCTCGGTCTGCCACCAGGTGTCGACGATCGGACAACGCTTGCCGCCGATCGTCTTGTGATACCAGATCCACGCCTCGGGGTTGATCGGCTCACCCACCGAGCCCAGCAGTCTCAAGGATGAGAGGTCGTGCTTCTTCGGATGTTCGTCGCCCAGGCGGATGAAGGTGCGGATCGCGGTTGGCGCGGTATAGAAGATCGTCACTCCCCATTTTGCGATCAGCTGCCACCAGCGATCGGGACCGGGATGCACGGGCACGCCTTCGTACATCACGGTGGTCGCACCGCACGCCAACGGGCCGTACACCACATACGAGTGTCCGGTGATCCAGCCGATGTCGGCCGTGCACCAGTAGACGTCCGTGTCCTTGAGATCGAAGATCGCCTTCGCGGTGGTTGCGACGTGGGTGAGGTATCCACCTGTGGTGTGGAGGATGCCCTTGGGCTTTCCCGTGGTGCCGCTCGTGTACAGGATGAACAGCGGGTGCTCGGAGTCGAGCTTCGCAGGCGCACAATGCGCGCTCGCGTGCTTCATGACCTCGTGGTACCAGACGTCGCGGCCGGGCTCGAATACGACGTGTTGGCCGGTGCGTCGCACGACCACGACGTGCTCGACGGGACTCTCGCCGGAGATCGCCTCATCGACCTGGGCCTTCAGGCCGAAGGGCTGACCCTTGCGGTATCCGCCATCGGCCGTGACGACGAGCTTTGCTCCGGCATCGCTGATGCGATCGCGCAGTGCCTCGGCGGAGAATCCACCGAACACGATGCTGTGCGGTGCACCGATGCGCGTGCAGGCCAGCATCGCGACAGCCGCTTCTGGAATCATCGGCATGTACAGGATGACGCGATCGCCCTTCACAACGCCGTGTGCCTTGAGGACGTTCGCGAAGCGGCAGACCTCTCGATGCAATTCCGCGTACGTGATCACGCGTGAGTCGCCGGGCTCGCCTTCCCAGATGATGGCGGCCTTGTTCTTCCGCCAGGCATTCTCACCCTCGAGATGACGATCGAGGCAGTTGTAGCTGACGTTGGTCTTCGCTCCGACGAACCAGCGCGCGAACGGTGGCTTCCAGTCGAGCACTTTCTTCCAGGGCTGGAACCAGGAAACATGCTCCTTGGCCATCTGGGCCCAGAAGCGCTTCGGATCCTTCTCGCCGAGCTTGCGGTATTCGGCGATCTGCCGGCTGCTCCAGTTCGCCTGCCGGGCGAATGCGGCGTCCGGCTTGAAGACACGCGTCTCTTTGAGGAGGGATTCGATATCGGCCATTGCGGATGGGACTCCCGTTCGGCTGCGGGACCGCTTCGTCGCGGTCGATCCGGATCAGATTCCGTTGTCGTGATCGCTCAACGGCTGCGCATGGATCCCATCCATGCCTCGACGTCGGCGGGTGACTTGGGGATCGACCGCGTCAGATTCTCGTGACCGCCGGCGGTGATCACCACGTCGTCCTCGATGCGTACTCCGAGCCCCCGAAACGCTTCCGGTGCGTGCTCGTCGTCGGGAGCAACATAGATGCCCGGTTCGACGGTGAAGACCATGCCAGGTTCGAGGGGGCGCGGCTGGCCCTGCTGCGTGTAGCTGCCGGCGTCGTGTACATCCAGACCGAGCCAATGACTCGTTCCGTGCATGTAGTAGGGCTTGTAGGCTTCGGCCGAGATCAGATCGTCGACCGCACCGGTCAGGAGCCCCAGAGAAAGCATTCCCTCGACGAGTCTTCGGATCGTGAGCGCGTGGATCTCGGGCAGTGTCACGCCGGGCTTCGCGGCACTGAGGGCAGCTTCCTGGGCGGCGAGTACGACTTCATAGATCGCCTTTCCGGCGCCCTCGTATCGCCCGTTCACCGGATACGTCCGCGTGACGTCCGACGCGTAGCCGTCGAGTTCCGCACCGGCGTCGATCAACACCAGATCCCCGCCGCGCAAGGGACGGTCGTTCGTCACGTAGTGGAGGATTGCCGCGTTCGCGCCACCGGCCACGATCGATCCGTAGGCGGGACCGGATCCGCCGCGGCCGCGGAACACCGCGTTCAGTGTCGCTTCGACCTCGTACTCGTACCGCCCCGGCCCGATGATTCCGCAGGCTCGTTGGTGGGCGTCGCGACTGATGTCGGCCGCACGGCGCATGATCGCGAGTTCGGACTCGGACTTCGTGATCCGCATCTCGTGGAGGATCGAGCGCGGATCGACGAACCCAGCCGCGGGCGCGACACCGCGTCTGCTCTGCATCCGGAACGATTCCTCGATCTCGAGCAATCTGGCGTCGAGAGCCGCGCGTCGACCGAAGGCGTGATAGATCGATCGAGCTCCCGCCAGGATGTCGGGTAGCGCGGTGAGCAGCGTTCCGCACTCGAAGGCCTCTTCGGCGGCGTATTCCGAAACCGCGCCCTCGGTACCTGGCCGATGCCCCGTCCAGGTCTCGGCGGCGCGGTCTCGGGGCTGTACGAACAGCGTGAAGCGGGGGCCCTTCGTCGTGGTCCGGAAAACCGCCGTCGCTTCGGGGTGGCCGAACCCGGTCAGATACCAGAAGTCGCTGTCCTGACGGAACGGGAACTGGGTATCGGCGCTGCGGGTGACGAGGCTGGCACCCTGCACGATGGCCACCGCATCCGGTCCCATGGCGGCCAGAAATCGCTCTCGTCTCTCGGCGAACACGGCCGCAGCTTATCGCACGTATCCCCGCGAGGGGATGGTGGGAGTTGTCGTCAAACCGCGAGATCGAGTCGCAATCGCTGGTCCCAGATAGGGGCAGCTTCCGCAGCCTGAGGAGGCGGGCTCTCGTTGCTGCGTCATGAGAAGGCGGGCAAGAGGAGATCGTTGTCTTGGAAAGGCAATTCGGATCGATGCGGTGCGGACGACCGCCGATGGACACCATGAGCCGCCGCCGAATGCGGCATGAGGATCCCGGCTCCCGATGATCCGGTAAGACCGAATAGCGCACCGAAGTCGCGGGGTTTCAGCGTTCTTCACGCGGGCGGCGAAAATTGGCACGCAATCTGCTCTGCAAGTTCACTCATACGATCTGGTCTGGGCGACCCGGATGTTTACGGGCGCGTACATCCGGGAAGCCCAGAACCCGACGGGCCTGGGGCCTTCGAATCGAGGCGCTTTCCCCCAGAACTGCACCCCGCCAGTCTCCAGACCCATCGGGTCCAGATCGAACGACGGAACCAGAATACTGAGGTCGGACTCACAAGAGCACCGGTTCTCCAAAGCCGCAAACGAGGAAAACCGGCTCCATTTCTCCTAGGTTGCCAAGCCGCACGAACCCCTTCTCCACCTTCCCGGAGAGGGGGTTTCGTGTTTCCAGGCATCGGGTCAGAGAACCCGCACGTCGAGCCGAGGGGGGTTCGAGCCGAGCACCGGAGGATTCGAGCCGAATCCGGGCGGGAATAGCGATCAGCGTCGACGTCGGCGTCGCGACGGCGGAGTCGATTCCGGCGGCGCACCCGTGTCATCGAGCACGGGGATGACCTCGTCTGCGAAGTTTGCTGCGAACCATGATTTCAGGTCCGGCACTTGTGCGAATTCTTCTCGGGTCGTCGGGTTGGAGATGGCGATCGACTCGAGCGCGGCATTCGGGCAGAGAATGCCCGGGTCGATGCCGAGTTCCTTTGCTCGCGGTGCACGCCACTCCTTGAGCTTGCCCAGTCTGCGTTCCGTGGCGCGATCCATTCGCCGCCGTCCGTTCGTCTCGAGCTTGGGGATCGGGCCGTGCGGCTTGCTGATTCCCTTCTGGACGGCCTGCGTGATGTCCTTTCCGAGGCGACGGATGATCAGATCAGTCACGCCTTTGATCCGCGCGAGCCCGTCGTGGTCGAGGGGCTGCTCGCGAGCGATCTCGAGCAGCGAGCGGTTTCCGAGCACCTTGAAGGGCGGACGATCGATCTCTCTCGCGCGTGCATCGCGAATCAGGAACAACTCGCGCAGGATCGCCAACTCCGTCGGATCGAGTCGGCGGGCCCCCTTGATGCGCAGATACCCGAGTCGATCGAACGATCGCTCGGGCCATTCACGTCGCCCGAGGGCTTCGAACTCGGCCTCTGCCCACGAATAGCGATTCGCCTTCCGCAGTTCTTTTCCGAGCTTGTCGTGCAAGCGGATCAGATAGAGCACATCGGAGATCGCATATTCGAGCTGCTTGTCGGTCAACGGTCGCCGCGACCAGTCGGACCTTTGCTCGTCCTTCGGCAGCCGGACACCATGGTGATGCTCGATCAGGGCGGCCAGACCGACGGCCGGGTATCCCAGCAGTTGGGAGCTGATCATCGTGTCGAAGAGGTTCGCGAACTTGAATCCGCAGTCGCGCTTCAGGACGTAGAGATCGTACTCGCCAGCGTGGAACACGGTGCAGACGTCAGGCGAGGCGAAGACCGGGCCGAGCGGCGCCAGTTCGGCCGGTCCACCGAGTGCTAGCGGATCGATCAACCACGCATGTTTCTTCGTCGCAATCTGCACGAGGCAGGTCTTGTCGAAGTAGTGGTAGAAACTGTCGGCTTCGGTATCGACCGCGATGATCTCTTCATGCATGAGATCCTTCGCGAGCGCCTCGAGATCGCTCTGCTCGGTGATGATGTCGAAGTCAGCCACAAAGGCCTCAGCACGCCGACGCATCGCCCTTGTCGGGGCCGGTACGCGCATGCGCTTCCGGGTTTCTGGATCTCGCGGGGGGCCAGGTGGACTGCCACGGAGGGGCGTCGAGGCTCCGCCACTCTAGCCGAGGCCCTGTCGCGTCGAAAGCTGTTCGATCGTTCCCGACCGCTGGAACTGGTCCATTGGATCGATCTTGGCGTCTCGAGCCGGGGTCGCGGAGACTCTTCTCATGAGAGTCGGGCTCGGTACATCGGCACGCGGACGGGTCGTCGAGGCGGCCCAGGAGGCCACCGAGCAGGTCCTCGGCCGGTTGGGAGGTCACGTGCCGGACGCCGCGGTCCTGGTCGCGACAGCGGCTTGGGGGGAGTCGGCACTTCGCGAGCTCGTGACGAGCGTCGCCAATGGTCTGGCATGTGATGCCATCGTCGGGGGCAGTGTCGACGGGATTCTTGTCGGGAAGAGTTGGGTTTCCCATCGACCGGCCATCGGCCTTCTCGCGTTGACGGGCGTCGATTTCAGCGTGGGCCACT
This sequence comes from bacterium, assembly GCA_031413515.1. Classification (GTDB taxonomy): domain Bacteria; phylum Myxococcota_A; class UBA9160; order UBA9160; family UBA4427; genus TMED88. The sequence goes on from JANOFF010000042.1 coordinate 15,736, forward strand.
GGGAGGGCTCGTCCAGCGACGCGGGCAGGGCGGCTCTGGAGTTGGCCATCGGGCAACCTTCAGCCTGCCCGGGCGACCTGATGATCCTGTTCGTCGACTCGCTCGGCCTATCGCCGCGTCCGATTCTTCAGGGTCTGGCCGCCAGTCTTCCCGGGCTGCCGATCGTGGGGATAGGGACCAGCGAGCCAGAAGGTGCGTCGCCACTCGTCTGGGCGGGATCCCACGTGGGGTCGGGTGCCTGCGCGGCGCTCACGATCCGCTCGAAGCATTCGGTGCCTTCGATCGGCGTCACCCATGCGTGTCGGCGTGTGGGACCGATCCGCATCGTGACCCGGGCGCGCGGCCACTGGATTCTTGGTCTCGATGGACGCGAGGCCCTCGAAGTCCTGCGCGAAACCGATGGCGTCGTGGCGGCGGGACGGACTCCGTTGGTCGGGCTGCTAGGCGACGGATCGGACTCCAGTCGGGACGACGAACCCATGACGGTTCGAAACGTCGTCGGGTTCGACGAAGATCGGGGCGGCTTCGCGATTTCCGAAGAGGTGCGGCCCGGCACTCGCCTGGTTGCGCTGGTTCCGGATACCGATTCGAGGCGCCTCGCTGGCGAGCTGGGAGTGCGCGGCGAGCCAGCGCAGATGCTGGGTAGCGGCGCCGCCTCGACCTGGGGTCTCTATCTGGCGTGCCGCGCCGCGGGAGGCGGTCTGCTCGCTGCCGCACAGCCGGGCGGTGCTCTCGCGGATGCCATGGGATGCTCGCCATTGCTCGCCGTGTCGGCCGCCTATCAGATCGCGCCCTCGGCCGTCTTCCCCCATAAACCCGAACTCCACACCCACGCGGGCATCGCAGCCGTTTCCCGCTGAGCGAAGAAATTCTCACTCGGGTCGTTGCAGGACGTGTACTCGACCTCTATTGTTCCGAATACCGATTCAATGTTCCGATATTCAGAACAACTTTGGTCGTCTCCCTGGGCAACCATCGTCCAGTCGGGATTGCGTGACGAGGTCGCTCCGTGGAGTCGCTGGGTACCGTCGACAAGGCGATCGACGTCTTGTTCCACCTGCACGAAGAGGCGGTTCCCTGTGGCGTGACGGCCATCGGCCGCTCACTGGGCATGCCGAAATCGAGTGTCCACCGGCTGCTCAGTGCCCTGACCCGTCGCGGCATGGTGGAGCGCGATGAGCGCGGCCTCTACCGCCCCGGAATCGGTCTCGTCGCGCTCGGACTCGGCGCCCTCGAGCGCGAGCCGAGCGTGATCGCCGCGCGGCCGGTGCTCGAGCGATTCGCCGAGGAGGTCGGTGAGACGTTCTTTCTCGTCGCAGCGCGGGCGGGCGCCCTGGTGGTGCTCGAGAAGGCCGAGGGCACCGGTGTCCTGAGGGCCGCTCCGCGGGTGGGCGAAAGAGTGCCCATCCACGCAACCGCAGTCGGCAAGCTCTATCTCGCGTTGGCTCCGGAATCGGTCGGCGAACTCGCTGGCACTCCACTGCCGACCTACACCCCGCGCACGCTGACCGACCCCGACCTGCTTGCGCTCGAAATCGCGGCGGTTCGCGCTTCTGGCTTCGCGCAGAACCGCGATGAATGGGTACCCGGCCTGTCGGTTCTGGCAGCTCCGGTGTGGCTCGGCGATCGCGTCGCGGCAGCCGTCGCCCTCGCACTGGCCACCTCTTCGCTCAGTGCAAGAAGCCTGACCGACCTCGAATCTCGCGTGCGCGCCGCCGCCGCCGCGATCGGGTCCCGATTGAACGGAACTTCGCCTGAATCATGACGACAGCGGCGCAGCCCAGTCACAGGAGTCTCTGATGTCCCAGTTCCAGCCCATGAAGATCTGGATCGATGGCGCCATCGTCGATGCCGCCGAGGCGCGGATCTCTGTACTCGACCACGGCCTGCTCTATGGCGACGGATTGTTCGAGGGAATCCGGATCTCGGGTGGACGCGTGTTCCGGCTCGGTGACCACCTCCGGCGCTTCGCGACCGGTGCGCGTGCGATCGGCCTCGTGCTGCCCCTCGAGATCCACGAGATCGAGAAGATCGTGCTCGACACCGCGCGCGCGTTCGGCCGTCCGGACGCCTACGTGCGCCTCGTCGTCACGCGCGGCGTCGGCGCGCTGGGAATCGATCCGACCGGCTGCACGGAGCCCAGGCTTTTCTGCATCGTCGCCGCGCTGTCACTCTATCCCGAGGAAAAACAGACCCGCGGAGTAGACCTCGTGACGGTCAGCCTTCGCCGCCCCGCCGCGGATGCCCTCGACCCCCAGATCAAGAGCCTGAACTACATGAACAACGTGCTGGCCAAGCGCGAGGCAAGGATCCGCGGAGCCGACGAGGCGCTGCTGTTGAACGACCGTGGACTGGTGGCCGAAGCCGCCGCTGCAAACGTGTTCGTGGTGCGCGACGACGTGCTCTCGACCCCGCCGACGAGCGACGGCGCCCTGCCTGGCATCACCCGTCGCAGCGTGATCGAGATCGCATCCGAGCTGGGGATCACGACGAACGAACGATCGCTGGGCCGGATGGATCTCTTCGGCGCCGACGAGGCGTTTCTCACTGGCAGCGGCGCGCGAATCGTGCGGATCGCAAGCCTCGACGGTCAGCCGATCGGCGGCGCCGGACGTGGCCCCGGCCCCGTGACATCTCTGATCGTCGGGGCGTTCCCCGAGTTCGCATCGCGCAAGGGCGTGGCTTTCTGACCGGAGCCGGTCGCACGAACCCGATCTCGACGATCGCGGCATGCCTGCTGCGGCCCGCTATTCTGGCCGCGCGCGTCGCCAGGATTCCGGTTCGGACGTGACGAGGAGAAGAACGTGCGCTGGTCAGAGGCCTTCATCCCGACGCTGCGCGACGATCCGGCGGATGCCGATGCGGCCAGCCACAGGCTGCTCGTGCGGGCCGGATTCATCCGTCAGCTGATGTCGGGCGTGTATTCGCTTCTGCCCCTCGGCATGCGATCGCTGCAGAAGATCGAGCGGATCATCCGGGAGGAGATGAATCGCATCGGCGCCCAGGAGTTCCGGCTTCCGACCCTGCATCCGCGCGAAGTCTGGGAGCGCTCGGGCCGCTGGACGAAGATGGCCGGCGAGATGTTCCAGTTCGCAGATCGTCGCGGCGCCGAGGTCGGTCTCGGCATGACGCACGAGGAGATCTTCGCGACGTTGGCCGCCGAGTTGCGTTCCTACAAGCAGCTGCCCCAGATCTGGTACCAGTTCCAGACGAAGTTCCGGGACGAGCCGCGACCGAAGAGCGGGCTTCTGCGAGTGCGCGAATTCACGATGAAGGATTCGTACTCGATGGACATCGACTGGGACGGGCTCGGGCATGCATTCGACCGTCACTTCGAAGCGTATCGACGGATCTTCAAGCGGATGGGATTCGACACCGTGGCCGTCGAGGCCTCGTCCGGTGCGATGGGCGGAAACGAATCGATCGAGTTCATGCTTCGAACCGACGCGGGCGAGGACTGGGTCGCAGCGTGCGCCCAGTGCGGCTATGCGGCCAACACCGAGAAGGCGACGAGTCGCGTCGAGCCAGTACAGGACGGCCCCGGTCTGTCTGCACCCGAGAAGTTCCCGACACCCGGCGTGCGCACCATCGACGATCTCGCGCGAATGCACGGGGGCGCATCCGGAGAGCGTCAGATCAAGACCCTCGTCTACAAGGTCGACGAGAAGCTCGTGCTGGTCCTGCTGCGTGGCGATCACACACTCGTCGAGCAGAAGCTCGTCGACAATGTCGAAGCTCAGGCGATCCGACCCGCAGAGCCCGGGGAGATCCGGGCGGCACTCGGTGCGCTGCCGGGGAGCCTCGGTGCTGTTGGCGTGGATGATCTCTTCGTGATCGCGGACGAGAGCCTGCGCGGCCGTCGCGACATGGTGACCGGGGCCAACGAGGACGACTTCCATCTGCGCGGGATCGACGTCGAACGCGACATCGCCGTGAAGGGCTGGCTCGATCTGCGTGCGGTCGCAAAGGGCGAGGGATGTCCGATGTGCGATGGGCATCTCGATGTCTACAAGTGCCTCGAGGTCGGCCACATCTTCAAGCTCGGAACGAAGTACAGCGAAGCGATGGATGCGCGCGTGCTCGATTCGAATGGCAAGTCCGTGCCGGTCGTGATGGGCTCTTACGGAATCGGGCTGGATCGAAATCTCGCCGCCGTGGTCGAGACCAACCACGACGATGCGGGCATCGTCTGGCCGGTCAACATCGCGCCGTTCGAAGTCGTCATCTCGGTGGTGAAGCCCAAGGATGTTGCCTGCCTCGAGCAGGCCACGAGGCTCTACGAGGCATTGCTCGGCAAGGGGATCGACGTGATCCTCGACGATCGCGACGAGCGGCCCGGTGTGAAGTTCAACGATGCCGATCTGGTGGGGATTCCGTATCGAGTCACCGTCGGGCCGAAGGGCCTGGCGGAGGGTGTGGTCGAACTCAAGCGACGTCGCGACGGCAGCACTCGCGACCTCGAGGTGGCGCACGCCGCGGTGACGATCACCGAAGCGATCCTCGACGAGCGGCGCTGACGGCACGACGTCGCCCGTCCGCTCTCCCAGAACGGGATGGGGCCCAGCTGATGGTCGGCCACTCGGACGAACAGCGCGGGCTCGCCACCGCCGCACCGGATCGCTGGTTCACGCTCGCGAACGGCCTGACGACCATCCGACTTCTGTTGATCCCGCTCCTGGTGGTCTCGATCGTCCGCGACCGCACCGTCGGCGTCTTCGTCCTGTTCTGGCTCGCCGTGGCGAGCGACCTGGTGGACGGACGGGTCGCCCGCTGGCGAGGTGAAGCATCGCGTCTCGGTGGCGTGCTGGATCACACCACGGACGCGCTCTTCGTCGCCTCGGGGCTTGCCGCGTATGCGTCACAGGGCGTCATCCCGATCCCGCTGCCACCACTCGTCCTGCTCGCCTTCACCCAGTACGCACTCGATTCACGTGTGCTCGCGGGACAACGCCTCCGCACCAGCCTGCTCGGGCGCTGGAACGGCATTGCGTATTACGTGATTCTCGGGGTGCCGGTGGTGCGCGATGCCCTGGCGCTCGGCTGGCCGCCCGCGTGGCTGCTCGAGTCGCTCGGCTGGGGGCTGGTCGTCTCGACGGGCCTGTCGATGCTCGATCGCGGGTTCGCCTGGCGTGCTACGCGAAGAGCTCGCGATTGGCGCGGCGCAGGAAGATGAGCCCGATCGCCGCATTGAAGAAGATGAAGAAGTTGTGCTGCACGAATCCGAAGGCCGTCATCTCGCCTTCGTGACCCGGAAACAGCACGACCCAGAGCGTGATCGCGACCGTGCGCATCGGGCCGGGCGTGGCGGCTCCGAAGAAGATCACGGGCAGGTAGCCGAGCATCTGCATCAGTTCGACGTCCACCCCGAACAGGCGCAGCGCGAGCGTGTACACGAATACCGCCACGATCAACGCCGGGGATCGCATCACGATGATGGTGAGATAGTGGAGCGGTGTCGCGTCGCGGAAGGCCTTGAAGACCGGCCGATCGCGGAAACCGAAGGGTTCTGTTCCGGTAGATCCGGATCTGCCATCGACGCTCTGCCGAGTGCCGGTGCGGAAGACGACGATCCAGATGACGAAGAAGACCGCGGCCGCGCCCGCGATGATCGGGATCAGGCCGAACTCGGAGGGCAGGCTGTCGCGACCTAGCACCCATCCGATCGTCGCCCAGCTGAGCAGATAGTAGAACTCACAGAACATGATGAACAACATGCTCGAGCCGACTTCCCATCCCGGCACGCCGTAGCGCCGGTTGAGATAGAGCCCCATCGCACCCTTCCCGACTTGTTCGTTCACGATCGAGAGGATGTAGCTGGACCCGCGGATCGGAAGCATGTCCCGATACGGAACGCGCGTGTTGAACCAATTGACGACGCGCCAGACGATCAGGGTGTCGATCAGGAAGAAGAAGATCGAATACGGAACCATCAAGAGGACCCAGCGTCCCCACTCGACGTTCGAGAACACGCGGGCCAGATAGGCGACGAGGGTCATCTGTTCGCGCTGCGCGGCGCCGCCGACCTTGTTGAAGAGATACGCGAAACAGATCAGCGTGATGAGCCATGGAAGCGCCTTCTGCCAGAAAGGCGTGCTCGCGCGTCCCGCGTTCGCAGCCTTCTCGATCGGCTCAGCCATGCGTCTCGCTCCCGGGCCCAACGTAGCGCCGCAGCGTCTCGCTGAGCGGTGTCAGTCGGACGCCGAGCCGCTCGCAGCCTGCGGCCTGATCGATCCGATCATCATGTTGCAGGATCTCGAGCATCGCCCTGGTGATCGGCGGATCATCGGTCGATCGTTCCAGAACCGCCGCGAGTCCCCGCACTAGAGCCAGTGGAACCGGAACGACGCGAGGTCGATTCCCGTACTGGTCGGCTGCGCGCAGGACGAGTTCGCGGTGACTGAGTCTCTCCGGTCCGCCGAGATCGACCGAGATCGACTCGCGGTCGCTCGATCGGAGCGCACCGATGATCGCGCTGGCGACGTCGACCGCGTCGATGGGCTGTTCGATCGAGGCGCCACCCCGCACCAGTGCGACGACCTTGGCGCGAGCCCGCCCGCGCAGCGCGGCAGATGCGAAGTCGTCGGGGCCGAGCACCATCGGTACACGGATGACGGTCGTCGGGACCTGTCCACGCAGCATGATCGATTCTGCACGGCCCTTCGAAGCCAGGCACGGATTGCTGGACTCCGGGTGCGATCCGAAGATGCTGAGATACACGATCCGACGGACGCCCGGCTGCCCCGCTGCCACGCGAGCGAGCACTTCGCACGTATCTTCGTGGGCGGCGCGGTAGCTGGAGCTTCGACCCTCTTTGATGATTCCCACCAGATGCACGACGCCGTCGCATCCCGCCACGGCTTCGGCCATGAAGGTTTCGTCGGTGTAGTCGCCCACCAGGACCTCGGTGGGTGTCGTGGTCGGCACGGAGCGAACCTGCTGCGCAGCGCGCTCGGATCGCACCAGTGCACGGATCACCGGAGCCTTGCCGTCGCCCGTGAGTGCGCCGAGCCGCGCGATCAGCAGGCGACCGAGATGTCCGTTGGCGCCGGTGATCAGGATGCGTCCGGAAAGTTGCAGCACCGTGCGAGAGTAGCCGTGCGGGAGCGGATCCGGCCCGCAGCGACCGCCGAATCGCGTGCGGGCCGGCCGTCAAGGCTCGTTTCGGGGAGCCTTCAGCCCCGCGTCCTCCGACTCGCGCCGAGGACGCCGAAACCCAGCAACGCGAGCACCAGCGTCCCCGGCTCGGGCACACTGACCAGGCTCTCGCTGCCACCGCTCGCGAATGCGATCACGTGGATTCCCGCCCGCAGGCGCCCATCCCCGAGCTCGGCCAGTACGTCGGCGAATGTGCCGCCCCCCATCAGGTCGAAGATGATCGAGACCGATTCACCCGGCCCGACTCCGTTGTGGGATGTCGGCGGATCGGAGTCCGCCAGGAACCCGGCCGTGGTGACGAACGCCGGCGACGCGGTGTTCCCGCCCGGCAGATCCGGCGGGCTGGCACCGGCCGAGAAACTCGTGCCCGGTCCGCTGATGATGGATGAGATGCCGAGCAGCGTTCCATCGTCGAAATAGATGCCTTCGATCGCGCTGGCGGCAGGTCCACCGTTGGTCAGCGTGAAGCGAACCCGTCCGCCGCCCTCGTCGGTGACCTGCATGGCGATCTGGGCTTCACCGATCGCGCAGTCACCCGCCAGGTTGCCGGTCAAGCATTCGAACCCCAGCGTCAACGCATTCGCTGCGCCAGCCGGAATCGCCGCGCAAGTGACCAGTAGAACCAGAGTCTTCCATGACATCGACTTGCCCTCTTCCCGGAGTGGATCCCAGCATAAGCCGGGAGCACGGGCGGCGGGAAAACAAATCGGTGTCGAAAACCAAAATTCCCCACTAAATCAACATAAGCCACCCGGACGGGTGATGGTGTTGCAGCCGGGCAACCCCAGCGCACGATCGGTCGGCACGATGTCGATGAGCCGCGAAGGGCCTCGGCGCTCTCGTCATCCGAACGAGGGATCACCTCACTCCCCCGAAACAGGGAGCGGGCGGCGCTCACACGTTCAATGCGAGTCGCGCGGCCGGCGACATCATGTCCATCGACCACGGCGGATCCCAGACGAGATCCAGCTTCACGCTCGTGACGCCAGAGACCTCGCGGGTCTTGGCTTCGACCTCGGGCGGCAGGACCTCGGCGGCAGGACACATCGGTGTGGTCAGCGTCATGATGACGTGCGCCTCACCCGCTTCCGAGATCTCGAGCTCGTAGATGAGACCCAGCTCGTAGATGTCCACCGGAATCTCCGGATCGTAGACGGTCTTCAGCTGCGCGATGACGTCGTACTTGATGTCGTCGACCGTTCGCGTTGCCTCGACGGCACCAGCCGCCTGCGGTGCCTCATCCGAGCCCACTCGTGATTCTCGTTCCATGTCCGTCCGATCCTCGCTCACTCTGTCTTCGCCACCTCGGCCCCTCCTGCGAGTGCAGCTCGCAGGGTGTGCCAGGCCAGCGTCGCGCACTTGACCCGCATCGGGAATTCGCGAACGCCCGAGAACACCGCGAGTTTTCCGAGAGACTCCACGTCGACCGGCTCGTCACAGGGGCTCGTCACCAGGTGGTGGAAGATCTCGAATTCGCGCTGCACCTCATCGGTCGTCATGCCCTTGACGAGTTCAGTCATCATCGACGCAGAAGCAGTCGAGATCGCACAACCGCTCCCGCGAAAGGCGGCGTCCACCACCCGATCCCGGTCATCGAGCGCAACGTACACAGTCAGCTTGTCGCCGCACAGCGGGTTGTGCCCGTCGGCATGGAGCGCTGCTTCGCCGATCACGCGGAAGTTCCGCGGCTTCTTGTTGTGGTCGAGGATCGTTGCCTGGTAGAGCTCGCGAATCTCGTCCATCAGCGGAAGATCTCCAGCGTCTCGCGGATCGCCGCAGCAAGAACGTCGACCTCCGCTTTCGTGTTGTAGAGCGAGAAGGACGCGCGGACCGTGGCCGGGACGCCGTAGATGTCCATCACGGGTTGTGCACAGTGGTGTCCGACCCGCACCGCGATGCCGGCCTGGTCGAGCGCCGTTCCCACATCATGCGCGTGTACGCCATCGAGTACGAACGAAACGACGGCGGCCTTGCAGGGCGCCGTGCCGATCATGCGCAGTCCCTCGATCCGGCCGAGCACTGCGTTCGCGTAGACGAGCAGCTCGTGTTCCCAGGCCGAGATCCGATCGAGCCCGATGGTTCCGAGATAGTCGATGGCCGCCCGCAGGCCGATCGCGCCTGCGATGTCGGGAGTGCCGGCTTCGAATCTGGCCGGCACCGGTGCATAGCTGGTCTTCTCGAATGTCACCGACTCGATCATGTCGCCCCCGCCGAGAAAGGGCGGCATGGCGTCGAGCACGGGCAGGCGTCCGTAGAGGACCCCGATGCCGGTGGGACCGAAGAGCTTGTGGCCCGAGAACACGTAGAAGTCGCAGCCGAGTCGGGAGACGTCGACCGCCATGTGGGGCACCGCCTGCGCACCGTCGACGAGCACCGTGATGCCGCGTTGCTTCGCCATCGCGATCATCCCGGCAACCGGATTGACTGTGCCGAGCGCATTCGAGACGTGGGAGATCGCGACGAGCTTCGTGCGCTCACCGAGCAGATCTTCGAAGGCATCGAGCACGACTTCGCCGCGGTCGTCGATCGGCGCCACCTTCAGCCTCGTACCTCGGCGATCACCGAGCATCTGCCACGGCACGATGTTGGCGTGATGCTCGAGTGCGGTGATCAGGATCTCGTCGCCGGCCTCGAGGTTGCTCTCGGCCCAGGTGCGCGCGACGAGATTGATGGCCTCGGTCGCATTGCGGACGAAGACGATCTCGCGCCGATCCCGCGCTCCGATGAATCGCTGCACCGCGTCACGCGCGCCCTCGAACGCGTGAGTCGCCGTCGCCGACAGCTGATAGACACCCCGGTGGATGTTCGCGTAGCCGTGGCTGTAGAAGTCTGTTACCGCATCGATCACGGCTCGAGGCTTCTGGGCGCTGGCCGCCGAATCGAGAAAGACCAGAGGCTTGCCGCGGACCTTGTCGGCAAGAATCGGGAAGTCGGCCCGGATCGCGTGCACGTCGTATCCGGGAATCATCGCGGGCCTCGAATCGACTCTGGGATGGCCGCTTCGAGCGCTGCCTCCACCCATGCTCCGACGCGCTCACGAAGCCCGTCGCCCGGCAGTGCCTCGAGGATCTCGCTAGCGAAGCCGCGCGTCAGGAGCACGCGGGCTTCGTCGAGTCCGATGCCGCGAGACCGCAGGAAGAACAGAGCGTCCTCGTCGAGCCGACCGATGGTCGCGCCATGGCTGCATTTGACGTCGTCGGCGTAGATTTCGAGCTGCGGCTGGGTGTCGATCTCTGCTCGGGCCGTCAGCAGCAGATTGGGGTTCGATTGCGTGCTGTCGGCCTTCTGCGCACCGGGTCGGACGATCACCCGGCCGCAGAACACACCGCGGGACTCGCCTCCGAGCACGCCCTTGTAGAGCTCTCGACTCGTCGTATGGGGTGCGGCGTGGTCGGCGATGGTGTGGTTGTCGATGTGACGGTCGCCGGCACCGACGAACAAGCCCCGCATGTCCGTCTCGGACCCCGTCTCGGCCAGCAGGCAGGCGAGCGAGTTGCGGATCAGCCGGCCTCCGATCGAGAGCGTGTGGATCGCGAGCCTCGAGTCCCGCGACTGTCGTGCATGCACGTTCGAGACGAGCAGGCTCCCGTCTCCTTCGCGCTGGAGGAAGATCACGTCGAGTCGCGCATCCGCCTCGACGATCAGCTCGGTCACGAGACTCGTGAGGTGCGGGCCATCGCCGACCGTCAGATGTTCGACGACGAGCATGCCCCGACTGCCGGCCCGCGCCATCACGGCCAGGCGCGGGCACTGCAGTCTTCGTGTGGTCGCCGCGGCGAAGACGACATGCAGCGGGCGTTCGAGCTGCTGCCCGCGGCCGATCTCGATCAAGGCACCGTCATCGAGCAGCGCGGTATTGAGAGCCGTGAAGGCATCGAGCTTCGGATCCGCGAGCTGCCCCAGCACCCCGCCGAGCAACGACTCCTCGGGGCCACCCGAGCGGGCCTGTGCGATCGACGAGATCCGCGCACCCGGCACAGAAGGCGACGACAGCCTGGCGATCAGCCGTCCATCGACGAGCACAGCCCGTGCTGCCGCGTCGGGATCGAACGCCAGCTCGGGGAGGCGATCGGGCAAGGGGATGGCCGCCGTGTCCGGGGTCGCCCAGTCGATGGCTTCCAGCGCGGCGAGCGACGTGTGCCGCCAGGCCTCGAGCCTCGTGTGTGGCAGTCCCTGCTCGACGAGCGACAGTCGCGCATGCGCTCGCAGCTCGCGAACGAACGGCACGTCTTCGCTCCGGGACGCCAGGTCCGCGGACGCCTCGCTCCAATGAGCGACGAGTCGTTCGCCCGCCTTGCTCACGCGGCGCCCTTCTCGAGCCATCCGTAGCCCTTCTCCTCGAGTTCGAGGGCGAGCTCCTTGCCGCCGGACTTCACGATCCTGCCGCCGGACAGGACGTGCACGTGGTCGGGCACGATGTAGTCGAGCAGGCGTTGGTAGTGGGTGATGACGAGCATCGCGCGATCGGGACCGCGCAGAGCGTTGACGCCGCCGGCCACCACCCGCAGCGCATCGATATCGAGTCCAGAGTCGGTCTCGTCGAGGATGCAGAGCTTCGGCTCGAGGAGCAGCATCTGGAGGATCTCGTTGCGCTTCTTCTCGCCACCCGAGAACCCCTGGTTGATTGCACGGCCCATCAGCTCGCTCGGCATCTCGACGAGCTTCATCTTCTCTTTCGACAGCTTCAGGAAGTCCATTGCGTCGAGTTCGGGCTCGCCTCGGTGGCTGCGGATCGCGTTGAGGGACGCCTTGAGGAAGTAGTTGTTGTTCACACCCGGAATCTCCACCGGATACTGGAAGGCGAGGAAGATTCCCTCGCGAGCGCGCACCTCGGGCTCCATCGCGCAGAGGTCCCGCCCGAGGAACAGCACTTCGCCACTCGTGACCGTATAGCCGGGCCGGCCCGCGAGCACGTTCGAAAGCGTGCTCTTCCCGGAGCCGTTCGGTCCCATGATGGCATGGACCTCGCCAGCACGGATCGACAGGTCGATGCCCTTGATGATCGGCTTGTCGCCCGCATTGGCGTGGAGGTTCTTGATTTCGAGCATTCGTACGTCCCTCAGCCGACCGCGCCTTCGAGGCTGACGGAGAGCAGGTTCTGTGCCTCGACGGCGAACTCCATCGGGAGTTCACGCAGCACCTCTTTGCAGAAACCGTTGACGATCATCGAGACGGCGTCCTCTTCGGAAATCCCTCGCTGCCGGCAATAGAACAGCTGGTCTTCGCCGATCTTCGACGTGGTCGCCTCGTGCTCGACGGTCGCCGTCGCGTTCTTGACCTCGAGATACGGGAAGGTGTGGGCTCCGCATTCATCACCGAGCAGCAGCGAATCGCACTGGGAGTAGTTGCGCGCTCCGTCGGCCTTCGGGCCGATCTTGACGAGACCCCGATACGACTGCTGGCCGCGTCCGGCCGAGATCCCCTTCGAGATGATGGTGCTCGTGGTGTTCTTCCCGAGGTGGATCATCTTCGTACCGGTGTCGGCCTGCTGTCGATGATTCGTCATCGCGACCGAGTAGAACTCGCCCACCGATTCGTCGCCCTGCAGGATGCAGCTCGGGTACTTCCAGGTGATCGCCGAGCCCGTCTCGACCTGGGTCCACGAGATCTTCGAGCGCCGACCGCGACAGGCGCCGCGCTTGGTCACGAAGTTGTAGATGCCGCCGACGCCGTTCTTGTCGCCGGGGTACCAGTTCTGCACGGTCGAGTACTTGATCGACGCATCGTCGAGGGCGATGAGCTCGACGACCGCGGCGTGGAGCTGGTTCTCGTCGCGCATCGGCGCAGTGCAGCCCTCGAGGTAGCTGACTTTCGCGCCCTCGGCGGCGATCAACAGCGTGCGCTCGAACTGTCCCGTCCCTGCCGAGTTGATCCGGAAGTACGTCGACAGCTCCATCGGGCAGTGGACGCCTTTCGGGATGTAGGCGAACGAGCCGTCGCTGAAGACCGCCGAGTTGAGGCAGGCGAAGAAGTTGTCCGAGTAGGGGACGACGCTGCCGAGGTACTCGCGAATCAGGTCGGGGTGGTGTTCGACGGCCTCGGAGAAGGAGCAGAAGATGATGCCCTTCTTCTGGAGCTCGGACCTGAACGTCGTGGCGACGGAGACGCTGTCGAAAACGGCGTCGACCGCGATCTTCACGCCCGAAAGCCGCTTCTGCTCGAGCAGCGAGATGCCGAGCTTCTCGTAGGTACGGAGCAGCTCGGGGTCGACTTCGTCGAGGCTCGCCACCTCGACCGGTTTCTTCGGTGCCGAGTAGTAGCTGATGCTCTGATAGTCGATCGGCGGATAGTCGACCTTGGCCCACGTCGGCTCGTGATTCTCATCGACCATCTCGAGAAAGCGGCGAAGCGCCTTCAGGCGGAAGTCGAGCATCCACTGGGGCTCGCGCTTCTTGGCAGAGATCGTTCGGACCACGTTCTCATCGAGGCCCGGCGGCAGCTGATCTGATTCGATGTCGGACACGAAGCCGTACTTGTACTCTTCGTTGGCGAGACGCTCGAGATGTGCGTTGCCTTCGGACATCTAGAATCCCTCTTCCGCGCCCGCTTCTTCGCGGACGTTCGAATGCTTCGATGCGAGCGACGCGGCTCCGAGCCGTTCGATCGACGACGTTTCGTGCACGAGTCCCGCAAGACCCGCGAGAGGCGCGTGCTGGTTCGCGAATGCAGGGCTGGTGAGATCGGCGAGCGTCACACTGGCGAGCGCGTTCTGGACGACTCGATTGATGACCAGCCACGGGCTCTTCACCGCACAGCTCCGCTCGAGATCGCAGAAAGCCGGGCCGAGACTGCACTGCGTGATCGCGAGCGGACCGTCGAGGGCACTGATCATGTCGGCGACCGACAGCTCATCGGGCCGGCGGGCGAGCGAGTAGCCGCCCCTGGCGCCGCGCTGCGATTCGAGAACCCCCGCGCGAGTGAGCGTCTTCAGCACCTTGCTCACCACGGGCAGCGGCAGATCGACATGCTCGGCGAGTTCGCGGGCATTCATCGAGGTCGCAGTGCCTGCTCGTGCTTGCTCGGCGGGTTGCTGTGCGAGGTGCGCGAGGATGACGATCCCGTAGTCGGCGATCTTGCTCAGTCGGAACATCGGTCTCGATTCGGGCAGTCAGGGAAGGACTGGCACTGGGGAGTCGCGCATTTCGCAGAATAGGGGACCGATTTGGTGCTGTAAATATAGGACTGCAATAGTCCAGTATGAATCGCACCCCGAAGACAGACGGCGGCAAGAGCCAAGCGATCGTTCGGATGGGGGCCTGGTTCGAGGTGATGTCCCGAGGGAACGCCGATGGACAGGCGCTCTCGCCGATCAGCGCCGTTCGTCGGTGCCCATCTGGATCCGGGCCAGCGGTGCCAGGATCGGACGCCCGTCGTGCGGCCAGTCGATCGGCGGTGCCTGCAAGCGACCCGGTCGGCAGAGCCGCGATGCGCCGAGGCGCGACACCCGGGCCTTCAGGTCGGTGCCGGGACCGGCCTCGACGGCCAGCGCGATTGAGGACAGCGACCGGATGAGAGGCTTCACGGCGGGCTCGAGCGAGTCGGCGCTCGGGACAGGATGCACCCGGATGAACCGGTGGAGCGGACAGCTCCTCGCGAGCGCATCGGCCTCGGCGATCACTGTCCAACTCGTGCCGGCTCCGGCATGGATCTGCACCGCTTCGCCCGAAGCCGAACGAAGCGCCGCCGAGTCGCGTTCGATCCGGATCGCGACGCCGACCTCGGTCGGGATCGCACCGCGCGGCAGCTCCGTCGATCGGAGTTCGAGTTCGCTGGCCAACGCCGCCGCGAGCACCGGCGTTGCACGTGAGGCTCCCTCGCCGACCACATATACAGCCACAGGTGACAGGCAGCCGAGCTGGTCCCAGAGTGCGATGTCGAGCGACAGGGCCCGAGCGAGCCCGTCCGGTTCCCGCATCGCCATGCCAGCCTCGACGACCGCAATCGAGATGCGGTGTCCGTACGCGACGAAGCGCTGAGTCTGTCGCATCCGCCCGCGCAGCGAGCCGATCGTCTCGTCCGAGCCGCTCGCGACCACGCACTCGGCCGCCAGGAACGAATCGAGGCTGGCGATGTCGTCCGACGGGAAAGTCACCACCTCGATGGCACGGCCGATCTCCGGATCGACCGCCGCGATCGACTCCGCGAGCAGTCGCGAAGTCAGCGTGTCACGCGACGACGGCTTGACGAGTACCGGCGACAGCAACGCGAGCGGGATCAGCGGCTGGAGCAGGCTCGGCATGGGGATCGCTCCGCCGAGAATCACGCTGGTCGACGCGAAGGGCACGAGCGATCGGCCCGTTCCGGCCAGCAGCCCTCGCCGTTCGGATTCGATCGCGCGGCGCAGCGCATCGCCGGTCCAGTGCTCGAGCGCGAGTCCGAGTCCGGCCTCGACGTTCTCCCGCGAGAACCCGCTGGCGTCGGGATGCTCGTCGAGCAGGCGGCGGCGCCACGACGAACCGGGATCGCGCCACAGCTCGAACACCTGCCCGAGCACGCCGAGCACGTCGTCGAAGCCACGCGCGATCAGCCGCCCGCGCGCCACGTCGAGTCGCCCCTTGGCAGATTCGACACGCTCGGCACTCTCGTCGGGCCAGCGGATCGTGAAGTCCGTCATGCGCGAGTCGCCACCACTCAGCTCCGACCCGTCGACAGCATTTCGTCGGCCGCGATCGAACACCCGCGAGCCTCGGCGGCCGGGTCGCGCCCGACGATCTCGAAGCCGATCGCTCGCCCGGAGTCGTCGATCACGAGCCGACCGAGATCCGCGGTCTGGATCGCCGCAATGCTGCCGGTGTTGGCCAGGTCGTGGATCACCACCCCACCGATCTCACCGGGCGCCGCGTCGCGACCGGTCTCGGGGTCGATGATCCGCACCTGCGCCCACGGTGGGCCGAGCTTCCGCCGCGGGCCGCTCGGGTCGACGAGCACCGAATCGTAGAATTGACTGCCGAGCTCGGTCATCCCGTATTGGTTGACGATGCGACGTTCGGGGATCCCCAGGCGATCTTCGAGCCGAGCGTGCAGGTCGTGGCGCGTCAGCTCCCGCGACCGACCCTTGAATCCGCCGGTCTCCATGACGCGCGAACCTGGCACACAGAGGAAGCGCAGTCCTCCGGCGTCGAGCGCATCGAGCAGGTGGACGAAGGCGAACGCGGTGCCACAGAGCGCGATCGGCCGGCTCCGCTTCTCGGCGGCGGTCAGCGCATCGATGAGTTGTGACAGGTCGAGTTCGCCGCGCTGTACGTCGAAGCCACTGTCGCCGGCACCGAGCTCAGCCACCAGGACCGCGAACATGTGGGAGAGCGACGAATCGGGCGCGTCGTCGGCATCCGGCGCAAGGATTCGAAGGTCGAAGCGCTCGTGTGCGCGTCGGTCGGGGAACAGCAGCGCCCGCAGACTCGCCAGCAGCGAAGCCTCGTACAACTCGAGCGTATCGAGGTGCAGTTCACCGCGGCTCTGCCCGGTGGTGCCGCTGGTCCGGAAGGTCTTGAGGGTCTGCGCGGCCGGAAAGCAGCGAAGAGCGAGCTCCTTGAACGCTCCGGTCGGCACCGCGGGAATCTCACGCCAGCTCGCGATGGACGCGGGCGCGGTCGCCCTCCCGACACAGAAGCGACCATACGCTGCACAGTTTGCGAACTGGAACGCAAATATCTCCCGAGCGAGCTGCTCGAATCTCGCATCATCCTGTTTCCAAACAGGTTCTGCGATCCAATCGAGCACTTCTCGATCGAGCCGAGCGCGTTCGTCCTGGCGATCGGCGAGTCCGGTCGGCGAGCTCATCGGCCGCCCCGCGCCGTTTGCCGGAGGATGTCGATGAGCACCGACAGGCCATGGTCGAGGAGTTCCTCGGCGATCGACAGCGGCGGTGTGATCGAGATGACACCCCCTCCCGGACCCGAGGGCAGCGCGATCACACCCCGATCGAGCGCCACATCGACCGCGCGAAGCGCCCAATCCGGGCGCGCACACGCGATGCCGATCATGAGGCCCAGCCCGCGCACTTCGAGCTGGTCCGTGAGATCAGCGAGATCGCTGCGAAGGCGGCTGAGCGCTCGCGCGCCGACCCGCGCGGCGCGCGCGACGAGCCCGTCGCGCTCGATCACGCGCAGTGCGGCGAGCCCGGCCGCGCAGCTCGCCGGGTGGCCGAGGAACGTCTGCGTGTGAAGCGCCTCGCCGCGCGACGTGGGCCATGCCTCCATGACTTCTGCCCGACCGAGACACGCCGACAACGGCATCCCGGCCGCCAGTCCCTTCCCGACGCAGATCAGATCGGGGATCACGTTCTCGTGTTCACAGGCGAAGAATCGCCCCGTACGACCGCAGCCGGTGTAGATCTCGTCGACGATCAGCAGCCAACCCTCGGTGTCGCAGACTTCGCGGAGTCCCGCGAGGAAGCCGCTCGGTGGGACGATCTCACCGCCCCGTCCCTGCACCGGTTCGACGAGCACGGCGCCGACCGGGCGGCCTGCGGCTTCCATGCGGTGCGCCGTCGTCCCGACGTCGGCCAGGTCGCCGTAGCGTGCGAAGCCCGTGGCCCCGGCGAGTCTCGCCGCGAACGGCTCCCGGAAATCGGATCGGGAAGTGACGTCCAGGGCGCCGATCGACAGGCCGTGATATGCGCCCGCGAAGGCGATCACACCGGCTCGACCCGTCGCCAGCATGGCGGTCTTGAGGGCGCTTTCGACCGCGTCAGCACCCGACGATCCGAGAACCGCCCGCGCCGGCCCGCCGCCCGGAAAGCGGGCCACCAGTGCTTCGAGCAGCTCGACCTTCACCTCGGCGGGATGCACGTCCCCCATGCCGTGAAGCAGCGTGTGGGCCTGGCGGGCGACTGCGTCGGCGACCTCCGGGTGGGAGTGACCCGTGCTGGCCACCCCGAACGCGCCCGTCAGATCGACGAACCGATTGCCGTCGACATCCCAGACATTGGCTCCGCTCGCCCGGGCCCAGAAGATCGGCGGGCGGGGCGCGAGGCAGGTGACGTTCCGGCTTTCGACTTCGGACAGCCTGCCCGCCAGGCGCCTCGATGCCGGCCCGGGTATCGCGGTCTGGAGTTCGGGCAGCAGAGCGGACGGCGGGGCCGGCGGCGCGGACATGGAGGCCAGTGTAGCCATGGAGGTCGCTCGCGAGTGCCGCGCCGAAGCGGCTTCAGGATCCGGCGAGCTTCGCTGTGATCTCGCTTCGCCAGGCGGACGACAACGCGGGGCTCGCGAGTGCGCGACGCAGACTGTCGCTGGCGTCGCGGTCGATCAGCAGGGCTGCGTTCAGCGCCTCGATGGAGAGCGGTTCGCGTTCGCGATCCACGCATTCGAGCGTGTCGCCCGCGCCGACCTCACCAGGCACGAGGACCCTCAGGTAGAAGCCGACCCGGCCGCTGCGGGTGAACTGCCTGGGCAGTCCCGGAAGCTCGAACTTCATCGCCAGCTTCACGCACGGCTGTCTCGGCTGGGAGATCTGGAGCAGCGCATCGCCCACGCGAAGAACATCACCGAGGGCCACGACCGAGTCGGGCAGATCCTCGAGGGTGAGATTCTCACCGAAGGCCCCGGCCGCGAGATCGGGCCGTGAGAGCGCCTCGCGCCAGTGCAGCGTGTTCGCGAACGAGTAGGCGTAGACGGCCTTGTCGACGCCTCCATGCGCCGAGAGGTCCGCCTGACCGTCTCCGACGAGGCCCATCGACTCGACGCGGACCCGAGCGGTCGTCGCTTGCTTGAAGATGCCCGTCATCACCTCGCGGTCGTCTCGAACGAGACTTCGCGGTTTTCCGACGTTCACGCTGATCAATCGCGTGGAGTAGGTCATGGCGGGCGTCGATGGATCGCGGTCCCGGGTCGGCCGAAGGGTTCAGCTACGGTAGCAACGCTTCACGCGTCGACGGCGGACAGGTTTCGCGGAGGAATCATGGGCGATCCGATCCGCGCGCATGTGGCCCTCGGATCGAACCTCGGTGATCGAGTCGCACACCTCGTCGGGGCTCGGCAGCGGTTGGCGCAGGTCGAATCGGTTCGCATCGTTGCGGCCTCAGGACTGTGGGAGACCGAACCCGTCGGGCCCGCTGGTCAGGGCGCATACCTGAACGCCGTTCTCGCCCTCGATGTGCGGGTGTCGCCGCGAGATCTGCTGGAGATCCTGCTCGACATCGAGCGGCGGGCAGGTCGCGATCGGGACCTCCAATCGGTGCGCTGGGGTCCCCGCGTCCTGGATCTGGACTTGCTCCTATATGCTGATCTTCTGGTCTCTGAGCCCGGCCTGGAGATTCCGCATCCGCGGCTCCACGAGCGCGCGTTCGTCCTCGAGCCGCTCTGCGAGATCGCCGGCGGGCTCGTCCATCCCCGCATCGGGGGCACGCTGAACGCTCATCTCGCCCACGGCCGGAATCCAGGCACCGCGCGGCCTTGGAAGGCGAAGTCGCACTGGCTATCGCAGGGTCGATGCGACGGCGTCGCCGAGAAAATTGAATCCTGACCCCGACTTCTGTAATCAGAAATGACTCGAAGCAGCAAGACGTTCGAATTCCGGATCGGGAGCAGGCTCGAATGGCACTCACCGCATCGGCCGAGAGCATCGAAAAATCTCGTGATGTCAGGGTCTCGAGGAGTTTCGACGCCGAGGCCATCGAGACCTGGTCGCCCGAGAAGATCCTTGCCTGGGCGCTCGGGAAATACGGGTCACGGATCGCATTGTCGGCCTCTTTCGGCGCTCCGGAGGGGATGGTGCTGCTCGACATGATGCACCGGGTCGACCCGCAGGCGCGGGTCTTCGTGCTGGATACCGGCCGCATGCACCCCGCCACCTACGACCTGATCGATCGGGTCCGCGAGCAGTACGGCAAGGCGATCGACGTGGTGTTCCCCGACTCTGCGAGGGTCGAGGAGGTGGTTCGCGAGAAGGGCATGAATCTCTTCTACGACTCGATCGAGAATCGCCAACTCTGCTGCCGGATCCGCAAGGTCGAGCCCATGCGCCGGTATCTGGTCGACATGGACGCCTACGTGACCGGGCTGCGCCGCGACCAGAACCTGAATCGACGGGAGACGCCGAAGGTGGAATTCGACGTCGGAAACGGCGGGCTCGTCAAGCTCAATCCGATCGCCGACTGGAACCGCGAGCAGGTGATGGAGTACGTGGGCGAACACCGCGTGCCCATCAACCGCTTGCACAAAGAAGGATTCCCGTCGGTCGGATGTGGACCATGCACCCGGGCGGTGAAGCCCGGCGAAGATCCGCGCGCGGGTCGATGGTGGTGGGAGAACGACGACACCAAAGAGTGCGGATTGCATGTTCCCGACCAGCAGGAGGGCGGCTCGGGGATCTGAACCGCCCGGTGCTCAGCGTCGGTCGCGGCCCGGAGCCTCCGAGGTGACGTGGTTGCGCAGTCGCCCAAGCCCCTCGATCTCGATTTCCACGATGTCTCCGTCACGGAGATGTCGCGGAGGATCGAAGCCCGCACCGACACCGGCTGGCGTTCCCGTGAGGATCACGTCTCCCGGCTCGAGGGTCATCAGCTGCGACGCGAACGCGATCACCTCGGCGATCGGGAAGATCATCTCGCTCGTCATGGCAGATTGCCGGGTCTCCCCGGACACACGCGTCTCGAGTCGCAGCTTCTGCGGATCAGCGATCTCGTCGGCGGTGACCAGACACGGACCCATCGGGCAGAACGTGTCTCCCGATTTGCCGAAGAAGCGTTGCCCGCGCGTGTTCTGGAAGTCCCGGGCGGTGACGTCGTTGGCGATCGTGTAGCCGGCCACGTGATCGAGGGCGTGCTCGCGGGTCACCGATCGGGCAGCCCGGCCGATCACGACGGCGAGTTCACCCTCGTAGTCGACGGCATGACTTGCCGAGGGCATCACGATGTCGTGATCCGTGCCGATCACACTGGAACTCGCTTTGACGAAGAGGACGGGCTCGACCGGCGGCTCGGCGTTGCGTTCCGTTGCATGGGCGGCGTAGTTGCGCGCCACACCGAGCACTTTGCCGGGTCGCGGCACAGGCGCGTGCAGTCGTACCCGGCGCCGACGAATCAGTACGCGACCGCGCTCGAGGTCCGGACCATCGAACGCGTGCTGGGTGTGGATCGCCCAGTCGAAGGCATTCCGCGCGATCGCCAGAGCGGAGGGACCCGCCGACAGGAGCGCCTGCATGTTGCTCGGCAGCAGCGAGTCGGCCTCGGCTTCGGGTGCGCCGACATCCTCACCGGCGAGTTTGACAGCGAGGGCGCGGTTCAGATCGACGATCGAGCCGGCGTCCGGTCCCGTCCGGAGGATCGCGCCGAGGCGCCAGATCCCCGGCCGGAGCAGATCCAGACTCGCCAGGCCGAGTGCGCCGTCGGTGAAGCGGCCGGAGGTCCCGTCGTCGACGACGTTCTGCGAAGCGAT
>JANOFF010000043.1:0-21115 GCA_031413515.1 bacterium
CGAGCTCGAGTTCGTGCATCGTTTCAGATCCCGGCTGGCTGGATGTCCGTGGGTGGTGCTCCCGCCGAAGGCCGACATCCCCGAGGCGCGGCGACTGTTCGACACACTGCCCGCGCGCTTTCTCGCGTATCCGCCGAGCCCGAACGAACTGCGAAGAGCGCTGCGCGATGCCCTCCGGCGCCGCACCGGCGATCGTCTCTCGGTCCGCCAGGAGCGGGATGCGCTGCGCGATCGCTTCTCCCGCTGGTTCGGCGACGTCGAGTTGCCGGAGCTGATGCGGGCCCTCGACCCGAGGATGATGTCGGTGCCGGTGCTGATCCGGGGCGAGGCCGGCACCGGACGCGGGATCCTGGCCCGCTACGTCCACACCTTCGGCGGTGGACCGGACGAGGCGTTCGTCCACGTCTGCTGTCGCGGCATCCAGCACGCCGAGGAGTTGCTCGGCCAGATCGAGTCGGGCGCCGAGAAGCGCGATGAACGGGCACTGACAATCTGGCTCGAGGACGTCGACCTGCTGCCCTTCGCCGTGCAGCGCCGGCTGCAGGACTGGATCGAATACGGACCGCCGGACGGCAGGCCCGCTGTCGCGTCGATCCGCTGGATCGTGGGCGCGAGCGATGAGGCCGAACTCGACACCGAGCCGGGCCACGAGTCGCGACTCGCCGAGGCTCTCGCCGGGATCACGCTGCGCATCCGCGCGCTGCGCGATCGACCCGAGGCCATCGATGCATTCGTGTCCGAGACCTCGCGCGCCTGGGCGGATCAGCGCAGCGAGCGTGTCCGGCAATGGAGCCCGGACGCGCGGCTGCTGCTGCGCGCCTATCCGTGGCCTGGCAATCTCCACGAGCTCGAAGCGACCGTAGTGCGGACTCTGTCGTTCACGGGCGCGGACCCGATCCTGCCCGTCCATCTCCGCTTTCCCGGCGACAGCGGCTGGCTCGATCGCTACACGGATTCGGATCGTGCGACCGAGTCCACCGAACCTTCGATCTCGGCCGACGAAGGGGATCTTCCCGAAGCGACCCCGCTGGCGGACGATGAACTCGAGGTCGTGATCGGCACGCTCGAAGACGAGGCTCCGGAGTCCGACTTCCCGGCTCGCGAGTCGGGCTCGGCACCGGCCGCCTACGAGATGGCGGTCGCCGCGATGGAGAACGTGCTCGCCCCGCGGCCCGAGCCGGCGTCCGCTGCGGCGGTCGGACGCTCCCCCGAGTCGGCCCAGTCGGATCTGCGGCAGATGGTCCGCGCCCTGGTGCACGACGTCCGAAACCCTCTGGTCTCGATCCGGACGTTCTCGGAACTCCTGCCCGAACACTACGACGACGACGAATTTCGCACCCACTTCAGCGATCTGGTCAGTCAGGACGTGGTACGGATCGACGACGCCTTGAAGCGACTGCAGGCCATGCTCGATGTGTCGACGATGAAGTCCGAGTCGGTCGACATCGCGGCGCTGCTCGAGCAGTTGCTAGACGAGCACCGGAGCGAGATCCAGGCGCGCCGATTGCTCGTCCTCAAGGAGCTCGATCACAGCGTCCCGCACGCGATCGGCGATCCCGAGTTGCTGCGCGATGCCTTCTCGGCGCTGATAAAGCGCGCCCTCGGATCGGTATCCGATCGCGGCGACGTCTACATCGCCTCGCGCCACCATGCCGGCGGAGGTCATGCCGGCGGAGGTCAGACGGGCACGGGCACGGGGAAGCCGACTCTGCGCGTCCTGATCCGTCATGGGACCGAGGCCGGCGCCAACCAGGCCGCAGGGGCGACCGCACATCTCGATGTCGTGATGGCGCAGTCGATCGTGCAATCGCTCGGTGGCACGTTCACCCAGGACCGGACCGACGCCCACGAGTGCGTGGTCGTGATCGATCTTCCGGCGCCGGACTGACCCGCCGCTTCGCCTCACGAGTCCCGCCGCGCCGGCGTGGTACGCTGGCCCGTCATGCCGTCCGTCCTGGTGGTCGACGACGAGCCCGCCGTCCGCGAATCGCTCCGAATGCTGCTCAAGCGCGAGTGCCAGATCGACACCGCCGAGGATGTCGACAGCGCACTGCGCGCGGCCAGCCGATCCGTGCCCGACGTGGTCATACTCGACGTGGTGATGCCTGGCCGCAGCGGGCTCGAATTGATCGCCGAACTGCGTCAGCGCAACATCGATTCGCCGGTGATCGTGTTGACCGCCACCAACACCGTGGCGATCGCCGTCGAGGCCATGAAGCTCGGTGCAGCCGACTTCGTCACGAAGCCATTCGAACTCGACGCGCTGCGAATCAAAGTGCGTCAGCTGCTCGAGCGCCGTCAGCTGGAACGCGAAGTCGTCCTGCTGCGCGACGAGGTGCGGCAACGGCACCGACTCGGCGGCATGGTGGGGCGCAGTCCGATCATGCACGAGGTCTTCCGCACGATCGAGCGCCTCGCCCAGTCTCCCGCCACCGTGCTGCTGACGGGCGAAAGCGGAACCGGCAAGGAACTGGCTGCCCGCGCGATCCACGACCTGAGTCCGCGCAGTCATGGGCCCTTCGTCGCCGTCAACTGCGGCGCGATCTCGCGGGAGCTGATCGAGAGCGAGCTGTTCGGTCACGAGCGCGGCTCGTTCACCGGCGCGACCGAGCGGCGCATCGGCCGCTTCGAAAGCGCATCGGGCGGCACGCTGCTGCTCGACGAGATCGGCGATCTCGAGACCGGCATGCAGGTCAAGCTGTTGCGCGCCCTCCAGGAACGCGTGATCGAGCGCGTGGGCAGTTCGACGCCGGTCCCGGTCGACGTGCGAGTCCTCGCCGCGACGCATCGTGATCTGGCACAGGACGTGGAGACCGGTCGATTCCGCTCCGACCTCTACTACCGGATCAACGTGGTGCCGTTGCGACTGCCTCCCCTGCGCGAGCGGCGCGAGGACATCGCGCTGCTCGTGCAGGCCTTTCTGCTTGCGGCTGCCGAGCGCAGCGGACGCGAGTCGCCCAGCGAGCTGTCGGCACGGGCCCGGGCGGCGCTCGACGACTACGCGTGGCCCGGCAACGTCCGCGAGCTGCAGAACGCCATCGAACACGGCCTCGCGATGGCGGCGGGCGAACCGATCGACCTCGCCCATCTGCCGATCCCGATCCGTCGCACGGGTCGCGCCGAGGCGCTCCGCGAGGAGTGGCGACAGGGGCGACTCGATTTCGAACAGGTGGTCGCCCGATTCGAATCGGAGATCCTGCGCGAGGCCCTCGAACGCTGTGCCTGGAACCAGACCCGCGCCGCCGACGAGCTCCAGATCACGCGACGGGTCCTGAAATTGAAGATCGATCGCTTCGGCATCGAGCCCGGAGAGTGATCCGAGCGTTCCGGATGGAACATTTGCCAGCGTTCGCTGTTCCGATCGGAACAGCGAACTTTTCTCAAACATTTCCAGGGACTTGAGGGTCTGCGCGAAATCTGCTGTTCAACGGGGAACACCCGCCGTCGGTGCGAGCCGATCCAGACAGATTCCCGCAGATCGGAAATCTCCTGCTGCACTGGGCACTTGAGTGCTCTGTCGCCGCACGCTCGGACCGTGGCACGCCGCTTGCTCTAACGGTCTCCATGCAGAACAGGCTGAGCAGCCGGATCGAGCAGGCGATGGCCCGCCTGGAGGGTGGCGACCCGGACCGGGCGAAGAGCACGCTGCTGATCGTCGATGACGAGAAGGGCCCGCGCGAGTCGCTTCGCATGATCCTCTCGCCCCAGCACCGTGTGCTGGTCGCCCACGACGCCGTCGAGGCGCTGGCCATGCTCGACGAGCACACGGTCGATGCGGTCACGATCGACCTCAACATGCCCGGCATGAAGGGCGATGCCCTGGTCCGCCGGATCCGCAAGGAACATCCGCAGATCGAAGTCGTCGTCATCACCGGCTACAGCTCGGTGGAGAGTGCGGTCGACGGTCTGCGGCACGGAATCTTCGACTACCTCAGCAAACCCTTCGACGTCGTGCAGGTGAGCAACACCCTGCGCCGCGCGCTCGCGCGCCGCGAGAGCCGACTACGCCTGGTGGCCTTCCTGCGCGGGATCGGGGAGGTGCTCGGCCACGACCGCGATCCCGAGAAGGCGATCGATGAGCTGACCCACAACGCCGAACTTCGCGCGCAGCTGAGGACGGCGATCGAAGGTCCCGGCGGGCAGCCACGCGAAGTCGAAGCGGGCGCATCTGCGATACCGGACTCCGAGATCCTCGACGGCCTGGCCGCGGCGGTCGAGAGTCGCGAGCCGCATCGCGCCGGCCACGCACGGCGCGTCGCATTCCTGGCGGGAATGATCGGCGAACGGATCGGTCTCAGTGCGGATCGCCGCGAAGAACTGCGGGTGGCGAGCCTGCTGCACGATCTCGGACGGATCGCCGTGCCCTCTCGCGCGGCCGACGATTCGACGCAGATCGACGGCCTCGGGATGCATGCCGGCGCCGGTGCTGATCTCGTTTCGCCCCTCGGCTATTCGACGAGTGTCGCCGACGCGATCCGCCACCACCACGAACGATGGGACGGCAGCGGCTCACCCGATCGGCTGCGCGGCAGCGAGATCCCGGTGGCGGCCAGGATCATCGCGGTCGCCGACGCGTTCGACCGCCTCACCCACGACGAACCGGGTCGCGAGGCGTGCCCGCCCGCTGCGGCGATCGTGGCTCTGCGTGCACGGAGCGGTCGGGAACTCGATCCCGATCTCTTGAAGGCGCTGATCGCCCTCGCCGAGATGGGTGCGAGCAGCAGCGGACCGCTGCTCGGGATGCACTTCGAATCCGGCGACGATCCGGTACAGACCATCGCTTCCGCAACTGCCTGGTTGGAGAATGATCGATGAGAAGCTCGCAAGACACCCGCGGCCACCACGACCTGTTCGACCCACGAGGAGGCGACGTCACGGAGGTTCTCGAGGATCTGTATCCGCCGCGCGAAGAAAAGCGGGAATCGGTCGTCCGGGTCGTCGAGTACAGCCGGTATCCGCGCATCTCGCGCGAAGAGCGAAGACTGGTCGGCTTCACGCGCAACGAGTCGCGATCCGGGATGTGCATCGTGACGAGCACTCCCGAAGTCGAGGGGACGCTGCTCCGACTTGCGCTGCGAACCGTCGACGGCGCCAGTGCGCTCGACGCACTCGCCCACGTCGTGTGGTGTGAGCGGCGAAGCGACGACCGCTACTGGATCGGACTCGCGTTGCTCGAACGAGCGGGGCGCCGGATGCTCAAAGTACGTCGTGTCGAGCGGGTCGAAGAGGACGGCGCGGGCCGCGGATCGAATGGCTTCGCGGCTCCTGGCTTCGGGGGACGGATGCTCGAGACCGCCTGACGGTGCGCGCACGCGTCGTACCGCCCGCGCCTTACGAGGGCGACGGACGGCGGTGAGTCGCGGATCGATCAAGCAGGGGAGCCGGTAGCGCCTGACCTGGGGGGGGTGGCGCTGCCGGTTCCCCGAATTTCCTCCCGACCGCGTACCGGATCGAGACGCGGGATCGCTCCGTCGGGCAACCGGCACTTCAGGAAGGCTAGAGTCAGCCCATGTTCGGGATCGGTATGCAGGAGCTGGTCGTCATCTTCGTGGTGGCGCTGCTGATCTTCGGGCCCAAGCGGCTTCCCGAGCTCGCCCGCACACTCGGCAAAGGCATGGCGGAGTTCCGTCGCGCCTCGAACGAACTCCGCCGCTCGTTCAATCTCGAGGTGGACGGCACTCCGCCGCAGACCGGACAGCAGAGCGTCCATGATCGGCAGATCCGTTCGCGGCCCGATCAGCTGGTCGATCAGCCGGTTCCGGAACCGGCAATCGATGCAGACGGCCACGGCGACCTCGCCGACGACGAGCCCGCGCCCGTGGCGGACCCTCTGCCCGCGCCGGTACCGGTCGAACAGCCGCTCGCCCAGCCCGCCGCGGTCCTGAGCGATCGAACACGTGATTGACGAACCCGCACCCATTACCGAGCACCTGGGCGAACTGCGCCGCCGGATCTTCTGGATCCTGCTTTCGATCCTGGTGTTCTCGGGTGCGGCGTGGGGCTACGCCGAGGAGATCTTCCTCGCCTTGATGGATCCGGCCGTGCAGGCTCTCGGCGAGCGGGGCTCGCGCCTCCAGGCGATCTCTCCGACCGAGACCTTCGTCACCTTCCTGAAATGCGCGTTGCTGGCCGGGTTCGTGTGCTCACTGCCGGTGATCTTCTGGCAGGTCTGGCGATTCATTGCGCCGGGCCTGTACGACAGCGAGCGTCGTGCCGTGATCCCATTCGTACTCGTATCGACACTGCTGTTCATTGCCGGCGCGACGTTCGGCTACACGCAGGTGCTTCCGATCGTCTTCAAGTATCTGAGCGGATTCAGCAGCGAACTCGTCGATCAGGCGTGGTCGATGAGGGAGGTCTTCTCGGCGACGACCCAGATGTTCCTGGCGTTCGGGGCCGCGTTCGAACTGCCCGTGGTGGTCTTCTTCCTGGCACTGACCGGGATCCTGTCGCCGAAGCAGCTGTTTCGCGCGACCCCGTATGCGACCCTCGCGATCTTCGTCGTCGCGGCGATCCTGACTCCCCCCGACGCGCTGAGCCAGGTGATGCTCGCAGTGCCGATGCTCGTCCTCTATCTGCTCGGTGTCGGCGTGGCGTATCTCGTCGCACCAGGCGGCTCGGAAGAGCCGGAGCCTCAATCCTCCCAGGTCGAGTAGGGCCGATTCGCCAGGGCCGAGTTCCGGTAGCGCTCGTCGAAACTGACTTCGGCTCGCAGCCATTCCGGCCGCACGAAGGGCTCGTCTTCGTGCTCGAGTTCTATCTCGGCAACGACCAGTCCGGAGTTGCGACCGGTGAACACGTCGATCTCCCAGACGTGGTCACCGACGCGCAGCCGGTAGCGAACCTTGTCCACGATGAATCCGATGCACGACTCGAGGAGCAGTTCGGCATCCGCGCGCGGAATCGGGTACTCGAATTCCTCGCGCGAGAGACCCATGGTCGGGCCCTTCAGCGTGAGCCACGCCCGCTCGGGCGAGACGCGGATGCGCACCGAAATCGGTCCCTCTCTCGCGAGGTATCCCTGGCGCAGAACCGTGCCGGGGCCTGCCGCGCGCCACGGTTCTCCGGCGACGAGGTACTTGCGTTCGATCTCCACCCTTGCACCCATCCACCGCAGAAGCCGATCGGCCTCGGGAGTGGGCGAGATCGAGAGGCCCTTCCGCGACGATCGTCAGAGCTTCGAGATGTCGCCCACCATTTGGTGGAGCCGCTCTTCGTAGTCGCGAATGTCGATCGGAACGCGGGCGACACCCGAATCCATGGCGGCCTGCGCGACGGCGGGGGCCACGAAGAGCAGCACCCTCGGATCGAACGGCTTCGGGATGATGTAATCGGGACCGAAGTCGAAGACCTCGCCCGGGTAGGCGCGCTTGACCACGTCGGGCACGGCCTCGCCGCGATGAGCGAGCTCGGCCAGCGCATGCACCGCCGCCACCTTCATCTCCTCGTTGATCGAACTGGCGCGCACATCGAGCGCTCCCCGGAAAATGAACGGGAAGCCGAGCACGTTGTTGACCTGGTTCGGATAGTCGGAGCGGCCGGTCGCCGTGATGGCGTCGCTACGCGCCGCCTTCACCTCCGGCGGCGTGATCTCTGGATCCGGATTGGCCATCGCGAATACGATCGGCTTGTCGTTCATCGACTGGACCATCTCGCGGTTGACGAGACCCGCCATCGAGAGACCGACGAAGACGTCCGCGCCTTCGAGAGCATCGGCCAGAGTCCGACAATCCGATTCGATCGCGAACTCTTCCTTGTATGAATTCATGCCCTGAACGCGGCCCTTGTAGATCACCCCGCGGCTGTCGGTCATCAGGATGTTCTCGCGTCGCGCACCGAGATCCTTGTAGAGCTTCATGCACGCGATCGATGCCGCGCCCGCGCCGGAAACCACGATCCGCGTCGACTCGATCTTGCGCCCGGTGATCTCGAGCGCGTTCAGGAGCGCGGCCGCGGAGATGATCGCCGTCCCGTGCTGGTCGTCGTGGAAGACCGGGATGTCGAGGCTCTTTTTCAGCCTGGCCTCGATCTCGAAGCACTCGGGGGCACGGATGTCCTCGAGATTGATGCCACCGAATGTGGGAGCGATCAGCTCGCAGACGCGGATCACGTCTTCTGGGTCTTCGCTGTTGATCTCGATGTCGAACACGTCGATGTCGGCGAAGCGCTTGAAGAGGACCGCCTTGCCCTCCATGACCGGCTTGCCCGCCAGGGCGCCGATGTTCCCGAGGCCGAGTACCGCGGTGCCGTTGCTGATCACCGCGACGAGGTTGCCCTTGGCGGTGTACTGATACGCGTCGGACGGGTTGCGCTCGATCTCGAGGCAGGGCGCCGCGACTCCGGGCGTGTAGGCGAGGGAGAGATCATCGGCAGTCGAAGTCGCCTTCGTGGGCACGACCTTCAGCTTGCCGGGCCGGCCATCGCGGTGGTACGCGAGCGCCCTCTCCTTGAGACTCACTGGTGGATCCTCTCGTTCTTCCGAGGGCTGTTCCGAGGGCTGCTCCCCGCGCTCAAAAATGCTGCGGACCCGAGGGGCCATCCGCCCACACGAGTCCGGGGAAACCGGATTCTATCAACGCGCCGCGTCGGTGGGAAGAGTGTTTCCGTCGCCGAGCGGTCTGGCTTGGCGTCCGAACGCAGCGAACTGAGTCCTCGACCACGTCGGGTCGGGCGGCGTTCGTTCAGCGACCCAGCAGTTCGCGCGCGATCACCACCCGCTGGATCTGGTTCGTGCCCTCGTAGATCTGCATCAGTTTGGCGTCCCGCATCAGCTTCTCGACCGGATACTCCTTCGTATACCCGTTCCCGCCGAAGATCTGGACCGCGTCGATCGTGGCCTTCATGGCCGCGTCTGTCGCGAAGCACTTGGCCATCGAGGACTGCTTGCTGGCCCTCATACCGGCATCGATCATCCACGCGCATTGCTGGGTCAGCAGTCGCGACGCCTCGATGTCCTTCGCCATGTCGGCCAGCATGAACTGCACCGCCTGGAATTCGGCGATCGCCGAACCGAATGCCTCCCGCTCGCGCGCATAGGCGAGGCATTCCTCGAGGGCCCGGCGGGCGATGCCGACCGCGAGGGCGCCGATCATCGGACGCGTACGATCGAGCGTCTGCATCGCGATCGAGAAGCCCTGGCCCTCGGCGCCCAGGCGCTGCGATGCCGGAACGCGTACGCCGTCGAAGTGGATCACGCGGGTGTCACTAGCCCGCTGACCGAGTTTGTCCTCTTTTTTGCCAGGCTCGAGGCCGGGTGTGTCGCGTGAAACCACGAAGGCGCAGATGCCCTTGTGGCGGCTCTTCCGATCGAGGGTCGCGAACACGGTGTAGAGGTCTGCTTCGCCCCCGTTGGTGATCCAGGCCTTCGTGCCATCGAGCACGTAGTCGTCGCCATCCTTCTTTGCGTGCAGCTGCAGGCCCGCCACGTCCGACCCCGCGCCCGGCTCGGAGAGACAGAACGAGATCAGCTTGAACGACTCGGCGCAGGGAGCGAGCCACTGCTCTTTCTGGGCAGGACTGCCGCCGACGAGGATCGGAGTCAGTCCGAGGTCGTTGCACATCACCGACGTCGCGATCCCCGCGCAGCCACGAGCGATCTCCTCGGTGAGCACGCAGGAGCCGAGGATCGACAGACCCAGGCCGCCGTACTCGGCGGGGATGCAGGTACTCGACAGCCCAAGTTCCCAGGCCTTCCGGATCACACCCCGCGGAAACTCACCGGTGCGATCGTGCTCGGCCGCGATCGGGATCACCTCTTCGTTGGCGAAGCGGTGCGCGGTCCTTTGAAGTGCGAGCAGTTCGTCGTCGAGCGCGAAATCCATCGGTGGCTCCGGGTCGGGCTCGGCGGCGCGCCGTGCGGCGCAGACCGACGAGCGAGGGCGATGACCCAGGGTAAGGGACACCCACAGCCCCGCAAGAGCGCGCCGGCCCGGCGGTCGTCGGGAGTGCGACGCAGGTCGGGACGACCGGGCCGTCAGCCGCGATAGCCGAGTTCCTCGGACAGCCGTTCAGCGGATGTCGTCACGAACTGGCTCGTCTCGCCGTGCAGTGCCTGCTCGGACAATCGGGAGCACGGTCCCGAGACCGACAGTGCCGCGACGACTTCGCCGCCCGAGCCGAAAACCGGAGCCGCGACACAGCTCATCCCGCGCTCGCACTCCTCGCTGTCCACCGCGAAGCCCCGCGCCGACACGGATCCGAGTTGATCGAACAGCTTGTCGGTGTCGACGATCGTCGCAACCGTCCGCGGTTTCAGGAGCGCCTGCGCGCGGATCGATTGGCCGTACGTCTCGCGAAGCGACTTTCCTCCACAGCCCACGAGCACCTTGCCGAGTGCAGTGCAATGAGCGGGCAGTCGTCGACCGACCCGCAATGCCGTCAGCAGCAGCTGATCCGCCTGGACGCCATCGAGATGCACGACCTCGAAATCACGCAGCACCCCGATGTGGGCCGTCTCACCGGTCTTCTGCGACAGCTCTTCGAGGATCGGTCGCGACCGCTTGACCAGAGTGTGATCGCGGGAGAACGCATGGCCGAGTTCGAGGCAACGTGTGCCGAGGTGGTACCGGTCCGTCTGGCTGCTCTGTTCGATGTAGCCGGACTGCTGCAGGGTGGCGAGCAGTCGGAACACATTGTTCTTGTGCAGACCCAGGCGACGCGCCAGTTCAGTCACACCGAGCTCTGAATCCGAATAGAACGCCTCGAGCATCCGAAGCGCGTTGCTGACGGTCTGGATCGCGTAGTCGCTCTTGGGCTTCGCCATGCAGTTGTCTCGTCCCGAATCGTCTGTTGCGTTTCGCACGACCGCGCGTGCGTCAGATTGTCAAGAACTTTCAGAACAGCCGCGATGAAGTACCGACAGCCGATGCCGCATCGCGAATCAGGTGGACGAGCGAGACCGACTCGTCTTGCTCGGCGGTCGCGGGATCGTCTGTCCTGCAGCATCGAGTCGCTGGGGCAGTTCGCCTGCCGGGATCGGTTCGTCCGCATCCCGCGAACATGGGATCCGGCTGACCTCGAACCAGACGTTCGCCTTCGCGATCCAGTCGAGGCGCTCGCGTCCGTTCGACGAATGCTTGCATGAACTGCACCAGGGAATTGCGGGCAGTAGACCGTGGTGGGTGGGTCTACGCGGCCCAGGGGGTAGCTCTTCTTACCTTAGTGGCCCGAGAACTGTCAACGAGCGAAAGCGACACTCGACATCATGAAACACGTGTGACGCAATAAAGTGTATCAAGCTCACGCGGCACCGCCTTGCGGCCGAACGAGTTTTCTTGCGCGCGCGTCGGCGAAGTTTTTTTTCGACCCGGACGAAGATGCTGCGAGTTCGCGATCTGGACGCGCGAAGTCACACCACGCGGTCGTGGCGCGCGCGAGCATCCGTGTTGCTGCCGCGCTTCGCGCGCGCTGCACCTTCGGAAGCGAGCAGTTCGATGATGAGGGCAGTCACCCCCATGACGATGCAGCTGTCGGCCACGTTGAAGTCGGGCCATGAGAGTCCGCTCCACAGCCGAACGTGGAGGAAGTCGACGACTTCCCCGCGAAACGCACGATCGATGAGATTGCCGAGTGATCCTCCGAGGATCAGACCGAGCGCCATTGCGTTGAGACGCTCCCCGGGGGCCAGGCCGCGGAAGAACGACAGGACGAGCGCGATCGCCGGCAGCGCGACGCTTCCGAAGACCAGCATGCGCGATCCGTACGACCAATCGACGAGCAGCCCGAACGCCGCGCCGGGATTGCGTACGTGGGTGAGATAGAAGATCCCGTCGACGATCGGGATGCTGTCCGCCATCGAATCTACGGGAATCAGTTGCGAGATCCAGGCCTTCGTCGCCTGATCGAGGACGAGCACGCAGACGAACGTGATGAGCAGAGTCCTCAGCTTGGGGGTCACGTCCGCAGCTCCTCGGGACCGGGACCGGTTTCGGATGTGTGCCGTCGTGCGCTCGCCGCGATCATCATCGCAGCTCCTCGGCACTCAGATAGGCGTCGCCCCACACCGCGGGCGCCATGACGGCTGCGCGATCCAGATATAGCGCCGCGTCGGCGTCTTCTTCGCTCATCTGCATCGCTCGGCCGCGCAGTCCGATCAAGTGAACCCCGACCCGCGGCTCGCGCATGCCCTCGGCTTCGAACAGTGCAGCCGCCTGATCGATCAGATGAGTGGCGTGCTCGATATCACTGCCGTCCAGATGGTGACGCGCCAGCGCGAGATACGCGTACGGATTCGTGGCGTCGACCTGGACGGCACGCTCGTAGCTTCCCTGCGCGCGTTCGGTCTCGCCCGCCTGGTCGGCATCGAGTCCCTGCACGACCAGGCGTGTCGACGCGCGCCGCGCGGGATCCCCGAGTCCCACCGCATCGGACACGCGGATCGGCTCCAGGATCGGCTCGGGGGTTGGCTCCGGTTTGGTCCAGGGCCGCGCGCAAGCGCTCACGAGCAAGACGCCGAGCCAAAGCGCGCCCCCCATACGGGGTATGAGCGCGCCTCGACCGTACATCCATCGCCGACACGGCGACGCGACGATCTGCGCGCTGGTTCGTGATCCGCGCAACGAGTTGTTCATCCCCCGCCGAATAGACGTTTCAGAGTACGGCGGATGACGCTCGGTTGCCGCTGTTCATTGATCGGTTCGCCCCGCGGACAGGTATGGGTGGGTGCCGTGCCCTCGAGGAACAACTCGTCGACGTGAGCAGGACAACCGGCCAGTGCGAGCGCCCCGGTGAGTGGATCGATCGACTCGTGGCGCAGCCCGGCCGGTCGCGGGAACGCGCCCCGGATGTGAGTGCCGGTGACTTCCTTCATGAAGTCGGTCCAGATCGGGAGTGCGCCCTGTGAACTCGGGATCCCGATGCTCGCCGGTACGTCGTATCCCACCCACACCACAGCCACGATCTCGGGCGTGAATCCGACGAACCAGAGGTCGTACTCCTCGTCGGTCGTTCCGGTCTTGCCGGCGATCGGCCCGACCATCCCGATCGCCCGCACGTTCGCCGCGGTGCCGCGATCGATCACGCCCTCGAGCAGATTCACGGCCAGGTATGCGGTGGCGGGATCGAGCACCGGGACGGGTCCCTGGAGCGGGCTGTTCTCGTGTGCGAGACCTCCTGCCTGCACGACGTCGACGAACGTCCGCGGTGTCGGCCGTCGGCCCCCATTGGCGAGTGTCGAATACGCGCGAGCCACCTCGATGGGGGACAGCTCCGCGGTGCCGAGCGCAAGGCTCGGCACCCGCGGCAGCGGACTCGAGATCCCGAGCTTGTGCGCCATCGCGACGACGCGATCGATACCGACCTCCTGACCGAGACGCGCCGCGGGAACATTCAACGATCGCTCGAGCGCCTCTCGAACCGTCACCAGTCCGTGGTACTCGTGATCGTAGTTCTGCGGGCGCCACGGTTGGCCGTTCGGCACCGGCACCTGGAACGGCTGGTCGTCGAGCAGGCTCGCCAGCGTGGCGGCCGGGCCGCTGCTGCGATCGAGCGCGCTGACATACACGATCGGCTTGAAGACGCTTCCAGCCTGGCGGCGCGCCTGGGTGCAACGATTGAACTGCGAGCTGCCGTAGTCGCGCCCACCGACCAGCGCGAGGATCTCGCCCGTCTGTGGGCGCAGTGCGATCAGGCAACCCTGCAGCGGTGCCGCCTTGCCGCGCGATTTCGGAACGCGCTTCTCGATCCGCTCGAGCCCTTCGCGCAGCGCCCGTGCGGCGGCGCGCTGCATGCGCGGATCCAGCGTGGAGTAGATGCGCAATCCCTCCGAACTCAGGACCGGACCGGCGTATACCTCGGGAAGCTGATGGCTCAGCGCGTCGAGGAAGTAGCGGACCTCGCCCGTTTCACTGGCGATCGCCGCGACCCGCAGCGGCTCGGTGCTCGCGGCCTCGAAGCTGCGTTTGGACAGGCGCCCCTGCGCGTACATCAGCTCGAGGACCAGGTTGCGGCGGGCCACTGCCCGCTCGGGCCGACGGTGCGGCGAGATGCCGTTCGGGCTCTGGATGATCGCTGCGATCAGCGCGGACTCGGCGACGGTGAGCTCGGAAGCCGGCTTGCCGAAGTACATCCGCGACGCTTCGCCGACCCCGTGCACCGCAGTGGCACCCCGCTGCCCGAGATAGATCTCGTTCAGGTAGGCCTGCAGGATCTCTGGCTTCTCGTAGCGGGCTTCGACGATCAGGGCCATCAGGGCCTCGCGAACCTTGCGGCTGAAGGTGCGCTCGGGCGTGAGGAAGAAGTTCTTGACCAGCTGCTGGGTCAGCGTGCTCGCGCCCTGCTCGATGCGTCCGGCGCGCAGGTTGGCGAGCATCGCGCCGATCACCCGGCGCAGATCGACGCCGTGGTGCTGCTCGAAGCGTTTGTCTTCGACGGCATACACCGCATCGATCAGGTGGATGGGCAGTTCGTCGAGCCGCACGAGATCGCGCTGCTCGCGATCGCTGCCCAGAAAGGCGCTGACCGGCTCGGGCTCGAGAACCACGACATCGACGGACTCGCGCGTTCGCACATCCTCGATCTCCTGGATCACGCTCCGGGCGAGGCGGAACCGGAGTTCGCGGGCAGGTTCGGGGCGAAGCGGATGTGAGAATGCTCGCAGGTTGACGCGCAGCGCTCCCGGCGACCACTCGTAGCGTCCCGCTTCGAGGGGACCGCCCTCGGGTTGCTCGCGATATCCGAGGCGCAGCAACCAGCCCGCCAGATCGATGCGTTGCCAGTCCATGCCCGGGTAGACGACGAGCGGGGCCGAGTAGACCTTGGACGGCACCGCGAACGTGCGTCCCTCGAAGCGATCCACCACGACGCGGTCGAGCTCGATGATCCAGCTCGACAGGCCGAGGCCGACCGCGAAAGCCAGCATCCCGGCGACGCGTCCGAGTGTGCGCACGATCCGCCGCGCGCGCGACATCGCGTCTGCGCCCTTGCGTGAACCACGTCGCCCTGCGGCCGGATCGGGCTCGCCGTTTCGCGGACTGCGGCCGGACGCCGAAGGCCTCGCGCCCGCCCCGCGCCCGGAGCCCGATTTCTTTCGAGCGCTTTTCTTGCTGGTCGCCAAGCCTGCTCCCGTCACGAGCCTGTTGGACGGGGTCATGAACGCCGTGGTTCGCTCCCCGGCCCCCCGGCCCGGGATGCGCACCGCAAGTGCGGCGACGACGTGCGCGGGAGGCTAGCCGAAAGCGCTGCCGCGGTTGTGAATCATCAGGAGAACCGCGAGATTACCGGCATGGCGAAGCGGTCCGACGGAACTGCGGGCAGCGGCAAACTGTGGGGTGGGCGCTTCAGCGCATCCACTGATCCCACGGTCGAGCGCTTCAGTGCTTCGATCCACTTCGACCGCGCCCTGGCGCGCTACGACATCCGCGGATCGATCGCCCACGCGCGCATGCTCGGCGACCAGGGGATCGTCCCCGAGCCCGAGGTCGAGACCCTGATCGCGGGCCTCGAGAAGATCGCAGCCGAGATCGAAGCCGGCGATTTCCCGTTCGACACGAGTCTCGAAGACATCCATATGAACGTCGAGGCACGACTGCGCGAACAGGTCGGACCGGTCGCCGGCCGGCTGCACACAGGGCGATCGCGCAACGATCAGATCGCCACGGACCTCGCTCTCTATCTGCGTGAC
Source organism: bacterium (assembly GCA_031413515.1). Lineage (GTDB taxonomy): Bacteria > Myxococcota_A > UBA9160 > UBA9160 > UBA4427 > TMED88. The sequence goes on from JANOFF010000043.1 coordinate 15,620, forward strand.
GCCTGCACGGCCGCCAGGCAGGGGATTCTCGGGCTGCGGCGCGTGCTGATCGAGCGCGCGGCAGAGCACATCGACACAGTGCTGCCCGGCTATACGCACATGCAGCGCGCCCAACCGGTGCGCCTCGCCCATCACTGGCTGGCCTTCGTGGAAGTTCTGGGGCGGGATGCCAGCCGTTTCTCCGACGCCGGTGCCCGCCTCGACGCCTGCCCGCTCGGGGCCGGTGCTATCGCCGGGTCGACGCTGCCGCTCGATCGGGAGGCCACGGCTGCGGCCCTCGGCTTTGCACGACCCACGCGAAACAGCATGGACAGCGTGTCGTCCCGCGACATCGCCCTCGAGGTGATGGCCGACACGGCGATCTGCATGATCAATCTTTCGCGCCTCGCCGAAGAGCTCGTGATCTGGTCGACGGCCGAGTTCGGGTTCGTCGAACTCGCCGACGCCTACTCGACCGGATCGAGCCTGATGCCCCAGAAGAAGAACCCCGATGTGCCCGAACTCGTCCGGGGCAAGAGCGGCCGCGCGGTCGGCAATCTGGTGTCGTTGTTGACCACCATGAAAGGCCTGCCCCTCACCTACAACCGCGACATGCAGGAGGACAAGGAGCCGCTCTTCGACTCGATGTCGACACTGCGCGATTCCCTCGAAGTGATGGCCGGTGCGATCGCGACCCTGCGCGTCGACGTGGTCCACATGGCGATGGCTGCTTCCGATCCCATGCTGCTCGCGACCGACCTCGCCGAGGTGCTGGTGCGCGAGGGTGTCGCATTCCGGGAAGCGCACGAGACGGTGGGTCGGATCGTCGCGTTCTGTATCGAGGGCGGGCACGATCTGTCGAAACTGTCCCATGAGACGCTGCGCGACTTCCACGAGGCGTTCCCTGCGGGCGCCGACCGGCTTCTCGACCTCGAGCGCAGCCTGCAGCAGCGAAGCCTGATCGGTGGGACAGCGCGAGAGAGTGTCGAGGGCGCCCTCGAAGTCGCGCGAAACGATTGCGATCGAGAGGCGGTCCTGCTCGACGCTGCTTCGGAGGACTGATGCGGCGCCCCCGCGGCGTCGCTGCGGTCGCGGTCGTCACTGTGATGACGGTCCTCGGCGGGATTGCGTGTGGGCGCTACGGTCCGCCCGTTCGCCATCCGGACGTGCTCGAGGCCCCCGCTTCGGAAGTCGGAAAGCCGCCGACCGCGACCGACCCCGATGGATCCTCGGCGGCCGACAAACAGCCGGCAGCTCGCGACGACGATCAGTCCCGGCTTCGCACATCCGCACCGACCGCGCCCCCTACCCCGAACCCGTGAGCAACCCGCGATGACCCACCCGACCCCGAGCGACACAGACCGGCGTGACGATCCGGGCCGACTGCCGTTCACCAAGATGCACGGTGCGGGCAACGACTTCGTGGTGCTCGACGGCATCCGCGATCGGCTGCCGCGCGATCTCGCCGCATTCTCGCGACGCATCGCGCACCGGCAGTTCGGCATCGGGTGCGACCAGATCCTGATCGTGCGCGAAAGCGCCGATGCGGACTTCCGCATGGAGATCTTCAACGTCGACGGCTCACAAGTGGAGATGTGCGCCAACGGGATCCGTGCCTTCTACAAGTTCCTGCGTGATCGCGGCCACACGACCCGGGATGAGATCGGCGTCGAGACACTCTCCGGTGTGGTGCGTCCGCGCTGGGTCGGGCGGGACCTCATCACGGTCGACATGGCGCGTCCCATCCTTGCGCCGGCCAAGATCCCGACCGCCCTCGGCCACGGTGAGGGACCGGTTCTCGATGTCACGCTCGATGTTCCCGCCGAACTCAGCCCCGACGGATCGGGCCGCGTGGTGCTGTCGTCGATCTCGATGGGCAACCCGCACGCCATCCTCGTGGTACCCGATGTCGATGCGGCCCCGGTGCATGCGCTCGGTGCTTTCATCGAACATCACCCCGCGTTTCCGAATCGCGTCAACGTCGAGTTCATCCAGACGCTGTCGAGATCGCGAATCCGACAGCGCACCTGGGAGCGCGGCTCCGGCGAGACGCTGGCCTGTGGCAGCGGGGCCTGCGCGGTCGCGGTCAGCGCGATGCTGCGCGGTGTGGTCGATCGACGCGTTTCGATCCAGCTCCGCGGCGGCGAGCTCGAGATCGAATGGGCGGACGACGATGCCCACGTCTTCATGACGGGGCCCGCCGCCGAGGTGTACACGGGTACGATCGTCTTGCGCGACAACGAGATCCTGGAGGGCTAGCCGATGTTCGAAGGCATCATGACTGCTCTGGTGACGCCCTTTCGCGACGGCGCCGTCGACGAGACCGCACTGCGCGCATTGATCGAGAAGCAGGTCGAGGCCGAGGTGGCGGGCGTGGTGCCGTGCGGGTCGACGGGCGAGTCGGCCACACTCTCCCATCTCGAACACCAGCGCGTCGTCGAGATCACGGTCGAGGCCGTGGCGGGGCGCATCGCGGTGGTGGCGGGTACGGGTTCGAACTCGACCCGCGAAGCCATCGAGCTCACGAGCCATGCGCGGGACGCGGGCGCGGACGGAGCCCTGCTGCTCTCACCGTACTACAACAAACCCACGCAGGACGGCATCTACCGCCACTACGCGGAGATCTCCCACGCATGCGAGTTTCCGCTGATCGTCTACAACATTCCCGGACGGACGGCCTCGAACATCGCCCCGGAGACACTGGCGCGGATCGCGCAGCTCGAACACGTCGTCGGCGTCAAGGAGTCGTCCGGCAGCCTCGACCAGATCGCGCACGTGGTCGCCCAGTGCCCGTCTGATTTCGTGGTGCTCTCCGGGGACGATGCGCTCACCCTGCCCCTGCTGTCCGTCGGCGGCAAGGGCTGCATTTCGACCACTGCCAACGTCGTACCCAGGCAGATCTGCGCTCTCTTCGATGCGTGGACGGCCGGGGATGCGAAGCGCGCACGGGAGATCCACTTCCAGCTGCTGCCGCTCTTCGACGTGTTGTTCTGCGAGACGAATCCGATCCCGGTGAAGGCGGCGCTCGAGCTGCTCGGCTGGATCGATGGCGAGATCCGGTTGCCGCTGACTCCCCTGACCGAGCCGAACCGCGAGCGCCTGCGGGTCGTGCTCAAGGATCTCGGAGTGATGTCGTGAGCGGGCGCGTCCTCGTGGTGGGCGCGTGCGGGAGGATGGGCGAACAGGTGAGACATCAGGTGCGGCGACATGCACGCCTCACCCTCACGGCAGCCCTCGAGGCACCGGGACACCCGCGGATCGGTGAAGAGATCGAGCCGGGGATCTTGCTCGGCTCCGACGCCAAGGCGGCGTTTGCCGGCGTCGACGTCGCGATTGACTTCTCGCTCCCTGCAGTGACGCTCCGGACGATGCGCGCCGCCGCCGAAGCCGGTGTGGCGTACGTGGCGGGAACCACGGGCTGCAGTCCCGACGAGAAGGCCGAGATCGCCGAGATCGCGAGGCAGATCCCGGTGATCCACGCGCCGAACTTCTCGGTGTCGGTCAATGTGCTCGCGTATCTCGCGCGCGAAGCAGCCCGATTGCTCGGAGAGGGCTTCGACGCCGAGCTGTTCGAGATCCACCACGCGGCGAAACGCGATGCGCCGAGCGGCACGGCGCTGTTCCTCGCCGAGGCCATCGAGCGGGCTCGGGACCGCAAGCTGGCCGACGATCTGGTGCTCGAGAGAGCGGGCGATACCGGTGCGCGACCGCGCAACGCGATCGGGATCCAGACGCTTCGCGGCGGTGACAACCCCGGCGAGCACACGATCTACTTCGTCGGCGAGGGCGAGCGCCTCGAGCTCACGCATCGCTCCGCAACCCGCGACCACTTTGCCCTCGGCGCGGTGCGAGCGGCCGCGTGGCTGATCGGCAAACCACCGGGCCTGTACCCGATCGAATCCGTCTACGGCCTGGACTGATCGCAGGCCTGCGCCCGATCCTCAGCCGAGTCCCCGTTTCGCCCGCACTCGGTCCGAAGGGATCCGGAGGCCGGGCGCGCGCTCGTGGCCGCGACACCGATCGATGCCGATCACCGCTGCACAGAGGTTGTGCAGAGCTGCCCGCTCCCGGGGCAATCGGGTCCGGATCACCGCGTCCCGAAGACCGAGTCCGGGGCGCCGCAGGGGTGTGACGCCGCGTTCAGTGCCTGGCCGCGGGCCGGAGCAGCGTCCACAACGAAAGATGTCGATGGCATGCTTCGTGCTTTTCGTCAGCTGGAGGGGACCCGTCGCGTTCGTGGTGAACACGCGGGGCCACCGCACCCAAGCCGCGTGAACGGCGACGGATCGATGCCGCGGCCAAAGCCGCGCATCCACCCGTTCGAGACGGGGTCACAACTGTGAACACGCAGTTGATCGACAACAACAAGCTGTCCGCGCCCGCAAACGGGCGCTCGACCGCGAACCTCCCGGCGATTGACGAGTTCGCCCGCTTCCTGCGGCACTCGGAATCGCTCGCCGAGGCAGGGCGCGATCCGCGCAGCCTGCGGGCATGGCTCGATCTCGCGGAGGCGTGGCGGATCACCCAGGCGCTTCGCGACTGCAAGGGCAATCGGTCCGCGGCGGCACGTCTGCTCGGCATCGGGCGCCGGACCCTCTATGCCAAGATGGACAAGCTGGGGATCACGCCGAGCTGGGAGTTCTAGCGTCTCGGCGCTTCGCGCCGGAAGTTCGGACGACGCTCGCGCGCCGAGCCTGAAAAAAGAAGAGGGCGCTTCACCCGATCGGTGAGGCGCCCCTTTTCGTTCCCGCTCGCGACTTTGGTTCTCGCGCCGCCGCCGCTGTCGGTCGTCCCGGGTTCGGAGGGCGCGCCAGCAGGCGCGCCCTCCTCACCCAGGTCGTTTCGAAAGTCTCCGCTAGAACTCGTAGATCAGCTGGACGAGCCCGACCGTCTGTCCCTCGAGCGAGGTCGGCGTCGCGGTGCCGTCCTTGTGCAGGAACATTCCGGGATCGGTGTCGTCGTACCGAACCTCGACCTTCGCCGTCAGGTTGTCCGTCAGGCTGTGGTCGACCGTGCCGGTGATCGACCAGGCCGAGACATCGGTCTGCGGAAGCCGCCCGCCGAACGAGGTGTTGACGAAGCCACCGTTGCCCAACGGCGCAACCGACGCTGCGTTGTTCGCCGGTGTCGAGTCGTTGGCAACGAAGTACTCGCCACGCAGCGCGAAGCCGGTCGAATCGATGATGGCCAGTCGTGCGCCAACCGCGATGGCGTTCGTGTTGAGCGAGAAGCTGTTGGCCCCGTTCGGAAAGCTGGCCAGTCGATTCTGCTCGAAGCGGAAGTCGTAATTGATGTACGCCGACAGATTGTCGAGCGGGTTCACGGTCAGGATCACGTCGAAGATGCCCTGGCTCTGGTTGGTGTTTCCGTTCAGACCGAGGCCACCGCGACCCCAGTTGACGCCCGCCGACACGCCGAACTTCTCGGCCGCGTAGGCAAGCTTGGCGGTGAGCGCCTTGGCCCTGTTGCCGTCGGTGGTCACGCGATTGATCGGGTCATTGAGCATCCCGATCTGGA
>JANOFF010000044.1:0-10216 GCA_031413515.1 bacterium
GATCGTGCAGGACACGCACGTCAGTCCGATCGGCGGCCTCTGCCTGATCCCGAAGGTCGGCCCGGCGGTCGGCCCGTTCTGCCCGAGTCGAGAGTGAGCGCCGTCCTCGCCGGCCTCTGGCCGTGGATCGTCGTCGGAGGACTGCTCGCTGGTTCGATCGTGTGGCTCGTCCGTGCTGCGCGGTCGGACGAGCGCAACAAGCGCCGCGCCCAGGAGGCCGAAGCCGATGAAGCCGCACGCATCCGTGTGGAGATCCAGCGTGCTGATCCTCGCACTCGCGCTGACGTCGCCGAGTGGCTGCGCGACGAGCCCGAAGACGAGCCAGATCCGGGTCCCCGAGCGGCCTAGGGGCATGAGCGCCGAGTGGCCACTTCTCGAGGCGTGCTGCCCGCGCACGGCCGACTACCTCGTCGAGGTGCTCGAGGCGCGGTGCGATCAGATCGCGGAGCGCGGCGAACCCGCGCCGAAGGAGTGCCGATGAAGTGGCTCGAACGAGCAACGCTCGCAGCGGCCGTGATCTTGCTCGTGCTGACCATCATGCTCGTCGCGGTGAAGCAGGGTAGGGCTGGCACGCTGCGGGCCTCGTCGACCGTGTTCTGGCCTCGCGCCGTCTTCTCGGTGTCGGGGGTGCCGGTCCCGGGAACCCCCGTCCAGGCTGTCCAGGCCGACGGCACGGTGCTGATCTATCAGGTGGTCCCGGCCCTCGAGCTGCCCGCTGCTGTGTCGCTTGTGGTCACGGCGGGCGATGGGCGCACGATCGCGGCGGTGCTGCCGGACGGGCGCCCTGGCCCGCTCGCGCTGTACCCGGTGGATGGGTGCCGCGCGGACCTGAATGCCGATGGCGGAGTCGGGCTGAGCGACGTCTCCATCGTGTTCGGGCTGGCGGCGCGCGGCGAGTCGTGTCCATAGACGCCGATCTCCAGGCAGTCGCATTCGTTCGTCGCGCGTACGGATTCGCGCGCAACATCGGTGCGCGCAGAACGATGCCCGTCGATGCCGGCGACATCGCGCATGAGGCGCTGCGGATCTGGCTGGAGTCGGCTCGGCGTGGCGGCCTTTCCTCCAGCGTGATCTACCGGCGCACCATCGACGCCATGCGGTCGCTGCTCGGCGATCAGCGCCGCGCCTGCAACCAGTGGACTCGCGCGCCGTTCCACGACCTGATCACCTGCGACACCCCCGAGCGATGGGTGCAGGCATTCGAAGCCGTGCGCGATCACGGCAAACTCCCCGATCCGGTGCCTTCCTATTCAACGGGCACGGTCGGTGATCGGCTGCTGCGCTGGATCGCTCAGCGCGGTAACTCTGGCGCATCGCACGCGGTGATCGCCGCTGAGTGCGGACTCGCGCGCGAGACTGTCACGCGGGCACTCGCGCAGCTCGTCGCCTCCGGGCGGGTCAACGTGGGGTCGGGGCGATGCTCGCGCGGGCTGCGGGTCGCGGCCTAGCGACGACCGGCTGCCTTGCGGATCCGGCTCGCCTGATCCTCGAGCCAATTCGCCCACGCGATGGCTCTGAACGGCCCGAGATCCATCACCAGCACCTCGGGCTCGAGCACCTGCTCGAGGTCGAGCCTCACCCACGTCCCCTCGAGCTCGGTGCGCCCGGTAGATCGCCCGGCGTCATCGTCCCTCGAGCACTCGGCGACTTCCCAGGTCGTCCTGCGATCCATGATCGCGAAGACCTCGGCCGGCTTCTCGCCGACCAGGTCGCCATCGGCGTCGACGTGGACCGCGTGTCGGTCCTCCCACCGTGTCCGCCGATCCTGCACCCATCCATCGCCGGGTTCTCCGGCAGGCGGAGCGAATTCGGCTCCTGCCTCGACGCGGATCCACGCTGCGTCGCCGTCTCCATCCTGCCTGACCCAGACTTTCCAATCCCGGCCTACAGCCACGTCCGCACTCCTCCAGTCTCGCCTGCGACACCCCGAGCGCCGCGTTTCGATCGACCGCTGCTTGAATCACGGTACACTCCCCGATGTTGGGGAGCGGGACGAGTTACATGGGGGCGTATTCCGCCGCTTGTCTGATCATCTGGGACTTCGGTCACATCGCCTCGCTCGCGACTCGCGCAACACTTGGCGCGGTGACGCAGAACACAGCAATTCGATCAAAGGATACGGAGCGATCAACAGTATCGACGCCGGGTTCGCCGCCCCTGAATCGGTGGGGGGGGGGGGGGGGGGCAGCCCGCAGCAGACCCCCACCCCCAAAAAGAACAGGGCCCCAATCGCTAGAACGACTGGGGCCCTTGAGTGCTTCACGGCGGTGTGGACAAGTGGTCCAAGTTGGGTGCCCTGGAAAGTCACCAGACCCGGGTTCGAATCCTGGCACCGCCTTCTATTTCTGTGCGGACCGAAGGCCGCTCAGAACCTTGGTCGGGCAATACAAGTAACTCGACTCTATCAAGAATCGGTTCGCTTGAGCAAGGTCTTTAATTCCTTCGGGAAAGGACCTCGTGATGACGAAGTCGAAAGGTGGTTCGAGCGGAAGTAGGACAAGCCTGCGCGGTCGCGACGCTGGCTCGGGGAAGTTCATCCCCGTGAAGGATGCTCGCAGCCGTCCAGGGTCAACCACGGTCGAGCGCGTCCCGAAACCGGGATACGGTGACACTGACCGTGGCAAGAAGAAGTAGTCGGTGACGTGGTGCTCCGGCGGTCCCGTCTCTTGGGAATGCCGGAGCACCCGTTGACTTGCAAGCGCGCCCGCTACGTCACCTGTGCCCAGTTCGTCCCAGCGACCACGATCGAATCGAGCAGTTCGATCCCGACGACCTCTCCCGTCTGCCGGAGTTTCCGAGTGACCTCGGCATCCTCGCGGCTCGGGCTCGCCTGCCCGCTCGGGTGGTTGTGGGCGACGATCAACCGGATCGCGCCGCACGCGATCGCCGGCTGGAACACCTCTCGGGGGTGGACGAGCGCCGCGGTCGCGGTCCCGATCGAGACGATCGAGTAGGCGATCGGGCAGTTCCGAGCGTCAAGGTAGAGGGCCACGAAGTGCTCGCGGGCCGCGTCACCGATCAGGCGGCCGAAGAACGCGGCCGCGTCGGCGGGACCGTTCACGGCCGCCGGGAGGGTGCGGCGGGGGCCGCGGTAGCTGACGACGACTTCTCGGATCTGGGTGGTTTCGGTGGTCATTGTCTGTCTCCTAGTTAACAGAATAAAATATATATCTGTTAACCAAGACTGTCAACGGGTAGACTTGCATTTTCTGTTAACCGGAGTACGATTTCCGCCATGGCGAAGAAGCGATATCCGATCCCGATCACCGAGCTCCGCGAGGTCACCGTGGGGTGGCGACACACCTGCGAGGTCTGCGGCACTGAGTTCGAATCGAAGCGAAAGGACGCGCGATTCTGCTCGCTCAATTGCCGGCATCAGTCGTTCCGGGAGAAGCGACGGGAGCAGGAGGCGTCGCAGTCGTAGGCGATGCTGACCTCGTATCGACTCATCCCGTCGTGGGAGAACCGCCGACGACTTCAAGCCCTCGCTTCCTTCAGAGAACTCGTGGTCGGCTACTTCAAGGGTGTGCGCGTCGTTGATCGCGGGTTCGACCCGGCCGAGTCGCAGAATGCGCAGATCCACCGAACGACCATCAATCGGAAGTTGTGCGAAATCGCGGAGATCGTGACCGCGGCAGGAGTCAACTCGGGAATCGTCCTTTCGGCGAATCCGTATCGTGGCGGTTACAACGGCTCCGCGGACCTCATCGCAGAGGTGTTCAACTTGATACGACTGGAAGTTCCGGCGGACCGCCTGGTCGACTGCCTAGATCGTGCGATCGGCGTCTACGAGATGGACAGCGCAGCAGCGCAGCGGCGGACCTTGAATCCGTTCTGGTGGGCTTGGCGCGCGTTTCTTGTCGTCGCGAATGTTCCGGCTCAGCTGCTCGGTGCAGTTGGTTTCGACGCGAGCCGCTTCGACAGTTCCACTCCAGGCCGAATCACGAAGCTCGTAACTCTGACCGCTGCCCTGGCCACCACGGTCTGGGGCATGATTCAGATCCTTGATCGCGCAGGCGTGTTGCCTCCGCCCCCGTGGGCGAACATCGATGCAGGTGAGCCGCTACGCGATGAGGGCGAGGCTCGCCCGCAACCGTCCGCCGTCGACGTCCTCGACCAGCCCTGACGCACGCAACGGCGCCAGCGCCGCGCGGTACGTGCTCTTGGTTCGATCGATCCCAGTACGCTCGGCAAGCTCCGTGTGACTCAAGGTGCCGCACTCGAGCAACTGATCAAGGATCACGAGCGACGCCTTCCCGAGGCGCCCTCGCCACAAATCCAATCGTTCCTCGAGCGTCTCCGCGACGCGGGGTGCATCTCCAATCACATCGATTCCTGCCTGTGTCGGCCAAATGCGTCCGTCGCGCTCCTCAATCAAGGACCCCGCGCGGAGCGGTGCGAGAGCTGCCCGCCAGGTGCTCTTCTTCCTGGCGATGCCGGTCATCATCGAAGTCTGCGCCGGTGTCACGCCCTCGTGTCCGTGGCGCACAACTACCGCGAGCACGCGGCGTGCCGGGGAGGGGAGATCGCAGCCGCCCGTGCTGTTCGAGGAACGATCGCGATCAGCGACCCGGGCGCGAGCGAGGCCGCTCGAGATCGCGTGTTCGCGGCGATCGATATGGATCGGCGCGCACGGCAGCACGGCGAGATCGACGTCCAACGGCTCGCGTGCCGCGTCGGCCGCCTTCCGCAATTCGGAGAGCACCGGGTCGAGAGCGTGACCGGCTCGCTCCAGAGCCGCAGCAATCACCTTCGATCGACTCTCCCACGCGGCGACCGCGCGATGCGCGAGAGCCTCACCAGCCCGCACACCCTCATTGAGTGCCGCGAGCAGCGCAGCCTCGTCGGCGACCGGGCCGCGAGACTCCAACCGCGAGATCTTGGCCTGCAGCTCGGCCAACTGCCGCTTGAGCGCCGTCGGGTCGTTGGCCGCCGCCCGCTCGATCGTCTCGGCCATGCGCGCCTGCAGTTCTTGCAGGTCGACCGGAGCAAGCCGCTTCGGAGCCACGCGCTTCTGTCCGGGTGCCGGCGTCGCCGACGAGTTGAACGTCCGGCGGTCTCGGATGTGCACCCGCTTGAAGAGTTCGAGCCACCCGGCGCTCATCACCCAGGCGTCACCGCGCGGCAGGCTCGCGAGCGACTGGCCCACGGCTGCGAGCTGCTCTGTCGTGGCGTGGACCTTCATCCACTCGAGCACGGGTGCCCGGTCGCGCGGATGCGCGGTGCGGAGCACGCACAGCACCTCGGCTTGCGTGAGTACGTCCTTGTTGAGGACCGCCGATCGCTGGGTCACGAGCGTGCAGCCGAGGCCTCGGATCCGGCCGCGCCGCACGATCTCGTCGAGCGCCCCGAGCATTCGCATCTCGTCGGGTCGCGGCTTCTGTGGCGCGAAGCTGTCGGCCTCGTCGACGATCAGGTGAAGCGGGCGCCGGTTCTTCCGGTAGAGCTGCTCGGCGAAGTCGGCGACGAAGCGCCGCATCGCGGACTTCGAGAGCAGCGATAGGTCGAGGATCAGGCTCGGAGCCTGCTCGGCGACCAGATCGGCGATCAGCTTGCCGGCCGTCTCCTCGAGCGGGACGTCGCCGTGATCGCCTCCGAGAATCGTGACCGGGTAGCCATCGCTCTTCCCGTCTCGCCCCGCCCGCATTCCCCACCAAGCCCCGGTCGGGTCGAGCACGACGAACGGGAGCTCCGCCTCGGCGAGCTCCTCGGCGAGCACGCTCGCGGTGTGAGTCTTCCCGGCGCCACGCATCGCGAGGATCGCGAACGTCTGGGTCACCGCGTCGAGGGGCAGGGCGAGCCCGCTCGCCAGCTTGATGGATGTGGTCATAGAGAGAAGGCTCCGGCGTGTGCGGGCGGCACTCGCGCGATTGCGCGCAACGCGCGCGCAACGAAATGGCCGGCAAGAGACCGGCTCAAGTTATTGGAATTCCTAACGGTCGATGGGTCGGCGCACCGGTTCGAATCCGGTCGCCGCCTCCAGACCCAGTCTGTTCCCGCCCGTCGAGCGCTGCTCCGGGAATGGGTCGGTGCTGCGCCGCTTAAGCGTTTGCTCCCGCGATTCGTCGAGGGGTGTGGACTTGGATTGCACTCGCGTCGCCGTGAAAACCAACCCGGGGTCGACAGACCTGCGTCAAATCACGTTCAAGTATCTGGAATTGTGAGGGAATACTTGTTCTGTCCCGGGGTACGACGAGACGCAAGGGACTCTGATTCTTTGCAAACGATATTGATTTTCAATTCGAATTGTCGACAATGAGGAGCAGCCGATCGGGCCATGGAGAGCGCCTGCAGCAAGGCGCATGGGTGAGCGAGCGATGCTGATCTGCCATTGCAACGGGATTTCTGATCGAAAGATCCGCGCTGTGATTCGAAGCGGCGCACGCACACCGGCTGAGGTGGGTCGGGCCTGCGGCGCGGGCTCGGGATGCGGTGGTTGCCTGGACGCAGTGCGCGAACTGATCCACACCGAAGCGACGCATCGGGTCGAGGGCAACGAGACTCCCCCCCGACAGCCCGTGACCAACGTCTGATCAAGACCTCGCGCGCCCCAGTTCGGCAATGGAGAGCGGTTTCGATCCGACCCTCGCACCCGTGATCGACCGAACACGCGCCGCTCGGCCCCCCCCCCAACGCCGCCGCTGGTTCGGTGCGCATCCGATCGAGAGGCAGATCGTTTCGATGATCGGATCGAGTCGTGCGCTCGATGACGGATCAGCGGGTCCGAATCGACAGCCGCGGATCAGGCTGTAGCATCGAGTCCAGATCGGACCGCTGTGGGCTTTGATGGCCAGGGAGGGATTTCATGCAGGGTGATCCGCGACTCATCGAAGCACTCAATGAGATATTGACGGCTGAGTTGACGGCCATCAACCAATACTTCATCCATTCCAAGATGTGTGCGAACTGGGGCCTGGCGCGCCTCGCTGCGAAGAAGCGCGAGGAGTCGATCGAAGAGATGAAACACGCCGACAACGTCATCGAGCGAATTCTCTTCCTGGATGGGACTCCGAACATGCAGCGGCTCTCGCCCGTGCGCGTGGGTGAGGATCCGATCGAGCAGCACAAGCTGGATCTTGCGCTCGAGATGGAGGCGGCCAGGCGACTCAATGCGACCATCAAGCTCGCTCGCGACTGTGGGGACAACGGAACCCGCGAACTGGCCGAGACCATCTTGAAGAACGAAGAGGAGTCGATCGACTGGCTTGAGGCCCAGTTGCATCTGGTTGAACAGGTGGGCCGCCAGGGCTATCTCGCAGAGCAGATCAAGAACTGAGCCGAGTGCTCAGCCGTCGACCCGAGCGATACTGCGGATGCGACTCTGGGACGCGCTCGCGAGCTTTCGACCCTTTGCGTCGAAGATCGCGAAGGATGCCCATCCCCGGCGCTGCGTGAACAGCTGGACTGACGTCTTCAGTACACCGATTCCGTATCGCACCGAACGGCGGAAGTTGATCGACGACGCCTCTTCGAAATAGGCGGCTGGACACGAGATTTCGCCGATCTCGAATTCGTGATGGAGAATCTGCGCGAGCATCTGATTGTCGAAGACGAAGTCGTCCGAATTCTCGAGCAGCGGAAGGCTTTCGAGCACGGCGCGTGTGAACGCACGGTACCCGGTGTGATACTCGGAGAGTTTTGCTCCACAGAGCAGATTCTGGACGGCGGTGAGAAAGCGGTTCGACAGGTACTTGTAGAGCGGCATACCACCCTTCCGGGCGCTGCCTCCGAGGATCCTGGAACCCAGTACGACGTCGAATGGACCGTCGGTCAGCATGCTGATCATCGCGGGCAGGAGTTTCGGTGTGTACTGATAGTCGGGATGCAGCATCACGACTACGTCCGCATCCAGGTCGAGAGCCGCGGCGTAGCAGGTCTTCTGATTCGCTCCGTAGCCACGATTGTTCTCGTGGACGAGCGTACGGAGGCCGAGTCTTCGTGCCTCGGCGACGGTGTCGTCCGAACTCGCGTCGTCCGTCACGACGATTTCGTCGACCAGATCGAGGGGTATCTCACGGTAGGTTTTCTCGATCGTGCGAGCCGCGTTGTAGGCGGGCATGACGACGACGATCTTCTTTCCGTGGAACAAGAATGGCTCCAGGCGTGATTAGGGGTGGCCGCTTCGAAGCTGTGCCCAAACGCGCTGGAAGTATACTGTTGAGCCGCGAGGAACTGCCCGGGTGGCGAAATGGTAGACGCGGACGACTTAAAATCGTCTGGCCACGTGCCGTGCAGGTTCGAGTCCTGCCCCGGGCACCCGGGCTTCGCCGCCACTCCCATCTTCACCGAGACGCAGATCTTGTGCATCGAACTCGCGGGATCGGTCGAACGCGGGATAGCCGGTCAGTCCGCGTAGCCGGCGAGGATCCGATCGCGCACCCGGTCGCTCTGCAGCAGATCCTCGAGAGCATCACCATCGAGCAGTGTCGTCCGGCAGTAGCCGACCAGGGGCTCCCGGATCTCGACCCGATAGATCTCGCGCGGGGACGAGAAGATCTGTCGGATCCGCAGTGATTGCTCCGGTCCACCCTGGATGATCTGCCACCGCAGCGACTCGACGATTCGTTGGCATCGACCCATGCCTGCCGAAATCGTGTCCCACGAACTCCCGCATTCGGATCGGCGTCGATGGGTCAGCTTGTAGGTACCGGGCGGCTTCATGGGTTCGCCAGCATACCCGGTCACTGCGCGCGGGATCAAGCACTCGGCTGGGCAACCACGCAACGGAATGGGTCCGGCGGACCCTTGGTCGTCCACGATTGCAGCCGTGCTGGAATCGCGGATCCGAACGATGGATTCAGGCGGGGGCCCGTTCGCCGTCTCGGACTGTTCGCGTTCGGCTTGCCCGCTTCACGTGTCCTCAAGGCGCCTGTGACGTGCTCCGATGAGCCTCGATACGACTGCCCTTGCGGGGTGTTCTTGCGTTGCTGAACTGTCCGCATCGCAGGACCCTGATGCCAATCGCGTTCGCGGAGTGCAACGGAGCGAGTCGCCCATGACCATTCCTGGAAAGGGACTGCACCTCGATCCCGAAGTGCGCGAGCAACTTGGACTCGCCGATCAGGAATCGGTACACGTCATCCATCGTGCCAATCGCGTGATCACACTCGAACGAACGGGACACGGCGGTGGCACCGCTGTTCCATGGGATCGCGACCTCGTGCTGACCGCAGATGTGCGGGCATTCCCGATCGCCGATCTGCTGAACCTGATCCACTCTGCGGGCAAGTCTGGATTCCTGCTCTTCGCGCACGGTGGGGATGAGAAGTCGGTCTACTTCCATCGCGGCGAAGTCGTGTTTGCGACGTCGAATCAGCGCGTCGATCGCCTCGGAGAGTGCCTTCTCCGATCCGGCATGATCAGCCTCGATCAACTTCGTGAAGCCGATTTGCGTTGGACCCCGAATACGCGCTTCGGAAAGATCCTCGTGCAGCTGGGGATGCTCACGCCGCGCGATCTCTGGAACGCGGTCAAGTCACAGGTCGAAGATGTCGTCCGCTCGTTGTTTGCCTACACCGCAGGCACAGTCCACTTGTGGGAGGGGGAAGTCCAGCCGGACAACGTCGTGAGACTCGCGTTGCCCACGACACGGTTGGTGTCCGAGGGACTCAAGCGGCGGGACGAGCTGTTCAAGGTGCTGGCCCACCTCGAAGATCCGCTGACCCGACTGACGTCGATCGATGGTATGGAAGCTCGCGTGTCGAGCAGCGAGGCAAGTTTTCTCCTTGCCCTGCGTCAGAACGGTCAGTTCGGCGACGTGTGTCGCCGGGCAGGAATCGATCCGCTCTCGGGCGCACGCACCGTGCAGCTGCTGCAGCTCGTCGGCGCGATCCGGATCGAGCGGGCAGCACCTTCGGTAGGCCCCGACTCGGCATTGGCGCGGGGGCACGACGACGAACAGATCCGCGAGTCGGTCTACGACCACGCCAAACTGCTCGCGGAACTCGCTGCTCCGTTGGTCGCCGTCGATGGTATCGACGCGATGCGAGAGCGATTCGGGCGAATCGTCGTGGAGGCCGCAGAGCGCCATCGGATACTCGTCGATGCCACGATCGGTCCGGCGGGTCTGCTCGATCCCGAGTGTCTCGTCGCGTCTGCGCTGAGACTGACGGGCGATCGGCTAAGGGCCGTGCGTGAGGGATTGGGAGAACTCGTCACCTATCTCGAGTTCGAGCTCAACAACCATCCCCATGTCGAGGATGCCGAGGTCTATCTG
>JANOFF010000045.1:0-10442 GCA_031413515.1 bacterium
TGACCGACGGCAGATCGGGCCAGCCCTTGCCGAAGAGGATCAGTCCCGAGTTGAGGATCGGGAAGAAGAAGAACGATGTGGAGACGATCAGCGCGATCAGGATCGGAAAGCGATTGCCGACGACCCACTCCGCGAATCGCAGGGTTGCGGACTTCTGGCTGGTTTGGTCGGCCATCGCGTCGTCATGCTCCTCGGCCGATCCGGCCGTCTCGGTGCCCGGCATTCGCCGCGCATTCGTTCGGGGTGCGCTGTCGCGGAGATCTCGTTCCGCACGCTGACGCTCTGCGGCCCGATTCGATTCGGGTGCGGACGCGGGCGCGTTCGGGGCGGCCCGCTCATGCGGGGGGACGCCGGGCCTGCAACGTTATTTGAAACACCCCCGAGGTCAAGGTGAGTCGGTGAATATCCCGTCGAAGCCAAGGAGACAGTCGAATGAGTGATCGCCAGCGAATCTTCGTCACTGACCCCATGACCGGGTTGATCGAAGCCGCCGGTCGAGATCCCCTTGCCCCGCTGCGTGCACACTTCGATTGCTCGGTGTGGGGCTCGGCCCAGCGTCCCGACGCGGTGACGCTGAGAGGGTCGCTTCGCGGAACCCACGGCGTGCTGTGCCTGTTGACCGATCGGATCGACGCCGGGCTGATCGCGTCGGCGATGGAACTGCGCGTGATTTCGAGCGTCTCGGTTGGCCTGGACCACATCGATGTCGAGGCGGCGACCGCGCGAGGGATCGCGGTCGGTCACACCCCGGGGGTCCTCAGCGAAACGACGGCCGAACTGACGATGGCCCTGTTGCTGTCGGTCGCGCGGCGGATCCGGGAAGCCGATGCCGATCTGCGATCCGGCGCCTGGACGGCGGAGAAGCGCTGGTTGCTCGACGGCTACCTCGGTCGCGACCTGGCGGGCGCGACGCTCGGCATCGTGGGTCTCGGCGGCGTCGGCTGCGCGGTTGCGAGGCGAGCGGCCGCCTTCGGGATGAAGGTGATCGGCTGGTCCCGCACCGCGCGCAGCATTCCCGGTGTCGCGTCCGTGGATTTCGCGCAGCTGCTGGTCGAGTCGGATTTCATCAGCTTGCACGTCGCCTCCGCGCCCGAGACCCGTGGGCTGATCGACCGGACTGCCTTCGCGGCCATGAAACGCGGGGCGATCCTGATCAATACGTCGCGGGGGGATGTGGTGTGCGAGACCGATCTGGTGGACGCGCTCGCATCCGGGCAGCTCGGAGGCGCCGGGCTCGATGTCTTCGCCTCCGAACCGATCGACGGCCGCCATCCGCTGGTCCGATTCCCGAATGTCGTCCTGACCCCGCACATCGGCAGCGCCAGCATCGGCACCCGGCTCCGCATGGTGGACCTCGCGGTCGCCAATCTGCGCAACGTGCTCGAGGGCGGATCGCCGATCCACTGCGCCAATCGGGCGGGGCTGGCCGCGGTCGCGGCTCGCTGACGCAGTCGCCCGACGGCTCGGTCACCCACGGTCCGCGAAAGCCCCTCAGTCTGCCCCGGGTCCACCCGATGAAACCGGGGATCGGGGGCCGGCGTCCGGTCGACGCCCAACCCGCTCCGCGACACGGGAGAGCGGCATGGCGGCCAGGCAGCGATTCCTCGTCACGGGAGGGGCGGGATTCATCGGGCGGCACCTGTGCGCCGCACTCCGCGAGGAGGGCCACACGGTCCGGGTCATCGATGATCTGTCGCGCGGCGTGCGCGCTGCGGTGCCCGATGGCTGCGAGTGGATCGAGGGCTCGGTGGGCGATCCGGAACTCTGCCGCGAGGCCTGTCAGGGAATCGACGGTGTCTTCCATCTGGCGGCGGCGATCGAGACGCCGAGGTCGGTCGAGGCAGTCGAGTACTTCATGCAGGCCAACGCGCACGCCACGCGAAATGTCCTGATCGCGGCCCGCGACGCCCATGTCCAGAAGCTCGTGTATGGCGCCTCGCGCACCGCGTATGGCGCAGCCTCGCCACCGTACGGTCCGGGCCTGCTCATGGACTGCCTCACCCCATATGCGCTCTCGAAGTTGATCGGCGAGCAGCTTTGCCTGTTGTTCACGCGGCTATACAGATTGCCCACGGTCAGCCTCCGCTATGCGGACGTCTACGGTGCGGGACAGCCCCTCACGGGCCCTTACGCGCTCGCTCTGGCGGAGTTCATCGCCCAGCGCCGGGCCGGTCGACCGCTTTCCTTTCGCGGAAATCGGTCGCAGGAGTTCGACTTCGTGCATGTCTCCGATGTCGTGGCCGCCACGCTCCGCGCCTACCGATCTTCGGTATCGGGACTCACGCTGAACGTCGGCAGCGGAAGGTCCTGCTCGATCAAGTCGATCGCCGACCTGCTGTCGTCCGGAGGGTCGAGCGAAACCGATTGGCAGTTCGAGGGCAACGCGTGCCTCGAGTCCATCACCGACACCGAGAAGCGGATCGGCTGGTCACCCAAGATCCCGCTTGCCGCAGGTCTGCGCGATCTGCTGGCGTCCCCATCCGAACCGGAGTCGGCGCGCCACCAGGGCTGAGCTGCGCCGGCCTGGCGCCGCGGTCACGAATCGCGTGAGCGCTGCGGCGCCTGTACGCTTTCGCTCGATGACTCGGCCGAAGCGGTTTGTTCGGGGCGTGCTTCGTCGAGTGCCGCGACGTCATCGACAGCGCACACGGAAACGAAGTCCCCCGGCGCGACGATTCGCGCGCCCGCACGTCGGCAGCGCTTCGCGAGCTTTCGGTCGGCGGTGACCACAAAAGGACGTCCGGTGGATCGTCTCGTGCGCTGATGGATCCAGTCGTCCGCAGAGGCCGTGAAGACGACACATGGGCCCGTGGCGCCCGGCTCCGGCTCCGGGCTCGGTACACCGCCGTCGAATACCAGCCAGACCCGGCCGCGCTCGGGCGGCAGGCGACCTGCCCGATCGATCAACCGCTGCCGGGCCGGCTCGCGCCACCACTCGCTCCGATCCTCGCCGCCGAGCAGGATGGCATGCAGGACGTTGAAGCCGTCGACAAGCCACTCGCTGCTCGCTCCGCTGTCGATCGACGCCGCTGCTTCTCGGCTGCCGACTTCCGGCGGTCGCGACGTCTTCGCCGTGTCCGTCGAGCCGGATCCCGATCCCGATGCGGGCCTGTCCGATTTGTCCACGCGTCTCAGGTTAGGGGCCCGCGCGGCGGCGCGCGTCCACTTCTCCTGCGCCGTGCGCTCGCAGTGTTTCGTCCGGTCATTCGTCGTTCGCCTGCATCAGAGCGCCGCTGCGCGGAGCGCGGCCGAAATCACTCCGATCAGCACGATCGACAGGATCACGACCAGACTCTCGCCGGCGGATTCCGTCATCCGGACGAGCGGACTGCGCGCACGCGCGGGGCGGGCGACCGCTCGCGGCTGTGTGCCGCGCAGCGAGCGGTGCGCGGGACGATCCGCGCCTCTGCGAAACCCTTCGCGTCGCCGATCCGCGCGGCCTGCGAAACCACCTCTCTCGATCCGACCGATCCGACTCTTCGTACCTGCACGCATCACTCTGCCTCCCGTTGGATTCGCGGGCAGGATCTCCGGTCGGCGTGACAGCGGCGGTCACGCTCTTGCGGGCCGGGAAACGTTTCCCTAACTACCCGCTGTGCCGACGGAAAATGCGGAAAAGACGCAGAAACGGACGGTCGGGGTCGGGCTGGTTCAGCAGACGGCTGGCGACGACCTCGCACGCAATCTGGAGCGCGCCCTGCACGCGATCGGCGAGGCCGCCGCGCAGGGCGCTCAGGTGGTCTGCCTGCAGGAGCTCTTCCGCGCCAAGTACCCGTGCCAGGACGAGGATCACGCGCGGCTCGATCTCGCCGAGCCGATCCCCGGTGCGACCACCGAGGCGCTGTCGAAGCGTGCCGCCGAGCTCGGCGTCGTGATCGTTGCGTCGCTGTTCGAGCGCCGGGCGGCCGGCGTCTATCACAACACCGCGGTGATCTTCGATGCGGACGGATCGACGGCCGGGATGTACCGCAAGATGCACATCCCCGACGATCCGCTCTACTACGAGAAGTACTACTTCACGCCCGGCGACCTCGGTTTCCTGGCCCACGACACGCGCTTCGGTCGCATCGGCGTGGCGATCTGCTGGGACCAATGGTTTCCCGAGGCCGCGCGCTTGATGGCGCTGGCCGGTGCCGAGATACTCTTCTATCCCACCGCCATCGGCTGGCAGTTCGACGAGGGCGAGAACGTGGATTCTGCCCAGCACGACGCCTGGGAGACCGCCCAGCGCGCGCACGCGATCGCGAATGGTGTGTTCGTGGTGGCGGTCAATCGAGTCGGTACCGAGCAACTGCCCGGTCGACCGGGGATCCGCTTCTGGGGTCAGTCGTTCGTCTCCGATCCCTTCGGGCGCGTGCTCGAGCGCGGGCCGAGCGACGCCGAGGCGACCCTCGTCGTGGCCTGCGATCTCGCCCTGATCGAGCGGACCCGCCGGCACTGGCCGTTCCTGCGCGACCGCCGCATCGACGCCTACGCGGACCTCTCGCGTCGCTTCCGGGACTAGAGGTCGCGTCGCGATGCCCCAAGCGGATCGGGCGCCGACACGGCCGAGACAGCCCGCCGACGCTCCGGCGCGACCGCGCTGGCCCGCCGAGTGGGAGCCGCACCTCGCCACATGGCTGTGCTGGCCGAAGAATCCCGATACCTGGCCGGGAGTGCTCGGCCGCGTCGAGTCGGTCTTCGCACGAATGGTCGAAGCGCTCGCGCCCGGCGAACTCGTGCGGATCCTGGTCGACGATGCGGCGAGCGAAGAACACGTCCGCAAGCGGCTGTACGGCGAGCGCGTCGATCCGGATCGGAATGTCGAGTACTTCCGTGTACCGAGTGACGACGCCTGGGTGCGCGATCACGGGCCTATCTATGTGTTCGACGAGGCGAGCGCCGAAGCGAGCGCCGATCCCTGGTTGATCGACTTCGGATTCAACGCGTGGGGGGGCAAGTATCCGCCGTGGGGCCGTGACCTCCGGGTGACACGGGGGATCGCCGAGCTCACCGCTGGACGCCGCCGGGCGATCGATCAGATCCTCGAGGCCGGTTCGATCGACGGGGATGGCCGGGGCAGCGTCCTTACCACCGAGAGCTGCCTCCTCAATCCGAATCGCACGTCGGACGGGCGCCCGCGGACCCGCGCCGACGCCGAGCGGATCCTCGCGGATGCCCTCGGCTCCGACCACGTGATCTGGCTCGGAGACGGCATCGTGGGCGACGACACCGACGGGCACGTCGACGACATCACGCGCTTCGTGTCGGCGACCACGATCGTGACGGCCGTCGAACCCGACACGAGCGACGCGAACCACGAACCGCTGCGCGCGAATCTCGAGCGGCTCCGCGTGGCGCGGGACCGCGCGGGCCGAGCATTCGAGATCGTCGAGCTGCCGATGCCGCCGCCGGTGCACTTCGAGGGCACGCGATTGCCGGCGAGCCACGCCAATTTCTACATCGCGAATGGCGTGGTGCTGATGCCGACCTTCGGACAGGCCACCGACGCGCGAGCGGCCGCTATTCTCGGCGAGTGCTTTCCGGGTCGCGACATGGTCGGAATTCCGAGCGGCGAGCTGGTCGTGGGACTCGGAGCCGTCCACTGTCTCACTCAGCAGCAACCTGCTTCACCGGGTTCCCGCGGGTAAGAGCGTGGAGCGGTCGGAGCCGGTCCTTGATTGAAGCCGCAATCATCTTTCTATCCAGCGGGCGATTCAGTACAACGTCGTCCGCTCCGATCTCCCCGAGTTCGCCGCTGTCGCAGCGAACGCAGCGCACGAGGTAGGCCGTGGTCCACGTTTCCCGGCACGACATCGTCATCGTAGGTGGAGGCGGTGCAGGCCTGCGGGCCGCGATCGCCGCCGCCGAAGCCCATCCGGACGCGTCCATCGCGCTGGTATCGAAGGTCTATCCGATGCGGAGCCACACGGTTTCCGCGGAGGGTGGGGCCGCCGCGGTCGCGCGCGACGACGACAACTTCGAACTGCACGGCTTCGACACCGTCAAGGGTTCGGACTTCCTGGGCGACCAGGACGTCATCGAGTATTTCGTCGAGGAGGCGCCGAAGGAACTCGCCCTGCTCGAGAACTGGGGCTGCCCCTGGAGCCGCAACGACGACGGCACCGTGGCGACTCGCGCATTCGGTGGCATGACGATCAAGCGCACGTGGTACGCGTCCGACAAAGTCGGCTTCCACATGCTGCATGCCCTGTTCCAGCACTCGATGCGGTTCGACAACATCGTGCGCTACGACGAGTTCTTCGTCACGAAGCTCCTGACCGACAACGGAGCGTGCAAGGGTGTCGCGGCCCTCGAGATCCGCACCGGCGAGTTCCATGCGATCCTCGGCCGCGCCGTGATCCTGGCCACCGGTGGAGGTGGCAAGATCTTTCCGTTCACCACCAACGGCGCAATCAAGACCGGCGACGGCATGGCGCTCGCGTACCGCGAGGGCGTCGCCCTGAAGGACATGGAGTTCGTCCAGTACCACCCGACGGGTCTGCCCGGCACCGGCATCCTGATCACCGAGGCGTCCCGCGGCGAGGGCGGCTATCTGCGCAACAAGGACGGTGCGCGCTTCCTCGTCGACTATGACTACGGGGTCGGCAACAAGGCCGAGCTCGGTCCCCGCGACATGATCTCGCGCGCCATCATCCAGGAGTTCGAAGCCGGCCGCGGCATCGACGACCGACATGGTCTGCACGCGGCGCTCGATCTCACGCACCTCGGCGAAGCCCACATCATGAGCAAGCTCCCGTTCGTGCGCGAGCTGGCGAAGATCTACATCGGTGTCGATCCGGTCTACGAGCAGATTCCGATCCGGCCGGTCGTCCACTACATGATGGGCGGGGTGGACACGAACATCCGCGCCGAGACCGAGATGCCCGGCCTCTACGCCGCGGGCGAAGTGGCCTGCGGGTCGATCAACGGAGCGAATCGTCTCGGTTCGAACTCGCTGACCGAGTGTCTGGTCTTCGGTGCCGCCGCGGGTCTCAACTCGATCGACTATGCGCGCGGGACCGACGACGGCGACGAGGCCCGCCTGCGCGGCCAGGCCGAGGCCGAGGCTGCCCGGGTCGGCGCGTTGCGCGGCAGCGCTCGGGGCAAGGAGAAGATCGCCGATCTTCGCGTGGCGATGAACGACACGATGGAGACCGGCTGCGGTGTCTACCGCAAGCAGGACTCGATGCAGGCGACCGCGCGGGAGATGCGTTCGATCCGGCAGCGGGTCGCCGATCTGCACCTCAAGGACTCGAGCAAGGTATTCAACACCGAGCTGGTCGCGGCCCTCGAGCTGGTCAACATGGTCGAGGTCGCCGAGGTGCTCGCGGTGAGCGCCGCACACCGCACGGAGTCTCGCGGTGCCCACACCTGTCGCGACTTCCCGAAGCGGGACGACCAGAACTTCCTCTATCACACGATCGCCCATCGGACCGACGATGGTCCGCGCCTCGGCAAGAAGGAAGTCAAGCTCGGGCACTGGGAACCGCAGGAGCGGAAGTACTGATGAGCGAGAGCCAGAAGATGATGCGGGTCGAGATCACGCGCTTCGATCCCGACAAGGACGAAGTCCCGAAGATCCAGCAGTACCAGATTCCGGTGGAGCCGGGCTGGAAGGTTCTCGACGCCGTCAACTACATCAAGGACCACATCGACCCCAGCGTCGCGTACCGCTGGTCGTGTCGCATGGCGGTGTGCGGCAGCTGCGGGATGATGGTCGACGGCGAGCCGAAGCTCACGTGCAAGACCGCGCTGTCGGACTACGGCGACGCAATCCGGATCGAGCCCCTCGCCAACTTCCCGATCGTGCGCGATCTGGTCGTCGACATCGACGGCTTCATGGACAAGTTCCGCAGCGTGAAGCCCTGGATCGTGCGTGCCAAGGAACGCGCGCAGGACATGGAGGAGCTGAACAGCCGCGGCACGTACAGCCAGACTCCGGCGCAACTCGACGCTTTCCGGCAGTTCAGCATGTGCATCAACTGTCTGCTCTGCTATGCGGCCTGCCCGGTCGTCGCCAACGAGCCCGAGTTCATCGGCCCGGCCGCGATCGCACTGGGTCATCGCTACAACATAGATTCGCGCGACGAGGGCAGCCGTGAGCGGAATGCGATCTTCCGCGGCGAGGGCACGGTCTTCTCGTGTTCGTTCGCCAACGAGTGCAGCGAGGTTTGCCCGAAGAACGTCGACCCGGCGGCCGCCGTCAACCAGGCCAAGCTCGGTGCGGTGATCGACTGGGCGAAGGGTCTGATCCTGCCCAAGGGAGGTGCCTGAACATGGCCGGTGCCGCTCATCCCGAGGCGATGGCGCCTCGCAAGAAGGGTTCGACGCGAACCGCTCCGCCGCAGACGCCGACGACGTGGTGGTCGGCTCCGCGCATCCGTACGTATCTGCTCTTCGGTGCGACCGGTGGTGTCTACCTGCTGATGGGATTCCTTGTGCTGCGGCTCGCCTGGGCGCTGGGCAAGGGGCCGCAGGAATGGAACGCCGCGTTGTCGAGCCTCTCGAATCCGCTCTACATCGGTTTCCACGCGCTCGTCCTGGTTTCGCTGATCTTCGTCGGTCTGCGCGCGTTCGGGAAGATGATGCCCAAGATGCAGCCGCGGGGCGGGCCGCTCCCGGTCCTTCCGGCCGCCACCGTGCGCGGTGTGATCTACGGCGCCTGGGCGGTGGTCACCCTCTTCATGGTCCTGGTGCTCTCGGGGGTGATCTTCTGATGAAGCATCTGCTGCTGCGGCTCGAACCGGTGATCTGGCTCTTGTTCGGCGCCGGTCTGTCCGTGGGAACCATCCTGTTGACCGGTTTCGTGCTGGTCGTCGGGCTCGGCATCCCGATGGGAATCGTCTCCGCCGACGCACTCGCGTATCCGCGCGCCCACATGCTGGCATCGAATTTCATCGGTCGCGTGCTGCTGCTCGCGTTGATCGCGCTCCCGCTGTGGAAGGGCGCACATCATCTGCGCTCGCTGTCGATGGATTTCGGCGGCGAATCCCGGGACGGCGCCGTGGGCGGGTTGCTCTATCTGATCGCGGCGATCGGAAGCGTGGCCGGAATCCTCGCCGTCATCCGACTGTAGGCCCGGGATCTCCATGCGAGCGCCCGAGCGTTCGGCCGCAGGAGAATGAATCGCCCGTGTCCGGTCGCATGCTCGAAGGCGTCCGGATCCTCGACCTGACGCGTGTCGTCGCCGGTCCCTTCGCGACCGCCATCCTGTCGGACCTCGGCGCCGAGGTGATCAAGATCGAGCGCCCCGGTAAAGGCGACGACTATCGCCACGGCCCGGCGCCCGAGGGCGAGACGTCGCTCTCGTTCCAGAACACCAACCGTGGCAAACGCTCGATCACGCTGGATGTCCGCCAGGTCGAGGGACGCGAACTCTTCCTGCGCCTCGTCGAACACGCCGACGTCGTGGTCGAGAACTTCCGCGCGGGCTGGATGGACGCGCGCGGGCTCGGTCCCGACGTGATCCGCGCCCGCAACCCGCGCTGCGTGTTCGCCTCGCTCTCGGGCTTCGGACGGACGGGCGCACGGGCGGGCGAGGCCTCGTACGACATCGTCGCCCAGGCGACCAGCGGTCTGATGGCGATGACGGGGTTTCCGGACGGCCCGCCGGTCCGTGGCGGCGGTGCACTCGGTGACTTCATCGGCGGGTTGTACCTGGCGCTCGGCATCGCGGTGGCGCTCATCGACCGGGATCGCACCGGGCAGGCGCGTGCGCTGGATCTCTCGAATCAAGATGCGCTCTTCTCCGTCACGGACTCGGCGCTCACGATCTTCAAGGGTATCGGGGCGGTGACGAGCCGGGTCGGCAATCAACATCCTTTCACGGCGCCCTACGACTGCCTGGCCACGCTGGACGGCTACGTGGTGGTGGCCACGGCCAGCAATCGGTTGTTCAGGCGTCTATGCGCGGCGATCGGTCGCCCCGAACTCGCCACGGATCCGCTCTACCGGACGCACCGCGAGCGGGCGGCCAACCGCGCGGCGATCAACTCGATCGTGGGCGAGTGGGTTTGCACGAGGACCTGCGACGAGGTGCTCGAGATCCTCGGCCCGGGCGGCGCGGCGGTTCCCGTGGCGCGCGTGGTCGCTCCCGAAGAACTCGTCGACGATGCGCAGCTGCGCGCCCGAGGTTCGATCGAGACGCACCCGCACCCGACTCTCGGCGAGATCCACTTCCACGGAAATCCGCTCCGTTTCAGCGATGCCGTGCCGCGCGAGCGGCCGCTCGCACCCGGGCTCGGCGCCGACAACGAGTCGGTCTATGGCAAACTCGGCCTGACCTCGACGGACCTGCAGCGACTCGCGGAAGCCGGCGTGATCTGAGCGGAAACGCGCGTCGCCGGTGTTCGAGTGGGCGGACGCGCCGCCGGCGGGGTCCCCGGAATTTCGCGGAGGCAGCGCGATTCGAGGCTTGACGCTGTTCCGGTCGTGCCCATCCACCGCGGGTCGTCAGGAGA
>JANOFF010000046.1:0-11363 GCA_031413515.1 bacterium
CGACGGCCCGACTGCGACTCCAGATTCAGATGACGGTGGCCGCAGAACGTCTGCATTGGGGGGAAGAGGTTTTGCTGCAAGCGCTGCACCCGCCTCATCCCTCCACAGGCGCAATCCTACCGAACCCTTCGAGCCACTCGATTCGGCTGGTCACTGTCCGCCGGCATGGCGCCACCCCATTCGATGACTTCGGAGGTAATTGCTCCGGACCAGGTCGTCGCGCCATGCTGCCGTCGGACCATTCGAGGAGGTTCCCATGTCGGGCCGGTTGATTTCGCTCGTGGTCGTGATCGCGGGATTCAGTGTGCTTTCCGCACTGGCACTGATCGACGTCGGATACATGGGCATCGTCGCGCCCGGTTTCCAGAGCTGGGGCGGTGCCCAGCTCTTCTTCGATCTGGTCATCCTGGCGACCCTCGCTTGCTTCTGGATGGCGAACGATGCGTCCGAGCGTGGATTGCCCGCCTGGCCCTTCATCCTCGTCACGTTGTTGCTGGGCTCGTTCGGTCCGTTGCTCTACCTGGTCATGCGCGAGCTGCGTTCGACTTCGGCGCGGGGCGCGTAACGAGCGGCTGCGCTCGCACCAGGGAATCGACACCCCGATCTTGCCCGGTGGTGACGCGCTGAACCGGGCCCGACCCCTTGCGCCGCTCGCGACTCCAAAGGCATAGTCCGCCCGGCGCGTCGACGGTCATGCGGCCCGATGCGCCGCGCGCACACGCCCCACCTGAATCAGCCCTCCACGAACGAGGAAATGCGAATGTCCCGACGAAATCTCCGACGCTCGATCGGCGCCATGCTGATCGGTCTGTTCTGCTTCGCCAGTGCGGGCAGTGTCAGCGCCCAGGATTCGTGGATGGATGGCTCGACGTACAGCGGCAACGACTTCGTGAATACCGGTGGTTACTTGATTCTCGGGGGCCTGACGGCCTTCGAAAATTTCAGCAACCCGACCAACGTCCCCACCCCGTCCATCGACTCGAGCTTCGGCTTCGTCTTGAAGGGCGGTGCGCGGCTCAATCCCTACCTCGCCGCCGAGGCCGAGTTCAACTACCTCTCCGGCTTCGACATGAACGTCGACATCAGCGGCCTGCCCGCCTACCCCGGTTCAGGTCTCCCGCCGACCGTTGCGCTGACGCTGGACGGGGGCAACGTGACCTTCAACGCCGTCGCCTACCTTCCGCTCGGTCGCATCCAGCCGAAGGCGATCGTCGGGCTGGGCGGTATGTGGGCCGAGCTTCGCAGCACCAACGTGACGTCGACCGTCTGCTATCCCGGCTGGTACTGGTACGGCTGGTACTGCCAGGGCGCCTACACGAACGTCGGCAACGAAGGTGGCTTCGTGATGCGCTTCGGCGGTGGGGCGGATGTCTATCTCAGCGAGACCTTCGCGCTCACCGTCGACGCCACCTACGTGCTGCCCTTCGGTTCGATCTCGGACCTCGCCTACACGAACCTGAATTGGGGAGTGAAGTTCGACTTCTGACACGGCCGACACGCCTGACATAGCGATGTCTGCACGTCCCGCGTGCGTGTGAACCTCACTTCGTGAGGATGAGTCTGTCGTTCCGCGTGACTCGAAGCGTGTAGACCTGACCCGCGTGCGCGATGTGGACGACGCCGCGTACTCCGAGCAACGTCGATGCGTCGAGGATCGGAGTCGCGTCCGGGGACGGCGCGGGCATCCCCGCCCTGTCGTCGGGAAGCGCGTTCGTGGCCGCGTCCCCTCTGCGGTCCAGCCCGTCCCGGTCGAGAGGACCGCGAGCCGCCTTGCCGGGCTTTGTGTCACGGTCGTCACGGGACGTCATAGCAACTCATGAACTCGTCGGTTGGACGAGCACGATGCTCGACCCACCAATTGGCATACGGGATCAACATCGCGGTCGAAAGCTGCCCACAGGCCGCGCCCGCAGTGGGACCCGTGTACCACGTGCCGTGGATCCCGAGCCACAAGGCCAGATCGCCGGTGTCGACGACTCCACTGTCGTCGAGATCGAGAAACGGCACTCCCGCACCGGAAGCGGCGAGACGGGCGAATTCGAGCAGGTCCGCCTCGTCGACGATGCCCTCTCCGGTGAGGTCGGCGGCGGTGAAATCACAGCGATCGCCGATTCCATCGAGGTCCGCGTCGGCCTGAGTCGGGTCGTGGATTCCAGGGCAGACGTCGCAGGCGTCGCCGGTTCCGTCGAGATCGGCGTCCGCCTGATCTGGATTCGAGAGGATCCGACAGTTGTCCGAAACATTCGCGACGCCATCTGCGTCCGCGTCGGCCGTGCCGATCGGGAGTGTCTCGACCACGAGACCAGGCCGCAGATTCGCGTCCACCGTCGTGGCTTCGAATGAGTAGAAGCCGATCAGCCGCGGAGTCGGATTCGTCAGCGCGATGCCGAAGTTCGGCTTCGTGCCACGTGCCCAGGCATCGACGAGCAGCGTCACGTCACACCACACCAGTCCGAGTTGGTTGATTCCCGACTGCGCGTCGAACGCCGGGCCATAGGCAGGTCGGTTCAGCCAACTGACGTCGCTCTCGATCCAGGGCTCGAGGATCTCGTGGCAAGCGATCATTCCCGGATCCGATGTGCCGTCCCCGAAGCCGGTGAAGTCGAAGCTGTACACGATCCACACATAGGCTTCGCTCACTTCCTCACCCGGCGGCACGAGATCCGGCGGTAGCGCGAAGTGGAGATTTGTTTCGAATGCGTGGGACACACCGCTCTCATCGACGTCGGTGAACGCGTACTGGGTCTCGCGATTTCCGCGCCGGAGACTCGGGATGAACGAGTAGGGTGCAACGTCGGACCCCTCCGGCCCGGGTTGGATGAGCGTGACGGTCGCGTGAGCCGGTCGGTCCGCGGCCACCAGACCCGAGAACCATGCCGCGACGAGCAACCCTTGCACGACCCGCTCGATCATTCGATGTCTCATGGCCAGGAGATCCTCATCGCACCGAAGAAGGCCCGGCCGCGAACCACGTATGAATCGATCACGCGCTGGTCGGTCGCGTTGTAGACATCGGCGTAGAGCGAGACGCGATCGGTCAGAGGCTGCTCGACTCGGAAGTCGAGCTGCAGCGACGGTTCCGAGCGCAGCGTGCTCGCGAATCCGAGAAGACCGGTTCCGCTGGTTTCGATCGGTGCCGAACTGCGCCAGCGACCCCGGGCGGTCAGTCCGGTATCCGTCCACGGTGTGCGATAGAAGGCCTCGAAGTCGATGACGTGGGGCGCCTCGTTGGGCAACTCGTCCAGACCGACGTTCGAGTCGACGACATGCGTATCGAGGAACGTGTACCCGAGTTTCAGGGTGAGGCCGAACTCCGCGCGGTACTGCATCCGCGATTCCACACCCGCCGTGCGGACCGTATCGAGATTGGTCTTCTCGAATACCGGGCGCAGCACCGATGTGAGGATCGACGCGC
Source organism: bacterium (assembly GCA_031413515.1). Taxonomy (GTDB): domain Bacteria; phylum Myxococcota_A; class UBA9160; order UBA9160; family UBA4427; genus TMED88. The sequence goes on from JANOFF010000046.1 coordinate 3,416, forward strand.
CACCGCACTCGGGGAAGTAGTTCCCGGTCGCCTGACAGATGAGATCGAGACCGGGTCGGCCGACCGGAATGGGATTGCCGGTGATCTCGTTCGTCCCGACGTTGATCCGTCGGCCGCTGTCCGTCGACCGGATGTGGTCCGAGATGTCGTTCCAATACCCGGTCACCGCAAAGGACAGCGACGAGATCGGGTTGTACTCGAAGCCGAGCCGGACACTGTTGGACGTCTCGGGTATCAGATCGCGGTTTCCCGAAAGGAAGTAGGTGAGCCCAAGCTGCGGCACGTCGGTCTGGTAGAGATCGCGCAGCGACGGTGTCCGCTGATTGCGTCCGTACGAGAAGCGAAGCAACAGCTCGTCCACGTGGTCGCCGGGCAGCGGCCTCATCAGCAGCGCGACCTGCGGCAGATAGCTCGGCTCGAAGTCACTGTGGAACTGCGCGCGAAACCCCGCCTCGAGATCGAGCCAGCGCGTCAGCTGACTCTCGCTGATGAAGTAGGCCCCCAGCGTCTCGATCCCCTCGTGGATCGCGACGGGTTGCAGGACAGGACTCGTGGCGCTCGACGGCGGGCCCTGATCGAACAGGTCCATGCGCGGCAACGTGCCCTGCACACCGATGCTCATCAGGTGTGAAGTCGACCCCAGCTCGAGAAAAGTAGTGAACTCGGTGTCGACTTCGAATTCGGTTTCGTCGAGGATGAACGATCGACCGATCGTCGATTGTGTCGCCGTGTCGTACCAGGTCCCCGAGATCGCCAGTTCGGTCGAGCCGGTGAGATGGAGGATCCCCTCCTGCGAGACCATGTAGCGTTGCTGGGTTCGCGCTTCTCCGCTTCCCACGACGCTCGCCGCACCGAACTGCTCGGTTTCGTCCCGCGCGCCACCGAGCGTCCGCAATTCGATTCGGTCGCCCGCGTCCAACTCGAGCGTCGCATACAGATCGTTGCTGGCGCGGTTCGAATCGGATCCACTCGGGATGAAGACCGCGTTCCCGAGCTCGGCGGGCGCGTCGAACCCATCGATTTGATCTCGCGTGTACGAGAGCGTGCCGCCGCCCACGGAACCACCCGCCCCCAGCGTCGCCGTGGCGAGGATCTTCCGTGCGCTCCCATAGCCGCCGTCGGCAACAGCCTGCACGCCATCGCGGGGAGCGGGGCGCGTGATCACATTGACCACACCGCCACCGGCTTCGGGCCCGTAGCGCAGACCCCCGGTGCCGCGGATGATCTCGATCCGCTCGACGTTGGCGAGCGGCAGATCTCTCAGATCACCCGTGCCACCGACTTCGCCCGAATAGCGACGGCCGTTGACCAGCAGCAGCGTGTAGCTGGCCGGCATGCCCTCGATCGACACAGCAGACTGCTCGCCCTGGACGCGCTGCTGCGTGCGGATGCCGGGCAGCAGGGCGACGACGTCGGCGACGTTGGTCGCGGGCATCTTCGCGATCTCATCGGCGCTGAGCACTTCGACCTCCACGGGCGTCGGCTGGAAGATCTCGGCGGGCCGGACTCGTGGATCGTCGGTCCGGCTCGCGACGACGCGGTAGATCTCGACGGGTTCGTCGTTCGCCGCAACCGTCGATGCGAGACCGAGCGCCATGATCAGCACGCCCGCCCACCGGGCGATTCCCCGCCGTCCCGCGACCCTCGGCAATGCGGCACTCCCCCCTCCACCGGCGCACGGAAGTGCGCCCTACCGGGAGACGGGTGGCTGGCGGCCGCATGGCGCGGTTGGCTTGCTGGTCGATCGCCCCGGAATGTTTCTATCATAAAGGAATTGAAAGTCATTTTCAATATTGTTATTGTGCGGTCCAGCCAGCCAGGCGGGTCCCCCTGCCAGCCAGCACGAAATCCCAGGTCCGGACACATCCGCCGAGTCGCGGAGGTGCGCACGGATCCTCCGAGGAGCTTTCGCGTTGGCCCATCCGAATCCCCCGACTCTCGCCTCGTCCGAACCGCAGCCGGGCAGCTGGACGGCCGATCGATTCTTCGCGCTGCTCGCCGAACTCTCGCCGCATCGCGTGATCTCCGTCTGCGGTCCGAGCACCTTCGAGGCAATCATCGAGTTCGGTCCGCATGGCTTCGCGGCCGGACACATGAACGCAATCACGCCCGCCTACCACTGGCATCTCCGGAGCGACGGGCTCGGCGTGATCCGCTCCGTCGACACGATCCACGGTCGATCCGGTCGCCGCGTCCTGCACTTCGAGCTGCGCGAGCACGCCTCGGACGAACGGCCCTACCTGCACATCTATCTGCATCGCGAGCGCGAGACCGACTTCGAGCCGTCCCGCGAGCGGCGCTTCGCCGAGGCCCATACCGAGTTCGCCGGCGGGATCGCGATCCAACCACCGAAGGCCGCAGCAGAAGGAGGTGATCCGTCATGAGGTGCTCCGCCCTGTTCGCTCTCGCCCTCTGGCTCGTCACGCCGGGTTCGACCGCATATGCAGAGGAAGTCGCCTCCCGCGCACCGCGGATGGCCGTCCTGCTTCCGTTCGTCGCGGACGCTCTCGATTCGATCGACGACAGACTCGTCGTCGCGAGTGTAAGGAGAAGTCTCCGTGAGCCGCTTCGCGAAGGTCGCATCGATCTCGGCAATCCCCACTCGCCGAATCTGGAGCGGCTCGCCGAGGCGCGGCCCGACCTGGTGGTCGGTGATCGCATCCTGCACGCGTCGATCGCGAGCAATCTGTCACTCGGAGGCCGGTCGGAGGTCATGCTGATCGACAACTACAGCATCGACGCGACGCTCGAGTCGCTGCGCGAAGTCGGCTCTCGAGCCGGCGTCGGCGACGCGATGTCGCAGGCGGTTGCCGGTGTCGCACGAGCCCTCGAAGAAACCCGTGTCGCGGGTCAGCCCGCCGTGCTTGCCCTGTTCGGCACGCCCGAAAGCTTCTACGCCGTGACGGAGCGGAACTGGCTTGGCGACCTCGCGGCGCGGATCGGCCTGCGCAACGTGGCGAGCGGGCTCGCCGACGATCCCCGCTTTCCAGGCCTCGTCGTGCTCAACGATGAGACCGTCGTCGGACTGCAGCCCGAAGTCGTCGTGCTGATCTGCCATGGCGATCCCGAGCACATCCGCGCGAGCCTCGAGTCGCGCATCCAGAATGGCGGCGTCTGGTCCCATCTCGGCGCTTCGGCCACTCGCGGCATCCACGTCCTCGACCCCGCGCTCTTCTCGAGCAATCCCGGCCTCGGCCTCCCGGCTGCAGCCCGCGCCCTCAGCGCGCTGTCCCGTACACCGCCAGGCGGATCGGCGCCGTGACGAGCGCGAGCGTGACGCTGTGGTGGCGTACCGAGCAGGCGCGCAGACCGGCCATCGTCTGGTCGAGCCTGGCCGGTGTGCTTCTGCTCGCCGCCCTCGTGATCGGGATCTGTGTCGGCCCGACCCTGCATTCGCCTGCCACCGCACTGCGCGCCCTGCTCGACCACGCCGATCCGCTGCACGTCGTCCTCGGCGAGATCCGGCTGCCGCGGGTACTGGCGGGTCTGGCGGTGGGCGCCGCGCTGGCGACCTCTGGCGCGCTGCTGCAGGCCGTCGTTCGAAATCCACTGGCCGATCCCGGAATCCTGGGCGTCACGGCGGGTGCCGGACTCGCCGCGCTCGCCACAATCGTGCTGTGGCCACACGCAACGCTCTGGCTGCCTCTCTTCGCCTTCGCCGGCGGATTGGTCGAAGTGGTGTTCGTGCTGCTGCTCGCATGGCGACGGGGCGCCGAATCGTCCGCACTTCGCATCGTGCTGACCGGCGTGGCCCTGCAAGCACTCTGTCTGGCCGGAGCCTCGATCCTGACGTTTCTCTTCGCCGATCGAGCGCCGGCATTCTCTGCATTCCTGGTCGGGTCGCTGAACGGAACGGGCTGGTCGGACGTCGCAATGGTGGCGATTCCGACCGCGATCGGCCTGATCGCGGCGCTCGCATCGATCGGCTCCCTCGATCTTCTGCTGCTCGACGAGGCGACCGCCGCCGGACGCGGCCTCGACATCCGAAGAACCCGGTTCTGGCTCGCCAGCGTCGGAGCGCTGCTCGCGGCCGCAGCCGTCAGCGTGGCCGGCCTGGTCGGCTTCGTCGGTCTCGTGGTCCCCAACGCACTCCGGCTGGTGACGGGGCCGTCGCATCGTCTGCTGATCCCGATCGGTGCCGTGGCGGGTGGGGCCCTCGTCGTGTTCGCGGATGCCACCGCCCGGGCGAGCGTGCCGCCCCTCGAACTTCCGGTCGGCGCGCTGCTGGCTCTCGTCGGCGGTCCGTACTTCCTGTGGTTGCTCTGGAGTCGCATTCCTTGACCACCGGACTGCGCGCAGAGCGGTTGTGCCTTCGCCATGCCGGCGCGGATCGCGATTCGATCCGCGATCTCAGCCTCGAGGTCGCGCCGGGCGAGTTGCTGGTGCTGGCAGGCCCGAACGGTTCGGGCAAGTCCACACTGCTCGACGGCTTCGCCCGTCGCCTGCGACCCCGCAGCGGGCGTCTCTGCTTCGAACAGATCGACTTGCACCGCTGGCACGCCCGGGCATTCGCGCGACGGGTCGCGAGCCTCCCGCAGAGTCCGACGTGCGCCGAGGGAGCGAGCGTCGAATCGATCGTCCGTGCGGGTCGACACGCGTGGATACATGCCCTCGGTTCTCCCACCGCGCGCGACCGCGAGGCGGTCGAGCGTGCGCTGTCCGACCTCGATCTCGGCGATCTGAGACGACGCACGATCGAGACCTTGTCGGGCGGTGAACGCCGCCGCGTGTTCCTTGCCATGGTGCTCGCCCAGGAATCCGAAGTGATCCTGCTCGACGAGCCGACGGCTGCCCTCGACCTGAGACAGCAATGGGAGGTCCTGTCGCTGCTCACGAAGATCCACCGCGAGCGACGCACGACGATCGTCGCCTCCCTGCACGACCTCGCGCACGCGTGCGAGATCGCGGAGCGCGTCGCCCTGTTGCATCGCGGAAGGCTCTACGCGGTCGGCGCCCCGACGACGTGTCTGCGAGCCGAGTCGCTGCGCGACGTGTACGGCGTCGACGCCGCGCTCGAGAAGATCGACGGCCGTTTCGTCCTGCCTGTACGGGGTCCGGCCGACGCCATCCGAAGCCTCTGACGCAACCCCATCCGGCTCATCCGAGCACACCCTGGAGATCACGATGTCCAAGAGCAAGACGAACGACCGCCCGCTGCCTCGCAGCTTTCTCCAATGGCAGGTCGAACTGCGGCGCCAGACCATGGAGTTGCGCGCCGGTGCACCGCACGTGGGCGTGGCGCCCCTCGTGATCGCCAGGCGTCCCGGCGTTGGCGTCGGCGTCGTGGCACACAGTGTGATCTGCGGACTCCTGCCTCGGCCCGAGCGGCTCGAGGCCGAGACGGCCCGGTTCCGCGACGTCTATGAGCGCGGGATCGCCGAAGGCGCGAAGCATATCTACGACGAGGGGATCGCGCTGATGCTCGACTACTACCGCGACATCGACAGCTTCGACGATCACGGCATCACCACCCTGCTGCCGAAGAAGCTCCCGCTCGTGGATGCCCTCCGCGGCGACTCGAAGTGTGCACTGGTCTTCTACGTCTTCGAGCTGCGGAGCCGTGATCCGATCGAGCGACTGCGCTGCACGCATCTCGACATGGTCGCAGAGGTGCTCGAACGCGGACCGGTCTACGACAACGTCTGGTGGCACAACACGCTCTTCCACGGCCCCGCCGACGATCACGTCGTCGTCCGCTTCCGGCACCGGGCCGCATTCGACACTTGCTTCGGGCGCTTCGACGCGCTCGACGGATGAAATCGTTCGGAGTGCGCGGGAGGGCGAGCCCCGCGCACATCCCGTCGATCGACACGCCCGCGCGCAACTGCCAGCCAGCCCGGTCGATCGACAGAACATCATTGCACGCCCCGAGGAGTACAACGTGAGACAGCTCGAACGATGGATCGCAACAGGCTCGGCGATGGCCGTGCTGATCTGGTCGGGAACGGCGATGGCCGTGACCGTTCCCTTCAGCGAGGACTTCACCAGCGACGTCTCCGGTTGGGAGGATGGCGACAGCAATCCTCTCTTCTGGGAGTCTGCCGATGGACCGGACGGCGGCTCGTACGCGTCGGCGGATTTCAACTACTTCGGCTATTCGAGCGCGTTCGGCGGCGGGCCGGTCGTCTTCCGCGCCAATCAATCGGATGCGGCGAGCGGCGGGGCCTTCGTGGGAGACTGGCTGACCAGTGGTGTCACCCTCGTATCGGCCTGGGTCCGCCACGATGCGCCGACGGATCTGAACTTCTTCATGCGCGTCGCTTCGTCGTTCAACTTTCCGGGGGCCGTGATCGTCAACACGCAGGTCGTCGCGCCCGACGAGTGGACACAGGTGTTCTGGGCGATCGATCCGGGCAGCCCATTCTGCATCGGTGAAACCGTCACGTGCGCGGCCGCACTGTCGAGTGTGGGCAACTTCCAGATCGGGACCGACGCCCCGCTCTCCCTGATCGAACTCGATCAGGACTTCGCGATCGACGTCGACAAGGTGAGCGTCGTGCCCGAGCCAGGCGTCGCCACGCTGCTCGGGGCGGGTCTGCTGATGCTCGGTGTGGTGCGGAGATCGAATCGTCGATGACGCCGACCCACGCGCCGCCCGTCGACCGGGCGGCGCGTCGGGATCTCGCTGCCGTCGCTTCGAGTCGATCCGACGGGCTCGCCCTCTCCGTTCGGCCTGGGCGCGGATCGGATCGCCCGTCATCCATCCAGCGCGGACAGCGCCACCACGCAGGTTCGCGGTGTCGGATGCGTATCCGCGCGAATCCATCGCAGGCACATCGTGCCGCGTGCGTGTCCCGCCGTGTCGAGCCAGTTCGGGTGACCCGGATCCCGCCCGGCCACCACCAGGCGGATCGATCCATCGAGCTCGGCGACTGCGCCATGGTGGTTCACGTCGATGCGGTGATGTCGGTAGTCGAGGGACTCCATCCAGTGGTTGTTCAGCTGGAAGTTCCAGTAGTCGCAGCGCGGGGGCGTGAACTCGATCAGCAGCGCCTGATCGGGCGCGAGTTCGAAGTAGCCGTGGTAGTAGCGGATGTGGGGATCGCCGTGCGCCGCGTTCGCCAACGCCGGATCGAAGGGTGGCAACTCGTTCGGATGCTGCGCGAAGGCCTCTGCCCAGTCGCAGAACAGATTCGCGGTGCCGGCCACGTAAGCGGCCGCCGCCGCGAGGCCGGCGTCGAGTCGTTCTGGCGTGAGCGCAGCCGGCGGACCGTGTGCGCCGATGCGCTCGATCCGGAGATCGGCGATCCGCTCACTGCCTCGATCCTGGAAAGTCTGACGCACGATCAATGACGACGTGTCTCGCTCCATCGGAAGCCAGTTGCCGGATCCGGGGGCGTCGCACGAGAGCGTGATCTCGAAGCGTCCGTCTTCCCCGATCGCGAGGTCCTCCGCTTCGACGTATCCCGTCTGCCCACGCCGGCCACTCGATCCGTAGCTGCCCGCGTACGTACCGAAACCCAGATAGTGGACCGTGCCGCGGCTGCCCGTGATCCGGTAGCAGTGCTCACCGCTGATGGCGGCGCTCTGATAGTGGTTGTCGGGATTGTCGGCACCGATCTTCACGGTCTCGTGTGCGGGCCGTCGAAGCACCGGCGCGGCCGGATCCGCGAACTCGATGTACGACTCGAGGGCGACGCGGGTGAGGCGGCTCAGGTAGCGGAAACCCTCGGCGCGATCGAAGGCGTCATCGGGGCTGCCATCGCGCAACACCGCCGAACCCGCACGCTCGAGCGCCCGGCAGAAATCCGTCCACGCCCGCCCATCGAGAACCCGAGCCCGCGAATCATCCGCCATCGATCACTCCCCCCCGCCTCTTCGCGAAGCGATGCGGTCCCGTGGTGGGGGGGGGGGTGGGGCGGGGGGGGGGGTGGGGTGGGGGGGAAGGGGCCCACCCCCCCCGGAACCAACAACCCCCCCCCAACGGCGCCCCGATGGACCACCGAGT
>JANOFF010000047.1:0-24796 GCA_031413515.1 bacterium
ACCGACCGGGTGACCCCATGGCAGAACCTGCGCCGCACGACATGTTTCCGCTGGGCGAGGACACGACGCCCTATCGCAAGTTGACCGCCGAGCACGTGGCCACGGCCAAGTTCAACGGCGACACGGTGCTGACCGTCGGCGCGCCGGCGCTGACCTTGCTGGCGCAACAGGCGTTCCACGACATCGCGCATCTGCTGCGGCCGGGGCACCTGAAGCAGCTCGCGTCGATCCTCGACGACCCCGAGGCGTCGGACAACGATCGCTTCGTCGCCCTCGAACTGCTCAAGAACGCGAACGTCGCGGCCGGCATGGTGCTGCCGTCGTGCCAGGACACCGGCACCGCGATCGTGACGGGCAAGAAGGGTCAGTTCGTGTTCACCGGAGGCGGCGACGAAGAGGCGCTGGCCCGCGGCATCTTCCAGACCTACGAGCGCGAGAATCTGCGCTTCTCGCAGAACGCCGCGCTCAGCATGTACGACGAGAAGAACACCGGCTCGAATCTGCCGGCGCAGATCGACATCGGGATCAGCGATCACGACGACTATGAGCTGCTCTTCATCGCCAAGGGTGGCGGCTCGGCGAACAAGACCTTCCTCTTCCAGGAGACGAAGGCGCTGCTCAATCCGACCTCGCTGATCAAGTACTTCTCCGAGAAGATCAAGCTGCTCGGCACGTCGGCCTGTCCGCCCTATCACCTGGCGATCGTGATCGGCGGCACGTCCGCCGAAGCGACCCTCAAGACCGTGAAGCTCGCGAGCTGCCACGAACTCGACGACCTGCCGACGTCGGGCAACCTGCACGGACGCGCGTTCCGCGACGTGGCCCTCGAGGAGGAGATCCTCGAATTGACCCGCAAGGTCGGGATCGGCGCGCAGTTCGGCGGCAAGTACTTCTGCCACGACGTGCGTGTGATCCGGTTGCCGCGCCACGGCGCCTCGTGCCCCGTCGGCATGGGGGTATCGTGTTCGGCGGATCGACAGATCAAGGCGCGCATCACCCGGGACGGCGTCTTCCTCGAGAAGCTCGAGACGGACCCGGCGCGATTCCTGCCGAACCTCGAGTCGATCGGCTTCGAAGCGGTGCCCGTCGCGATCGATCTCGATCAGCCGATGGATGCGATCCGCGCCGAGCTGTCGCGCCACCCGGTCACCACGCAGCTCAGTCTCTCGGGCACGATCGTGGTCGCCCGCGACATCGCCCACGCGAAGCTGAAGGAGCGGATCGACCGGGGCGAGGGTCTGCCGCAGTACGCGAAGGATCACATCATCTACTACGCCGGTCCGGCGAAGACGCCAAAGGGCTTTGCGTCGGGATCCTTCGGCCCGACGACCGCCGGTCGGATGGACTCGTACGTCGACCTGTTCATGCAGCACGGCGGCAGCTTCGTGACGCTCGCCAAGGGCAACCGCTCGAAGGTCGTCACCGAGGCGTGCAAGAAGCACCGCGGCTTCTATCTCGGGTCGGTCGGCGGGCCCGCCGCGATCCTCGCCCAGGACTGCATCCGCAAAGTCGAGGTGCTCGAGTACGCGGAACTCGGCATGGAGGCGATCTGGCGGATCGAGGTGCAGAACTTCCCCGCCTTCATCGTCGTCGACGACAAGGGCAACGACTTCTATTCAAACATCTGAGCCGCGGGCGCCTATTCAAACATCTGAGCCGCGGGCGCCTGCCGGAAATCTGAGCCGCGGGTGCGTTCGCGCACGCGCCGAGGAGCGCGACCTGCGTGCCCGTGATCCCGATCGACCGGCTCGATGACCCGCGTATCGACGTCTATCAGGACATCAAGGATCGCGATCTCGAGCGCCGCCGCGGCCTGTTCGTCGTGGAGGGACGCGGCACCCTGCGCTGCCTGATCGAGCAGTCGTCGTTGCGTCCGCGCTCGGTGCTGCTGGGCGACCCCGCGCTGGCGGCACTCGCCGATGTGCTCGCCCGGCTCGATCCGGCCGTGCCGATCTACTGCGCGCCGCGCCAGGTCCTCGAAGCGATCTCGGGCGTCGCGATCCATCGCGGCGCGCTCGCGCTGGTCGAGCGCCCGCCCGCACACGAACTCGACCGGCTGATCGCATCGCTGCCCGAGGGAGACTCGCGGGTGATCGTGCTCGAGGGTCTGACCAACCACGACAACGTGGGCGGCATGTTCCGCAACGCGATGGCGTTCGGCGTCGACGGGGCGCTGCTGTGTCCGCGCTGTTGCGATCCGCTCTACCGCAAAGCGATCCGCACTTCGATGGGCGCAAGCCTGTGCATTCCGTTCGCACGGGCCACGACCTGGCCCGCCGACCTCGAACGCCTGCGCGCCCGCGGCTACGCGATCGTGGCCCTCGATCCGGCGGGCGAGATCGCGCTCGGCGATGCGTCGAGCGAATTGCCGCGCCGCATCGCGCTGGTGGTGGGGACCGAGGGGCCGGGGATCTCGGCGGAGACCCGCGCCGCCGCCGATCTGCGGGTGCGGATCGAGATGAGGCCAGGCGTCGATTCGATCAACGTCGCGACCGCGGCCGCCATCGCGCTGCATCGCGCGTTCGCAGGCTCAGTGGACGCGCGCCCCGCGCGGGCGATCCGCCGATGAGACCGATCTTGATCTTGAAGACGGGCGTGGCTCCGCCCGAGATCGTCGCGCGCCGAGGTGACTTCGAGGACTGGATCGCCCGGCGACTCGCGCCGGAGCCGATCCCGATCGAGACCGTCGATGTCGAGGGCGGGGGCGCGGGCAAGACGGACGCGCTGCCGGAGATCGGATCCTTCGCCGGCGTCGTGGTGACCGGCTCCTCGTCGATGGTCAGCGCGCGCGCGGCCTGGAGCGAAGCCGCCGCCGCGTGGCTCGCCGCCGCGGTGCGCGCCGGCACACCCGTGCTCGGCATCTGCTACGGCCATCAATTGTTCGCCCACGGTCTGGGCGGCGAGGTCGGGCGCAATCCACGCGGTCGCGAGATCGGCAGCGTCACGGTGGACGTCGTCGCGTCGACGGATGCGCTGTTCGAGGGCCTGCCGATGCGTCTGCGCGTGCAGGCGACCCATCGCGAATCGGTGCTCCGGCTTCCGCCGGGCGCCGTTCTGCTCGGCGGCAATCGCGCCGATCCCCATCAGGCGTTCCGTGTCGGCGAGTGCGCCTGGGGGGTGCAGTTCCATCCCGAGTTCGACGCCGAGGTGATGCGCGGGTATCTGGCCGGGCGGCGCGCCGAGTTGATCGAAGAGGGTCTCGACCCCGATGCCCTGCTGGCGGATTGCCAGGACTCGCCGGACGGCGCGCGCCTGCTCGGTCGCTTCGCGGAGCTCGTGCGCGATCGCGAGGGCGTTCGGCGGGCCTGATGCGCGCCCGCCCGAGCCGCCGTCTTCGCGAACCGGCCCGCGGCTGGACCCTTGGAGCGATGACTCTTAGAATCCGTGCGTGGAGTATCGGGTCGAAGAACTGGCCTCGTCGGCGGGCGTAGGGGTGGACACGGTCCGCTTCTATCAAGCCCGTGGCCTGCTGCCGAAGCCCGACCGCCGCGGCCGGATCGCCATCTACGCCGATACCCACCTCGAGCGGCTCCGCCGGATCCGCGCGCTGCACGACCAGGGCTTCACGCTGGCGCAGATCCGCCGCGTGCTCGATCGCGACGGCGAAGCCGCCGCCGAGCCGCTGCTCGCCGCGCTGATGGCCGAGAGCGTCGGAGCCCGCTCGCTCAGCCGCGCGGAACTCGCCGCTGAAGCGGGCGTCCCCGAGGCGCTGATCCGCGCCGCCGAGGCCGCGCGGCTGATCGAGCCGATCCAACTCGATGGGGAGGAGCGCTTCTCCGAGTCGGATCTCGAGATGGGCCGCGCCGCTCTCGCGATCCTCGGCGCCGGCTTCCCCTTGCATGCGCTGCTCGAGATCGCGGTGCACCACGCCGCACATGTGCGCGCCGTCGCGGACTCGGCGATCGATCTGTTCGACGAGCACGTGCGCAAGCACGGCGCGAATCCCGAGCCGGTCATCACCGATGCGTTTCGCGAGCTGATGCCGCAGGTGACGAAGCTGGTCGCACTGCATTTTCAACGAACCCTCGTCGGTCGCGCACTCGAGCGTCTCGCCGCCGCGGGCGACAGCGAGCGCGGCCACCTCGAGCAAGCGCTCGCGGACACCGCGCAACGACTCGAGGTGGAGTGGCGATGAGGGCCCGTGACGGACGCGCCGCCAACGCGATCGCGCTGGCCGATGTGGATGGCCTGGTCCGGAGGGCCGTCCAGGCCGCCGACCGGAGCGGCGGGCTGCAGCTCGTGTCGCTGCCCTTCGAAGCGCCCGGTTCGGACCCGCTCGGATTCTTCGAACGGAGCCGGCACGCGGATCGCTTCTACTGGTGTCAGCCCGCGCGCGGTCTTTCGTTCGCGGCTGCGGGCGCGGCCGCGATCGTCGAGGCCAAGGGACGCGATCGCTTCGAGGACGTCGATCGCGCGGTCGCCGACGCATTCGCGCGGCTGCACGTTCCCGCCCGGCTCGCGGCCGAGGACGGTCCGGTCTTCGTCGGCGGATTCGGATATTCGGACGATCCGCCGCCGAGCCCCATCTGGCAGGGATTTCCGGCGGCGCGGATGTGGCTGCCCGAGCTGCAGATCCGCAGCGACCGACGCGGTGTCACGGGAATCGTCTCGCGCTGCATCGCACCGGGCTCGGACGAAAGCGAAGAATCCGAAGCGCTGCTGACGGCTCTCGCCGAAGCGGTCCGCTCGCTCGGCGGATCGGCCGAGCGGTCCGATGCCGGCTCGAGCGCACCCGCGGATCCCGGACCTTCGAGCGGGGGCTGGCCTTCCGGCGCGGAGTACGACGTCATCGCCGACCGCAGCCACGACGTGTATCGCGGTCAGGTCGCGGCCGCCGTGCAGGCGATCGCGAGCGGGCGCTTCGAGAAGGTCGTGCTGGCCCGCTCGCTCGAGGTGCGTCATCCCGGTCGCTTCGACGTGATCGGATTCCTTGGCGCGCTCGTCCGCACGTATCCGGACTGCACGATCCTCGCGACCGGCCGGGGCGAGGATCTGCTCGTGGCGGCGACGCCCGAACTGCTGGTGCGGCGCACGGGCGTGCGCGTCGAGGCCTGCGCGGTGGCGGGTTCGGCGCCCCGGGGCCGCAGCCCCGAAGAAGACGCAGCCCTCGCGCGCGCGCTGGCCGAGAATCCGAAGGAACAGCGCGAACACGCCGCCGTGGTGGGGGCCATCCGCGCCGCGCTGCGCGGGCCCTGTGGTCGCCTGTCCGGGCCCGAGACGCCCGTGCTGCTGCGGGTCGAGGGCATCCAGCATCTCGCGACGCCGCTCGAGGGCAGTCTGCGCGAGGGCATCCCCGCACCTTCGGTGATCGAACTCGTCGGCCGCATGCACCCGACGCCGGCGGTCGGTGGCTTGCCGCAGGCGAGTGCCTCGGAGTGGATCCGCGAGCGCGAAGGACTCGACCGCGGCTGGTACGCGTCGCCGGTCGGGTTCGTCGATGCGACGGGCTGTGGCGAATTCCATGTGGCGCTGCGCTCGGCACTGATCCGCAACGCGCCGGAGGGAGCGAGCGACCCGGTGTCGTACGCCCGTCTGTACGCCGGAGCCGGGATCGTCGACGGTTCGCGGCCCGATGACGAGCTGCAGGAGACGCGACTCAAGCTGCGGGCGCTGCTCGCGCCGCTGACGGAGATCTGAGCGTGGGCGACGTCGGCGATCCCGCGATCGACGCGGCCGATCAAGCGGCCGAAGCCGCGCGCCGCGTCACCTATGCCTACGTGGGCGCGTTCTTCGCAGAACTGGCGCGCTCGGGCGTCGAGCGCGTGTGCGTCTCGCCGGGCTCGCGCTCGGCTCCGCTCGCGATCTCGGCGGCGCGCACGCCCGGCCTCGAAGTGATCCCGATCCTCGACGAGCGCTCGGCGGGGTTCTTCGCGCTCGGTCTCGCCCGCCAGTCCGGACGCCCCGTCGCGCTCGTGTGTACCTCGGGGACCGCGGCGAGCAACTATCTGCCGGCGGTCACCGAAGCTCATCACGCTCGCGTGCCGCTACTAGTCCTCACCGCAGACCGCCCGCCCGAACTGCGCGAGTGGGGGGCCGGACAGACGATCGATCAGATCGGTCTCTACGGCGGCTCGGTCCGGCGCTTCGTCGAGGTGCCGGTGCCGGTCGCTGGCGACGCGCTGCTGCGACACGCGCGCGCACTGGCGGCTCGCGCCGTAGGCGATGCGACCGCCTCGCCCGCCGGCCCGGTGCATCTCAACTGGCCGTTCCGCGAGCCGCTGGATCCGCCGCGAGCCACGACACGCGAAGGCGCGCGCACCGTCGACACTCCGGCATCGACGCCAATCCGTGTCACGCAGGCGATCGCCTCGGCCCGGCCCGAGGACATCGCGGCGCTCGCCGATCTGGTGCGCGAGCGGCCGCGTGGCCTGATCGCCTGCGGGCCGCTGGCTCCGTCGACCGAACGCGACCGCGTGATCGTCGAGTTCGCCCGGGCGGCCGGCTGGCCGATCCTCGCCGATCCGACCTCCGGCCTGCGCCGCGGGGCCCACGTCCCCGACGCGCCGCTGGTCGCGCACTCCGAGCTCTGGCTGCGCGATGCGGCGCTCGGGCGCTCGCTCGCTCCGGACGTGGTGCTGCGGCTCGGCGACGCGCCGGTCAGCAAGGCGCTGCGACTCTTCGTCGAAGCGACGCGACCGGCCGAAGTCGTGCTGGTGGACGAGGCGGGAGGCTGGGCCGACCCGAGCCATCTCGCGACCCGTGTGATGCGTGCGGAGACCGCGATGCTGCTGCGCGCCGTACGCGGGCAACTTCCGGTCGAGCCGCGCCGCTCGCCGTGGCTCGACGCGTGGCTCGGCGCCGATCTCCGGGTCGCCCGCGCGATCTCCGAATCGATCGCGCTCGACGGGATCCTCGACGAGCCGCGCGCCGTCCACGAACTCGCCGCCCGGCTGCCCGCCACTGCGACGCTGTATGTCTCGAACAGCATGCCGATCCGCGATCTCGATGCCTTCCTGACCATCGACGCGCGTCCGCTGCGCGTGCTCTGCAATCGCGGCGCGAATGGCATCGACGGAGTCACGTCGAGTGCGCTCGGCGCGGCGAGCGCGGACGCCGGCCCGGTGATCCTGCTGACCGGCGACCTCGCGCTGCTGCACGACGTCGGCGCGCTGCTGACCGCGGGCAATCGCGCAGTGCCGCTGCTGATCATCGTGCTGAACAACCGGGGCGGCGGCATCTTCTCGTTCCTGCCGATCGCCGCGCACGGCGAGTCGGTCGAATTCGAGCGGCTGTTCCTCACGCCGCAGCGATGCGACATCGAGCAGCTCGCGGCGGCGTTCGGGCTCGGCTTCACGCGGGCCGGCACATGGGCGGAGTTCGGCGATGCCCTCGACGCGCGGCTCGGCGGGCCGCTTCGCGGCACGCACATCCTCGAGCTGCCGATCGAGCGCGACACCAACGTGAAGCGGTTCCGCGCGCTCGCCGCGCGGGCCGCCGAGGCCGCCGCGACAGGGCTGAAGGGGCTGTCGACTTGAATCCGAGCGCCGTGCGATGGCTGTCTCCCGGCGGCATCCGGATGCGCGTGCTCGACGAGGGCAACGGGCCCGCTGCCCTCGTGCTGCACGGCTTCACGGGCTGTGCGGAGAGCATGCAGGTCGTGACGGATGGACTGTCGGCCGCACGCCGCGTGATCCGGCCGGATCTCATCGGCCATGGCGAGAGCGCTGCCCCCGACGATCCCGCCGCCTACACGGTCGGTGCCTGCGTCGATCAGTTGCTCGGAATGCTCGATCAGCTCGGCGTCGAGCGTGTCGACGGGATCGGCTACTCGATGGGCGGGCGGATCGCTCTGTCACTCGCCGCGGCCGCTCCTCGGCGCGTGCGATCCCTGGGCCTGATCGGTGCGAGCGCGGGGCTCGCCTCGGCGAGCGAACGCAGTGCCCGCGTCGCCGCCGACGAGGCGCTCGCCACGCGCATCCTCACGCAGGGCGTCGAGGCCTTTGTCGATCACTGGATGTCGCTGCCGTTGTTCGCGAGTCAGCGCCGTCTCGGCGAAGACGCGCTCGCCCACGCCCGGGCGGAGCGACTCCGTTGTCGCGCGACCGGGCTCGCGGGCAGCCTTCGCGGGATGGGGACGGGTGCGATGCCGCCGCTCCACGCGGCGCTGCCCACGCTGAAGCTTCCCGTGCGGTGTTTCGTCGGGGAGGAGGACGCCAAGTTCCGCGCGATCGCGTCCGAGCTGGCGACGGCACTGCCGAATGCACAGGTCGAGATCGTGCCGGAAGCCGGTCACGCCGTGCATCTCGAGAACCCGCGGGTCTTCACGAAGCGACTCGCCGCATTCCTGGCCGAAGTCGACGCCGCAGAGCGGGACGGCGGATCCGCGGACACCTCGCGCAGCGCGCGCCGTCCGGTCGATCGGCCCGAGCGATGAGGTCGGGCGACGTCTCGCCGATCGCGGCCTGGTGGCTGGCCGCCCGTCCGCGCACGCTGCCGGTCTCGATCGCGCCGGTGCTCGTCGGCAGCGCGATCGCGTTCGGCGAGGGCCGCGCGCGTCTCGGCCCGGCGCTCGCCGCCGGGCTCGGCGCACTGCTGCTGCAGCTCGGCTCGAACTTCGCCAACGATCTGTTCGACTTCGAGAAGGGGGCCGACGGCTCCGACCGCATCGGCCCCCCGCGCGCGGCGCAGCTCGGGCTGCTGTCGCCCGCCGCCATGCGGTCGGGCGTCGCGGTCGCGCTGGCCGGCGCGACTCTGGTCGGTCTCTATCTCGTCGCCGTCGCGGGCTGGCCGGTGATCGTCGTCGGTCTCGCGTCGCTGGTCGCGGCCGTCGCCTACACGGGCGGGCCCTGGCCCTTCGGCTACAAGGGGCTCGGCGATCTCGCGGTCTTTCTGTTCTTCGGCTTGATCGCGGTGACGGGCAGCCACTACGTGCAGGCGCTCGAGATCTCCTCGGCGGCCGTCGCGGCGTCGCTGCCGGTCGGTGGTCTCGCCACCGCGATCCTGGTGGTCAACAACGTGCGCGACATCGACACCGACCGCGCTGCGGGCAAGCGGACCCTGGCGGTGCGCTTCGGTCGCGCTGCCGGTCGGTACGAGTACGCGCTGCTGCTCGGGCTCGCGTTCGCGATGCTGCCCTGTTTCTGGCTCGGGTTCGGGCGCAGCCTGTTCGTCTTCTTACCGATCCTGCTCGTGCCGCGTGCGATCTCGCTCGTCCGTACCGTGCGTACTCAAGTGGATGGGCCGAGCCTCAACGCCGCACTGGCCGGAACCGCGCAGCTGCTGCTCGGCTATTCGATCCTGCTCGCGCTCGGTTGGTTGCTGTGAGGCTGGTGGCGGCGCGCCTCCACGCGTACCGTCTCTCGTTGCGGACGCCGATCGAGACCGCCCACGAGCGACTCGGGGAGCGACTCGGTCTGTTGCTCGAACTCGAGTCGGACGACGGCGTTCGGGGCTTCGGCGATGCGTGCCCGATTGCCGGCTTCGGGCTGGAGGATCTCGCGCGCTGCGATGAAGTGCTCGCCCGCTTCGCCGCGGCGTTGCCCGGCTGCGCGGCGGATCGCGAGCACACGGCGCTGCTCGCGCGGCTCGACGTCGTCGCGCCGGACGCCCGCGCGGCGCGCGGCGCGCTCGATTCGGCGATCCTCGACCTGGCGGCGCGACGCGACGGGGTGTCGTTCGCCGAGAGGTTGGCGGGGGACGGGCCGGATACGTCTCGCTGCAGCGCGCTGCCGGTGGCGACGCTGGTGACGGGGGACGATCTCTCCGCGCTGGTGGCGAGCGCACGCTCGGCCGCGGCGCGGGGCTTCGAGACCTTCAAACTCAAACTGGGAGTCCGGCCCCTGCGCGACGATCTCGCACGGGTGGCGGCGCTGCGCGAAGCGCTCGGGCCCGCGGCGCGGCTGCGGGTCGATGCGAACGGAGCCTGGAGCGAGCCGATCGCCACCGCGGCGCTCGCCGGGCTTTCCGGACTCGCTGTCGAATTGATCGAGCAACCGGTGGCCGCTGCGAATCTCGACGCGATGGCCCGTCTGTGCGCGCTCGGGCTCGTGCCGATCGCCGCCGACGAAGCGGCGACCTCGCTCGAGAGCCTCGAGCGCCTGCTCGCCGCCCGCGCCGCCGACATCATCGTGCTGAAGCCCGGAGCTCTCGGCGGAGCGTCGCGCGGGCTCGAGTTGGCGAGGCTGGCACGCAGCCGGGGCTGCGAGGTGTTCGTGACGTCGTTGCTCGATTCGGCGCTCGGTCTGGCGGCGGCCGTCCAGCTGGCGTCGTGTCTGTCCGGGCCCCGTCCGGCGGACGGACTCGCCACCTCGGCGCTTTTCGAGCGCGATCTCGCGGCGGGGCCGTGCATCGAGGAAGGCCGGCTGCGGGTTCCGACCGGGCCAGGGCTCGGCGTGTCACCGGATGCGAGCGCGCTCGCCGAACTCGAGCGCGCACCGCTGCGCGAGTGGACGACGTGAGCGACACGACGGCCATCGTCGATCCCGAGCCGGGACGTTGGCTCGACGAGCGCGCCCGTCGCAGCCCGGATGCGACGGCCATCGTCTGGCGCGACGAGACGATCTCCTACATACAGCTCGAGCACCGCGCTGCTCGCCTCGCCGCTGATCTCGCTGGCTGCGGGGTCCAACGCGGGGACGTGGTGGCGGCGCTGTTCGACAACGGCCCGCAACTGCCCGTGCTGCTCTGGGCGTTGCACAGCCTCGGCGCCGCGCTGCTGCCGTTGAATCTGCGACAGACGCAGATCGAACTCGCCCAGCAGCTCGTCGACTCGGACACGCGGCTGTTGCTTCACGGAGAAGGCGAGGTCGCCACGCAGGCAGAATCCACCGCGGCCGGGGTCGCGGGACTCGCGCGAGGTCGTCTCGCCGAAGACGCGACGCTTTCGCTCGCGGGCCCGGTCACGCCGCGCAGCCGGCCCGTCGATCCGCTGCTCGTCGGTGCGATGGCGCTGCTCTACACGTCGGGGACCAGCGGAAGTCCGAAGGGTGCGGTGCTCGGCGCCGAAGCCTTTCTCGCGAGTGCGCGCGGCTCGGCGGCGTTGCTCGGTACGGGTCCCGCGGACCGCTGGCTCGCCTGCATGCCGCTGTTCCATGTCGGCGGTCTGTCGATCCTGATTCGCAGTGTGCTGGCCGGATCCGCCGCCCTGGTGCACGAACGCTTCGACCCGCACCAGCTCGATCGCGCGCTCGATCGCGACGCTGTGACGGGCGTGTCGCTGGTAGCCCAGATGCTGCAGCGTCTGCTCGAGGTGCGCGGGGATCGTCGCTCGCCGCCCGGACTTCGCTGCGTGCTCGTCGGGGGTGGACCGACACCGGCGTCGCTGCTCGAGCGAGCGCGCGCGCTCGGCTTGCCGGTCGCTTCCACGTACGGGCTCACCGAAGCGGCTTCCCAGGTGGCGACGCGCTGGCCGATCGACGACGCGCCCGCGTCCGGGGATCGGCTGCGCGCCTTGCCCGGGACGACGATCCGCATCGTCGACGCCGACGGGCGGGAGGTCGGTCGGGGCGTACCGGGTGAGATCAGTGTGAAGGGCGGCACGTTGATGCGCGGCTATCTCGGGCGACCCGAGGCGAGCGCACGGGCGCTCCGCGACGGCTGGCTCCACACCGGCGACATCGGTGTGCTGGATCGTGAAGGCCTGCTCGGCGTGCTCGATCGACGCGACGACTTGATCATCTCGGGCGGCGAGAATGTCTATCCCGCCGAGATCGAAGCCGTGCTGCGTCGGCATCCGGCCGTCGCCGACGCGGGCGTCACGCGCATCGACGATCAGCGCTACGGCGCGCGGCCGGTCGCGTTCTGGGTGCCCGTCGATCCGACGGCCGAAGAGCCGGATCTGCGGGCGCACTGTCGCGCGGCGCTGGCCGCCTACAAGGTGCCCGTCTGGTTCGAGCGAAGGTCGGCCCTGCCGCGCAACGCCTCCGGCAAGCTGCTGCGGCGCGAACTCCTACGTGAACTACAGAACGAAGAACAGCCCGAAGCCCAGCCCGAATAGCAACCCGAAGCACAGCGCGGACCTGCCGCGACAAGCCGGGGCGACGTCAGTCGCTGAGGCGTGCCGCCAGCGCGACCAGCCCGGGCAGCGCGCTGCGATCGATGCGCGGCGACCAGCCCCCGTCGTGCGGGCGCGCATCACAGGCCGCCAGGAAACCCTCGAGGCTGGTCGTGGTCCCGCGCTTCGCGCGCCCCGTGACACTCACGTGGATCTGTCGTGCGCCGGCATCGCAGGCCGCCAGCGCATTCTCGATCGCACGGCCATTCTGGTCGTGACCATGGAACGAGATCGATGCGCCGGCTTCCAGCCGGGCGGCGATCCGCGACACGAGTTCGTGCGCCTGATCCGGGGTGGCCGCGCCGCGAGTGTCCGACAGGGTCAGCACCGTGGCCCCCGAGTCCCTGGCCGCCACGGCGAGTTCGACCACCGTGTGGACCGGCAGCTCGAAGGCGCGCAGCGGACTGAACTCGACTGCATCGACGTTGACCCGGGCGGCAAAGATCGCCTCGAGGGCGGGCGCGAGAGCGCCGTCCGTCGCGATGTCGGCGTAGAGATGGATCCGCGGTCGGTAGGCGTCGCGCAGCAGTTCGAGCGCTTTCGCGACGGCGTCACTCGTCGCGGGTGCGATCACGCAGGCTTCGACCGGGCCGACCGCAGCGACCCACGACTGCACGACGGCGATCGGCTCCGAGTCGCTGCTCGCGACCTCGACCACGTCGAGGCCCGCCGCGCCGAGCGCGCGTGCGAGTTCGCGGCAGGCCGCGTGATCGGGCGTCGTGGCGCTCGAGACGAGGCTGTCGCGCAGGCTGGTATCGCAGAGTCGCAGCACGTCGGACGGCATCGGGAACGTTCCGGGCAGGCTTCGGCCCGGACCGCACCGGGAGGCTCAGTTCATCGCATCTGCGGCGCGCATGCCAGCGGCCACGGGCTCGGCGGTCGATCCGCCGAGCTCGGACGCGATCCGCTTCTGGACGAGCTCGGCGAGTGCGAGCGCATCGTTCCCCTGGAATTCGTCCGGAGGGATCGGATCGAGCAGCGTGATCGAGATCGGATGGCGACCCTGCAGGACGAACCCGCGCCTGGGCAGCGCATCCGAGGTGCCGCGAATCACCACCGGCTGGATCGGCACATGGTTGCGGATCGCGAGTTCGAAGGCGCCCGGTTTGAAGGGACGCATGCTGCCGGTCGTCGACCGCGTGCCCTCCGGAAACATCATGATCGGATTGCCCGCCGCCAGCGCTTCGTCGCACTGCTCCATCATGCGCACCACGCTGGCCCGGTCTCCCCGCCGCAGCGGCACATAACCGTTCATCCACATGTTCCAGCCGATCACCGGCACCCGGAAGTTCTCGAGCTTCGAGACCCACTTGAAGTGGGTGAACAGCCGGAACAGCACGAGGATGTCGAGCAGCGAGAGATGATTCGCGACGTACACACAGGCTCGATCCGAGACGAGTCGCTCGCGGTGCACGATCGAGACGGGCCAGGCCGGGTTCGCCCAGGTGTAGAGGGAGGCCCAGAAGCAGGTGAAGAGGTGCAGCGCTCGAAGGCGGCGATCGAAGGGCAGGGTGACGAGCCAGACCAGCACCGCGAAGGGGAACAGCGCGATCGACGTCAGCGTCAGGAATCCCCAGAAGAGCAGCGAGTGGGCGATCCGCAGCATGGGTCGATTCTAACTCTGGCTCTCGGCCCGGCTCTCGGCCCGGCTCGAAGCCTGCCCCGAAGCCCCGCCCGCCGCGCGCACGAAGGCGCGGATCAGATCGAGTCCGGCCGGCCCGTCGAGTCGTTCGGGATGCCACTGCACGCCGAGCAGGAACGCTGAATCATCGAGCGACTCGATGGCTTCGACGACGCCATCGGGCGCACGCGCGCAGACGCGCAGGCCGGTGCCCGCCTCGGCGATCGCCTGGTGGTGGAGGCTGTTCACTTCGATTTCGCCCGGCCCGAGCAGCGAAGCGAGCCGCGTGCCGGACTCGGCGGTCACCCGGTGACGGCCGTCGCGCTCGGCCAGGCGATGGGGCTGGCTGTCGGGCAGGTCGTGGGGCAGATGATGGTGCAGACGTCCCGCGTGATGCAGGCTGATCAGCTGCGCGCCGTAGCAGATGCCGAAGATCGGAAGTCCCCGGCCCAGGGCGGCCGCGAGCAGGCAGCGATCGAAGGCGATCTGCTCGGTCGCTGCGGGATCGAAGTCCACGCCGTCGGGGTACCGGGTGTCGGGCAGGAAGTCGTCGCCGCCCGGGATCAGCAGTGCGTCGATGCTGGCCACGAGGGCCTCGGCGTCGCTCTGCATGGGCAGCAGAAGCGGCGTCCCGCCGGCCCTCTCGACGGCCCGGGGATACTTCTCGTCGAGGTAGAAGTAGCGCCGGCCCTGCCGGATGCGTTCGCGGTCATCGAGACAGAGCGGGATGCCGATGGTCGGCGCCATCGCGGCATTATAGATAGGGCATTGCAGATAGATAGATGAGCATCGGGGTGTCGCTGCCCGTGGGTTCTGGCATTCTCCCGCCCCGATGGCCAACGTACTCATTGTCGGATGTGGTTATGTGGGCGAGCAGCTCGGTCTCCGACTCGTCGAGGCGGGGGATCGCGTGTTCGCGATGCGCCGCAATCCGGCGGGTCTGCCCGACTCGTTCGTCGCGCTGCGCGCCGACGTGACCCGCTCGGATGGAATCGGCGGATTGCCGTCGGTCCGCCTCGATCACGTCGTGTATGCGGTCGGCGCCAAGGCGCGGGGCGAGGCCGCCTATCGGGCCAGCTACCTCGACGGCCTCGGCAATCTGCTGCGGGTGCTCGGCGACGAGGGACAGCGCCCGTCGCGCTTCGTCTTCACCTCGAGCACGTCCGTCTATGGCCAGCGGCGCGGCGAGTGGGTCGACGAGACGTCGCCCACGCATCCCCAGGATTTCGCCGGCGAGATCCTGCTCACCTGCGAACGACTGCTGCATGGCAGTCCGCACCCGAGCACCGTGCTGCGGCTCGGCGGGATCTACGGTCCGGGCCGGGCGTCGCTGGTCTCGCGAGTCGAATCCGGCCAGGCGATTCCCGAGCGCGAGACGCCCCACTACACGAACCGCATCCATCGCGACGACGCAGCCGGCGCGATCGCGCACCTGCTGCGTCTCGAATCGCCGGCGCCCACCTATCTCGGCGTCGATGACGAACCCACCGACCAGGCCGAGGTGATGCGCTGGATCGGACGCCAGCTCGGGCGGATCGTGCCCGTCGAGGCCGACGACGGCAGCTCGCCGCCGCGCAGTGGCAGCAAGCGCTGTCGCAACACGCTGCTCCGGGCGAGCGGCTACAAGTTTCTGCGTCCGAGCTACCGCGAGGGCTACGCGGATCTGCTGCCGGTCCGGCGCCCGCGCGCCGTCTGAAGGGGGCCCGGGATCGAGGGTCCATCCCCCGGGTCATCCCTCTATATACAGATACAGCGCAGTCCGGCGGGCCGAGCGCGCAGCCCCCGCGAAGTGCCCCGCTCGTCTGATTCGCGGTGCGCACCGGCTGACTCGCCGGCAGATCGGGGTTCGGGTACACACGTGCCCTCCTTCCCACATCCCCGCACCGCCTCGGCCCAGGAGAGCCCGTGTCCCGCCGCGACCGATTCGCCAAGCCCGTGCTCTGCATGCCCGGAGCGGTGTACTCGCCCTTCGCCGATCGGCTGCGCGAGCACCGCGGCCCGGTGTTTCCGCTGCATGTCGGCGACACCTGGCTCGAGCCGGCGGTCGGTGCGCGGATGCAGGATCTCGCCACGGACGACCATCCCGGTCTGCATCGCTACTGCGACACCCGCGGCCTGCCCGCGCTCGTCGATGCCGTCGTCGACAAAGTGCGCGCCCGCAACGGCATCGCGTGCGAGCGCGAATCCGTGCTGATCACAGCGGGCGCGACGGCGGGCCTCGGCTGCGCGCTCGGCGCCGTCGTCGAACCGGGCGACGAGGTGCTGATCCTGGCGCCGTTCTGGCCGCTGATCCGCGGTAGCGTGCAGGCACTCGGGGCGACGCCCGTCGAAGTGCCGTTCTTCGATCGCGTGAACCGCCCCGCCGAAGCGGTCGCCGCGGTGGCGGCGCTCGCGAGCCCGCGCACCGTTGCGCTGTATGTCTCGACCCCCTCGAACCCGACGGGCCGCGTGATCGACGAAGCGACGCTCGCGGCGCTCGCCGAATGGGCAGAGCGCGCGGACGTCTGGTTGATCGCCGACGAGGTCTACGAGGATTTCGTCTATCAGGGACGCCACGTGTCGCTCGCCCCGCTGGCCCCCGAGCGGACCCTCACCGCGTTCTCTTTCTCCAAGGCCTATGGGATGGCGGGCAACCGCGTCGCGTATCTGGTCGGACCCGAGGCCTGGATCGATCAGGCCCGCAAGCTCGGCACCCACTCGTTCTACGCGGCGCCGACGGCGAGCCAGTACGCGGCCCTGCATGCGCTCGAAACCGGCGCTGCGTGGCAGACCGAAGCGTGGACCGCCTATCGCGATGTCGGCACGCGGGCGGCTTCGTTGCTCGGCCTGAAGGCGCCCGAGGGTTCGACGTTCCTGTTCGTCGACGTGCGCGAACGGCTCGACGAACGCGGCATGAACGGCCTGCTCGCGGACTGCTTCGAGCACGGCGTGCTGCTGGCGCCGGGTGCATCGAGCGGCCGCGACTATGCGGACTGGGTGCGGATCTGCTTCACGGTGCTGCCGCCCGAGCAGGTTCTCGAAGCGATCCGCCGGATCGCGCACGTGATCACGCGCGAGCCGCGGCGCCGCTGATCAACGCGCGCGACCGGCTCCGCGACCGCGAGCGTCGATCCGCATCGCGATCGCGCGCAGGTCTTCGAGATAGTCGGCCGGCAGCGCATGCTCGCGGCCTCCGTCGATCAGATGCGCGAGGTACCAGTCGAAGGGCAGTCCGTCGCCGGTCGGTCCGCGATACACATAGAGCCCTGCGGTGAGGATCCGACCCGAAGCCGCGCTGATCTCGCAGGGGATCCGGTCGTAGCCGGGCTCATAGCCATCGAGCACCGACCAGCCACCGGCGGGCAGGGCCCAGACGACGCCCCACACGACGCTGCCCTCCTCGGGGCCGACGTTGGCCTTCGTCGATCCGTCGCGGGACGGCTTGTCGAAGCGGAGCCGCCAGCCGTCGAGACGCGCTGCACCCTGTGCGACCGCGCCCGGAACGCGCTCGTGCAATCGCGCGCGGCTCATGTTCGATCCGTACGCGAAGTAGCAGGGGAGGTCGGTCACATGGCGAAACATGCCCGAATAGCCGGCTGCTCGCCCGGCCAACTTTCAGATGGCCGGGTGCGACGCACCCGGACGGAGTGGCAGACGATCCTGAAGCGCTTCGAGAAGAGCCGTCTCTCGGGGACAGCCTTCTGCGAGCGAGAGGAGATCTCTTCGAGCGCGTTTGCCGAGTGGAAGCGAAAGCTCGGCAAGATCTCCCCCGCGCGACAGTCGCGCCCCCGCTTCGTCAGATGGCGACGCCCGCGGTCGTGTCGGTCTCGCCGTCGCGTAGCGGCGGCGAGTTCGAGATCTCGCTGCCAAACGGCTCAGCGCTGGCCGTCTTCCAGGAATCGTTGGCCCGAAGGAACCTGTCAGTTCGGGGGCCGACAGAGCGGGATCGCAACTTCAGTGCTGGTCGAACCTGCGGCGACGAGTCGCGGTCAGTCCCATCAATCCGAGACCCAGAAGCACCAGCGACGAGGGTTCTGGAACTTCGCTGAGGAAGCCTCCTGCGGCTGTGTAACTGACACCCGGCGGCAATATGATCTCGCTTGTGACCGTATGCGAGAAATCAACATTCATTGTGCCAGTCGCATTCGAGCCTGCGCGAATCTGTTCGGCCAATCCATATCGCATGCCGGACCCGATGAGAGCCGATACCGACAGATCGAACATGATGTTGTTGGGATCGAGCGAGATGGTGGTCACCGAACCGGGGATGTTGCCGGCGAACATCGGGTCCTCAAGAGAAACCGACGATCCGTTCCAGTGAACCTCGACGTAGGTGAGCGCCATCGCAATTCCAGTGACCAAGTCGCGAAGATCGAGAAAAACTTCGATAGCGGTTTCGCCATGGGAATCGCCGCTGATACTGCCGTGAACATGCATCACATGCGTGGCCACGTTCGGCCCCCCTGTCGGGCTCAACACGAGTTCGTCTGCGAATAGTGCCGTCGAAAATGCCTGGGTACCAAACGCCGACGCTTTGAGTGTGCCCGTTGCCAGGTCGGCGAAAGCGGACGCGCCCTGACCAGCGCACGACGATACTATCGGTGCGTCTTCGACCACTGGTGGGCATATCGCACTCTGAATGATCCGCGCATGAGCTGAATCGGTCGCAACGAAGAAGATCGCCAAGCAGCCGACGGCAGCAATCCTTGGGCTGAAGAAGTCCTGCCAAGAAATCATTTCGAGCCTCCTCGATAGGGCCAGATGGGGCCAGCAACAGAAACCAAGAAAGCCCGCGGTCTTCCTGAACTACATGCTTCCTCGACCGGCAACTTCGCGCCGCGAACGACACGGACTCCCGAGTAGGTGGCAACGGGGTGGCGTGCGTGGCGAAAAAACCAGGAATCGGTCCGTCTTTGGGAGGATTGTTCGCCTACGCGGCCGCCGGGCGAACCTTGCGAGGGCGGGCACCCCCTCTTAGGGGGGATAGCAGACAGCATGCTCCTGCTCGGATGTCACAAGCGGAGCGAACCGGATAGGCAGAAAAGATTCAAGCCCGTTTTCGGCTCGAGGGCCGATCACTCGCTGCGATGTCAAGCCTGGGTGCGAGGGGATGAGAGCCCGTTCCCGGGCTGCTCTTCGAACTTGACCGCGTCTCCGGAAGCCCATCGAGCGGAACATCCCGGTCCCGAACCGGGCGCATCCGATGGGTTGGAGACGCACGCTGGAGTTCTGTCGCGAGGCCTTCGCGCAGGGCCTCGCGATGATAGGAGTTTCCGGCTGCGTTCAGGCGCAGGATCGCGCATCGGGCGTTCAACCTGCGTTTCGGCCCGATGTCCGAGTCTGGACGTCATGGCAAGTCCATGCGGGAGCCCGCACCGGGCGGCGCATCGAACGTCGAGGTCGTGCTGGCGCGTGACCGGACGGCTCGGATACCGTCGCAGTCGGGTGGAGGCCTGCCACCCGCGCTCACCAGTGGATCCCGGCCGATGCGATCCCGAAGCGGAGGAATCGTTCGACATGTTCCAGTGCTCGCTGTCTCGAATCTCATCGATGGGAATCCTGCGCAGACGCTTCATTTCCGTGATCGCCGAAGTCATCGCCCTCGCGCTGCTCGTCCTCGGCGTGCAGGCCTGCAGCACGCCGACGGGGGATGGTCCCGACGCGCGTCGCGCACGGATCAAGGAGATGAACGGCAAGATCCGGATGTCGGTCTACCAGGCGCAACCGCAATCCATCGAGCTGGTCGACAGCGCAGCCGGTTATGCGACGGCCAGCACCGTCGTGGCCGGGGGCCCGGCCGCAGGCAGCGACACGGGCGAGGGCATGGCGACGAATCGTGCCACCGGCAAGCAGACTTTTCTCACCGTCCAGCGGCTCGATACTGCCTCCGGCCCAGGTGTCGGTGCGCTCTAGGTCCTCATGATTTTCAAGAAGCAGGCCACCTACGAGGCGTTCCTCGCGAAGGGCTGGACGCTCGGCGGCGGCGATCAGGCGTCGGAGAAGGCGTACGCGGCGGGCGAGTCGCTCGAGGAGCCGGGGGTCGCAGTCGCACCCGAGACCGATCCGATCGTCTACGAGATCACGGGCGCCAACGTCGCGCCGGGGGTGACCGTCGACGGGCTGAGGATCGAGGTCGACAATACGCTCGAGTGAGCGGGGGCGCGGGGAGATCAGGCTCGTCCCTGGGCGAGCTTCGTCCGACGTGGCAACCGCTTGCGCGCCGCCGGCGGCGAGTCGCTCAGCATCGGTGCCGCAACACCGAGCCCGCCCGGACGCCCGTGTGCTCGCCTTCCAGCACGCTGAGTTCCCTGTTCAAGAGCGCCGCCAGCTCGCGCTTCTCGTCGTCGATCGCGGAGGCGGAGCGCATCGCCCTCACCCCCAGTGACGCCTTCCGCTCTCAAGCCATGACCGGCATCGCGTGGTGCCGCGCGCACGAAGACTCCTCGCCGTCGAGGTCAGCCTCGGCTCATCGACCCGCGCTGTGGCTTCTGTCGTCGAAAGTCAGCTCGAGGCCGTCGAGGTCGCCGGCTTCGCGCCAGTCCTCGAGCAGGCGGTTGAATGCGCCGATACCTGCCGCGTAGGCGCCGAGGAATGCGTTGCCTCCGCGCGACCTGCCCTCGTTGTTGTAGTAGCCGGGCGTGCAGGATTTGAGGAATCCGCCGCCGCTGGTAGTGGACGGCGCGATCACCCGGGCCCACGCGTCCTGGCCCGCGTCGCTCGGTTCGACGGTGCGGACGCCGCGCGCGATCGACTCCGACACGATGTAGGCGATGTGGCGGGCCTGTTCGTCGAACATCGACGTCATGTTCACGCTGAACGCGTTCTGCGAGATGCCGATGGAGAACAGGTTCGGGAAGCCACGCGTGCAGAATCCGTGCAACGTCTTGAGCCCATCGGCCCGGCAGTCGTCGAAGTGCAGACCGCCGCGGCCGATCAGGTCGACACCGGTGCGTCGGCGCACGTCCGGAGACGTCTCGAACCCCGAGGCGAAGACGATCAGGTCGACCGCGTACTCGTGCCCGTTGGCCACGACGCCCTTCTCGGTGATCCGCTCGACACCCCGGCTCTCGCTGACATCGACCAGCGTGACGTTGCTGCGGTTGAAGCACTCGAGGTACTCGTCGTTGAAGGTGGGCCGCTTGCACATGACGCGGTAGTACGGCTTGAGCCGCTCGGCGGTTGCGGGGTCGGCGACGGTGTCGTCGACGCGGCCACGGATCTCCTCCATCTTGCGGAAGTCGGACAGCTCCACCACGCGGTCCCGATCCTGCTTCGTGCGCGGCCGGTGCTCTCCTTTCGGCGACGAGATCGCGCGGAAGATGTCGGTCCAGCCGTCGTCCACGAGGTCGATCTCGACCCGCTTCCCCATCGACAGCGCGTCGAAGTTCTCGCGCCGCTCGCGTTGCCAGCCCGGCTCGAGCGACGACCACCACTCGGGATCGGTGGGACTGTTGCGGCGCCAGTCCACCGAGGACGGCGTCCGCTGGAAGACGTAGACGTGTCGGGCGTCGCGGGCCAGCCGGGGAACGCACTGGATTGCCGAAGCCCCGGTGCCGATCACCGCCACGGTCTTGTCGGCCAGGCCGGTCATTCCACCGGTCGTGTCGCCGCGCGTATACGAGTAGTCCCAGCGGCCCGTGTGGAAGGAGTGGCCGGCGAAAGTCTCGAGACCCGGGATGCCCGGCAGCTTGGGCCGCGACATCGGGCCGAGCGCCGACACAACGAAGCGGGCCCTCACATCATCGCCCTGGTCGGTGCGCAGGTGCCAGCGTCCGAGAGCGTCGTCCCACTCGATCGAGCGGACCTTCGTGCAGAAGTGCGTGCGCTCGTACAGCCGGTAGTGGTGCCCGATCCGCCGCGAGTGCTCGAAGATCTCGTCCGCGTAGGCGTACTTTTCCCTGGGCATGTAGCCGAGCTCTTCGAGCAACGGCAGGTAGCAGTACGCATCGGTGTCGCACTGCGCGCCCGGGTAGCGGTTCCAGTACCAGGTGCCGCCGAAATCGGAGGCGGCCTCGACGATCCGGAACGACGTCACTCCGCGCTCGATCAACCGGGCGGCCGCGAGCAGGCCGCTGAACCCCCCGCCGACGATCGCGACCTCGACGTCCTCGTCGACCGGTTTGCGCTCCATCCCGGCCGGGGCATACGGATCCTTGTCGACGAACCGGGCCAGCTCACCGCTGGCCTCCCGGTACTGGTCGATGCCGTCCGAGCGGAGCCGCTTGTCCCGCTCACGCTGATAGCGCTCACGCAACTCGTCGAGATCGAACTCGAGCCCCTCGGTGTCCGCCATGACGTCTCCAGGATCCGTCGGCCAGCAACACCCGGCCGCCGCTTTCGCTGCTCGAGCTGGGTATCGGATGTCTTCGCCGTACTGGGCGGACCTCCCGAGGAAGGTGTGCTCGAGCGACCCGACGCCTTCCTCTTTCTCTGTAGCGGAAGCGACCGACGGAGTCGACGAGGCCGTCCGTGTCGCGCGGGTCACAGGCGGCGGCGACGAAGTGCTCTTCGAGACCCGCGTCGAGCATGCGGAGGAACGACATCTCCGACGAGCCCGAACCGCTGTGATGCGTCCCTCCCTCCATCACCAGATCCCGTCGCGCACTCTTCCCTTCCTCGCTCGACGCCACAGCTTCATCAGAGGCCCGATCATCACGGGCTCGTCATCGACGAGGGGCCGTGTGCTCTTCTCCCGATCGATCGCGGCGGTGCCCTTGATCCCGGCGAGGATCCGCTGCGGATCGAGGGTTCCGTGCTGTTCGTCGTAGAGGTCGAACCAGGGCAGGCCGGCCTTCGCGTAGCTCTTCGCGGTGACCGGTGTGGCCGGTGGATTCTCCCCCGTGATCTCGCGCCAGAGCATGCTGTCGACGAGATGGACGAAGGCGCGGCCCGAATTCGAGGGATCCCAGGCCCCGAGCCCGTGCGGGTCGGGGTAGAGCTCTTGCCGCATGCGTCCGCCTGCTGCGAGCCCCATCGAGCCGGCTGCGGTGGGCGGCGGCATCGCGCACCTCATCGAATCCCGGTCACTCGCCCTGCGCGCCCCGCGCGACCCGAGCGACCAGGTTCCCGGCTTTCGGAACAGGCCCGCGTGCGCTTCGAAGACCCGCAGTTGAAGGCCACCGTGCGTCTCCTCGCCGGTGACCTGTCCCTCGACCGTGTAGCCAAGGCCGAGTGGCATCGCGACGAACTGGCGGATCTCGCCTCGACCGACGCAGATGCCGTCGAGCCAGGGCTGGGGCGGCGTCACCAGGTAGTCCTGCGGGTCGGACCGCAAGGAGTCCGACCACGGCAGGCCAGTGATCGCACAGACCTTGCCGACGGCGACCTTCACGGCCCGCGGCTTCCAGAATTCGCCGCTGAAGCGGAGCCACATCGCCTCGCGCTGGTACATCGGCAGGAAGACGCCGCCGTGCTCGCGCCACTCGTCCGGGACCCGCGACGCATAGTCGTCGACCCGGCGTATCGGAAAGTGGCCCAGGCCCGGCGGCAGGGGATATCGATTGCCATCGTCGGGAATCCGCAGCGTCCGCTGGAAGCTCACCCGCAGCCCGTCTTCACCGAATACCAGTTCGTTCTTCTCGATCCGGACATCCATGTCTGTCTCCCTAGCGGGCCATCCATGCGGCCCTTTCGAGAAGACGGACGCGGGGCGTTGGACGTTTGTCACGGACCTTTCCTGAAAGGAATGAAATCACTTGATATTTCGCCCCTTTTCTTCCGGCGGAGAAAAAAGCGGTGACGAAAGCGCGCTCGGCTCGTCTACCGTCGCGGCGTGCCCCGACCGGATCTCGAGCAGTCCATCACCTCCCTGATCGCGTCGGGCGACATCCGCCTGGCCGCGGAGCAGCTCGTCACGGGTTACGGCAGCGAGGTGCTCGGCCGCTGCGCGAACCTGGTCGGGGATCGTTCGCTCGCCGAGGACTTGGCGCAGGACGTCTTCGGTCGTGCCTTCACCGGCCTTGCCGGGTTCCGTGGCGAGTCGACGATTCGCACCTGGCTGTTCACGATCGTGCGCAACGTCTGCGTCGATCATCACCGCCGCGCAGCAGGCAGCTCGTGGATCCGCGACGTGGACGCCGATGCAGAGGCGCAGCCCGACGAGACGCCCATCCTGATCGAGCTGATGGCGGATCAACAGCAGCTCCGGCGCGCGCTCGCCGCGCTCGACGAGACGGAGCGCGCGCTCGTCGTGCTTCGTTATGTGCACGGGCTCGGCTATCCCGAGCTGGCGGAGACCTTCGGGATCAAGGAAGGGGCGACGCGCATGCGACTCTGCCGTGCGCTCGAGAGAATGCGCGCGGAGCTGGTGCCGCACGAGGTCATGCGGGCGCCTCGAGATCGGCACGAGTTCGAGGCGCCTTGGTCCGGGGCCGTCGCGGAACCGCGCAGTCGGAAGACTCCCCCGCGCATGCGATCGATCTCTCGCGAACGAGTACCCCTGTCGGCCCGGCCAGACTTCGCGGCCTCGCGCGGCCTCGAAGTCGCGAGCGGGAACGCCCTGTCGCAGGACTCGCTCGGCCAGGCGCTCGGACTCATCCTCGAGGAGTCCGAAGCACGACCGCCGGCGGACGGGCTCGTGCAAGGGCTCCGACCGATGATCGCTCGACTGGCAGCGAACGATCCGCCGGTCCGCGAACGAAGCAGCTGGCTTCGCCGGCTGTTTCGTCGTGGGTAGTCGCAAAGAACAAGCGCCGTCCCCGGGCGAGAACCAGACAAGCAGCGAAAATCGTCGAACTGCCTGTTCAGGATCACATCCTCACGAGCCCAACCTGCGTTCGCTGGTTCAGATGAAGTAGAACGTCAGCACCACGACGCTCGCATCGAGGCCGAAGTCGGCGAGCGGGAAGACCCAGCGACATCGGCGGTCGAGCATGCCGCCCGGTGGTCCCGGAACCCGTCCCCGACACACTCGCGGCAACGCCACTGGCTCATGCGGCGGCATGCGAGGCTGGCCGCGTGAAAGGCGCGGCAGCAGGGCTCGTAGCGAACGCGCGCCGAGTCAGGTCGTGCGCAGATCAGTCGATTCAGGGGAGGACGACGATGACGACGGCGACGAGCTGCACCAGGAACGCGGCAATCGTCAAGGCGTGGAACACCTCATGGAAGCCGAACCAGTCGGGCGCCGGATCGGGGCGCCTTCGGGCGTACACGACCCCACCGACGGTGTAGAGCATGCCGCCCGCGGCGATCAACGAAACGACCAC
>JANOFF010000048.1:0-90804 GCA_031413515.1 bacterium
GGCCTCGCCAGACTCCGGCCCGACGTTGCCGATCCAGGTAGTCGTGTACGGGCGCGGCGCGGCCGGCAGCAGCGCGGCGAGCGATTCGCCGAGTCCCGGACGCAGCAGCAGTTCGAACTTGGCCTGCCGGTTGATGTCGAACAGCACGAGCTCGCTGCCATTCGGCGGAAGCTGCGCGTACAGCCCGGCAATCAGCGCCGGCACGCTCACGGTGAAGTCCACCGCTGGCTGGAACGTGATGATCGGTGGCAATCCCTCGAGGCCGCCGTCGCGGGCATCGCGCAACAACTGCGCCTGAAGGGCGCGCGAGAGCAGCGACGACTGCCTGGCGCCATTGATCGGAAACGAGTTGTACTTGAACGGGTTGTACTCGGGCTCGAGGCCGAGCCAGGCGGTCTTCTCGAATGCCGGAAGAGCCGCCGGCCAGCCCAGCACGCCGGCGAATCGCGCGAAGGCCGTGACCCCGATCATCGGCGAGAGCAGGACGATCCGGTCCGGCCGGTCGAGCAGAGGGTCCTCGAGCGCATCGAGTGCGTACTTGACCGCAAGTGCGCCGCCGTTCGAGTACCCGACGAGATGCAGCGGAACACCGGGCCCTGCACGACGCCGGGCCTCGCGCACCGCGATGTGCGTCGCCGCCATCCAGTCTTCCCAGTCGACATCGGTCAATCCAGCCGGCACGCTGCCGTGTCCCGGCAACCGGATCGCGACCGCGAGATAGCCGCGCTCGCGATACCGCTCGGCGATGTGGCGCGTGCTGTACGGCGAATCCGTGAGTCCATGCAGCAGCACGACGGCGCCCGTCGGAACCGCTTCGGGCTCGAGCACGTACGACCGGTTCCAGTCGTGCACGAAGTGGCCGGGATAGAGCGGGCTGTCCTCGAAGTAGCGGTTGGCGGGATTTCGCGCGGCGCCCTCGAGTTTCTGCGTCACGTTCCTGCGGACGTCTTCGAACACCGCGTCCTCTGCGGCGAGAAATCCAGTCCAGTCCGCGGCCTCGATCTCGGCACCGCGGAGTTCGACCGGGACATGCGTGTGCCACAGTTGCAATGGCGGACCGCGATGTTTGTCGACGACACGGACGGCGAGGATCGTGACGAGCGCAATCGCCAGCCAGACGGCGACTCGCTTCAGCAGGGCCAGCGGATTCATGCTCACTTTCGTGCATCCCGTTGCTAGATGAGGATCGAATCCGTGCGGCAGGCCAGGACGAGCGGATCCATGTCTCGATCCTCCCTCGCGCTGCGGTTATCGTGATGAGACCACTCGCCGTGTGTTCCCGCAAGGCGCGCACTCGAGCCGAATCAACCTGCGCAATCGAGGACCAAGACATGCGGATCGAAGGCAGTACGGCATTGGTGACCGGCGGCAATCGTGGCATCGGCGAGGCGTTCGTCCGGGCACTCCTCGCGGCGGATGCACGGCGTGTGTATGTCGGCACGCGTGAGGCCGGGGGAGCGGCGCATCTGGTCGAGTCCGATCCCGCGCGGATCGTCGAGGTCGTCCTCGACATCACAAGACAGGACCAGGTCGACGCAGCCGCGGCGCGCTGCTCCGACGTGGAGATCCTCGTCAACAATGCCGGCGCATTCACGAACACCCTGCTGATCGGCTCGGATTCGATCGAGGGCGCCCGGCAGGAGATGGAGGTCAACTACTTCGGCACTCTGCGGATGTGCCGTGCCTTTGCGAAGGTACTCGCGCGAAACGACGGCGGTGCGATCGCCAACGTCCTCTCGTCGGCGGCGATCGTCAGCGTGCCGATGATGGGGGGCTACAGCCCATCGAAGTTTGCGAGCCGCGCGCTCTCGACCGCCATCCGCGCAGAACTCGCGAAGCAGGGCACCCGGGTGAGCGCGCTGATCGTCGGCTCGGTCGATACGCGGATGGCGAGCCACGTGCAGGGGCAGAAGGAGCCGCCGTCGACCATCGCAGAGGCGGGGTTGCGGGCGATCGCCGAAGGCATCGACGAACTCGATACCGACCCCTTCGCGATCGGGATCCGGGCTGCCCTCGAGCGCTCGCCCGAGAAGCTCGAACGCAACCTCGCCGCCATGCTCACCGCCGATACGATCTCGACGGGACGCTGACGGTCTCGCTATTGCGGTTCGGTGACGACCAGTACCACCGCCCGTCCGCGCGGTATGCCGACCTCGTACTCGCGAATCGCCTCGAGGCCGGGACCGGTCACGCGCACGCGGACGACGTGGACGCCCGGCTCGACGGTCTGACGGGAGATCAGCACGTGATCCGGCAGCATGCTCCACGATCGCGTGTCGGGCCGATCGAGGGCGACGAGCGTCGCCCCGGTGACCAGAGCGGCCAGCATTCCCACGTTCGGGTTCGCCTGATTGCCCGCCGCACGCATTCCTTCGGCGGCGACCGCGCGAGCGATCATGCGTGTGATCGCCGCGCCGATGATGCGTGGTCGGATCTCGTCGTACTCGCGGCGGATGTCGTTCCCGAGGCTCGACACGCGCTCGACCGGCGCGGCTCGTCCGTCGATCTGGACGCTCGCCGCGTTGGCCCGGCTGCTCGAGTCGACCAGTTCGGGATACACCACCACCGCCGTCGCACTGCGGGCCAGGATCTCGGGATTGCCCGTGATGAAGGTGCCGGCGGCGCCGATCGCCAGCCCGATCGGAATGCGCTTGGGCTCGCGACGCGGAACGCGCCCGAGTGCCATCACCGTGATGATCTCGCTCGGCGCCTCGGCGTCGCCGGGTGGCGCGGACGCGAGCAATTCGCGGATGCGAGGACCGCGATACGAGTGCTGCCGCGCGAGGCGAGCCACCGGCCCGCGCAGGCTCTCGAGCGTTCCGCCCTCCATGGCTTCTTCGTAGAAGCGAAGCGCGCGGCCTCCCTCGCCCAGTTGCTCGAAGGTGAGGCCGGCCAGATACGCGCCGAAGCTCCCCTGATCATCGAGACCGATCGAGCTCAGGTAGTTGCGCATGACGGTGAAGCGCCGCGCCTCGACGGCGGCGGCGCTCCAATCGTCCAGCGCCAGGAAATTGAGCATGTTGGTGGCATTCAGCGCCAGCCGTTCGGTGGGCGACATGTGGTAGTTCCGCGCACTGTCGCTGTAGATGAAGCTGCCGATCTGCCCGACGGTATCGAGGCTCAGATCGAGCATCTCGATCTCCATCTCGCCAGCGCTCAGGTCGCGCGAACTCAGGTCGAAGACCCGTGCGGCCTGCAGCAGCGAGCCGCGCTCCAGAACGGCGAGGGGGCGGTCCGAATCCCAGTTGGCCGGCAGTTCCTTGCGCGAGCGCACGCCGAGGATGTCGTTCATGACGTCGATCGCGCCATCGACGTCTCCGTTGTCCACGCGTTGATGCGCCGCAGCGACGCGATCGGAGTAGGTGGCACAGCCCGACGACGCGAGCACGATCAGCGCGACAGCCAGAGCCAGGCCCGGCGTCCTCATCGGCTCTCGAAGCGTCACCGCCGAGACTACCGCCGGATCGCCTTCGAGCGGGTGACTTCGCTCTGGAACTCGACCAGGCCCGTCTCGATCTCGATCACTTGAAGGAACAGGCTGTACTGGACTCTTCGCGTCCGAGAGAGGCGCTCGTCCACCGAGGTGATGCGTCCCGTGAAGAAGTACTGGATGCCCAGTTGCTTTCCGAGGCGCTGCGCGGACGCACGATCGAAGGCGGCGCCCTGCTGCATCCCGATCTCGGCGATCAGATTCTGTTGTCGCGATCGATCCACGACCCGCACGTCACCCGTATTCACCAGCGCCGTCTCGATGGAAGAGAGCAACGTCGTCATCTGATCGTCGATGTGGATCGAACTCTGATTCGAGATCGGCCAGATCGCGACGAGAGGACGGTTGCCTGCCTCGACCGTCTGCCGCCAGAAGCGCGATGCCTCGAGGCCCGAGAGGAACTCCGACACCAGGAAGTTGATGTCCTCCCGGTCGAGTTCCACGCTCATCGCCTGCACATCCATGTTCGGATTCGCCGTGCCCTCGCCCCCGCGCATCGCCCGCGGTGCGCACGACAAGAGGATGGGCAGCAGGAGCAGCGAAACCAGGTTCAGGGGTGCCGTCATCGAGTGCGTGGAAGCTTTCATTCGGGGACTAAAGCATGCCTCCACTTCACGATCAATCGGAGCGCCATGCCGGGATGCGGAAAGTGATGTCGATGTGACCTGCCAGACGAGCGACTTGCCCGGGCGAACACCGCTAGTCTCCACTGATCCGCCACGATCCACCAAGGAGATTCACCTGATGGCCTTCAAGGGACGACAGATCCGTTCGACGCTGCGCGCGAAAACCCACGGCGAAGGCCAGCTCGAGCTCTCGCTTGCGACGATCGAGGTGGCCGACCCCGGTCCCGACGAGGTCGTCGTGCGCGTCGAGGCGTCGCCCATCAATCCTTCGGATCTCGGGCTGCTGTTCGGCCCGGCCGACATGAGCACGGCGAAGGTCTCCGGCCCGGCGGACGATCCGGTCGTGACCGCGTCCGTCCCGGCGAGCCTGATGCGCGGCGTCGCGGCTCGCCTCGATCAGTCACTGCCCGTCGGCAACGAGGGTGCGGGCGTGGTCGTCGCCGCCGGAGCTTCGAAGGAAGCACAGGCGCTGCTCGGCAGGACCGTCGGGCTGATCGGCGGCGCGATGTACTCGCAGTTTCGGACGATCCACACGCGACAGTGCCTGCCCCTGCTCGAAGGCACGACGCCTGCAGAAGGCGCGTCGTGCTTCGTGAACCCGCTCACGAGCCTCGGCATGGTCGAGACGATGCGGATGGAGGGCCACAAGGCACTCGTCCACACGGCCGCGGCCTCGAACCTCGGGCAGATGCTCGTGCGGCTCTGCCAGGCGGACGGCATCGACCTCGTGAACGTCGTGCGCAAACCCGAGCAGGCCAGCCTGCTGCGCGGGCTCGGCGCGAAGTTCGTCGTCGACTCGAGCACGCCGTCGTACATGGACGATCTGGTGTCTGCGATCTCGACCACCGGTGCCACGCTCGCGTTCGACGCCACCGGTGGCGGACGTCTCGCTAGCCAGATCCTGACGGCGATGGAAGTGGCGCTGAGTGCGCAGGCCCCCGAGTTCAGCCGCTACGGCTCGTCGACCCACAAGCAGGTCTACATCTACGGCGGACTCGATCGCTCCCCCACCGAGCTGACGCGCAGCTTCGGCATGGCGTGGGGGGTGGGGGGGTGGCTGCTGACGCCGTTCCTGCAGAAGGTCGGCTTCGAAGCGGGCCAGAAGCTGCGCGACCGCGTCTGCGCGGAGATCAAGACGACCTTCGCGAGTCGCTATACGAAAGTGGTCTCGCTCGCCGAGGCGCTTTCACTGAGCGCGATCACCGCGTACGGCCGGCAGGCGACGGGCGAGAAATTCCTCATCAACCCGAATCAGCGCTGAGGGCTCTCGCCGGGATCGAACTCGAGCGGACGGGCGCGCGCATGATCCCGATCGGCGATCTCGAACGAGCGCCTACTCGACGCTCGGTGCGGGCGCGGGTGCAGGCGCGGGTGCAGGCGGAGTCTTCTTGTGCTTGCCCGATCCATGCCCTTGATGGTCCATCGAGCACTCTTTGCCACCGCCGTCACCCATGTGCTGGCAGTGCTTGCACGACTTCTTCATCTCGGCGCGGCACTCCTTGAATGGCCGGGTCGAGCGCAGGCAATCCGCCATGCGCTGATGGGTATCCGCCATCTCGGCGCGCTGCTCGGGGGTCGGCTCCTTCTTGTCGCTCGCGGCCGAAGGGGTCCCGCCCTTCTTGCTGGCGTCGTCGTGACTGTCCGCGAGGGCTGGAGAAGCCAGAGCGAGCATCGCCAGGGTCAGCCAGCCGAGCATCCGGTTCATTCGCGTGGTCATCTTCCGTTCCTCGTGGTCGCGCGGTGGATTCGTCAGGTCGGTGGCGCCGGGATTCCGGGGCAGCGCGCCCTGCCGGCCCGGCGCGAGCACGATATGCCACTGGATGACCACCCGCCGGACCCTCCGTTGGCATGTCGTGGCTTCGAGGAGGGGGCCAGACAGGCCGCGCGGCCAGAAATTCCGGAACTTCGCGATGACGGCCGTCAGAATTGGTTGACGCTCGTCAGAAATTGCCGGACGATGCCGCCATGGCATCCCCGTTCCGCCCGCAGACGCATCGCGAGTCCAAACGTGACCTCACGCGCAAACGCCTCTTCGATGCGGCGATCGAGGAATTCCGCAGCGAGGGCTTCGACCGGGCGAGCATCGCGCGGATCGCGAAGCGGGCCGGGGTCTCGCGTCCGAGCTTCTACTTCCACTTCCCGACGAAGGACCATGTCCTGCTCGAGCTGCAATGGAACCTCGAGCTGCGGATCGTCGAGCGCCTGCGCGGCCACGACTCGCTGCGATCCGCGCTCCACGAGTTCGTCGACAGCCTGATCGAGGTCGAGGCCAGCGTCGGGGATCGGGAACTCAATCGGGACATGTTCCGCATCTATACCCGTCGTCCCGACGGACTGCTGCTCGAGGATCAACCGTTCCCGGTGATGTACGAGCTGGGGCGCCGCTTCGCGCTGGGTGCACGAAACGGCGAGCTGCGCGTGGGTCTCGACCCGGCCCAGGCCACGCACCTCTTTCTCACCAGCGTCTTCGGTTATCTGATCGGCAGCAACGGTCCGTCTGAAGCGTGGCGCGCCGATCTCGAAGTCATGATCTCACTCTATGTGCGAGAGGACACCGCTCCGCGATGATCGAATACGATCCCCTGCATCCGCCCGACTGGCAGAACCCCTACCCCATGTACGCCCGGCTGCGCGACGAAGCCCCGGTGCACTTCGCCGAGCAGACGAACACCTGGTGCATCTCACGCTATGCCGACGTATCTCGGGTGATGCGTGATCCCGAGACGTTCTCGTCCGCTGCCGCGTTCGAGATCCTGATGAAGGATCGGATGAAGCGGATCGGCGTGCGCGATGCCTTCGAGATCATGCGTTTCTTGTACCGCTCGCGGCTGAATCCCCTGCGTCTGCGCAAGAACCCGCCGACCAGCGTCATCACATCGGATCCGCCCCGACACGATGCGTTGCGCTCGATCGTGAACCGCGGTTTCACGCCGCGCCAGGTGCGCAGCTGGGAGCCGCGCATGCGCGAGATCGTGGCCGGCTGCATGCACAAGCTCCACGCGGGTCAGCCGTTCGACGTGGTCCACGATCTGGCGATTCCGCTGCCGGTCACCATCATCGCCGAACTGCTCGGAGTGGGTCCCGAGCGCCATGCCGACTTCAAGCGCTGGAGCGACGACATCATCGCGGGCAGCTCGGGGAGCCAGCGCACCGATACGCTAGGCCCCTTCCTGCGCTCGATGGGTGAACTGTCCGCCTACATGCATCAGATCGCCGATGAGCGCAGGAAGAGCCCTGCCGACGATCTGATCAGTGTGCTCGTCGATCCGCGGAGTGGTGAGACCCTCGACGCGGGTGCGCTCGCGCAGTTCGTGATCGTGCTGTTGGTCGCGGGCAACGAGACGACCACCAACCTGATCGGCAACGGCGTGAAGGCGCTGCTCGACCACCCGGATCAACTCGCGATCGTCCAGTCGCAGCCCCAGTGGCTACCCAACATGATCGAAGAAGTGCTGCGCTTCGATCCGCCGGTGCAGTTCGTCTTCCGTCGCACGACGAGGTCGGTAGAGATCGCGGGAAAGACGATCCCAGAAAACGCGAGTGTCACCGTGCTGCTCGCCTCGGCGAACCGCGACGAGAGTCAGTTCGCAGACCCAGATCGCTTCGACGTGACCCGCGACACCAAGGGACACATGAGTTTCGGACTGGGGATCCACTTCTGTCTCGGTGCTTCGCTGGCCCGGCTCGAAGCGCGCGTCGCCTTCGAGGCCCTGCTTCCCGAATTGCGACAGCTCGAGCGCGCCGGCGGCCAGTCGAACTTCATCGATTCGTACCTGGTGCGCGGGCTGGATCGACTCGACCTCGTCCGGGCCCGGGCGGCGTGACGGCCGGAGCTCCGGGCCGACGGGCCTGACCGCTCGGATCGGGTACGGCTCTTGCGCTGGCGACGAATCCTGTACGAAGCTGCCGGGCCAGCTCACGAGCTGGCCCCCCACTCCAGATTCCAGGAGCCTCGATGAGCAAGATCCAGCGTCTTCAGCCCGGCAAGCGCCTGTCGCAGGGCGTCGTCCACGGCGGCCTCGTCCATACCGCCGGCATCGTGGCCGACGACCCGGTGCCCGACGCGAAGAAGCAGACCGAGCAGATCCTCGAGCAGATCGATCGCCTCCTGGCCGAAGCGGGAAGCGATAAGAGCAGGATCCTCACGGCAACGATCTGGCTGAGCGACATCCGCCACTACGCCGCGATGAACGAGGCGTGGGATCCGTGGGTCTTGCAGGGCTCTACGCCCGCGCGCGCCTGTGTCGAGGCGAAGCT
Organism: bacterium; assembly: GCA_031413515.1. Classification (GTDB taxonomy): domain Bacteria; phylum Myxococcota_A; class UBA9160; order UBA9160; family UBA4427; genus TMED88. The sequence continues at coordinate 8,374 of JANOFF010000048.1, forward strand.
CGCGGCGCCGCAGTACTGGGTGGAGATCCGGGTGGTGGCCGCGCAGTAGCAGCTGCATCTTGCAGGGACGGGCGCGCAGGTCCTGCGGCACGCACGCCTCACGGCTACGCTGCGCGGTCGACGATGTCGCTCCGAGACGCCCGCTACTGGATCGTGCTGCTCGTCTGTCTGCTGGGGCTGGCGAGCGGATGCTCGTCGTCCACGGGACGGAACCCGTTTCGGTTCACTGGCAGCGGCCGCACGAACTTCACGCAGGAGGATCTGCGCGACGAAGTGACGTTCGTCGCAGGCCGGTTCGTGACGAGCGTGATCTCGACCTCGGATGAAATCATGTCGTCGTCGCGGGATCCCGAGATCAGGCGACGGGCCCTCCTCTGGAAGTCGCGCATCGTTCCCCTGATCGAGAATGCCGAAGTCCTCTCCGACCCCAAACGCGGATACCTGGCCCTCTATGCGCTGGCGCTCTCGCAGCGCGACTACCTCGAGGTCGGCGCGGGGCGCGAGCTCTTCGGCGATGCCCAGCCCGTCGCCGTGGAGGCCGCCCACGCCATCGTGGACGACATCGTCGCGGTCGGCCGCCGGTTCCTGACACCGGAACAGCAGGCCCGGCTCGAGTCGGAAACCGAGGCGGTCGTCGCTGGAAATCCGATCCGCGGGGTCTTCGCGGTGGAGACCTTGCCGGCGATGGTCAACGGACTCACGCCCGGCGGGCAGTTCGACTGGATCGTCACCTACCCGCTCGCGCCCTTCCGGGCCGCCGAGGGCGTCGAGTCCGGTGCGAGGGCGATTCGCGAGTTCAATGTGACCGCGCAGCGATTCAGCCAGGTCGTGGCGACGATGCCGAAGCAGCTTCGCTGGCAAGCCGAATTGCTCGCCTTCGAACTGGAGGCGCGGCCGACGGTCGAGACGACGCGGCAAGCCCTCGACAGCATCGCGGCGAGCGCGGCCGAGTTCGCGCGCATCGCGGATCGCCTGCCCGCGGATCTGCGCGCCGAGCTGGCTGTTCTGGTCGAGCAGATCGATCGCACGCAACCCGGTCTGCGCGAGACGCTCGCCGAAGCGCGCAGCACGCTGCTCGCCGCGCAGGGCACCGCCGAGCAGCTCGGGCCGGTGGCGAGCGCACTCGAGCGCACGGCCAGCGAGGCGCAGCGTGCGGGCGAGGCATGGGGTGCGCTCGTGGCGGAGTTGCGCACCGCATCGCCTCGGGATCCGGACGCCCCGCCGACGCGCCCCTTCGACATCACCGAGTACGAGCGAACGGCCGCGAGCCTCGCGGCGGTGGCCGTCGAGCTCCGCGGACTGGTCGCCGACGCCAAGGAGCTGGGCGGTGCGGCGCCGCTCCTCGACCTCGCCGCGTGGCGTGCCTTCCAGCTCCTGGTGGCGTTCTTCCTGTTGCTCTTCGTCTACCGGCGCATCGAGGGAGCAATCGCCCGACGTCGTCGTCCGCGGACGGACGGGTAGTCGTTCTTGCGGGTCGGCCCCGTCTGGATTCCGGACGGGACGTGCTCGGCTTCGGTGGCGTTGGCAATTGATCGAATGGAGAGTTCCGCGGATGGATCTGTTCTGGGTGTATGACATTCCGAGTGCTGCGTTCTGCGCGATCCTGGTCGGTCTATTCGTGCTCGTCGGCGTGGTTGGACTCCTGCTGACCCGAGGCCTCGCACAGCGGATCTTCGGAACGGAGCCCGCCTGCAACGAGTTCGTGAGCTACACGCTCTCCGGAGCGGGTGTGTTCTACGGCATCACGCTGGGTTTGATCGCCGTGGGCGCCTGGTCGACGTTCGGTGAGATCGACAACAAGGTGTCTCGCGAGGCCGCGGCGCTGGCGGCGCTGTATCGCGACGTGGGCATGCTGCCCGAGCCACACCGCGCCGAACTGCAGGACACGCTTCGCCGTTACACGCGACAAGTGATCGACGTGGCGTGGCCGCAACAGCGCAACGGAATCCGTCCGAAGGGAGGAATCCCTTTCATGGAGGAATTCAAGGATCGATTGCTGCGCGTCCGACCCACTCATGCGGCCGACGTGGCGATCTTCGGTGAGGTCCTCGACGAGTTCAACGTCATGCTCGAGTTCCGCCGGCTACGCATCCAATCGGCGCTCACGGGGATGCCGTCGACGCTCTGGCTCGTGGTCTTTCTTGGAGCCTTCATCAACATCGTGATCATGTGGTGCTTCGTGATCGAGCGCTTGAACGCGCACGTCATCATGGTGGTGCTGACCGCTTCCCTGATGGGTCTGATCGTCTTCTTGACCGCTGCGCTCGACTATCCATTCCGCGGCGAGTTCAGCATCGGACCCGATGCCTTCGAACTGACCTACGAACAGGTCATGCTGGACGACGTCCGGTGACTACGCGGTGATCCCGCGCTGACCCCGCGGCAATCGCGTCGTCCGGTCTGGAACCCGTCTCTACGTTTCGAAGCCCTGCCCATCTCGACGCTTGCGCAGCACTACATCGTCCAGCGCATCCCGAGCATTGCCTGATAGCGGAAGGCGTCCTTCGAACTGGTGTTGTAGTTCTGGTTCAAGGGGTCAGGCGGATTGTTGCTCTGAAGGCCCGAGTACAGGGCGCTGTTCTCCTGAAACAGCCAGAGGTTCTTGATGAGCCTGTACTGGAAGCCCACTCGCCCGACATGCTGATCGCCCTCCGTCGACTCGTCGGGCGGCACGAGCCGCGCGCCATAGCGGTAGCTGACGATCACCTTCAATCGACTGGTCGGCCGCAGGGTCGTACCGACCACGGCCCCGAGCGACCACGCGTCGAGGGGGATGAAGGCTTTCGTCAACTTCTGTTCGTACCAGCGGTAGGCGAAGTCGAAGCCGAGTGTCAGGTCGAAGCGCCTCGGCACGATTCGCTGGCTCCATCGGATCGCGCCACCCGCCTGCATGTAGTCGGACGAGGGCTTGCTCGGGTCGGGTTCATCGATCCACGCACGCGTGTAACGAGCGAGCATGCCAAGTGAGGTCGGCTCCCACGGCTTGAAGTTCGCGCGCACCGCCGGCGTCAACAGATTGCGCATCGGCTTGCTGCCGAAAAGCGAGCCGCCGAGGGGATCCTCGTCGAAGAAAGCGTCGTCCGTACCCTCATCGTCCAGGTTCGAATCGTCGTCCCAGTCATCGGCATCCGCAAAGTCGTCGATGGCGTCGAGCGAGAACTCGTCCTGGAGCTGGTCGTCGATCTCGTCGCCGGCGTCGACGTTGCCGTCCCCGTCATCCGGGTCGATGTCGCCGTCGCCGTCGTCGTCCACCGGGGTAGCGGGCTTCTTGAGCGTTGGATTGAAGTTGCCGTTGTAGCCAATTCCGGCTCCGAGCCGCCCGGACGGCCGGAAGTCTTTCTTGCTGCCCCCGCCGAACATCTTCCAGTCGAGACCGGTGCGACCGACGACGCGGAGCGCCCACGCCTGGGTATCCGAGGCTGCGTAGCGATACGACGACGTCAGGCCGGCGCCGGATGTCCAGCGCAGCCGCTTCGCGGGCTGGACCCGGTATTGGCTCTTCAGCGTCGTCTCGTTCGAAAACGCGTCGGTTGTGGGAGTTTTCTTGTTGAACAGGTTGCTGTCGTAGCCGAGGCCCGACATCGCACCGAGCCTGAGTGGACTCGTCTTCGTCTTCTTGGCCGTCGGTGCCGCTTCCGCAGCGTCTGTCTCGGCCGCAACCGGTGCGACGGCCAGCATCACGATCGCGATCCCCAGGAACCAAATACGCATCGAGTCTTCTCCAAGAGCCAATCGGCTTGTGGCAAGCCTTCCGCAGCGCGCCGATGCTAATGCGCCTGTGGCCTCTCCGCGCCGATGGATCGAGGAAAAGTTCGCGTCCCGATCGCGCATGGAGGTCGTGCGGGCGGAGCGACCCGAGCGCCCCGGACGATCGGATCCGACACCTGTCGCGAACACCCCATCGGCCGCGTCGGACTGCGTACGGTCCCCGCATCCCACCGACGACTCGGCGGGGTTCGAAGCGACGCTCGCGGCTCTTGCCCGCGCCTTGGACGCGGTAGCGTCCGGCCTCGATGCGCCCGACCCGTGCCCGCCACAGGATGCTCGCCTTCGCACTCGGCGCGATGGCGGTCGCGTATCTGGATCGCGTCTGCATCTCGATCGCGGCACCGTCGATCCAGTCGGATCTCGGCCTCGGCGACCGGCAGATGGGGGTCGTGTTCAGCGCATTCACGCTCGCGTACGCGCTCTTCGAGGTGCCGAGCGGTTGGTTCGCAGATCGCTTCGGTTCGCGGCTGACGGTGACTCGCATCGTGCTCTGGTGGTCGGCCATGACGGCCGCCACCGGTCTGTCCCGCGGCTTCGCTTCCCTCGTCGCGCTGCGCTGGCTCTTCGGCATGGGTGAGGCCGGTGTGCTGCCGAGCCTCGCCCGAGCATTCGGCCGCTGGCTTCCCGAGCGCGAGCGCGGCCGGGCGTTCGGACTCACCATCATGGCGGCCGCGCTGGGCGGAGCGATCACGCAGCCTCTCGTCGTGTGGATGCTCCAGCGCTTCAGCTGGCGCGGGGCCTTCCCGATCTTCGGCGCGGTCGGGCTCGTCTACGCCGCCGCCTGGTGGTGGTGGTTCCGCGACGACCCGCACGAACACACCGGAGTCAACGCGGCCGAACTCGCCCTGATCGGCAGCAACCCACCCGCCGAACATCCACCGGTGCCCTGGAGCGCACTGCTGCGCAGCCGGAACCTGCTGGCTCTGTGCGCGATGTACTTCGGCGCCATCTACGGCTGGTACTTCTACCTGACCTGGCTGCCCACCTATCTGCTGCGCGCGCGCGGCTTCGATCTCGCGTCGGTCGGCTGGCTCGCCGCGCTGCCGCTGCTCGGCATCGCGACCGGATCCCTCGTCGGGGGTGCTCTCTCCGATGTGCTCACGCGCCGCTTCGGATCGCGGATCGGACTGCGCGTGCCCGGTCTCGTCGGTCTGCCTCTCGCTGCGCTCGCGATCGGCACCGCGGTCGGGACCTCGGATCCGCGAAACGCTGCGTTCGCACTTGCCGCCGCTGCGATGCTCGCGGCGCTCGGTGTCGCGCCGGCGTGGTCCGTGTGTCTCGCGATCGGTGGTCGGCATGCGGGCGTCGTATCGGGCGCGATGAATATGTTCGGCAATCTCGGAGGTGTGGCGAGTCCCCTCGTCGTGGGGTGGTCGCTCGATTCGTCCGGGGACTGGAACGTGCCGCTGTACACGGTGGCCGCGTTCTATGCCTTCGCGGCAGTCTGCTGGCTCGGCATCGACCCGACCGAGCCGTTGGATCACGCGATGGCTCCCGCATCTGCGGGGAGCTGACGCGCCAGGCCAGCAGAGATGCCTTCGCTAGTTCAACTTGCCCACATGGATCAGCGCGAAGCCCGATAGCACCACCTGCGGTAACGCCATACCGATCACCACGCCGGGCTCATCGGCGCGGACCTCGTTCACCCGGTCGGTGACTGGATCGGTCACGGTGGCGACCAGTTGTCCGGCCTCCACGCGGTCGCCCAATGCCACCACCGGCAGGTAGATGCCGCCCTGGCGGTGTGGCACGCGCAGCCAGCGCGAGCGCTCCAGCACCTTCGCGCGCTCCCCGGGGCCGGTCGACGGCGTCATCTCGAGGAAGCTCAGTGCGTTCTTCACACCCTTCACGCCGCGCACGATCTCGGGTTCGGAGAAGATGTAGGGGCCGCCACCCTCGTAGGTGATCGCGGGGATGCCGCGCCTCGCGGATTCGCGGCGAAGGCTGCCCTCCGGACCCACTCCCGCGATGACGATTCCGACGCCGAAACTCATGGCCAGATCCAACGCCTCGGGGCTGGTGGTGTCCACCCTCACCTGCGGCATGTTGGTCCGCAGGTTCGAGCCCGTATGCAGGTCGATCAGGTACGAGCAGTGCTTGATCACGCCTTCGAAGACTTCGTGGGCCACGATGGTCGCCACGCTGCCGTTGAGGTTGCCGGGAAAGGCGCGGTTCAGATCGCGGCGGTCGGGCATGTTGCGCTGCTTGGCCCGAAACCCATACGAGTTCACGGTGGGCAGCACCACGAGCATTCCCGAGAGTTGCTCGGCATCGGCAGCAGCGAACACGCGGCGCACGATCTCCACGCTGTTGACCTCGTCACCGTGGACGGCCGAGGTCACGCATAGCGTCGGACCGGGTCGCGCGCCGCGCGCGACCAACACCGCAAAGTCGATGAAGGCACCTTCGAACGATCGCTCGCCGCCGAAATAGAACCGCGCCTTCTCACCCGGCGAGATCGAGTTCCCGGCCAGCTGTGCCGGCCCCCAGTCCGCGGCGGCGTTCGATGGGAACCACAAGCTGCCGAGCAACAGGCACGTCAGCCATCGCGTCTTCACGGGGATTCCTAGTCGAGAAGCCACGCCTGCTCGGCTTCGATTCCTGCACCATGCTACAGGCCACCATAGCGGGCAATCGGGAGAAGGGACGCGCAGAGCAACTCTCCAAGTCCGGGTTTCGTCTGTCACCCGGCTCGGGGAATACAAGACCCTGAGGTCCCGCCGTGGTCAGAATCGGCGACCCGTCCACGCCACGTGTCCGGTGCGGAGCTTCGAGCAGGATCTCATGCGATTTCGCGCGCAGACGCTTCCGGATGTGGTACGAAATCGCCAGAGCCGGTGTGGGACGCGGCTCGAGCCAGAATCCTGGAAGGGAGCTCTCATGCGATCAGTACGAAACACGCGGCTTGCCAAGGGCATCGGCATCGTGCTTCTGATTTCCACGTTCGCGACCGGCGCTCTCGCGCAGGCGAGACCCTGGGACCAGAAAGCGGTGACCGCGATCGCCGAGAATCTCGAAAGGGCCCTCCGCGATCTGCGCGTGACGGTCCGACGAAACCCACAAGCGCCCGTGGGCTCGACGATGCGGCGTGCGCAGTTCAAGGCGCGCGAGACTCTCGGACAGCTCGTGACGACATCGCAGCGGCTGGCTACCCAGCTGCGCGCGGGCGAGGACCTCGATGCGACACTGCCCACCGTCCGGCGCCTGCAGATGCTGCGCCGCGACGCCGAGCAGACCGGACGCAGAGCCGACATCCCGGCACCGACGTTGGAACGAATCGTCAGCGCCCAGACCCTGATCGATCAGCTCATGGCCTTCTACGGACAGGCTGCGGCCGAAGAAGACGCCGCCGAGCGGGCAGAGTCGACCCCACCGCCCACGAAGACGCCGTAGCGGCGGAAGAACGCCACGGTTCCGGCGCCCCGCACGACCGAAGCTCTGGTGTCGGATCGACACCGCCCAGCCGATCTACTCGTCGATCAATTCCACGAACAGATCGTCGAGTTCAGCGACTTCGCCCGTGACTTCGGCCTCGGCCTCGTCACCGAAGGCGATCCGAGTGGCCTCCGCCAACGAAGGCTCGCGTTGGTTGTGGGCCTCGAAGATCGGGAGATCGAGATCGTCCTCGACCTCGTCGCGCTCCTGGAGCACGGCATTGACCTCCGCGTCGAGATCGAAAGTCGCGTTGTCCTCGTCGGCCGCATGCAGCACGGTCGTCCGCTCATCGGATCGCACGTCTTCGAAATCGAGCAGGGAGGCGAGATCTTGTGAGGCCTTCGGAGCGGCCGGGCGACTCATGCGTGCGGGCTCGGCGACGGCGCGGGTCGCCACCTTCGGGTCGTGCCTCATGGCGGTGCCGAGCGCCGAACCCAGCTCGACCGGCTCGGCGAGCGCGGTCGGCCGGGATGCGGGCGCGGCGCTTGCGGCGAACGGTGAGTAGGTCTGGCCGGGATCCGAGCCGACACCGAGGTCGCTCGCTGCGCGTTCGACGTCCCGCGCATCGACCTGCTTGCGTCCACCGAGAAAGGCCTCGAAGAGCGCGTTGTCGGCCAGGGTATTGATCAGCCGCGGCCGGCCGCGGCTGTACTTGTGGAGCGCCTCGATGGTGGGCGACGGAATCATCGGAACGCGACCCCCGACGACCGTGAGGCGATGCGCGAGATAGGCGGCTGTGTCGTCGAGTCCGAGGGGCTGCAGCTTCACGCGTACGTCCACCCGCTGATACAGCGCGGCGCCGCCCGGCATGCACTGATCGAGTTCGGGAGCGCCCACGAGCAGCAACGACAACAGGCGGGTCTCTTCGTACTCCATGTTCAGCAGGCCACCGATCTCGGCCATCACGTCCGGCCCGAGGATGTGTGCGTCGTCGATGATCAGGACGGCGTGGCGGGCGTCTTCACGAATGATCGCAAGCTGTTCGCAGATCTGAGCGAGGACGCTCGATCGGTCACCGCCGGGCTCCTCGACCCCGAGTTGGCGGGCGAATCGGCCGAGGATCGTATGGGCATCGGTCGCACCGGGCAGCATCACCATCAGTGCCACTTCGAAGAGTTCGTCCTCGAGCGCTTCGAGCAGACGCCGGGCGATCAGGCTCTTGCCCGTGCCCGGTGCACCCGTCAGGACCGTCAGCCCCTTGCTCTGGCGCAAGCCCCGCTCGACGCGCATGGAGGCGTCGCGATGACACGCGCTGTCGAAGTAGAAGCGCAGATCCGGCTCATTGCTGAAGGGATCCTGCGACAAGCCGAAGTGCTGGAGATGTTCCACCTTGGACGGTCCTCGCATTTCGCCTCGGGCCGAGGCGGCTGATCAGACGAAGGAGATCTTCTTCTTGCGGCGCCCCGGCCGACTCGTTCCGGGGTCCGACTGCGTCTCGGACGCGGGCTGCGACTGCGAGGCGGGCTCGGGCAGCGGCTCGGGCCATTGCGCCGCCGGCAGCTCCGAGGCTTCCGCATCGGTGATCACGTCGTCGAATGACTCGAAGGTCTCGGGCTCGGACTCGGATTCTCGCTCGCCGACGTCATCACCGAGGATGTCGTCGAAGGACTCGTAGTCTTCGCGCGGCAAGGCGACTTCGAGCCCGGCATCGCCCTCACCCTCGCCGCCAGCGGCATCGAGCGCCATCCACTCTGCGGCAAGCCCCGGAAAGCTCGGATCGGCGTCCTGCACCGCAGTGAAAGCGTGTCGCGCGGACGGCAGGTCCCCGGCTCGAAGCTGGACGCGCCCGAGATCGAACTGCAGCGCCGTCCTCTGGGCCACCGCAATCGCACCGCTCGAAAGAGCCTGCTCGATATGGTTGATGGCGTCACGATTGCGGCCGAGTTCCATCGAACACAGGGCCATCATGTGAAGGCATTCGAGCTTTCGACCGGGGCTCCCGAGACACGTTGTGAACTCGCCGAGTGCGTCGTTGAAAAGACCCATCTCGCGATACGCGATGCCCAGATCGAAGCGCGTGTCGTAGTCGCCCTCGTCGAGCGCTGCCGACACACCCTTCTTGAAGTCGGAGAACAGGGATTCGAATCCATCGTCGATGGTCGATCGAGCCGCGACAGACGCGCCGCCCGCGACGGTCTGCTCGTCGCCGAATACGTCGGCCAACTCGGCCGCGAGATCGAACGTTGCTTCCGCGCCTCCACCCGTCGACGGCGAGTCCTCGCTCCGCGCCCTGCCCCACCCGTCCGAAGCCGGATCGGAAATCGGCAGCGTGTCGTCGACCTGCACGTCGTCGGGATCGGGCTCGGCCTGTACGGGCTCCGTCGAAAATCGCCGGCCCTTTGCGTCGCGGCCCGGATGGCTCGGCTCCTCGACCTCGGTCGCGTCTTCCCCGAACACACCCGCGTCCGCGGCCGCTTCATCGTCCCCGATGGCAAACTGGTTCTGCGTGTCGTCACCGATGAGTTCGTTCCTGCCATCGGAAAGAGTGGGGGTGCTCGCGTCGAGACTTTCTCCATCCACGTCGCCGAGTTCGGCTTCGGCTTCGGCGAGAATTGCCTGGAGATCCTCGGACGGCCCGGCACCGGCCACCCCGTTCGACGAGATCTCGGCGGTGTCGTCTTCAGCCCCGGACTCCGCGTCGTCCAGGTCGAGTTCGAACTCGATGCCATCGCTCGCGTCCGTCGGCGTGTCGGATCGCTCGGGCAGAGCGCCGCCCTCGCTGTCGTCGTCGAACGAGATCTCGTTCGTACCGCCCACGAACTGATTCTCGCTGGAGGAGATCACCGCGCCGAGTCCCGGATCCGACACGCTGCCCGGATCTTCTCCGCGCTCCGCGGCCAGTTCGCCGAGCTTGAGCAACGCAGTGGGATGATTGGGGGCCGCGGCCAGCACGCGGCGGTAGATGGCTTCAGCCTCGCTCGCGAGGCCCTGCTGGATGTAGAACTCGGCCTCTTCGAGGTCCTCTTTCACCTGGGCGGCGGTCGTGGTGCTCTGACCGAATTGACTCGACGTCGAACGAGATCCGCTGCCCGTCGTCTTGGATTCCGCGACGGCTCCGTCGCTCGCCACCCCGAAATCGATGCCACGATCGTCGCCCGAGCCGCTCGAGCTCTCGCCGAACAGGTCTCGAGCCTCCGCGTCGAGTTCGATGTCGACCTCGACCTCGGTGTCGACGTCGATCGAGAGCCCTTCGGTCGTGCTCTCGATGGCCGCACCGGCGCCCTCGACACGTGGCGAGCTGATGTCGAGATCCAGATCGAATCCGATTCCATCGTCGTCGCCGGTCCCGTCGAGCGCGAGGGTACGACTGTCTCCGGTGGGCTCCGAGGAGTCCGTCTCGGAAACTTCGATCGAGAGTTCGAACTCGTCGACGGACGACGAAGTGCCGCCGGCAGTGCTGACGTCTCCGTCGGAGAGATCCGCTTCGAACGCGCTCCCCACCTCGCCGGATCCACCACCTTCTGCGTCCATCGGATCGATCTCACCCGCCGCAACGGGATCGAGCGCGCCGATCCGATCGCGCAGGATCGTGAAGGCCTCGGCATCGCCCGCTTTGCGCGCCAGCTCGGCGCCACGCTGCCAGCAACCGATCGCGTCGTCGTCCTGACCGTCTTCCGCGTAGGCCTCGCCGAGCTTCTCGAGGATGCCGCGGTGTTCGGGTCTTTGACGCAGTGCGCTCTTCAGGCTCGCGATCGCCTGGACCCGTTTGCCGTAGCGCAGGTACACGCTGGCCTCTGCGAGAAGTTGCTCGGGATCGCCGTCCGGCAGTTCAGTCTGTTTCGATCCGCCCGAGACAGCCACGTCGGTGAGCACCGTCGTGCCCTCGTCGAGATCGATCAGGTCGGATTGCTCGGACGCATCCGCGACGAGAAAGTCCTCATCCTCGAGCAGCTCGTCCTCACCGACTTCGGACTCGTCGGACTCGGAACGATCGCGTCCGCGGGCCGGCCCCGGCAGTGGCGTCATCGCTTCGGGTGGCAGGCGTTGCAGGACTTCACGGGCACGATCGTCATCGCCGCGTGTCTTGTAGAACGTCGCCAGTTCTCGCGTCACGGCGCTGAGGCGGACATCGTTGCCGAGGCTCTTGTAGATCCCGGCGAGCAGTTCGAAGTGATCGGGTTCCTTGGCCAGTGCGAGGGCACGGACTGCGAAGCGCTCGGCCCGCTCGGGCCGACCGAGATCGCTCAGGTTGCGTGCGAGTGCGACCAGCGTCGGTACGTGCTCACCTCGCAGTTCGAGGATCCGCTCCTGCACGACACAGATGTTCTCGCCCGCGCCCTGCCGCTTGAGTTCGCGAACGACCTCCTCGTACTCGGCGACGGCGTCGTCCTCCATTCCCTCCTGGCGGAGGAGGTCGGCGACCTTGAGTCGACTCGTCGTGTTCGCGGGATCGAGCGACGCCATCTTGCGCAGCAGCTCGAGCGCCTCGCGGCGCCGGCCCTCGCGGTAGTAGCCGTCGGCCGCCGTCTGCAGCGCACCGATGGCATCCGAGTCGAGACCCATGCGCTGATAGAGCTCGGCCAACGCGACGTGCGACGTGTAGCGCTTCGGATCCAGATTCAGGATCTGCTTGAGTACCGCGACCGCGCGCGCGTCGAAGCCATCCTGCTTGTACTGATTGGCGACCCGCGTGTACTGCGCGATCGCCTCTTCCGCCTGTCCCCAGCGGCGATACACGTCGCCGATCTCGAGCAAGAGCTTCGTGTCTCGCGGGTCGGCCTGGACGAGCTGGTTGTACTCCTTCAGCGCCTTCTGCTTCGCGCCCTTCTGGGCGAGCTTGCGGGCATTGTCCAGGACTTTTCTCTTGTTGATCGCCAAGGGTCCCTCAGCATCGGAGCGCGGGTCAGCACTGGAGAGGGAATGGTCTCCCTCGCACTTCCCTATCGGCGATCCGGAGGCACCCTTGAGGCAGATGGACGGCGGGACGTGGGCATTCTCCACCGAGTTGCCGTGATCCAGGTACGGCCATACCGCTGCAAGAGCTGCAGGCCTGGCGCAACCGTCGGCGGCGAAATCAACGACGGATCAGCTGGATCAGAGCACGCAGACCGAGCGCGTATCCGCGCGGTCCGAGACCGGCAACCACCGCGCACGCGATATCCGAGACGTAGCTGTGTCGGCGGAAGCCTTCACGGACATGCACGTTCGAAAGGTGGACTTCGATCACCGGCAGATCAGTGGCCACCAATGCATCGCGCAAGCACACGCTGGTGTGGGTCAGCCCACCGGGATTGATCACGATGCCGTCCGTGTCACGCATCGCATCCTGGACCCAGTCGATCAGCACACCCTCGTGGTTCGATTGCCGACACTGCAGCTCGACCCGTTCACGGACCGCGATAGTGGAAAGGTCTGCGTCGATCTCGGCGAGTGTCGTGTGGCCGTAGACGTCGGGCTCACGCCTGCCCAATAGATTCAAGTTCGGGCCGTGCAGGACCAGGATCCGATCTGCCGTCTCCACTCGCTCCCCCCACCGGCGAGCGCACGGAAACCGGAATCAGAGTTCCTGGCGTATCGCCATCAGATTGCGTCGGATCAGATAGCGCGCCTTCCCGATGTTGCCATCGGGCGATACCGCCGCGACCAGCACGATGTCGTCTTCGACGTGGGCGAAGATCAGCGAAACGCGCGAGAGACTGACGACGACCTCGGCGAGCGGCCCACCCCCGATCGCATCCGATGCCTTGGCGAGATCGGTCAGGATGTGACCGAACTCGACACCTGCGGGCCCGATGTCACCGTGCAGTGGATCGCCATTTCGGCTCTTCCCGTGCACCTGCACGATCGGAATCCCGTCGCTCTCCATCAACGCGACGCCGATGATTCCCTTGCCCTCGTCGATGATGGATCGAAGGATCGATTCGAAGCTCATGCCCTACCTCGCTGGACGTTGTGCAGCCACCGCTCCAGGGTGGCCAGGATTTTTGCCGCGCGACCCGGACTCCTTCCGCCGCCCTCTTCGGGCGCATCGATGTCCAGTCCGAATCGAGATCGACCGGGCGCGACTGCGGCATCCACCGAGCGGACCGATTCGGAGCCCCGGTCGAGTTCGCGCCGGATCGCTTCAGCACCCGCCGTGTCGCCCTGTTTCGCGAGCAACTCGGCCATCGTGGCCGTCCGGAATGCCGGCCCGGGCGCGCCGATCCCGTCTTCCTCTTCGTCCAGCTCGAGCAGCGGCGAGTCGTCGTCGTCGGTCTCGAAATCGAACGAATCATCGAGCGGGTCGTCGAGCGGGTCGTCGAGCGAAGCGTGATCGAGCAGGACGCGCTCGGCCATGTGGTTGGGCGAGATCATCTCGTCGATCTGCGGTTCTGCGACGGCGAACGCCATCTCCAGTTCGTCGTCGTCGATCCCCGCACGCGCCCCGGACCCGAGCGCGAGCCTGTTCAGATCCGACGACAAGGCGGAACCACCGGCTGCAGCGGACTCGCGCGCCCAGACCGGAATCTCCTCGGCCGAGCCCACCTCGGCCGGCCAGGGGATCTGGGGTCCGCCCACTGCATCCGCCGCCAGAGGGTGTTCAGCAGCCTGCGTGAAAAGGGGGACGGAAGGTGTGTGTGTGGCGATGCGATGGGGTGCGAGGGTTGCGTCGAGGATGACGGACAGAGCGGTTCGTGCCTCTTCGATGCGCCCCAGGTCGAGCAGCGCCAGTCCGAATGCCACGCGACCCGCCATGCGTCCGGGCGCTGCAGCCAACCCTGCCTCGGCGACGGATCTCGCTCGATCGGGATGGCCTGCACGGCGCTCCGCTTCGGCGAGCGCCGGAAAGTCCGCGCTACCGGCGTCGGCGGCGACGATCGCGCGGAGGGCGTCCAGATCGAATCCTGCCTCGCGCTCCACCATGCCGCCTATCCCCTCCCCTTCCTTCCGTCCGTCCGCAGGTCTCCTGCCCCGGTACATCGATGCGGATGGATATTCCCTGAGAGACTGGTCACGCCTCGATCACCGTTCGAGCCATTATAGAGGAACGGGGGGAAGCCGAAGCTCCCCCCCGTCTCACTTCACCTGGTTTCCCTGATCTCGACCACCCACACTGCTGCCTCGTCGTCGCTCTACCTCGACGTCCGATCGCGAACGTTGGCGACATCGGCCCGAAGGCCCTGCCCCATCAACTCGCCGCCAACTCGGGATTGACCACGATCCTCGGCGTGATGAAGATCAGCAGCTCCTTGCGGCTGTCCGAGATCTCACGCGCCTTGAATGCAGCCCCGATCACCGGGATCCGGTGCAGATACGGGACACGCGTCTCTCGCGTGGACTTCTCGATCGTGTAGATGCCGCCGATCACCAGCGTCTGGCCATCCTTGACCAGGGATTCGGTCTTCGCCTGGTTCTTCGCGATCGCGGGCGAACCGGTCGGAGTCGATACCGACGAGTCCGGTGCGTTTCGCGTGACTTCCAGGCTCATGATGATGCTGCGGTCCGCCGTGATGTGCGGCGTCACGTTCAGGCTCAGCACCGCGTCGATGAACTCGAGTTTGGCATCCCCGCCCTCGAAGGTCTGGAACGGGATCGACACGCCCTGTTCGATCGATGCTTCTTTGTTGTCGAGGGTGACGACTCGCGGGCTCGAGATCACCTTGCCGTCGCCGGCGCGCTCCATGGCCTCGATTCGCACATCGACCTGCATCTGATCGTCGAGCAGGAAGGCGCCGATGTTCACCGCGCCGGTCGGAATGCTCGTGATCGGGTTGCCGGACACCACGCTGTTGTCACCCTGGAACCGGAAGTTCTCGTTGCCGAGATCCGTGCGCGGCACACCCGGGTTGTAGCCATCCACCCAGGGCTGCGTCGCGACCCGCCAGATGCTGCCGAGTTCCCGACCGAAATCGAGAGACGCCTCGACGATCTTCGCTTCGATCATGACCTGCGGTGTCTGCGTGTCGACCGCCAGGATCAGCGCCGTGGCCTCATCGATCACGCTGCTGATGTCCTTGATGATCAGGGTATTGGTGCGCTTGTCCGTGTTCACCGTGCCACGGGGCGAGAGGAGTCGCTTGACCAGCTTCTCGACGTCGACCACGTTCGCGTAGTTGACGGG
The DNA here is from genome assembly GCA_031413515.1 of bacterium. Lineage (GTDB taxonomy): Bacteria > Myxococcota_A > UBA9160 > UBA9160 > UBA4427 > TMED88. Next base: position 23,618 of record JANOFF010000048.1, read on the forward strand.
CTGCAGTTTCACCTCGAGATCTTCGAGCTTCTCCTTGTTGCGGCGCTCCTGGAGGCGGACCTCCTCCTCGGCCTTGAGGATCTCGGTCGGTGCGATGCGCAGCACGTTTCCGACCCGCACGAAGCCGAGCCCCTTGGTCAACAGGATGACGTCCAGCGCCTGATCCCACGGAACGTCGACCAGGCGGATCGTCACCGTGCCGGAAACCTCGTCCCCCGCGATGACGTTGAGGTCCGAAACCTCCGCGATCAACCGCAGCACGTCCGCGATCTGGACGTCCTTGAAGTCGAGGGAGATCCGGCGTCCGACGTACTCCTTGCCATCGATCAGCCCACCTTCGGCGAGCATGTCGACGGCGGCCGGACCTTCGAGCGAAGCGGGCGCCGCGGCCGAGGCCGTGGCGGTCGTCACGCCGGGGTCTGCTTCCATCGGCATCGCTGCCACGAGTTCTGCGGGCAGTTCGAGTCCGGGCTGATCGGCATCCGCAGCGTCGTCGAGGGGCGACGGGGCAGAAGACGCAGCGGCCAACGTGGCCCCCGCATCCGCCACCGGATCAGCGGCTGCTTCGGGGGAGCTTGCCCCGCTCGCAGCCTGCGAGACCTTCATGGCGTTGGCGTACTGCTCCTGCTGCTGGACTTCGCTGGGCACACCCGGAATCGTGGCCGGCGGCGGTGTCGCCGCGAGGCCGGTGTTCTCGAAGTCGAGGAACAGCGCCGATCCGCGCTGAGTCACCTGCGGCGCGAGATTGGCCGCGCGTCGGATCACGATACGCACCTGGCTCGGCTCGACCTCGGGCTGCTGGAAGCTGACGACGAGCGAGACCGGGCCACCCGCCTCAGGCGTGATCCGGTCTCCCGTCGGGGCCGCCATCACGGCCCTCTCGATCTGGACGACGACTGTCTCCGGATCGGGCGTGAGGACGCGATACTCCACGAGGGTGTCGCTCAGAACCGCGATCCGGTCGCGCTTGGCATCGCGGTCGTACTGGAGACCGAAGATCTCCGCGGACGACCGACCCGCATCGAGCGTCGTGCCGAGAGTGGCGGTCGGCTCGACCGTATCGGCCGTAATCATGGCGTCGCGCGCTGCGCTCTCGTCCACCGCACCGGGGACGACCTCGGACACGACGGCCATCTCGGCGGCAGTCTCGTCGACCGCCACGTCGGCGATCTCCGCTGCTGCCGGCGGTGTCGTGGATCCGAGCTGGGAGACTGTCTGCAGGATCAAGGCGTCGTTTCCGGCTTCGACCCGCGCTGCGAGTGCCGCGTCGAGATCGGGACCCGCTCCGACCGTCATGATCAGGCCGTCGGCGGCAGGCATCACGCGGCGTCCCTGGAACTGCGCCACATCGGCGCCTCCATCGAACACCACGCGCAACTTGTCGGGATGGGAACCGATCCGCACACCCTTCACCCACGAGCTGTCGATCGTGACCCTGTCTTTGTTCGCCGTGTTCTTGATGCCCGGAAGATCGATAACCATGCGAGCGGGGTTCTCGAGCGTGAACGTCTCGGCGCTGCTCAGGATGCCATTCGCCTGGAGATGGACGAGGACACCACTCTGGGCGGTCTCGAACGTGATGCCGGTCAGCAGCGTGGCCGCCGGACTGGAAACGGGTTCCGTCACCGACGCTTCGACGACGACTGTCTCCTCGACCAGGGAGTCTCCCGCCACGTTGTCGTCGACCACTACGAGCGCATCGGTGGTCGCCACGGATTCCGTGGCCACCACACCGGCTTCGTCGATCGCCTCGGCAACGGCCCAGGGATCGCTGGTCTCGAGGGCTCCCGGGACGGTCGGAGACGCCGCATCAGACGAAGTCGGAGCGACGTCGCTCGCGTCTGCAGTGGCCGTCGTTGCGGTACCGGGTCGGATCACGAGGTCCAGGCCATCGCGACTCGGCACGAACTCGTGGTCGGCCGGAGCCGCGAACGTGACTTCCACGCGGGTGACGGGTTCGGCGTCGCCTTCATAGGTCGAAGCACTCACGACCTCGACCAGGCCATCGTACACGCTGACCTGCGTAGCCGAGCCCGAAACCGCGTCGAACAAGCTCGCCGAAGGCTGGCTGACGCCCGGGAACTCGATCACGAGACCATTGCCCGAAGGCGCCGGCTCGACCGTGTACACGGCGTCGTTCAGCCCGCTGAGCAGGATCCGGGTCTCGCCGTCGAGGCTTTCGACCTCGACACCAGCGAGTTCCCGACTGCCCGCCGTGATCGCAGCCCGGTCCTCACCCGACGATTCCGTCGGATCAGACTCGGGCGCGGTCGCACACGCGAGCATAGTCGCCGTCGCCAGGACCACGGCAACAAACGTACCTTTGTAGATGCCTCTGCTGAGACGGACCATCGAGCTCACCCTCCCTGGCTGCTGCGAATCCGCAATTCCACGTCTTTCGTGGACTGGTTCCCCTCGTAGTCGACGTATGTCTCCTTGACGAGAACCAGATTGTCTCCGATATGGATCACCCGACCGGAGTTCTTCCCGATCTGCGATCCCTCGTGGATGATGAATCCACGACCACTCGGATCGCTGATCAATGCACGCGGTCGACCGGTATCCCAGACCACCGCGACGATCGAGAGCTGTCCGAGTTCGTAGTCGCCGAGCGGCCCGAATCCTGGATTCGGGACCTCTTCGTCGACGAAACGGAACGAGCGGAACGGGTCACGTCGACCCGTCGGGTCGTACGCGTACTTCTCGCCCACGCTCGAGTAGTTCGCTTCCGAGCTCGGGTCGGCCACGGCGACTGCGGTCGCCGCAGACTTCTTCGGCTCGTTCTTCTTCGCAATCGCCGCCTTCAGACGATCGCGCTGCTGCGCGAACTCGTCCGTGGTCGTCCCGCCGATCGGATCCTCGTTGCATCCGGTCAGGAGAACGAACAGCGCGAGCGCGATTCCTGCGCGCCAGATTCTCACGGTCATCCTCCTACGCCCTGCCACGCAGTCGTTCGCGAGGCGTCACTGATGCAGCACGGGGAACTTCGTTCAAGAACCGGAATGTCGTGGCAGTTCCCTCGACTTTGAGCTGGGTGCCCAGCCGGTCTTCCTTGGCGACGTTGACTCGCAGAGCGCCGACATTCACGATGCGGGGCAGCCGACCGACTCTCTCGAAGAAGCGAGCCAGGTCGTGATAGTTGCCTTCGATCGCGATGCGGAACGGAACCTCCGCGTAGAAGTCGTGTGCGATCTCGGGTTCTCGCGAGAGCGAAGTGATCTTGACACCGACCTGCTTGCCGGCGGTGCTGATGTCGCGCAGCAGATCCTCGAACTGCTTTCCATCCGGGAGCTGCTTGAGGGCCTTCTCGAGTTCGCGCTCGAGCTCGGCGACCTCGATCTCGAAATCGCCGACGTTGGACGCGACCGCCCGGATGTTGCTGAGCTTGCGCTGCAGCTGCTGCGCGTTGGCCCGCAGCATCGCCACTTCGTCGGCCTTCGGCTGGTAGACGAAGAACCAGTACCCGGACGCCACCGCCATCAGGATGGCCAGCACGACCCCCATGCGGACGGGGCGCGGAACCTTCCCGAGCTTCTCGATCTGATCGTCGAAATCGAACTTGAGATCCATGGGTGGCCCCCTACGCGCCAGCCGGAGCAGCGGGCGGCTGCTCGGCTTCATCCGGAGGAGCAACGAGATCTGCGGTGATCTCGAAGCCCACGAGTTGGATGCCGTCGACGGTCTTGCCTCCGGTCTTGAGCAGGTCGACGTTGGCGAAGTAGCGCGAGCTGTTGAGCGCTCGCAGGAAGTCTGCCACGACTCCATTGTCGAGACTGCTGCCTTCGATCTTGAGTTGGCTGCCCTCGGTCTTCAAAGACGTCAGCCAGAGCCGCTCGGGTGTCTGCGAAGCCAGTTCGTCGAACATCCGCACCGGTCCGTTGCGTGCACGATCGAGACCGCGGATGACCTCGAGCTTGTCTTCGAGGTCGGACTTCTTCTTCCGGAACTCGGCGACCAGCGTCTCCTGCGGCTTGTAGCGGGCGATGTCGCTCTCGAGCTGGGTGACCGATACGCGCGCGGTCGCGAGCTGATCGCTCACCTGGCCGTTCAGGAACACGACTCCGGCAATGATCACCACGAGGCCGAGAACCAGCACCCCGACACTGTCCCGCAGATCTGCGGCGCGCTTGGCGTCGCGATGCGGAAGTAGATTGATCTCGATCATTACGACTCGAACCTCCGTGTGGCCAGGCCGATCCCCACTCCGAGCGACGGACCGATCTCGTCCAGGTACACCGGGTCGAATCCCTTGCTCGGCAGCATCCGCGCGAGGGGATTCATCAGCTCGACTTCGAAACCGGTGCGCTGCTTGAAGGAGCCCACGAAGCCAGAGACCCGGGACCCGCCACCACACAGGAGCACTTTGCCGATGCGCCGGTCTGCGGCAGTCGCCGTGAAGAAGTCGAGTGAGCGCGAGATCTCACCGATCACCGTGTCGGTCACCGAGCGGATCGCGTGCTCGACCTCCTGGGGCATCACCTCCTGGCTCTGCTCCGATGCGCTGCCGCCGATCTTGAGGCGCTCGGCCTCGTCGAAGCTGATCGACAGGGCCTTCTGGATCTCTTCCGTGTACTGGTTCCCGCCGGTCGTGATGTCGCGCGTGAAGGCCGGAATCCCGTCCTGCACGACGTTGATGTTCACGACCTGGGCGCCGATGTTGACGATCGCGACGACGCCCTGCGGCTCCTGTTCGTAGTTGACCTCGTAGGCGTTCTCGACCGCGAAGGCCGCCACGTCGATCGCCACCGGATTCAATCCGGCTTCGGCGATCACCTGACAGTAGTCGTCGATCAGATCCTTCTTTGCGGCGACGAGGAGGACGTCCATCTGCCCCTCGCCCTCGCTGGTGTCCAGGATCTGGAAATCGAGATTGACCTCGTTGACGTCGAAGGGGATGTACTGCTCCGCCTCCCACTGGATCTGGTCTTCGAGCTCCTCGCGGGTCATCGCCGGCAGATTCACCTTCTTCACGATCACGGAGTGTCCGGCGACCGCAGCCGCCACGTCCTTGCCCTTGATCCGGCCGGACTGGATCGCCTCCCGGATCGCTTCGACGATCGCGCTCGAGTTGAGGAACGCTCCCTGGACGATGGCCTCGGCGGGCATGCGCGCGATCCCGAGGCTACGCAGCTCGAAGCCCTTGTCCTTTCCCTTCATCGCGATCTCGACGGCCTTGACCGAGTTCGACCCGATGTCGAGACCGAGGACGGACTTTCTTCCGAATCCGGGCAGAGCAAATTTCATGATGTTCTCCGGGTGGTCTTCAGTGCCGCGGAAGGTCGACGACGTCGGTCCGCTCGCTCGAGGCCAGTGCGGCCTCCAGTTCGGCGTATCCGAACACGCGATCCTTGTCGGACACCTTGAGACCGAGGGCGAGCAGGATCTTTCGCTTCGTGTCGAGGCGGCAGGGTCGACCGGCCTCCACCCGATCGATGGTCAAGGTGGAGAGCCCGGCCTTCCGGGCCAGTTCCGCCTTGCTCATCATCAGATTCTCTCGATACCGCTGTACGTTGTTGCTCGGCACCCTTCCTCCTCCGCGATCCATGGCGCGATGGCCAGCCACGTGGGTCTCGGACTTCCGGACTATCGGCCCGCTGTTTCGGGGACTTGAGAGAACGCGACTCCTGCGCGTTGTGTCGCGAGTCACAGTCCAACCGCCGGCAACGCGACGGGGTCGGCTCGGTGCGCCGGATCGAGCGCCGGGTGCCGCCGCCGACTCCGGTCCAGAACCGATGCAGATTCCCCTCATCCGGCGCAGAGAGGTCGCCGATAGCCCGTTCGGATGCCGAGCGGAATCCCGGGAGCGGGTGCTTCCGGGCGACAGTCGACCATCCATCCGGATGCGCCCGCGAGGCGATCCGCTCATCACGGCGGAGAGACGGTGTGTACGAGCGAGTCCTGATCGTCGACGACGACGATGCCCTGCGCGAGAGCCTCTCGATGATTCTCGCGGCCGAGGGCTACGAACTCGTTGCCGCGGCACACGGCGCCGAAGCCCTCGAGCGGATCGACGAGACCCCGGTCGACGTGATCCTCTGCGATCTGCGGATGCCTGGCATCGATGGATTCGAGTTGATTCCTCAGCTCTGCAGGCGTCTGCCGGGCGTGCCCGTGATCCTGATGTCCGCACACGGCACGACCGACCTTGCCATCGAGGCGATCGAGCGTGGCGCCTACGATTATCTCGCGAAGCCCTTCCAGCCCTCCGAGCTGCTGCTGCTGCTTCGCAAGACGCAGGAGCGCGAGAAGCTGCGGCGTGCCAACCAGCTGCTCCAGCGCGATGTCGATCGTGTCGTGGGCGATCGTCCGATCGTCGCCGCATCTGAGCCGATGATCGAGCTCCTCGAGCTGCTCGAACGCACCGCGGCATACAAGACGACCACGCTGCTCACCGGCGAGAGCGGGACGGGCAAGGAGGTGCTCGCCCGGGCGATCCATGCCCAGTCTCCCCGCCGCAACGAACCCTTCGTCGCAGTCAACTGCGGAGCGATCGCCGAGAACCTGCTCGAGAGCGAACTCTTCGGTCACGTGAAGGGCGCATTCACGGGTGCCAATCGCGCCCATCGTGGCCTGTTCGCCGAGGCGGATCACGGCTCGATCTTCCTCGACGAGATCGGCGAGCTGCCGCTGCCCCTCCAGGTCAAGCTGCTGCGTGTCCTGCAGGAAGAGGAGATCCGGCCGGTCGGCGACAGCAAGTCCCAGTCGATCGACGTCCGGGTGATCGCGGCGACCGCCCGCGATCTAGAACAGGAGATCCAGCAGGGTCGCTTCCGCGAGGATCTCTACTACCGGCTCAACGTCGTGAGACTGCACGTTCCGGCATTGCGCGACCGACGTCAGGACATCCCGCTTCTGGTGGACCACTTCCTCGCGCACTTCCGCGACACCCTCGGCAAGCCGGTGCGCGGAATCGCGGACGATGCCCTGGATCGACTCTCCCGCTACCGCTGGCCGGGCAACGTGCGCGAGCTCGAGAACGTGATCGAGCGCGCCATGATCCTGGCAGACGGGCCGACCATCGTGCTCTCGTGCCTGCCCGAAAACATCGTGAGCCCGCACATCGATCTCGCAGTCGACGGCACGGGCGACCTGTCGCTCCGCCGCGCGCGCCAGTCCTTCGAGGCCCAGATGATCCGCCGTGCGCTGCGAGCCACGGAGGGCAACCGCACCCACGCCGCGAAGCTGCTCGAGATCAGCCACCGGGCACTGCTCTACAAGATCAAGGAGTACGGGATCCGCGACTGATCCGACGTCGCGCCGACGCGTTCAACTGGCGCGGCGCACTCCCCGTACGGAGGTCCCGTCGCTTTCGTTCGCGACGGATACGGGAAGTCGCAACACGAAAGCCGCGCCGCCGAGATCGGTCGAGTCCGCGTAGATCAGCTCTCCACCGATCTCCTGGGCGAATCGCTGTGCGTTCGCGAGGCCGAGCCCGGTTCCGGCACCGGGCGGCTTGGTGGTGAAGAACGGATCGAAGATCCGTTCGCGATCGGCCACGGGCACGCCCGGACCGTTGTCGGCGACTTCGCACTCGAGGGCGTCATACGCCCGATCCACCGGTCCCGCGCGATCGCCGTCCTCTTGCCGCACCCTGAACCACGCCGGCCGGAGAGTCATCCGCACCGTGGGGTGTTCGACCTCGGCAACTGCGTCGGCCGCATTCACCACCAGATTCAAGAGGATCTGCGACAGCAGACTCTCGTCGGAGTCGACGAGACCGACGCCTTCCACTCGCTCCTGGACGAAGCGGATCTCATCGTAACGCGACTGCGCGTCCACGAGCGTCATGACACGATCGAGCACGGGAGCCAGATCGACCGGCACGCGTCGCGGCCGTGGAGCCCGTGAGAAATCGAGCAGCTGACGCAGGATTTCCCTCACCCGCCCACCCTGTTCGGAGGCACGAGCCAGGTGACTGCGGCCGACTTCTCCGAGCCCCTCGTCCCGCTGTGCGAGCTGCAGGAATGCGAGCAGTGCGCTCATCGGGTTGCCGACCTCGTGGGCGACCCCTGCTGCGAGACTGCCGACGGCCGCGAGTCTCTCCGCCCGATCGAGCCCGACCCGAGCGCGCGTCAACTGGGTGTTGGTCTGGCGCAATTCGTCGACGGCCTTTTCGAGAGCGCCGGTACGCTGTTCGAGCGCTTCGCTCATGTCGTTGAAGACGTGTGCGAGGTCGCGGACCTCCTGCACGCCGTCGACAGCAACTCGAGTTCCCGCTTCGCCCTCGCCGATCGAGCGGACGGCCCCGGCGAGTTCGAGCAGAGGGGCCACCACCCGGCGCCGCAGCAGATAGCTGCCGAAGGCCGCGAACACGAGCGAGTCGATCAGCAGCATCGCGATGAGTGCGACACGCGAGACCACAGGTTGGATCCGACCGACCGCGACCGGGCCGCTCGGACCGACTCCGACGGGCAGTGCGATCTCGATCGGTTCCCAGGGTGCGCCGCTTTGCAGGACGCTTCGATTACGAGTGCGGGCGTCCTCGGCGAGCCTGACGAGTGAAGGATCGATCAGTCCGGCTCCGGCGCTCCGCTCGGACACCTGCCCTCCCGGAGAGACGCTCCACCAATCGACGCCATCGGACACGCCGCCGAGCATGAACCGCGGCGACCGCGCTTCGTCGATCAGACCGCGGGCCACCAACGGGCGCAGACGCGAAATCTGCTCGGCGTGGGACCGCAGCAGGAAGGCCGAGAGCAGCGTCGTCGCGGTCACCATGACGATCGCGAGGCTGATCACCACCTCGGTGCGCAGGCCTCCGCCGCGGGTCGCCACGTCGCGCGCTCCCTCTCAGGATCCCGATTCGTCGGGATCCTCGAGGCCGAGCTTCTCGAGGCGATAGCGAAACGATCGGAACGAGATGCCCAGCAGACGCGCGGCTCGCTTCTTGACACCGCCGGATTCGCGCAGCGCCTCACCGAGCAGCTTGCGCTCGTATTCGTCGACGAGGGATTCGAGTTTCACGCCCTCCGGTGGGATACGGGGCGCATCCCCTCGCGCACGCGAGCCAGTGACCGTCGGCGGCAGCGAGTCGAACGGGATGGTGCGCTCCCGGGCCAGCGCCACTGCCCGCTCGATGATGTTCTCGAGTTCGCGCACGTTTCCCGGGAACGCGTATCCGGCCAGGGCTGCGAGCGCCTCCTCGTCCATCCCGTCGATCGGCTTGCCGAGTTCGCTCGAGAACTTCTCGATGAAGTGATTCACGAGCAGCGGAATGTCGTCGATCCGGTCCCGCAGCGGCGGCAGGGAGATCTGGATCACGTTGAGGCGGTAGTACAGATCCTCCCGGAACCGGCCCGCCGCGACCTCGTCCTCGAGTTTCCGATTGGTCGCCGAGACGAGCCGGACGTCGATCGCCCGGTCGCTGTTGCCGCCCACCCGTCGGATCGTCTTCTCCTGGATCACGCGCAGCAGCTTGACCTGGAGGCTCAGGGGAAGTTCGCCGATCTCGTCGAGGAACAGGGTTCCCTGATCTGCAGCCTCGAACAGCCCCTCCTTGTTCTGGAACGCCCCGGTGAACGAACCCTTCATGTGTCCGAAGAGCTCGCTCTCGAGCAGATTCTCGGGAATCGCCCCGCAGTTCAGCGCCACGAACGCCTGATCGCAGCGATCGCTCTGGTCGTGGATCGCCCGGGCGACGAGTTCCTTGCCGGTGCCGCTCTCGCCTGCGATCAGCACGTTGGTCTTGGTTCCGGCCACCTGTGCGATCAGGTCGAACGTGCGTTGTATCGATTCACTCGACCCGATGATGTTCCGGTGCTTGAGCTTCGATCGGAGCTCCGTCCGGAGCTGGCGATTCTCGCGGGCGAGCAACTTCTTCTCCAGCGCCTTCTGCACCACCAGTCGGATCTCGTCGACCTTGAAGGGCTTGGTGATGTAGTCGTACGCACCCTCTTTCATGGCCGAGATCGCGCTGTCGGTGCTCGCGAAGGCCGTGATGACGATGACGACCGCATCAGGGGCCGCTTCGCGAGCGGCATGCAGGACGTCGAGTCCGCTGCCCTCGGGCATCTGCATGTCGGTGATCACGACGTCCACGTCGTCGTTCTCGAGGCACGCGACCGCCGATCGCACGTCGGGCGCGGTGGAGACCTCGAAGCCCTCTCGACGGAAGAGGATCTCGAGGAACTCCCGCATGCTCCGCTCGTCATCGACGATGAGGATGCGAGGTGAATCGGTCATCTGTGCTCCTGCACACCGGGCAGCCATACCCGGATCCGGGTTCCGGCGCCCAGTTCGCTGTCGATCTCCACGGATCCACCATGGCTTTCCGCGATCCGATACACGGTCGCCAGTCCCAGACCGGTTCCGGCCCGCTTCGTGGTGAAGAACGGCTCGAACAGTCGTTCCTGCACGGCGGCCGACATGCCTTCTCCCGTGTCGGAGACGCCGATCCCGACCCGCATCGATCCGACGCGGCCCGCCGGCCTGCCTTCGTTACGGCTCGGGGACGCAGGTGCTTGAGCAGGATCCCCGGGCGCTTCGACGGCACCGAGCACCAGCCGGCCGCCCAGCGGCATCGCCTCCAGCCCATTGACCGCGAGATTCCAGATCACCTGACGCAGCTGATCCGGATCGGCCTGGACGCAGAGTTCGGCGGGCGCTTCGACGCTGATCTCGATGTTCTCGGGTCGCATGCCTTCCAGCAGTTCGGCCACCTCGGCGAGAACCGCTCGCGCGGCGATGCGCTTGATGTTCGGCGGCGCCGGACGCGAGTACAGCAGGAAGTCGGTGATCAGTCCGTTCAGCCGATCGGTCTCGCGCACCACGATATCCATCAATCGGCCGGACTCCCGGTCCGCCGCCGTCGCCTCGCTGCTTGCGGAACGAAGGATCTGGATCGATCCCGAGATCGATGCCAGCGGATTGCGGATCTCGTGGGCGATCTTCGCCGCCATTTCGCCCACCGCGGCCAATCTCTCCGAACTCCGCAGCTCGCGCTCCATGGCGACGACCTCGGTGACGTCCTGGAAGATCACGACGTGGCCCTCCGGCCCTTCGTCGCTCCGTAGAATCGAGGCCGCGACGCCGAGATGCAGATCGCGACCTACGGCGTTGCGATAGCGGAGACGTCCCCGTGGAAGCGCAGGCCGATCCGAGGGGCGTTCATGCTTCTGGATCAGTTCGAGGGCTCCAGGAATGATCCGGTCGACGGGCCGACCGAACACCATCTGGCTCGACAGCCCGGTGATCCGTTCCGCTTCGGGATTGAACGATGTGATCGAACCCCCGGCGTCCAGCGTCATCAGGCCGCTCATGAGGCTCTCGACGGTCCTTTGATGCAGATCTCGCAGTTGGCGGAGATCATGCGTGCTCTGGTCCAGGGCTCGCCCGGTCCGTTGGAGTTCGCTCGAGAGCAGGCTGGCGAGCACACCCACGAGATACAGCGCACCCACGTGCACCGCCCAGATCGCGACCAGCGCAGCGGGCGGAAGCAGATCTCCTCCGTTGTCCCCCCATCCCTCGATCAACCCTGCACGCGTGGCGAACAACAGAGTCCCATAGGCAGCCGCGCTGAGAGAGGCTCCGATCATCGCCCCGCGTCGTTGGAAGAGAACGGCGCCGTAGAGCGTGACGACCACATACAGAAACGTGAAGATCGACTCGCGCCCGCCGGAGTAGTGGACGAGCGAGGTCACGATCGCGACGTCGGTCGCCAGCTGGACCACGACGAAGTGTCGCAGCAGACGCGCACGCGCCAGTGCGAGGGCAGAGACCACGGTGGTCGCAAACGCCGCGGCCACCGTCACGTACAATCCCTGACGCGCACCGGCCGGCAGCTCGCGCCCGAGACCATCGAGCGCGACTGCGATCCCGAAGCTCAGCACGGTCAGCGAGAGATGCGCGAACAGCAACCGCACCAGCTGCTGGCGTGTCCCCGCGTCCGCCGCCGAGACTGCCCCTCCCTCGGCCGTCGGCGCGTCGCTCATGCGGGTTCCCGTGGCTCGATCACTTGACGGCGTCGGCGATCGTGAAGATCGGCAGATACATGGCGATCAGGATCGTTCCGATCGAACCACCCATGAAGACCATCATGATGGGTTCGAGCATCGAGGTGAGGGCTCCGACCGCGGTATCCACTTCGTCGTCGTAGAAGTCCGCGATCTTGCTCAACATGATCTCCATCGAGCCCGTCTCTTCACCCACGGCGATCATCTGGACCATCATGCCGGGGAATACCTTCGAACCCCGGAGAGGCTCGGCGATCGTCTTGCCCTCGGAGATCGCGGATCGCGTCTGCTGCAGCTCCTCTTCGATCACCATGTTTCCGGCGGTTCGCGCCACGATATCGAGGCCGTCGAGGATCGGAACGCCGCTCGCGATCATCGTGCCGAGTGTGCGAGTGAAGCGGGCGACCGCGACCTTCTTGATGATGTTGCCGAAGACCGGCAGGTGCAGCGCCAGGGCATCCGTCTTGTAGCGGAAGGGGAGACTGCGTGCGCGGCCCTGACCGAAGGCACTGAACAGGGCCATGGACCCACCGATCAGATACTGGATGTAGGCCTGCAGCCATTCGCTCATGTTGATGACCATCTGCGTCGGCGCGGGCAGGGTCCCCCCGAAGTCCTGGAACATCTTCTGGAAGACCGGAATCACCTTCACGAGAAGCAGGACGATGCAGGCCACCGCGATCGTGCTGACCGTCGCCGGGTAGACCATCGCGCCCTTCAGCTGCTTCTGGAGCTTGTCCTGCTTCTCGAGCTGGACGGCCAGACGATTCAAGATCGTGTCGAGGATGCCTCCGACCTCGCCTGCAGCCACCAGATTGACGTACAGCGAGTCGAAGATCTTCGGGTGCTTCGCCAGTGACTCGGCGAAGGTGGCACCCGATTCGACATCGCCCCGCACGTCATTGATTGCACGCTTGAAGGTCGGATTCTCCTCCTGGTCGCCGAGGATCTGGAGACACTGTACGAGCGGAAGACCGGCATCGACCATCACGGAGAATTGTCGTGTGAAGACGACGAGATCCTTCACCTTCACCTTCGGCTTCAGAAAGGTCAGGAACTCGCTGATGTCCTTCGGCTTCTCCTTGACCTTGCCCGGCACGATGCCCTGGGAGCGCAGCTGGGCGATGACGGCCTCGGAGCTTCGCGCTTCGAGTTCGCCCTTTTTGCTCGCCCCGTCCCGGGTCTTGCCACTCCAGATATAGACACTCATCGTCTTCGACTCCCCGCCGGTGATGCCGGCGTCTGCGCCCGAGGGCACACTCGAACCAACGTCCGATCAGCTCGCTGCCGATCGCTGTCCACCGGGACCGGTATTCCCCTTGACGATGAGCTGCTTCAGCTCCTCGACATCGGCACTCCGACCCATGGCATCGTCCATCGAAACGAGCCGCTTCTGGACCAGTGACGCCAGGCACTGGTTCATCGTCTGCATGCCGAACTTGTTCTGTCCGATCTGCATGGACGAGTACAGCTGATGGATCTTGTCCTCGCGGATCAGATTGCGGATGGCCGCGTTCGGCACCATGACTTCGATCGCAAGCGCACGACCCGGTCCGTTCGCCCTCGGCAGAAGCGTCTGGCAGCAGATGCCCTCCAGCACGAACGACAGCTGCTGGCGGATCTGCGACTGCTGGTAGGGCGGGAACACGTCGACGATGCGGTTGATCGTCTGGACCGCAGAGTTCGTGTGAAGCGTGGCGAACGCTAGATGGCCTGTCTCGGCGACGGTGAGTGCGGCCTCGATGGTTTCGAGATCGCGCAGCTCGCCGATCAGGACCACGTCGGGATCCTGCCGCAGGATGTACTTCAGCGCGGTCTTGAAGCCGCTGGTATCGGCGCCGATCTCGCGCTGATTGACCACGCAACCCTTGTGCGGATGCAGGTACTCGATCGGATCCTCGATCGTCACGATGTGCTCGCTGCGCTCCTGATTGATGCGGTCGATCATGGTCGCGAGGGTGGTGGACTTGCCCGAACCCGTGGGACCAGTGACCAGGACGAGCCCGCGTGGCTTGCGAGAGAGGTCGAGCAGGATCGGCGGCAGGCCGAGCTGCTCGAAGGTCATGATCTTGAACGGAATCGCGCGGAACGCGCCAGCGACGTTCCCCCTCTGAACGAAGACGTTGCCGCGGAAGCGCGACAGCTTCTGCACGCTGAACGAAAGGTCGAGCTCGTTGGTTTCCTCGAACTTGTGCTTCTGCGCGTCCGTGAGCACCGAGTAGCAGAGCTGCTTGGTCTCTTGCGGCGACATCGGCGGCATCTTGAGCGGGCAGAGCTTCCCATCGATCCGCAGCTGCGGCGGCGTACCGGTGGTGATGTGGAGATCGCTCGCTCCCTTCTCGATCATCGCCTTGAGGAGCTGGTGCATGTTGGCCATGGAGGTCTAGTCCTTGCTCTTGCTCTTGATGGAGTTGCGATCGGAGGAGATCAGAATGAGTCCGAGGTCGACACGCGGTAGACCTCGCTGAGAGTCGTGACGCCCTTCAGCATCATGTTGAGGACGCTTCGGCGAAGCGTGATCATGCCGCCGCGGATCGCCTCCCGTTTGATCTCGGCCGTGGAGGCACCGTTCAGCACGAACTCCTTGAGTTCGTCGGTCATCACCATGACCTCGTAGACTGCCACGCGACCCTTGAAGCCGGTGTCCGAGCAGTTCCCACAACCCGCCCCCTTCTTCGGTTGGAATCCCGACAGCTCCGCCTCCTTCAGCCCGGCGGACAGCAGATCCTCCTTCGTCACTTCGGGATCATCCTGGACGCAGCCGGTGCAGATCCGGCGGGCCAGGCGCTGGGCGACGATGCAGTTCACCGCCGACGCGACGAGGAACGGCTCGATGCCCATGTTGAGCAGCCGATTCACCGTCGAGGGCGCGTCGTTGGTGTGCAGTGTCGAAAGCACCATGTGGCCGGTGAGCGCGGCCTTGACCGCGATCTCGGCGGTCTCGAAGTCCCGGATCTCGCCCACCATGATGATGTCGGGGTCCTGCCGCAGGAACGAGCGGAGGGCGGCTGCGAAATTCAGTCCGATGTCCTCGTGCATCTGGACCTGATTGATGCCGCTGAGGTTGAACTCGACCGGATCCTCCGCGGTCGAGACGTTCTCGCTGATCTTGTTCAACTCGGAGAGCGCTGAATAGAGGGTCGTCGTCTTGCCCGAACCGGTGGGTCCGGTGACCAGGACCATCCCGAACGGCAGGTGGATGCTCTTCTTGAAGTGCGTGAGCTGGTCGACCTCGAATCCCAGCTTGGTCATGTCGAGCTGCAGATTGCCCTTGTCGAGGAGCCGCATGACGATCTTCTCGCCGAACAGCGTGGGCAGGACGGAGACGCGGAAGTCCATCTCCTTGCCCTTGCCGAGCTTCAGCTTGATGCGTCCGTCCTGCGGCAGACGCCGCTCGGCGATGTCGAGCTCGCTCATGATCTTCATGCGCGAAGTGATCGCGTTCTTGAGCTTCAGCGGGGGTTTCATCACCTCGTAGAGCAGACCGTCGATCCGGTACCGCACACGGAAGCTCTTCTCGTACGGCTCGACGTGGATGTCCGAGGCGTTCTTCTTGATCGCGTCGGTCAGGATCAGGTTCACGAGCTTGACGACCGGCGCGTCCTCGGCTTCGCGGCCGGCGGCCTTCGCGTCGAACTGGTCCTCATCGGTGACGAAGTCGATGCCGGCGTCGTCAAAACCGGCCATCACCTCGTCGAGCAGATCTTCCTTCTCGTAGAAGGTCTCGATCGCCCGGCGGATCGCTTCCTCGGACGCCACGACGGGCTGGATGTTGTATCCGGTGAGGAACTTGATGTCGTCGAGCGCGAAGATGTTCGAGGGATCGGCGGTCGCGAGGATCAACGTCGAGCCCGCTCGATTCACCGGCACGACGTTGTGCTTCTGGGCGACCTCCTGGGGGATCAGCTGGACCACCTCGGGATCGATCTCGAAGTCGTCGAGATTGATCGAGGGAACGCCGTACTGCTTGGCGACGAACTCGGTCAACTCCTCTTCGTCCAGGAAGCCGAGCTGTGTGATCTGCGAGCCGAGGCGTTGGCCTTTGGAAGCCGCCTGTTCGCGCGCCTTGGTGAGCTGTTCCGCGGAGAGGAGATTCTCCCTGACCAGCAATTCTCCGATGCGCTCGTTCAAGCCCCCGCCCCTCCCCTGGACCGATCGCCACCTCGCCGCCCCACCCGACGCCCACCTGGGCGCGCAGGGGCTACCCGAGGCGTTCTCCTGCCACTGGCAAAAGAAACGCAATCTCGCCGGGTTATCGGCGGGCTCCAGGCGGATCTTTACCCGCGGCTGGATCTTCGATCGGGGCAGGCGCCGTCGATCGGGGCCGGCGCTGATTCAGTCCCCGTCCGTGTGGCTC
Source organism: bacterium (assembly GCA_031413515.1). Taxonomy (GTDB): domain Bacteria; phylum Myxococcota_A; class UBA9160; order UBA9160; family UBA4427; genus TMED88. The sequence goes on from JANOFF010000048.1 coordinate 39,926, forward strand.
ACCAGTTCGGAGAGGCTGGTGTGCGACTTGCGCAGGAAGAACAAGCCCTGGAGGGTCAGTGTCAGCCAGAACACGAACCAGACGAGAACCCCCATTGCGAGGGCCGTCGCGGGATCCACCCCGAAGCGGACCAGCGTCGCCTTGAAGGCGAGTTGATAGGGGCCGATGAATCCCGGCGCCGAGGGGATGGCGACCGCGACGCCGACCGCGCTGAGGACGATCCAGCTGGCCACCAGCGTGTCGATCGGTGAGCCGAGATCGACGTCGAACGCCCAGATGGCGATCAGGACCGGGGCGACCGACAGCACCAGCCAGATCGTGATCGAGTGCAGCACGATCCAGAAGAGGTGCGACCCGCCGCTCAGTGCGCCGAGCCCGTTGATGAAGCTGCGAAGCATGCTCTGCGCGCGTTCACGCACGCGCGCGGGCAATGGCTGCAGGCAGACCCGCGCCACCGCGATCACCCGTTCCGGCGCCATCCGCATCGCGATCAACACGAGCAGCGGGGCCAACGCGACGGGCATCAGCAGGATCGATCCCTCCGCGAGCACTCCGCCCACATCGGAAGAAGTCCCGACATACGCGAGTGAACCTGCGGCCAGCACGAGCACGGCGACCACATCGAGCACCCGCTCGAGCACGACCGTGCCGACCACCGCGCCGAACGACGTGTGGGTGTCCTGGGACAGCGTCCACGACCGCACGAACTCACCGACTCGCAGGGGAAGCAGGTTGTTGACCATGAATCCGAGTGACTGGGACCGGAACAGCAGACTCCGGGGCATCGGAGCGATCGTCTTCGTCAGATGGCGCCAACGAAGGGCCCGGTAGTAGACGCTGAGGGTGTAGAACGGAGCCGACAGCACCAGCATCGACCAGAAATCCGCGCGGCGCATGGATTCGACGACGTCGGACATGGGGATGCCCCGGGCAGCCCACACCACGCAGACCACGGTGATCGCCAGACCTGCCCAGATCCGCCAATCGAGCAGACGCGAGCGAATCGGCCGCGGTGCTCCGCCACGCCCCCCCACGCGCACCGCCTCGTCGGATTCCGTCGGCTCGGACTTCACGCGCAGCCAGCCGGCTCGGCATTCGACTCCCGATGCCATGTGCGAGCTGCAATGACGTCCTGCGCGATCTGTTCGCGAAGCAGGTCGGCGCCGTCGAACTTCCTTTCGGCGCGAAGCCGTGCGCGGAAGACGAGATCGATCTCCCGCCCGTACAGGTCACCCTTGAAATCGATCAGGTGGCCTCCGCGATCAGCCCGTGCCTGTCATCGAAGGTGGGACGATGGCCGACGTTGGTCACCGCCGGAAGCACTTGACCCCGGCCCGGCGTGCCATCGTCGAGGAATCGCACGTCGCAGACGTATACACCGGTCCCCGGCATGATCTCGTTCTCGTTGGCGAGATTCGCAGTCGGGAATCCGAGTTGGCGGCCCCGCCGCATCCCCTGCACCACCGGACCGCGCACGCTGAACGACCGACCCAGCAGTCGGCTCGCCTCCTCGACCTCGCCCTCGCGCAGCAGGGCGCGGATCCGTGTCGAATTGACGTCTCGCCCTCCGACGGTGACCTCGGGAATAATCGTCACCGAGAAGCCCAGGCGCGGGCCGGTCTCGGTCAGCAGACGCATGGAACCCTCGCGATCGCGACCGAAGTGGAAGTCGTATCCGACGTACACCTCCACGGGCGCGATCCGCGCATGGATGTGATCCCGGACGAAGATCTCGGGCGGCGTGCTCGCGAACTCGAGATCGAAGGGCTCGACGATCAGCACATCGAGGCCGATCTGTTCGAGGATCTCGATCTTCTGATCCATCGTGGCGAGCAGCTCGGGAGCCCGATCCGGCTGCAGCACCTTTCTCGGATGCGGGTCGAAGGTGTAGAGCACGGCTTCACCGCCGAGCGCGCGCGCTCGCGCGATCACGGTGTCGAGGATCGCGCGGTGTCCAAGATGGACACCGTCGAAGTTGCCGATCGTCAGCACGGGACGGACGAGCCGTCGGTCGAGCGCAGCCGTCCCCCGAACGAGCTTCAATGCTAGGCTCCTCTGCCGTGCGAACACTCTCGCGCTACTTCGTGACGCGCTATCTCGGGTTGTTCGCGCTCATCTTCATCGGTGCCACGCTCTCGATCGCGATCGTCGAACTGCTGCTCGACTCGGATGAAACCCTCGCCTCGCAGGCCGGCGTCTGGAATCTGATCGAATTCGTGTTCGTGCGCGTTCCATCCTACTACCTGCGCGACCTCGTCCCCATCTCGGCTTTCTTTGCGGCCTTCTTCACCATCGGTCTGGCGGTGCGCTGGCTCGAATGGACCGCGCTCGAGGCCGCCGGCCTGTCGCCGATCCAGATCATGCGGCCGGTGCTCGCGGCGGCGATCGGCCTGGCGGTCGCGATGGGAATCGCACGCGAGACGCTGGTCGCCCGTGTGATCGCAGGCCACGAAGCCGCTCGTCGTGATTCGGATGAAGATCTGCTGTTTCGTGAAGGGGCGTTCTGGTATCAGAAGGGGCGGTCCATCTTCAGCATCCACGCCAGCGATCCAGCCTCCGGCACCCTGCGGGGCGTGGAAGTGTTCGAGCGAACCGATCACGGACGCCTGCTCGCGCATCTGAAGAGCGACCGGGTGACGGTCCGACCCGACGGATCCTGGCTGATGCATGACGTACTCGCCCGTCGATTCGATCCGACGCATCCCGATGAGCCGAGCCGCTTCGCCCACGAGGCCACCGTCGAGTTGCGTGTCGGTGCGAGCCCGACACGGCTGATGGAACAGACCGATGCGGCGGCGTTGCCTCTCTCGCAGCTCGTCGAGTATCTGGCGGCCCATCGGGGCGACGATCATCCGGGCAGCCGGGCCGCCCTGCAGCGTCTGCACCGCCTGGTGCACGAGCGCTCGAGCGAGCCGATCGCTGCGGTGGTGTTCACGCTGCTCGCCCTGCCCCTCGGTCTGATCGTCCGGCCCGGTGGCAGCCTCGCCCCGGCCGCGGTCGCCGCGATCCTGGCGATGGCGGCGTTCCTGCTCGCACGCAGTATCGGACTCGGGCTGGCCGATCGCGAGATCCTGCCGAATGTCGCCACGGTCTGGGCCATTCCCGCCTCCTTCAGTGGCGTGGCCATCGCCGCACTGTGGCTTCGGACCCACCGCGGCCGCCCCTTTCGCAAGTGATCCGAAAGTGATCGATCACTCCGGCGAAGACGCCTCGGGGATCGGATCCTTCAGAGCTGCGGGCAGGCCCATGTCCCACGCCTGACGGCTCGGATCGAGGAACCGGAACAGTGCGTGGTCCGGCGGCAGTACCAGGGTCGTGCGTTGACCGAGAGTCGCGCGATAGGTCTCGAGGCTGCGGACGAAGCCATAGAACTCGGGGTCGCGGCCGAACGCATCGGCGTAGATGGCGGCGGATTCTGCATCGCCTTCGCCGCGGATCTTTTCGGCTCCGGCCGTCGCCTGCGCGAGCAGCGTACGCGCTTCACGACTCGCCTTGGCACGCACCTCGCGCGCCCCGCGTTCACCGCGCGCGCGGTGCTCTCGCGAGATCGCGTGTCGCTGTTCGCGCATCTGTTCGTAGGCGGCGTTCTCGGCGCGCTCGGGCAGTTCGGTGCGATTGATCCGCACATCGAGGATCTCGATCCCCTTCTCCCGCAGTGACGCGCTGACATCCTCCCCGAGAGCCGACAGCACCCTCGCCCTTCCGAGCAGCTGGCTGAGCGGCATGCGGCTCACCGTCGCACCCACCTCGCTCTGAAGGCGACGCTGGATCACCGTCGTCGCGTCGGGGATCAGTCCGGGAAACGATCGCCGGAACTGGAGCGGATCGGAGATCCGCCAGATCGCGAAGTAATCGACGATCATGACCTCGTTCTCGATCGGCACTTCGGACGGCGCGGCGTCGAGGTACTGGAGCCGCTTGTCGATCGATTCCATCGTCTCGAAAAAAGGAATGCGGAAGGTGATCCCGGGCTCGCTGAGAGGCTCACGCCACGGCGAACCGAGCAGCAGCGGAATCCGATACTCCCACTCGTTGACGATCACGACCGGGCCATAGCCGTACTGGCCGGCCCACAGGATCCCGGCGGCGCTCGCCATCAAGATCAGGACCACGTAGAGGAACCTCATCGCGACGGCTCCTTGACGGACTTCTGGGCAGCATCCGGAGCGCTGCCACTGGCGGACGAGACGGCGGGATCGCGAGAACCCTGCAGCAAGGGCATCACGCCGACGGTATCCGGATCGATGATGACCTTCTCGACGTTCGGGAGGACCACGTCCATCGTCTCGAGGTACAGACGCCGCCTCGTCACCTCGGGTGCACGGGCGTATTCGACATATAGAGAGATGAAGCGCTCGCCCTCGCCCCTCGCCTCGAGGATCCTGGCTTCTTTGTAGCCCTCCGATTCCTCGTGCAGTTCGCTCGCCTCGGCGCGCGCTCGCTCGAGAATCTCCTGGGCATCCCCTTTGGCTCCCGAGATGCTTCGCTCCGCATCCTGCCCCGCCGAGGAGACTTCCTGGAAAGCCTGCTTGACGGCACTCGGCGGCTGGACGTCGAGCAGACTGATCTTGTCGATCGAGAAGGCCACGGTGCCACCGGCATCCTCTGCGTAGGCGGCGAGTGTCGCGATCAGTGCCTTCCGGGCTTCGACTTCGATCTCCGTCTTCCGCTTGATCAGGACATCGTCGACCATCATGCCGCCGATCACCTTGCGAACCGCTGCCTGTGCGGTCTCGTACAGGACGGATTGCGGCTCGGCCATCGAGAACGCGAACGCGTAGGCGTCATCGATCGTGTACTGAAGATCGAAAGTGACGCTGACGATGTTCTTGTCGGCGGTCTGGATGAACAGACCTTCCTCGGGAACGGCTTCTGCAGAAACGGGGTCACCGGTCGCCCCGCTGAAGATGCGCGTGCGCACGCCGCTGGCGTTGACGGGAACGTCGTACTCGATCGGCTCGGGCCAGTGCCAGTTCAGACCCTCGCGCTTGACGGTCCGATCGTGTTCACCGAGTCGCAGGATGATGGCTTCCTCGCCGAGTTCGAGCTGATAGAAGCCTGTGCTGAGCCATCCCCCGATCACCGCGAGGGCGGTGAGCACGACGACCGAGTTGGTGAGCGTCCGCGCGACGCTCCGCAGAACCTTCCTCTCCGTCGGCGCGGGCTCTTCGGGCTGATCCACCTAGCGGACCCCGCCGCCCTGACTCCCGCCGCCGTCACTCGTCGGTTCGTCTCCGCTGCGGAGCGCCTTCATGAATGGCCGGATCATGTCGATCGGGAAGGGGAAGATGGTCGTCGAGCTGTTCGTACCGGCGATCTCGTTCAGGGTCTGGAGATAGCGGAGCTGCAGACCCGCCTCTTCGCTCGACAGGATCCGGGCCGCGTCTGCCAGGAGTTGTGATGCGAGCTTCTCGCCCTCTGCCAGGGTCACCTTGGCCCGCTTCTCGCGCTCGGCCTCCGCCTGCTTGGCCATCACCCGCTGCATGTCCTGCGGCAGATCGATCTGCTTGACCTCGACCGCGCGCACCTTGACGCCCCAGGGCTCGGTCTGCTGGTCGATGATCTCCTGGAGCTTCTGATTGATCCGATCGCGCTCGGCCAGCAACTCATCCAGCTCGGCCTGACCGCAGACGCTTCGCAGCGTCGTCTGAGCCAGCTGCGAAGTGCCGTAGAGATAGTTCTCGACCTGGATCACGGCCTTCTCCGGATGCAGGACCCGGAAGTACAGAACGGCATTCACCTTGACCGACACGTTGTCGCGGGTGATGACCTCCTGCGACGGCACGTCCATCACGATCTCACGCAACCCGATCCTCACCATGCGATCGACGCCGGGAATGATCCAGCGCAGGCCGGCGGTCCGCAGGCCCACGTAGCGACCGAGCCGGAACAGCACACCCCGCTCGTACTCCGGGATGATGCGCACGCCCGTGAACAACAGAGCGAGCAGGATGCCCAGCAGGATCGCGATGGCCATGGATGATTCCTTCCCGATGGGGCGGTGATGGGGATCGGCAGAGGTTTAGCGCGGGGAAACCGCTCTTCGCACGCGAAGTCGCAATCCTTCGACCGCCACGACCTCGACGGAATCTCCCGCACCGATCTTCGTGTCGGCCGAAGCATTCCAGTATTCGCCGCGAACGAAGACCTTGCCGTCGGGCTCGAGTGCGCTGGTCGCGCGACCGATCAGGCCGATCATCTCATCGACGCCCGCAGACTGGCGCGCAAACATCGTCCGCCCGATCGAGAACACGACGAGGCCGGAGAAGATGGCGAGTCCCGCGACTGCCGGGACGAGGACGGACCAGAAATCGACAGTCAAGTCGCTGACCTCGGGCTGTTCGAACACCATGGTTCCACCCAGCAGGAAGCAGATGATCCCCGCCGTGAAGAGCAGACCGAACGACGTCACGAAGATCTCGGCGATGAGCAGACCGAGTCCCGCAAACATCAGCACGAGCCCGATCCAGTCGAAGGGCAGGATCTGAAGCGCGAAGCCAGTCAGCACGAGACAGATGGCGCCCGCCACGCCGGGCAGGATCAATCCCGGACTGTTGAATTCGATGTACAGGCCCATCACGCCGGCGAGCATCAGAATCACCGCGACGTTCGGATCCGCGAGAAAATTGAAGATGCTCTGCAGCAGCGTCATCCCGATCGGAACGACGATCGCATCCGCGAGTTCGAGCTTGCGTGTCTTGCCGTCGACCTCGACCTCCCAGCCCTCGATGGCCTCGAGCAATTCAGTCCGGCTCGATGCGACCAGATCGATCACGTTCAGCTTCAGCGCTTCTTCGGCGTCGACCGCCACCGAATTGCGCACCGCTTCGGCGACCCATTCGACATTGCGCTTGCGGTGCTTGGCGATGCTCTCCACGTACGACGCGATCAGGTTCGCCGCCTTCTCCATCGAGGGATCCTTGCCCCCCTCGTCGTTCTCAGCGCCGCCTCCGCCACCACCGATCGAAACTGGATGCGCGGCCCCGATCGAACTTCCCGGCGTCATCGCCGCGACGTTGCCCGCGATCGTGATCATCGTTCCGGCGGATGCCGCCCAGGCCCCGCGCGGCGTCACGTAGACGATGGTGGGCACCCGGGCGTTCAGCATCGCCTTGATGATGTCCTGGGTCGACGCCACGAGACCGCCCGGAGTGTCCATCTCGATCAGCAGCGCCGCCGCCGACTCGGCTTCGCTCTTCTCGATCGCATGGATGATGTAGTCGGCCGACGCCGGGTTGATCGAACCATCGACCGTGATCTGCATGATGCGCGGGCTGGCGTACACCTCGCTGGAAGCGAGCCCGAGCAGCGTCAGTGCCGCGAAGAAGATCCCTCCGTGCCTCGCCATGCATGCGCCGATCGACGAGCGCCTGCGCTCGTCGACCCGCGTCACGTTCGACAGTCTCCTCAAGTTTTCCGCTCCTCGCACAGCTTCTCGACCCGATCCAGGATCTGTGCCGCGATCTCCGACTTGCCGAGCAACGGGATGTCCTCGACGCCGCCGTCGGGAGTCAGCAGATGGACGGCATTGGTGTCGACGTTGAAACCCGCGTCGGATCGCGAGACGTCGTTGGCCACCAGCAGATCGCAGCCCTTGCGCGCGAGCTTCCGGCGGGCGGCTTCGATCACGTCGTGACTCTCGGCCGCGAAACCGACGACGATCCGGCTGCCCTTCGCGCGACAGACTTCCTGGAGGATGTCGGGATTGGCGACCAGTTCGAGGATCACGGGCTGATCCGCCGGCAGACTCTCCTTCTTGATCTTCTGCGTCGAGACCCGCGCGGGTCTCCAGTCCGCGACGGCGGCGGCCTTGATGACGATGGTCGCGCCGGGCAGCTGCGCCATCACGGCGTCGCGCATCTCGAGCGCCGTGCCGACGTCGATCCGCTCGGCACCGAACGGCGTAGGCAGCGACGTGACTCCGGCCACCAGACACACCTCGGCGCCGCGCCGCAGCGCCTCGACGGCCAGCGCGAAGCCCATCTTGCCCGACGACCGATTGGTGATGCTGCGGACCGCATCGATCGGCTCGGCGGTTCCACCGGCCGTGATGAGCACACGCTCGCCCGCCAGCGATCCGTGGCCGAGCGCACGGGCAGCCGCTGCCGCGATCGTGTCGGGATCGGACATCCGCCCGAGACCCTCCCAGCCGCATGCCAGCTCGCCGGCCTCCGGGCCGACCACCTGAACGCCTCGCGTGAGCAGGAGTTCGACGTTGTGGCGCGTCGCCGGATGGTTCCACATGTTGACGTTCATCGCGGGAGCGATCAGGACGGGCGCTCGCGTCGCGAGCAGCACCGCGGTCACGAGATCATCCGCGATTCCGTGCGCCATCCGGGCAATCAGATTCGCGGTGGCCGGCGCGACGATCACCAGATCGGCCTGATCGGCGAGCTCGATGTGATCGATCTCCCCTTCCTCGGATGGATCGAAGAGGTCGGTCCGGACCGACTGTCCAGTCAGGGTCTGCAGTACGAGTGGAGTCACGAAGCGCGCCGCCGACGCAGTCATCGCACAGCGCACCGTGTGCCCGGCGCGGATCAGCGTGCGGACGAGTTCCGGCACCTTGTAGGCGGCGATGCCGCCGCTGACCGCGATCAGGATCCGGCCGGACTCCATCCGTCTCTTCCCTCCTCGCTTCGATCCGGGCCGCCCGGCCCGCGCCCGCCGCGCCTCTGGCCTGCCCAGGCGGTTGCTTGCCCAGAGCAGCGGCGGTGCTCGGGTGGGTCCGACCGATCTGCCGATGTATGCCCGCGACGCACAAGCGTTTCTGGCAGTGCGAGAGTACCCGACGGCCCGCGGCGTTCCAAGCCACGGCGTGCTGGAAGACAGTGACTCGCGCAGTCATGGACGCCCGAAGGCTCCGAGCCGAGCCGCTGCCGCGGCGCGTTCGAGCAGGCGCTCGGCGTCGCCGAGTCTCGCTGCGAGTCGATCCGACGCGGTTGCTTCGGCATAGATCCGGATGACGGGTTCGGTCCCCGACGCCCGCCAGATCACGAATCCGTCGTCGAATGCGAGACGCAGACCATCCTCGCGATCGATGGCCCGCACCTCGGACCGGCCGACGCGGCTCGGCGGCGTCCGTGTGATCGAAGCCAGTCCGCGATCCCGATCCGGCGTCCGTGCCAGCGCGCGACGACCGCAGTCCGAGCGTCCGAACTCCCGTTCGAGTTCATGCAGCCTCTGCGAGAGACCTCCGCGTCGTGTCGAAGCCAGTTCGCAGAGCAACACACCCGCCAGCATGCCGTCCTTGTCGACTCCCATCCGCGCCCACGCGAACCCGCCGCTCTCCTCGCCGGCGACGTCGACCTCGCCCGCGAGCATTTCGCCGGCGAGGTGCTTGAATCCGATCGGTCGCCGCACAACCTCGAGTCCGTGCGCGATGGCGACCCGCTCCACCAGCGAGCCCGTCGCGAACGAAATCGCGAGCCCGCGTCTCACGCGTCGGGTGCGCACGAGATGATCGACGAGCAGGGCCAGCACTTCGGTCTCGCTGAGGACGCGTCCGTCGGCGAGAACCACGCCGAAGCGATCCGCGTCGCCATCGGTCGCAAGGCCGATCCGGGGGCCGCGGCCCCCGGCAACACGCGCTGCGAGAGCCGACAGGTTGGACGCGATGGGATCCGGCGCGCAGCCGCCGAAACAAGGATCGAAGTCGCAGCGCAATCGCGTCACCCGGAATCCGGCCCGCTCGAGCACGAGATCGAGCACGCCCGCACCCGCTCCGTGCATTGCGTCATAGAAGACGCGCATCGAAGGACCGGTCCGGCGACGCGCTTCGAAGAGCCGACCGAGATCCCGCGTGTAGGCGCTCGCGAGGTCCACCCGTCTGAGCTTTCCCGTTCCGGATCCACCGCTGGACGCCGAAGCCGAAGCCAGTCGCTCTTCGATGTTCTTCGCCTCACGATCCGGAATCGCCGCTCCGTCCGGTCCGAACACCTTGATGCCGTGGTACTCGGGTGGGTTGTGGCTGGCGGTCAGCATCAACCCACCGGCCACGTGTCGCCGATGGACCGCGTGGGTCAGGACCGGGGTCGGAATCGGTCCGCCCGAAAGGCATGCCTCGAGGCCCTCCTCGACGAGCACGGCCGCGGTGATCTCGGCCATGGCCAGGCTCGCGAAGCGGGTGTCATAGCCGATCAGCACGCGCCGAGATCCCGAGCGCTCGCGCATCCAGCCGGCCGTCGCGCGAGCGAGTGCTCGCAGTCGCGGATACGTGACGGCCTCGCCGAGCACTCCTCGCCAACCACTGGTCCCGAACGCGATCCCGGTCGGATCCTGCGCGTCAGTGCGACTCACCCGGCCTGTCCCCGCGTCGTTCGTGGTGCGCGGCGCGAGCGGATCGGCGGTACCGATCCAGCCCGCGACCTTCGCGATCAGCTGCCCGCGAACTTCCGTTTCAAGCAATCCTCGACGATCGGCGGTACGAAATCGGCGATGGACGCGCCGAATCTCGCCAGTTCCTTGAGGCGCGAAGAGCTGACGTACAGATAATCCTGGCTGGCCGCCAGGAAGATGATCTCGACCTTCGGCTCGAGATGCCGATTCATCAGCGCCATCTCGAACTCGTACTCGAAGTCCGACATCGCGCGCAGGCCGCGAATGATCGCGCAGGCTCCGATGTCCCGGGCATATTCGACCACGAGACCCTCGAATGATTCGATCCGCACGCGATCGACTTCACTGAGTATCCCGTGGAGCATCGACAACCGTTCGTCCAGGGAGAAAGTGCCGGCCTTGGCGACGTTCTTCGCGACCGCAACCACGACCTCGTCGAAGACGTTGAGACTCCGGTGGATCACGTCCAGGTGGCCGTTCGTCACGGGATCGAAACTGGCGGGAAACAACCCGATTCTCTTCGCCTTCGCATGGATGCTCATCTTGGCGTTGATGCTTCCCCGTTTCGGGGTCCGTCGCTGCGGACCAGCCACGTGATGGAGGTATCTCCGTAGGATCTCGTCTGTTCGACGCAGAGCCCAGGGACCGGCGGCACAGCATGACGCTTCGCGGACTCGACCACCACCACTCCGGTAGGAGCAATCAGTGCCGCCTCGACGAGTGCGCCGAGCAGTGCACCGAGCAGATCGAAATCGTCATACGGAGGATCGACGAAGATCAGATCGAAGACGCACTGCTCGGCAGCCAGACGATTGATCGCGGATCGAGCTTCGGCGTGGATCGTCCGCATGCGGTCGTCGAGGCCGAACCGGGACGCGTCGGCTGCTAGCACGGCGATCACTCGGGCCGCACGGTCGACACTCACCAGAGACTCGGCCCCACGGGAAAGCGCTTCGATTCCAAGCGCGCCGCTTCCCGCGAAGAGATCCAGGACTCGAGCATCCGATACGTCGCCGAGCCGCGAGAAGACCGACTCTCGAACGCGGTCGGACGTGGGCCTCACCCCCGGCGCGGGAGTCCCGAGCTTCCGGCCCCGCAGACTGCCACCGATGATTCGCAGGGACCGCCCCCCCAGACCGCGTCGTACCGAAGCAAAGGCTAGCCCCGTTCAGTCGGTTCGAGCAGCACGGCACGACTCGCCGGTCCCGGTTGCGGCGGCGACCCCTGGCCTTCGAACGTCGATCGACTGCACCCCTCAGGCGAGTCCGCGAACGGAATGCGGGGTCCGACGAGCGTGACTCGGAATGGACACAGAATCCGACGAAGATGGACGTACGCGCGATCGTGTCCCGGATCCAGGCGGTGGATTCCGACACAATTGTTTGTCTGCGGCCTTCACCCTAGTCAGGCCGTGCGAAACTCCTCAGGAGTCCGACGACCGGTGTCTGGATTCCGGAGCGATCTGGCCGGGTCGCGCCGCGTCGAATCGACGACCCGAATGACACCTCGTCGTGTGAGTGTGTACATCCGACCCAGTGGCGATGCTGCATCCATCACGAATGCGTTACACGCTCTTGATGGTCCAGTGGCATCTGCCTACACTGCGGCCCGCGTCGGAACCTGACGCGATCGTGTGACACCCACGAAGCAGCATCGCGTCGATCATTGCATCATCTCACCACCGAAGCCGAAGCACGTACCCCGTAGATCGACGCAGGGTTCGCGCTGACCTGAAACATCTCGATCCGCGAGTCGCTCGCGAAAGCGACGCGGAACATCAACCCAACCCGAACTGGAACCCAGTCCGGAACTCAATCCGGGACTCGATCCGGAACAACAAGGAGCCCCAAAGCATGGCCGGCACATCCCCGATCCAGAGACTCAAGCGCCTGTTGCCCGAGCGGATCGCAGAAGTTCGAGGCGAGCGCTCGCAGCGCCAGTTCGCACGCGATCTCGGGGTCTTTCAGCAGAACGTCAATCGATACGAGAACGGCACGACACCGCACACGGACTTCTTGATCACCGTGGCGACGAAGGAGAACGTGTCGCTCGACTGGCTGCTGCTCGGCAAGGGACGGATGCGCCGAGGCCGCTGAACTCCAGGGGCCCGGTCGCGCCGCGACCGGGCCCCGCGTCATTTCGATCCGAAGCGCCGGAGCGCCTGTTTCATCATCGCGCTGATTCTCCGATCGCCCGCACGGTCTCGTGCGATCGTCCGCATGCCGCCACGCCCCGTCCCGTCGGTGTGCTCGTCACAGCCTGTTCCATTCGCGTCGAACTGATCGATCGATCGATGACCTGCCGTTCGCCATGACGCGCACGCAGGCGATCGGCAGAAGTGATCGGTCGCTGCGAATCGGAAAAGCGGAAACGCACTACACACTCCCCCTGGGCCGGCCGGGTTCGTCGCACCTCTCACGACGGCAGCCACCGCTCATAGACACCGGACATCGCGGCCTTCTCTCTCCCGACGTTTGTCCAGGGCACGCTTATTGCTCCCTCTCCCGGCGACCACCGACCGCCTGGGCCTTCGATCCGGGTTCGCCCTCGCGTCGACGGTCCACAGGGAGTTCGTGCCGACATGCTGCGATTGCTCGCTGGCGCCTCGCTGCTTCTGACCGGGGCTGATCACGTCACCACCTGGCTGTGTCTTCGTGTGCCCGTGATCGGATGGCAGGTCACCGAGGCCAACCCGTTCGCGGACTGGCTGTTCGGTCGTACCGGTCTCGTGCCGGGACTTTTCATCGACAGCGTCGTGACGCTGGGAGCGGTCGCCTTCTTGTTATTCAGCGGCGCCCTTCCCCGCCCTCTGAAGACCGCGTTCCTCGCCCTCATCACGTTCAGCACGGGATTCGCCGTCTTGAACAATCTCGCGGCCATCGACGCGATGGGCATCTGGCCCATCTGACCCATGAGGCGAATTCCCGTCCTGATGCTCAGCGCAGTGGGACTGCTCGGCCTGTCGTGTCAGGTCGCGGTCCTCGGTCTTGCCGAGGGGAGATTCGCGGCCGCCGAGTTGGACGCCTCGCTGTCCGACTCGCTCGACACGCCGATCGCCGATGCGGCCGATCCGCGTCCGGCCGTCGCCCCGACGCCGACTCCCGATCCGGGGAGCGAAGAAGGCATCGTGGCGGAACTTCGCGCGCGACACACCGCGCTGGCGGATCACGAACTCGCTCCCCTTGCACGCGCGATCATCGCCGAGTCGAAGCGCCACGGCCTCGATCCGACCCTCGTCATGGCGGTGATCCACGTCGAGAGCCGCGGCTACCACCTGGCGGTGTCACCGGTCGGTGCGCGGGGTCTGATGCAGTTGATGCCCGAAACCGGCGAGGAACTCGCCAGCAAGCTCGGGCTGCCGTGGCGAAGTCCGAACTCGCTGTTCGATCCCATCCTGAACGTGAAGCTCGGTACCGCGTACCTGAAGCAGTTGACGGATCGCTACGCGAGCGTGACGACGGCGCTGGCCGCGTACAACTGGGGACCGGGGCGGATCGACAGGCAGATCCGCGCCGGCGACGACGTTCCGACGATATACACGCGCGAGGTCATGAAGGCCTACGACGGACGGGAGACGATCACCGACCGGAGCTGATCCCATGCCGCTCGGTCAGCGCGTGATCTCGGCCGCCAGCCGATCGATGGCATCCATCGCCGCGGACGATCCGCCGGGGTGCCCGTTCAGCAGGATCGAGAAGATCGCGCGATCGCCGTCCGCCAGTTCGGCGAATCCCGACAGTGCCGTGACGCGCTGATCGCTCAAGAGCCCGGTCTTCGCGCGGATGCGCTCCGCAGACGCCGTGGTCCTCCGTTCGAGAGTGCCGTCCCGATTCGCGATCGGCAGCGAGGCCATGAACTCGGGTCCGAAGCGGAAGGAATCGCTCCCGATCCGCAAGGCATCGACGAGCATGCGCGCCGAAACCCGATCGTCCGGCGACAACCCCGATCCGTCGAGCAACACGGCACCCTGCGTGAGCAGGCCGAGCCGTGCGAGTTCGCTCGCCAGAGCCGACATGCCGGCCGCCCAGGTTCCGGGGCGACCTCCGGAAGCGACGGCCAACGACTTGATCAGGCTCTCCGCAATCGAGTTGTTGCTGTACTTCATGAAGAGCTGGACGATCTCGGACATCGCCCGACCCTGGTGCGTCGCGATCTCGACCGGCAGCTGACTCGACGCCCGCTTCACCGATCCCCCGACCTCGATCCCGACGGCCTCGAGCTGCATGGCGAACACGGATCCGGCGTAGAGTGCGGCGTCGTTCACACTGCGCGGGAAGACGTCGCGCGCGTCACCCGCTCGGAGCCCACCGGAGACGTCCACGGTTTCGACACCGCCCGCGGCCCGGCTCGGATTCACCGACAGGCTCCGGGACGAGCGAGCGCCCCCCGTCTTCGCGTGATTGACGACGCGCAGGTAGGGGATCGGCGGATCGATCGACACCTCGACTGGATCGCCGGGCGCTGCGCCCGGTTCGACCGCGATGAAGAACGCGCCGTAGTTCGCCGTCAGCCCCGAGACCGGGGCGTGATAGGCGCGCGCCGAGATTCCCGACCAGGCTGGATGCCAGTACTGCGTATCGAACACCGAGTCGTCGACCAGGATGTCGCCTTCGATCCGGCGCAGGCCGCCGCGATACAGATCCGCCGCGAGCCGCCACCAGTCCTCGCTGTTCATCACCGGATCGCCGCCTCCGATGATCTCGAGCTGTCCGACCGAGCCGGCTCCGTCGGGAATCCGATCTGCCTTGATCTGCGTCTCGAACCGGTGGCTCGGACCGAACACCGAGAGTGCTCCGATCGCCGTCAGGATCTTCATGTTCGACGCCGGAATCAGCGGGCGATCGGGCTGGTTCTCGAAAAGCACGGCGCCGTCGCGCTCCCGGATGACCAGAACGCCGATGCGAGCCCCCTTGAAGGACGCCTGACCGAGCGCGGCAGTCAACCGCTCGGCGAGGGGCCGGGCCGTCGCTCCCGCGCGAGTCGAATCGACTCCGACCGTACACAGCGCGATCACGCTCAGGACCGCAGATGTCCACGGCTTCATGCACGCGACTCGCTTCCTGCGCGCGGAGATCCGGATCAGCGAGTCGATCGGCAAGACTGGAGGTGCTCCCCTCGAACGCGGCGATTCCCGGCCGCACAGATATCCAACGGATCGGCTGGGGGGCACGAGCGCTTGACGGCGCCGAGCTTATCCGGGAGCCTGCCCCCCAGCAATCGATCACGTTCTGGAACGGATTCGGGGGGGTCCGGTGCTCAACGGCGTATGGCTCGGCCTGATGCTGATCTCGATCGCATATGCGTCGTTCATTCCTGGGCGCATGGAAGCGGTGACTGGTGCGCTCCTCGACGGTGCGTCGAGCGCCGTGCAACTCGTGATCGGTCTCGTCGGTGCGATGGTGCTGTTCCTCGGACTGACCCGAGTCGCATTCGATGGCGGACTGCGCGATTGGCTGGGTCGTGTGTTGACGCCGATCGTGCGCCGCTTGTTTCCCGAGATTCCGCCCGATCATCCCGCCGTCGGCGCGATGGTGATGAACATGTCGTCGAACATGATGGGGCTCGGCAATGCGGCGACGCCCTTCGGCTTGAAGGCCATGGGCGAGTTGGCCCGGATCAATCCGCATCCCGGATCCGCGTCGAACGCCATGGTGTTGTTCCTGTCCATCAATGCCTCGGCGATCACGATCTTTCCGCCCTTCGGCACGATCGCCCTGCGACAGTCGGCGGGCTCCGTGGATCCGTGGTCGATCTGGGCACCCACGATGATCGCCACCACCTGCTCGACCGTCTGTGCGGTGCTCGCCTACTACGCGCTCGGCCGGCTCTCGAGGTACCGACCGCAGCCGCCCGCGATTCCACCGCCGATTCCGGCGCTGGCCGAGCCCACTGGATCCTTGCCGGATGGCGTCGCCCTGCCCGCGAATTCTCGCGGTCCGCTTCGTCGCTTCGTAATCGCGGGTTTCATCGCCCTGGTGCTGATCGGCCTCGGTCTCGAGGGCGCGCGCCTCGTTCCGGAGATCGGCATCGGCGGTGCAATCAAGGAGCTCATCAGCGGTTGGCTGCTGGTCCTGATGGTCTCGGCCCTGCTGTTGATCGGCTACGGATCCGGCGTCAAAGCCTACGACTCGATGATCGCGGGCGGACGCGAAGGCCTCGAGGTCGCCTCGCGGATCGTCCCCTACCTCGTCGCGATCCTCGCAGCCGTCGCGATGTTCCGGGCATCCGGCGCGCTCGGTCTGTTGACCGGTGCTCTCGACCCGATCACGAGCGCGATCGGCGTACCGGCCGAAGTGCTGCCTATGGTGATCCTCCGTCCACTGTCCGGATCCGGCGCGTTCGGCGTCATGGGCGAGATCCTCACGACACACGGGCCAGACAGCTTCATCAGCTATCTCACCTGCACACTGATGGGCTCGACCGAGACGACCTTCTACGTGCTGGCGCTGTACTTCGGCGCGGCCGGTATCGTCGACGGTCGACACACGCTCGCCGCCTGTCTGATCGGCGATCTCGGTGGGTTCACCGGAGCCGTGGCGGCCTGCCACTGGCTGTACATCTGACCGGCGGCTCGCAGACGTCGTGATGCGATCTTCCGACAACGACTCGCCGCATGCCCGCGTCGCCGCGCTCGCGGCTCGGCTGCTCGGTCGTGAACTCATGTCGATCGTCGAGATCCCGGCCGGTCTCGGCACGAGGCGTTTCCTGCGCATCGCGTTCGCGGAGGGCGAACCCTCCACGCTGGTCGCCCGCGTCGACGATCCGACACCGCTCGGCGTCGGTGCACCGGCCGCCGAGCCTCCGCTCGAACCGATCCGGCGGCTGCTCGAGGAAAACGGACTGCCCGTGCCGAAGCGTTACGGCGGCGACTCCGCGGCGGGGATCGAACTGCTAGAGGACGTGGGCGACCGGAGCCTCGAACGCGCGGTGGCCGTCGCCGCCGCTCCGGCGCGTCGGGCCCTCTACGCGCGAGCGGTGGCGCTGGTTCCCGCGCTTCAGTCCATCGCGCCGGGCTCGTCCCCCGTGGCTGCCTTCAGTCGTCGGCTCGACGCTGCGTTGATCGCCAGCAAGGCGCGCAAGTGGCTCGAGTGGACGATCCCCTTCGCCCTCGCGCGCCCTGCCACGGCCGACGAGATCGCAGCAACCGAGCAGGCCTTCGCGATCGTGGCGTCGGTCTGCGAGCAGACGCCGGCTCGGCTCGCGCACCGCGACTACAAGGCCGCGAACCTCCATCTGGTGCAGGGCGCCCACGAGCCCGAGCCCCGCCTCGTGATGATCGATCTGCAGGGCGCCTTTCTGGCACCGCCCGAGTACGACCTCGTGTGTCTGTTGCGCGACTCGCACGTGCGGCTTCCCGAGTCGGAGGTCCGAGCCCACCTCGACGAGGTCCGGCCGCGGTTGCCCGATGCACCGGGCGGCGACGAGTTCGACCGTCGCTTCGATCTGCTGACACTCGTGCGCGTGGCCAAGGATCTCTCCCACTACATCGACGCGGCGACGCGGCGCGGCGACAGACGCTATCTGCCGTTGCTCGCGAACGGCGTCGAGAACCTCACAGCCGCCGCACACCGCGCGTCTCGGCGTGATCCGGGCATCGAAGCATTCGCCGCACTCGTCGACAGCGTGCGCGGAGATCTGCTCGAACGCGCGCAACAGGCATCGGAGCGAGGTCCCGTGTGCGCGCCATGATCCTCGCCGCGGGACTCGGCACTCGATTGCTCCCGCTTTCGAATCTGTGCGCGAAGCCCGCCATGCCCGTCCTCGGTCGTCCGGTGATCGCGTATCTGCTCGAATGGCTCGCCCACCATGGCGTTCGCGAAGTGATGGTGAATCTGCACCATCTGCCCGACAGCATCATCTCGGCAATCGAACGGTACGGTCCACCTCAGGTGCGGGTCGAGTACTCACGCGAAGACGCGCCGCTCGGAACCGGGGGGGGTATCGGCCGCGCGAGGGATTTCCTGTCGGCCAGCGATCCCTCGATCGTCGTCGCCGGCGACATGCTGCTCGATGCAGATCTCGCGGCACTCGTGGCCGCACACCGAGTGAGCGGCGCCGACTGCACGCTGGTTCTGCGTGACGATCCGAGGTCTGCCCAGTTCGGAACCATCGGAATCGACGAAGACAAGAATGTGCGCCGGATCGGGCGGCGCTTCGACCTCGGGGGCGAGAGCCGGGCCGGTGTGTTCGTCGGCGTCCGTCTCTTTTCGCCCGCGATCTTCGACGGTCTGCGGGACCGGCCTGCCGACGAAGCCTTCGAAGACCTGTCGGACTGGCTGGCACCGGGTCTGCGCGCGGGCTCCTACAGGGTCGTGGGAGAAATGTTGTCTCGCGCGACCAGCCGCTGGGAACCAGTGGGCACGCCCGCCGAGTATCTGAAAGTGAATCTGTCGCCCCCCTCTCTCTCCTATCTGTCGAGTGCCCGCAGCGTGGCGGAAGGCACCAATGTCATCGGACCGACTTCCGATGTGATTCTGGGCCCGGGTGTCGCGCTCGGCCGCGGGGTCGACCTCGCGCGATGCGTGGTCTGGGAAGGCGAACGGATCCCGGATGGCACGCGGGCACACGGGGGGGTTTTTGCGAATGGAAGCTTCTACGCTTGCGAAGCCGATGGTGAGATGGCGAATGACGGCGCGCCTGCACGATCGAAGGAGCTGTAGATGAGCGAGGTCGTCTTCGTGGGGACGAGCGACGCTTTCGGGGCCGGGGGACGGCGCCAGTCGGCGGTGTTGATCCGCGGCGAACGGGGCACCCTGCTGATGGACTGCGGGGCCACCACGAACACGGGCCTGTGCGAACTCGGCATCGCTCGCGACGAAATCGACACGATCCTGATCTCGCATTTCCACGGCGACCACTTCGGCGGACTTCCGCTGTTCCTGCTCGGCGCCGTCTACGAGGATCGACGACGGCGTCCGCTCCAGATCGCCGGCCCCCCGCAGATCGAGGCCCGCGTCCGGGAACTGGCCGCTGCCATGGGGCACGGGATCGCGACGCTCGAATGGGGTTTCCCTCTCTCGTTTCGCGAACTCGCACCGGGCGGCAGCGAAGAGATCGGACCGGCCGTGGTATCCGCGTTCGAAACGCGACACCAGGTCGAGGCGCATCCGCATGGCTATCGGATCGGCCTGGGACCGCGATCCGTCGTCTATTCCGGTGACACTGGATGGTTCGACGCCCTGCCGAGGTTGTCGGCGGGTGCGGACCTCTTCATCTGCGAGTGCACGCTCTACGACGAAGTGCTCGACTTCCACCTCAACCTCTCGCAGCTCACCGAGCGGCGGGATTCGTTCGACGTGGGCAGTTTCATCTTGACGCACCTCGGCAGCGAGATGTCCCGTCGACGCGGACGCTGTGGATTCGAGACCGCGGACGACGGCCTGGTGGTCAAGCTCTGAGCGCTCCGCGCGCGTCCCCGATCGCCCGCGCGCGGTGACGATTCACGGCCACGCACGCCGAGATTGGGCGCCGACATCCAACCCCAGCGGAATTCGAGATGCGGGACCCGGCTCGCGGCGACGGATATCTCGTCTGGTGGGTCGGCCACTTGTCGCGACGACTGCCGGCGCGTGAGCGGTCGTCCGTGACTTGGGCACGGAGTCTGCACTGACCGCCTGCATCCGTTTCAGCCTCGTCGAGGTCCGACACCTGGCAGTCACGGAGGCAATCTACGAGAGAGGCAGACTTTATGCGCAAGATGCTCCGAAAGGGCGCGAAGGGCTTTACGCTCATCGAGCTCATGATCGTGGTCGCGATCATTGGTATCCTGGCCGCCATCGCAATTCCGAACTTCCTTCGCTTCCAGCTCAAGTCCAAGAGCGCGGAAGGCAAGGTCAACCTGGCCGCGATCCGAACCGGTGAAGAGTCCTACATGGCCGAGTTCGGCAACTACGTCCCCGCGCTGCCGACGCCGGTCGCCGTTCCCGGCCCGCAGAAGGTCGTCTTCAATACCGGTGGCTTCACCGACTTCGGCATCCTGGGATGGGCGCCCGAAGGCAACGTGTTCTTCCAGTACGCCGTGGTGGTCGGTGGCCCCGGCAACCTGTCGTACACGGCTGATGCCATCGCGGACATCGACGGCGACGCCACGAACCAGGTCTGGGGATACGTGAAGGCGACGACCCCGGGCAACGGGATCGCCGGTGCGAACTGCGCCGCCACGACCGAGAACACCGTCATTCCGTGTGACGGCGTGTCGGGCCAGTCGGTCTTCTAAGAACCGATCGATCCGAACGACTCGAGAGGGGTCGGGCTTCGTGCCCGGCCCCTCTTTCGCTTTCCGGGCACGTCGGTGGCGGCACGACCGGCGGCGTCAGCCGAACAGCCGCGTCGGCCGGTTGCCCTGTGAGACGAGGCCGAGCACACGACCTTGCACAGCGCCCGTGCAATGCGGCAGATGGTTGATCAGACCGAGCAGCGTGTTCCGACCCATCAGGGAAAACGCCATGGCCTCGGCGGCGGCTGCGGGTACACCGTGCGTATCGAACGGTTCGACGGCAACCCCCGGGAGTTCCGCCCGCAAGCCGTCCATCACTGCTGGGTTCGCGGCCCCGCCCCCGCCGACGAGCAGGCGATCCAGAGCCGCGCTCGATCCGAGTACACGCGGCACCAGATCACGGCAGGCCAGTGCCACGGCCCGCGTCGTCAGGGCGACCAGAGTCGCAACCAGATCGTCGTCCGAGCCGCCGGCGCGCAGTGATCGCCAGCGGGCGATGACCTCGTCGACCCGGCGAGTGCCGTAGCGTTCGCGACCAGTCGACTTCGGCGGACGGCGTCGCAGGTACTCGTCCTCGAGCAATTCGTCGAGGAAGACAGGGTCGATCCGACCTCGCCTTGCACGAATGCCATCGCGATCCAGGCGCTCGCGACCGCCGCTCGTGCGTTGGACGACGCCGTCGACCAGACTGTTGGCAGGGCCGACGTCGAAGGCGACGACGCCGTCCGGGTCTTCGTCGGCGGGCAGCCAGGTGAGATTCGCAATGCCGCCGAGATTCAACACGCCGCGGGTCTCACCCGCGACGGAGAAGGCAGCGCGATGGAAGAAGGGGGCGAGCGGTGCCCCCTCTCCGCCGGCCGCCATGTCGCGAGGTCGGAAGTCCGCGACGACCGGCAGACCCGTGCGCTCGGCGATCAGCGAGGCAGAGCCGATCTGCAGCGTTCCCCGGTGTTCGGGATGGTGGGCGATCGTCTGGCCGTGGGAGGCCACGGCTGCGATCCGCGACAGCTCGACACCGGCGTGTCGAGCCACCCTGAGTGCCGCCGCAGCAAAGTGCTCGGCGAGTTCGACGTCGAGGGCAACCAGCTCGGGGAGAACTTCCGCGGGTGCAAGCGCGGCGGCGGCCAGACGGTGGATCCGGCTCTGCATCTCCCCGGGGAAGGGTGTCTCTTCGTAGGCGAGCAGCTGAAAGGGCCGGGCGGACGGGCCATCGGGCCACTCCACCAAGGCCGCGTCGACGCCATCGGCCGACGTCCCCGACATCAACCCGATCACCCGCATGGCCGGATCTTAGGCCGTCTCCCGCCGCACGGCGCCGCTCCGATCGGTCGCTTGGCGTCGAGGGGCGCGGTTGACAGCGAGGTCAGATCGCGGAGACTTGGCGCGTTCGTCACTCTGCAGCTCGCCCCGGCCGTCCCAAGCCGCCGCAGACCGAGCAGGCCGGCGTGAGAGTACCTTGCCTTCGCGGGGTGCGAGCGCGAACGGTGCTCGGTCACGGCAGGCAACGTCGGTACGAGTCGCGAACGCTTCCCCTCACAATCTCACTTCCGGAGCACAGCGACCATGAACGACGCGTCGCGCACCCAGGGCTGGGTGATCTGCATCGGCTCAGCCCTGCTCGCCTTCTTCTTCCTCATCGGGATCCTGAACGGAAGCTACTGGGCGCTCGCGCTGCCGGTGGCGGCCCTGACGTTCTTCGTGCTCGGGCTGGCTGGATGGGTGGGCTACACGATCGCCACCATCCAGGTCGACCCGGATCCGGCGCCGCAGGTGTTGTCGACGGATGCCCGGGACGACGCCCAACACTCCGCGCGCGAATCCGCCTGAGCGAGCGCGCATGCGAATCGCCCTCCTCACCTATCGCGGCAACATGTTCTGCGGCGGTCAGGGCATCTATGCCTCCTACCTGGCGCGCGAATGGCAGAAGGCCGGCCACGACGTGCACGTCTTCGCCGGGCCGCCACTGCCGGATCTCGCGCCGGGAATTCCGCTGCACGAGATCCCGAACGACAACGTATTCGGGGCCGAGATCGGAGCGGCCTTCGACCCCGAGCGTCCGTTCTCGCTGCTGAAACCGATGAGCTTGTGGGAACTCGGCGTGTCGCGGCTGGGCGTGTTCCCCGAGATGCAGACGTTCGGGATCCGCCTGATGCGTCGCTGGCGGGCCTACCAGGAGCGGTACAAGTTCGACGTCGTGTTCGACAATCAGTGCCTGTCCTGGGGCCTGCTCGGGATCCGCGCGATGGGAACACCGGTCGTCTCGGTGATCCATCACCCGCTGCACATCGACCGCGAGGCCGACTACGCGATCGATCCCCGCCTGATCAAGAAGATCAAGCGCACGTTGTATTTCCCGCTCTTCATGCAGCAGCAGGTGGCTCCACGCCTCGATCGGATCGTGACAGTCAGCCACGCCTCGGCCGCCGAGATCGAGCGATACTTCGGGATTCCGCGCAAGGACGTGCCCGTCGTCTACAACGGCACGGACAGCGATCTCTTCCGCCCGGTGCCCGGCGTGCAGAAGGAAACCGACATGCTGTTCGTCGGTCGCACGGAGGATCGCAAGAAGGGGATCGGCACGATGCTCGAGGCGCTTTCGCTGCTGCCGGAGCACGTCACGCTCAAGATCGTCGATGGGCGGATCCCCAAGGACGGTCTGGTGCCCCGCCTGATCCAGAAACATCGCCTGCAGGGCCGCGTGAAGATCGTCGACCGCATGCTGACGGTTCCGGAACTCGTCGAGCAGTATTCGACTGCGCGCGTCGCGATCGTACCTTCGTTCTTCGAGGGATTCGGCTTCCCCGCCAGCGAGGCCATGTCCTGTGGGCTCGCGGTGATCGCCAATGCGGCCGGTGCATTGCCCGAAGTCGTCGGAACCGACGGGCACGCAGGACTGCTCGTCCCGCAGCGAGATCCCCGGGCGATGGCCGATGCCATGGTCGACGTGCTCTCCGATCCCGAGAAGACCGATCGCATGGGCCGGGCCGCGCGCGCGCGAATCCAGCGCGTCTTTCAATGGAGCGAGGCCGCGTCGGGTCTCGTGGACGTCTTCGAGGACACGCTGCGTGCTGCTCACCGTCGATCTCGAGCGGCTTGACGTCCGCAGCAGCGACCTGGTCCTCGACGCCGGCTGCGGAGAGGGCCGTCACTGCTTCGGTTGTCTCGAGCGCGGCGCACGCGTGGTCGGGCTGGATCTGGACTTCGATTCGCTGAGGCTGTCGTCGATCCGGCTGCGAGACCGCGCTCGTGAACGGGGCGGCTTCGGGGCGATGCTGCAGGGCAACGCATTCGCCCTGCCCTTCGCGGACGGCACCTTCGATCGCGTGATCTGCTCCGAAGTGATGGAGCACGTGCACGACTACGTGGCGGCGGCGCGCGAACTCGCCCGTGTGACTCGACCCGGAGGCCGGCTCGCGATCACGATCCCGACAGCGACCAGCGAGAATCTCTATCTGCGCCTCGGCGACGAGTACTTCGAAAGCCCGGGTGGCCACATCCGGATCTTCCGACCGCGCCAGCTCGCCCTTGGCCTCGCGCAGGCGGGCCTTTCCACCGTGGGCGTGGGATTCGCGCACGGATTCCACACGCCCTACTGGGTGCTGCGCTCGGTGATGCGTCTGCCCGACGCCGACCAGAGCCGTCTCGTCCGGCTTTATCGCAAGTTCCTTCTGCACGCGACGACGTCGCCGCTGATGGATGCCGTCGAGAAGCGCATCCTCGACTTCATCTGCCCGAAGAGCCTGATCCTCTACGCCGAGAAGCCGGAATCCCGGATCCGCGCCGCTGCCTGAGATGAGTCGACCGCTTCGCGTCTGCTTCGTCGCCTATCGCGGCAACATGAATTGCGGTGGCCAGGGCATCTACCTGTGGTTCCTGGCCCGCGAACTCACACGCCTCGGCGTGGAGGTCGACGTGCTGGTAGGTCCGCCGTACCCGGATCCGATGCCGTTCGCCCGGCTGGTCGAGCGCCTGCCCAATCTGCAGTTGTGGGGGCGCTGGTTCACCCGCGACTGGGCGGGGATGCTGACGGGACATCCGCCGCTGACCGTGCTCTCGCCCCTGCACTTCTACGAGTTGATGGCCAGTCGCCACGGATTCCTGCCGGAGCCGTTTGCGTTCAGCGTCCGGGCGTTCCGCAGCCTTGCCCGGCGACTCGGGCAGGGCGAACGATTCGATCTCGTGCACGACGTGCAGTGTCTCGGCTGGGGACTGCTCGCCCTGCAGCGGATGGGACTGCCGGTCGTGTCGACCATCCATCATCCGCTGACGGTCGATCGCCGGACTTCGTTCCTGCGCGATCAGTCGATCCGGGAACTCATCGGAACGATGAAGTTCTATCCGATCGGCATGCAGTCCCGCGTGGCCCGCCGACTCGATCGCATCTTCACCTCCTCGGAGGAGAGCGCCCGGACGATCGTTCGCGACTTCGGGGTGTCTCCCGATCGCATTCGCAACGTGCTGAATGGCATCGACACGGAACTCTATTGCCCGGACCCGGGTGCACAGCGCAACGAGGGCGAAGTCCTGTGCGTCGGCCGCGCCTCCGATCCCAACAAGGGCATCCGGACACTGATCCGCGCGCTGGCGCGACTGCCACGGAACTACCGGCTGACCCTGGTCGACGACGACCACCCGGGCAACAGCGTATTCACCTGGGCAAGCGAGAACGGAGTCCTCGACCGGCTGCAGGTGACGGGACGTCTGGCGAGCGACGAACTCGTAAAACGCTACCGACGGGCCAGTCTGGTCGTCGTTCCGTCGCGCTACGAGGGTTTCGGGCTACCGGCCGTCGAGGCCATGGCGTGCGGCACGCCGGTCGTCGCCAGTCGGGCTGGCGCACTGCCCGAAGTGATCGGCTTGACCCGTGGTGGAGTGCTCGTCGACACCGACTCGCCCGAGGCCCTGGCGGATGGCATCGAACGATTGCTCGGCGATCCCGGCCAGCGACGCGTGCTCGCGACACAGGGTCGGGCTCGGGTCGTCGAACACCTCTCGTGGCGACGGGTCGCGCTGGCGACCGCCGAAGGCTACGCGGAGGTGCTCTCGGAACGACGCGGGCGACCCACCAGGACGATCACATCGGAGAGTGCCGGCCACTGACGGCCGATGCGATCCATGGCGACCAAGGCGAGACGCGCCAGCGGTCGCGGAAGCCTCGCCGTGAACTTCGACCAGCCAGGCATTCCCCAGCCGAGCGAGATGCCGTCGACGTGCTCGATGACCAGACTGGCCTCCGCCTGCTCTCGGATCAGTTCGGGGTCGTAGCGGGTGAAGTGGTCGCTCGGCGCGTCGTAGCCACGGCGTCGACGGATCGGCGGCCAGCCGAGCCAGTCCTCGCGGAACGCGTCGAGGGCGCGACCGATCCGGCAGGCGAGAGAGTCGAAGTTCGCGATTGCGAGCACCACGCGCCCGTCGCACCGGGTCACCCGCGCCATCTCGGCGATCGCCCGATCCGGGGCGTCGAAGTGGTCCATCGCGCCCTTGCAGAAGGTGGAATCGAAGCTGCCAGTCGCGAACGGCAGGCGGTCCGACCAGCTCCGGATGAAGCCTGGCATGGGTCCCGATTTTTCGGCGGCGAACAGACGCGCCATCCCGATCATCCGACTCGACGGCTCGGCACCGATCACCTGGGCGCCGCTGGCCGCGAGCGCGATCGAGTCCTGGCCGACCCCGCTCGCCACGTCGAGGACGCGGTGACCGGGCCCTGCTTCCGTGCGATCCAGCGTCACCCGGGTCATCCGATCGAACAGAAACTCGCTGTCGGGCGTCATTCCAGTCGGAATGACGTCGCTCATGTCCCGATCGAGGTCGACGACGCGCATAGCTGCCGACGTTAGCCGTTCATGGACTGCCTGTCGGCGATCCGGTGTGTGACATCTGCCTTGCGAATCCACTCACCGCGAAGCAGCGGTGATCCGACGCGACTTGGAGGCACGGCCGATCGCGTTATCCTGAGGGGCCGATGACCGAGGCAAACGAACTCGATCCGGATGCCACGTGGTTCGGACGCTCCCTCCGCACCGCCGGAAATGCCGCGCGAGACCGGATCCTGTCCTTCGGGCTCGTCTACATCGCGATCTTCGCGTTTCTGGTCCTGTACATCTTCACCATCCGCTGGGTCGAGTACGCGCTCGATCTGCACTTCCAGGCCCTGGCCGACGAGGCCGTCAGCATCAGGAGCCTCGATCAGCCGATCGCGAGCCAGATCCAGGCGCGTATGCGCGAATCGATCGAGGAGTCGCCGTGGGTGCTGTATGGCGGCGTCAAGGCGACCAGCCTCGTCCTGGGCAGTGACGGCATCACCTGGATCTACGTGCAGGGACGGATCGTTCCGCAGCCCGAAGGTCTCGATCCGACCGACGTGCTCCGCCAGGCGGTGGATCTGCTGCCCGCGAACGCCAACGTCAACGTCTCCGTGCCCCACAATGCGTTGCTCGCGAATGCGATCCTGATCGTCTACGCCGCCGTTCTGATCTGGGGTCTGTACGCCTACAACCGGGCCAATCAGCGCCGACACGAACAGGAACTCGACCAGGCGCTGCAGGGCCGCGACGCAGCGGCCCATCGGGCGGCCGAAATCGAAGGCGAACTCGAGCGGACGCGACAGCGTCTTTCCGAGGTCGAGCCCGCCGAGCAGATCTTCAGCGAGGAGATCGCGGATCTGCAATCCGAGCGACGCAGCCTGCAGCAGAAACTCGCCGGCCTCGCCGCTCGCGAAGAGGAACTGCGGGGCAAGGCCGCCCAGGCCCTCGAGTTGTCACAGGAGGTGCGCGCCCTCGAGGACCTGCTCGAAGAGGCCGCCGGAGACCTCGCCAGCAAGGACGAAGCGATCCGCGGACTCGAAACGAGCCTCAAGAAGGCTGGCAGTGCGCCGACCGAGCGTGCCCGGGAGAAGGGCGCCGACAGCCTCGCGCGCAGATTGAGAACCCTCTACCGGACTCTCGAGATCGACGACCGGGCGATCGACGATCTCGTGGAGCTTCGCAACGACGCGAACCAGCTAAAGGCCGAAGAGCAGTTGAAGCGACTCGCCGACGAAGCCGACAACGTCGCCGTGCGACGCAAGGTCGGCGGGCTGCCCGGTCATCTCACCATCTTCGAGCTGGGTTTCGCGGGCAAGGGACGCATCTACTACACGCGCGGAAAAGTGCGTCGCTTCCGGATCCTTGCGATCGGTGCCAAGAACAGTCAGGAATCGGATCTCGACTACCTGCGGCAGCTCGGCCGCGACGAGATGGCCTGATCCGGGGCCACGCACGCTCGCGCAACGAGTTCCGTCCGCCCGTTCCGCTAACCAAGGTGCCGACGCAGGACCGCTTTCAGTTCCGCGTCATCCCACGGCTTCGGGATCAGGGCTTCGATTCCGATCTCCCGGACTTCGGTCTCGGTCACCGCTTCCGCCCATCCGGTGATCAGCACACGCACGACGTCTGGCCAGCGTTCGGAAACCACTCGCAGGAACTCGCTCCCCGTCATGCCGGGCATCTTGTGGTCACTGAGCACGAGATCGACCGACCTCTCGGCGAGGATCTTCAATCCCTGTTCCGGGCCATCGGCGGTAAGGATCTCCCAGCCTTCGCGACGCAGGCTGCGCTCGAGCGCATTCAGGATCCGCACCTCGTCGTCCACGATCAGCACGCAGCTCACGGGCTCTGCTCGGGCGCGGGCGAGTGTCTCTCGGCTTCGGGCAGCGGCGGTTCGAAGGGAAGCCAGACCGAGAACGTCGACCCCTCGCCGACGACGCTCTCGACCATCATCCTGCCGCCGTGTCGTTCGATGATGGCGTATGAGGTGGAGAGCCCGAGACCCGTTCCGGTTCCGACTTCCTTCGTGGAGAAGAACGGTTCGAAGATGCGCGGCCGATCCGCCTCGCTGATCCCCACTCCAGTGTCACTGATGCGGACGGTGATCCCCTCCTCGTCCTGCGATGTGACGATCCGGATCAGCCCGCGCGCGCCGTCGCGCCCGATCGCTTCCTCGATCGCCTGATAGGCGTTGACGAGGATGTTCATGAACACCTGCTTGAGTTCCATCGGGTAGCAGCGAAGCTGCCGCAGGTCGGCATAGTCCTTCTCGAACGCCACCGAGTCCTTCATCATCGTGAAGACGATGTTCGCGGTGGTATCGACGCATTGGTTGACGTCCGCGAGGGTGCGTTCAGCCGATCCCTTGTGCGAGAAATCGCGCAGATCGCGGACGATGTGACGGATGCGCTCGGAACCCTCCTGGGATTCCCGCACGGCCTTCGAGAAATCTCCGCGCAGGTATCCGATGTCGATGCCTTCTCCGATCTCGGCGAGTCGGCGGGCCGCCGCCTCGATCGCACCGCCCGGACCTCCGGATGCGACCGAGCGCAACTCGTCCACAGCGTCCAGATACGTCCCCAGATCCTCGAGGTACTCGCTCATCTGATAGAGATTCGCGTGGATGAAGCCCATCGGGTTGTTGATCTCGTGGGCGATGCCCGCAGCCAACTGTCCGATGGAAGCCATTTTCTCCTGCTGCAGAACCTGCTGTTGCAGCTGCTTGATCTCGCTCAGGTCCTGGAAGATCGCGACGGCGCCGTGGGTCCTTCCGTCATCATCGACGAGGGGCGTGCACGAAATCCCGATCGGCAGCGCCGCTCCCGTATCGAGCCGGATCATCGCCTCTGCGCCCTTGAATCGCACTCCGTCCGCGAGGGTTCGCGACAGCAGGGACGGACCGTCGTCGAAGGGCGAGAACCAGTCCGAAACGAGCCGTCCGACCAGATCCGCGCTGGCCCGACCGAGGATCTGTCCCGCGGTCGGGTTCGCGAACGTGATCCTTCCCGTGTGATCGACGACCAGCAGAGCGCTGTTGATGCTGAGTACAATGTTCTCGTTGTAGCGCTCGAGGGCACCCACGCGCTGGCTGAGCAGTTCCGTCTCGCTCACGTCGGACAGTACGATCAGGACCCGACCCGCCTCGTCGAGCCGCTGTCCACGAACGTCGTAGACCCGCGACCCGCCATCCGCACCGCGCGTGCGTGCGAGGCGCGAACCCGACTGGATCGGCGTCGCGACAGGCGGAATCAAGTCCTGGAATGCGCCACTGTCGAGCAGATCCCAGGGCAGGATGTCCTCGAGCCGCGTTCCGCTCACCTGCTTTCCGACCACATCGAATGCTCGACAGAACTCCGGATTCACGTCGACCACCCGGCCGTCGACATCGAGCACGATCAGCGACACCGGAATCTGGTTCACGATCGCGTCCTGCAGACTCTCGAGCCACGCGATCTTTCGGCTCGCAGCCGCGCGTGCGCGCTGCTGTCGCCAGCGTCGGATCTGCTCGAGCGCGACCACCGGCAGGACTTCCGCGTAGTCGGTGTTCTCACGCACGCAATCGCTCGCCCCCGCGCGGAAGGCGTCGAGCGCTGCAGGTTCATCGGCCTGCGAATCGATCACCGCCACGATCGGCGGGGCATCCGTCCCGAAGGCCAGTTGCGCCGCAGCAATCTCACTCGCCGGATTCCGGACCACGACGACCAGATCCACGTCTCCGGCGGAGACGGCCCGGACGCAGGCCGAAATGGAGGTCGCCGAAACGAAGTCGACCTCCGCACCGATCCGCTCGAGGGCGCTGCGCGTTGCCGCGCCGGAACCCGCAGATTCGAACACCACTATCCGGACGACGGACGATTCCGACGTGGAACGGAACTTCGCGAGATCTCGCACTCGGGCCACCTGAAAGCGGTGGGGGGTGCCGCGCAATCTAACTGATCGAGGCTCCCCCACCAAACCAGGGCGGCCGTTGACGCGCAGCCGGAGCCGACCTCGGTTCGCCGTCCGCATGGCGACGCTGGAGATCGACGCCGTGCTTGGCCGCCTTGCGATAGTAGGTACTTCGGCCGATCCCGAGCCTTCTCGCCGCTTCGGCTGCATCCCCCGCGGCTTCATGCAGAGCGCGCTCGAGAGCAAGTCGTTCGTACGCTTCGAGTGTGAGCGGTATTGCCGGAGGCGCGGTGGACTCCACTGCCAGCGGGACCCGAGTCCAGTCCGTTGCCGGGACTTCGTCGCGTGTCTCGGTCCTGCGAAGAGCGTCGCGTGTATCGCGCGGCGATTCCATCACAGCACACGCGCGCGCGACGTTCACCGCGTCCCTCACGCGGGCAACGTCGGAGAACGGCTTCGACAGGTAGTCGAACGCGCCGGCCCGCATGCAGAGGACCGCGCTTTCGACACTGGCCCTTCCGGTCATCACGACGACCTCCACGTCGGGTCGCTGGCTGCGAATCCGGGACAGCGCGTCGAGGCCGCCCTCCCCGCCCATGAATAGATCGAGCAGTACGACGGCGAGAGCCGGTTCCTCGAGCAGGTCGGACAGTTCCTCCACCCGCGCTGTGCTGACCAGCGAGTGGCCGTCAGTGGAGAGCATGCGGGTCAACGCTCGGACGACGAGCGGTTCGTCGTCGACGATCGCGATGACGTTGCGCACAGCGGGCCTCGACCCGACCCTGCCCAGGCTGTTTCCGGGAAACCCGTCCATGACCGGGTTCATCGGCCATGACGATCGGCCCCTTGAGAGGTCGCGATGTACGGATCGGCTTGATGGGCCCGGACGTGCGGCCTATGCTGGTCAAGCCCCCTCCGCCATGCGGAGTCAACCCTGCAGAAATCCCACGTCCTCGTCGTCGACGACGAAGAACTCTACCGGCGAGCACTCGAACGAATCCTCAAGCGCGTCGGTCACGAGGTCTTGATGGCCCGTGATTCGAGCGAAGCCCTTGGCATCGTCTCGGCCCAGCCGCTCGACCTCGTGCTCTGCGACGTCAAGATGCCGGGCATCAATGGCCTCGAACTCGTGCGCCAGATCCACGAACTCGAACCCGATCTGCCGTGCATCGTGATCACGGGCTACGGCAGCGCCGAGGCATCGGTGGACGCGCTGCGGGCGGGAGCGTTCTGGTACCTCGAGAAGCCGTTCGAGCAGGAGAAGCTCGACGTGGTGCGACGCCTTGTCGAACAAGCGATCGAGCACGGCCGCCTCAAGGCGGAGAATCGGCGGCTCCGTTCCGCCCTGCGGTCCCGCTACAAGTTCGACAACATCATCGGCAAGAGCGCGGCCCTCATGCACGTCCTCGCCCTGGTCGAGAAGATCGCGGACACCGAGAGCACGGTGCTCATCAACGGCGAGAGCGGCACCGGCAAGGAACTGATCGCCCGGGCGCTGCACTACAACAGCCGCCGCGCGGATCGATCGCTCGTGACGGTCAACTGCGGCGCGATTCCCGAGGAACTGCTCGAATCGGAGCTCTTCGGGCACGTCAAGGGCGCCTTCACGAATGCCAGCCACGATCGGCAGGGTCGCTTCTCACTCGCCGACGGCGGCACGATCTTCCTGGACGAGATCGGCGACATGAGTCCGAATCTCCAGGTGAAGCTCCTCCGCGTCCTGCAGGAACGGACGTTCGAACCGGTCGGGTCGTCGAAGACCGTGAAGGTGGATGTGCGGATCATCGCGGCCACCCACCAGGATCTGCCCGGATTGATCGAGGCGAACCGATTCCGGGAGGATCTCTACTATCGGCTCAACGTGCTGCCGATCGAAGTGCCGCCGTTGCGTGCGCGAATAGACGACATTCCCCTGCTCGTACATCACTTTCTCGACATCGCCAGCCAGGAGCGCCATTCGCGGGTCGATTCGATCTCCGACGCGGCGATGGAGTACATGGTCCGATTCGACTGGCCGGGCAATGTCCGACAGCTCGAGAACACCATCGAGCGCCTCGCCGTGCTCTCGAACGGCAGCGAAATCGCGGTCGAGGATCTGCCGAAGGAACTGCGCGACTCGGACAGGAACATCGCACCCGTCGGCCTGGCGCTTCCGGTCGATGGCATCTCGCTCAATTCGGCGGTCGAGCAACTCGAGAGAGACCTGATCTCCCAGGCGCTCGATCGCACTCAATGGAACAAGAACCGCGCCGCCCAGCTGCTCGGGCTGAACCGCACGACTCTGCTCGAGAAGATCAAGAAGCGGAACATCGTCCAGCCCTAGCGGGCCGACGGAACGCGCCGGTCGGAGAGTCCCATGGCGGACCCCGGGCGGGCGGTGCGGGTCGCTGATCGAATGAGCGCGATTCCCCTTCATTCGGACGCGCGTTCGACCGTTACGGCGGGCGAAGACCATCGCGCACGCTCGTTCGCGACCCGAAGACCGGTCGCGAACGACGGATTCGTAACTCGTGACGACGAATTGCGTCGGCCTCCTGACGGTCCTGCGCATCGCTGAACCCGCATGCAGCCCCGGGTGGCACTGCGACGCGCAAGAAACTGCGTTTCCCGACCCCGGTCTTGTGTTCTGGATTCTTTAGGGATTCCAAACACATGCGGATCGAATTCGATCAGGGACCGGCATCGCGTCCCAGTCTGGTTGGCTTTTTTCAGCGCCAGCCGACTGCTTGGCACGAGCCCTGCTCTTCACCTCGTCTCGAAGAGTCCCGGTCACGCAAGGGAAGACGGTGGGTGCGGCGCCCGCCGATCGAGCCACCGGTCACGATCGACACGGCCAGAGCGTGGGGTCTGGCAACGAGGAGAACGGTTGATGGAAGCGATGCTGCGCGAGGCCAAAGAGAAGTACAACGAGATCCCGTCGGATCTCAAAGAGCAGATCGTCCTGGAACACACCCCGCTGATCCGATTCATCGTGAACCGGATCGCGGTGCGGCTGCCCTCCCACATCGACCTCGATGACCTGCACAACACGGGCGTGATCGGATTGATGGATGCGATCGAGAAGTACGATCCCGAGAAGAACTGCAAATTCAAGACCTACGCGGAATTCAGGATCAAGGGCGCGATCCTCGACCAGCTCCGCTCGCTGGACTGGGTGCCGCGCAGCGTCCGCCAGAAGAGCCGCAAGCTCGAGAGGGCCTATGGCGAAGTCGAGCAGCGACTAGGTCGGTCCGCCTCGGACGACGAAGTAGCCGACTCGCTCGGACTCGAGATCGACAAGTTCCACACCCTGCTGAATCAAGTCCGGGGAATCTCGTTGATCAATCTCGAGGAGATCCGCGGAACCAATTCGGATGGCGACCGTGCCGGTACGTTCGCGGACATCATCGAAGACGTCCACTCCGAGAATCCGTTCGCCTCGCTCAAGCTGCTCGAGACGAAGCACGTGATCTCCGACACGATCGGCACGCTTCCCGAGAAGGAGCGCCTCGTGATCTCGCTCTACTACTACGAAGATCTCAACATGAAGGAGATCGGGGGGATCCTGGGAATCACGGAATCCCGCGTTTGCCAGATCCATACCAAGGCGGTGATGCGCCTGCGCTCGAAGCTCAAGGGGATCGCGGACCGCTGACCGGGCAGCGCACGCAGCGGATCCGACGTTGCGTGCGCACCGGCCCCCTCGGCGGTACCACCGCGCAGTTCACCACCAGGACCCACG
The DNA here is from genome assembly GCA_031413515.1 of bacterium. Lineage (GTDB taxonomy): Bacteria > Myxococcota_A > UBA9160 > UBA9160 > UBA4427 > TMED88. Next base: position 73,893 of record JANOFF010000048.1, read on the forward strand.
ACCCGCCTCGCAAGCCCGGCCCGCCGGGCGCTCGCCGGGAGCCGAGTTCAGCCGACCAGGTGGAGGGCCCGGCCGATCACGCGTCGTAGCGGACGACCAGAACCGTGATGTTGTCCACGCCACCGCGTTCGTTCGCGCACTCCACGAGACGTTCGCACGTCAGCTGCGGTTCGTCGGTCGACAGCACGCACGCCAGCATCTCTTCATCGCGCATGTGAGTCGTCAGACCATCCGAGCACATCAGGACCACGTCGCCCGGCTGAGGGGTCAACTCCGCGAGATCTGGTACGGCGCTCTTTCGAACGCCCAGCGCTCGCGTCAGGACGTGGCGATGCGGATGCTCGCGTGCGTCGTCCTCGCTGATTTCCTGGCGTCGCAGAAGTTCACCGACGACCGAGTGATCGTCGGTGAGCAGTCGGATCCGTTGATTCCGAATCAAGTACGCGCGGGAGTCGCCCACATGCGCCAGGGCGAGGCGCTGGTTGGCGACCAGCACTGCGACGAGCGTCGTGCCCATGCCGCGAAGTTCGGCTTCCTGCATGGCCGCGCCGTGGATCTCGCGGTTCGCGCATGCGACTGCATGACGCAGTTTCTCCGCCGGGCTGACCTCGGCTCCCTGCAGAGCCTCGACGGCGCGGATCGCGGCTTCCGCCGCCATTCCGCTGGCAACCTGCCCCGCCCGATGCCCGCCCATCCCGTCGGCCACGAGGTACAGACCGATGTCGGGGGCCATCGCGTAGCGGTCTTCGTTCGCCTGACGTCTGCGACCGACGTGGGTACTGGCAGCTGCGCGCAGGATCATGCCGGCGAACTCCGGTCGAGCGCCGGATCATCCGTTCTTCGGAGACACTCGACGTGAGACCGCTTGATCGGCCGATCTGGCTCGGGCCTTGAACGGGGACTGGATCGAGCAGTCGGAACCGTCGTATTGCTGGACTGCGCAGAATTCATTCAATCGCGCGCATCTGGCGGACGATGAATCCCACAAGCGGTACGCTCACGAAGTCGATCGTGGGGGCTCGACCCCTCTGATCAAGCGGGGGACCCATGCCCAAGACTCTTCTGCTCGCCGACGACAGTGTCGTCATCCAGAAGCTCGTCGGACTCAGCTTCGCCAACGAAGACGTGAAGCTCCTGACGACCGACAACGGCGACGATGCCATCTCGATGGCTCGCGAGCGACGGCCCGACATCGTGCTGGCCGACGTGGTGATGCCCGGTCGGAGCGGATACGAGGTATGCCAGGCCATCAAGGGCGATCCCGCCTTGGCCCACATCCCGGTGATCCTGCTGACCGGAACGTTCGAAGCCTTCGACGAGGCCCGCGCTCGAGCGGTCGGATCGGACGGCCACATCACGAAACCCTTCGAGGCGCAGGCGCTGGTGGAGCGGGTCAACACGATGCTGCGCGAGGCCGCAAAGGCCCCGGTGGCAGCGCCCACCGCGGACGACGACTTCGAGCTCTTCGAGCCGGATTCGGCCGACATCTCGCTCGGCCAGGATGTGACCCGATCGGCTTCACCCCACTTCGCCCGAACTCTCGATCGCGGGGTCTCCATCGACCCGCTCAGTGGAGACGACAGCTTCGACATCCGTCGGCCGATCACCTCGCTGTCCGAACTCGACGTGAGTGATTCCCTCGACGATTCCTTCGAGAGAGTCGGCGCCTCGCCCGGGTCGATGGATCGTCCCCGCCACGCTGCCGTCATGACTGATCTGGCTGAAGACGACCTGCTCTCCACTTCATCGCCGGCGTCATCGTCGCCCCGTGCGCAGGATTCGCCGATCGGTCGCCGGATCGCGGGAGAACAAGCGGTGCGCGCGCTCGACGCAACGCCGCGGTTCGACGAGACGTTCGAGACCTCCACGCCGCCGCCGATACCGAAGTCCGTGCCGCGACCGACGCCGCTCGCGCAACAGCAGCCGCCCGCCGGCAGCATTCGCCCCGCGCCCCTCGCTCGACCCGGCGCGCCCGAGCGGCCGGCACCTGCTACACCGAAGGCTTTCCAGGTGGACGCGTTCGCGGCGGGACCGTCGGTGGGCGATCCGTCGCTCACGACCATCATCATGAGCGAGGGGGGCAATTCGAGCGACGGCGTGTCATTCGGCGAGCTGGAGTCGCCAGTGCGATCGCTCGACATGGAAGTGGACCACGGCCGCGACGATGACGTTCTCGAACTCGATGCCAGCGCGACGATGCTTTCCGACGACATCTTCGGCGAGCCCGTGGTCGGCGACGATTCGGACTCCGGATTCGACTTCGGTGACGCCGCCATTCCCGGCTCGCGCGCTCCGGAGCCGTCCTCGAGACAAAGCCGTGCAGCCGCCCCGGGTCCGTTCTCGGCCGGCGATGGCGTTGCACGTCGAGGTGCTGCCCCGGAAGTGGCGAGTCGCTACGACGTCTCGACCTCGGAATTGCTCGACCCGTTCGATTCCGATGCTTCGGCATCGAGTGTTCTCGTTGCTCGGGAAGACGATTTGCTCGATGCCACCGATGTCGAGGACGAGATCGCCATGAGCGATGGCTTGCTCGGCGAGCCCTTCGACCTCGCGGAGGAGCGCAATCAGACCCCTCCGCCGGCACCGCGCGCCAGCGGACCGGACATCAGTCCCGTGATGCGGGACAGGATCCACGACACACTCGAACGCGTCGCCTGGGAAGCCTTCGCCGACTTGCCGGATGCACTGATCAAGGCCCTGATCGAACGAGTGGAGGCGATCGCGTGGGAGGTGATCCCGCAGATGGCCGAGGCCCTGATCGCCGAGGAGATCCGGCGCATGAAGGGCGAGACCCAGTAGCCTACTGATCCGCTTCGGAGACCCGCAGCCACGAGGTCCGGCTGCTAGACTGCGCGGCCGCCCGCACGTGGCGAGCCGGAGCCGCGGATGCAACACGCACTCACGCCCCCTTCCCCGTCCACCTGGCGAGATCTCGTCGACCTGTCGCTCTCCGAGGACATCGGCCCGGGTGACGTGACATCCAACCTCGTCATCGCCGCGGACGCCGAGGGCCGGGCACGCATCGAAGCGCGAGAGGACCTCGTGGCCTGCGGGCTGTTCGTCGCCACCGAGGTCTTCCACCGCGTCGATCCCGCGCTCCGCATCCAGCCTCTGTGCGTCGAGGGCGAAGCGATCACCAGGGGCAGCCGGTTGCTGATCGTCGAGGGGCCGACGCGCGGGATCCTCGCCGCGGAACGGACCGCCCTCAATTTTCTCGGACGCCTTTGCGGCATCGCATCGCTGACACGGCGACACGTGGACATCGTGCGGGGTACGCGCTGCCAGATCGTGGATACACGCAAGACCCTGCCGGGCTGGCGTGCGCTGGACAAGTTCGCAGTCCTCGCTGGAGGCGGTACGAATCATCGCTTCGCGCTGTTCGACGGCATCCTGTTGAAGGACAACCACGTCGCTGCAGCCGGGGGCGTGGAGGCGGCCGTGCTGCGCGCCCGGGCTGCGGCACCGGCGGGTCTGCGCGTGCAGGTCGAAGTCGAATCACTGGCCGATGCGGAGATCGCCTGCGCGGCGGGCGCGGACTTCCTGCTGTTGGACAACTGCACGCCCGCTCAGGTCCGCGCCATCGTCGATCGCCTGGGTGGACGAGCGCTCCTCGAGGCTTCGGGGGGCATCACACTGGCCAATCTGCGGGACTTCGCCGAGGCGGGCGTCCATCGGGTCTCGATCGGCGCGCTCACCCATTCTGCACCCGCCGCCGACGTGGCGCTCGAAATCGAGGACGGACCGGGCGCCCCATGAACGACGGCATGGCGCGGATCCTCCAGGCCCTGCACGAGGCGGACGGGTCGCCGTGCTCGGGTGCGCAACTCTCGGACACGCTCGGCGTATCGCGCGCGCAGGTCTGGAAGCATGTGACGTCGTTGCGGGATCGCGGCTATCGGATCGATGGCGAGCCCGGAGGTGGATACCGATTGCTCGGTGTCCCGGATCGCCTCTTCGCCGAGGAGATCCAGCGCGGACTCTCCACGGTCTGGCTCGGTCGGACGCTCCACTACTTCGACGAGATCGACTCGACCAATCGGATGGCCCTCGACCTCGCCCGCAGCGGCGCCGCTCATGGCACCGCGGTGATCGCCGAGGGCCAGATGGCGGGCCGGGGTCGCCTCGGGCGCAGCTTCCATTCGCCGCCTCACGAGAATCTCTACACCTCGATCGTCTTGCGGCCCGAACTGGACACCGCGCAGGCACCGACACTCTTGCTCGCCGCGGGCGTGGCGGTCGCCGAGGCCATCGTCGCGTGGCTCGGTGACGCGGGACCAGTGCGCATCAAGTGGCCCAACGATGTGCTGCTCCACGGCCGCAAGACCTCGGGCATCCTGATGGAACTCGGCGCCGAGGAGGCGCGCGTCAGCCATGCGATCCTCGGGATCGGGGTCAACCTCAACGTCGATCCGGCGACCTTCCCGGACGATTTCCGCGAGCGGGCGACGAGTCTGGCGGGGTTCTCGGGTCGGACTGTCGATCGCGCCGCATTCACCCGCCTGCTCTACAGTCGACTCGAGGACGTGTTGGATGCACACGCTCGCGGCGGTCTCGCGGCTGTCAGGTCGCGATTCGATGCGTTCTTCGACATGGTGGGCCGCAGCGTCAAAGTCCATCAGATCGGCGACTCCGTGCTCGAGGGGACAGTGCTCGGACTCGCAGAGTCCGGTGCCCTGCAGATCGAATCGTCCGACGGCGAGTGCGTGACCGTATTCGCCGGCGATGTGAGCTTGAGCCCCCCCGTCGTCCAATCAGGAGGTTCCCGAACGTGAGCATCTCCACGCTGCTCGTCGTCGACATCGGCAACACCAACGTCTCGCTCGGCATCTACGACTACACCAAGGGCAAGGGGACGCTGACCAGTCATTGGCGGCTGTCGACTCATCGTGCCCAGACGTCCGACGAACTCGCGATCGCACTCAACTCGCTCTTCGAACAGGAGGGGCGCGAGTCCGGCGAGGTCGGCGATGTCATCATCTCGAGCGTCGTCCCGCCCGTCGTTCCGGTGTGGGAGCGCGTGTGTGCGAAGCTGTTCGAGCGCACGCCCGGCATCGTCGGACCCGGAACGCGGACCGGAATGCCCGTCCGCTACGACAATCCCCACGAAGTGGGCGCCGATCGGATCGTCAACGCGGTCGCCGCGTACGAGATGTATGGCGGTCCGACGATCGCTGTCGACTTCGGAACGGCCACGACCTTCGACTGCATCTCCGCACAGGGCGAATACATGGGGGGGGTCATCTGCCCCGGCATCCACATCTCGATGGAGGCGCTGTTCGATCGCGCCTCGAAGCTGCACCGGGTCGAGATCGCCCGACCGAAGTCGGTGATCGGCAAGACGACCACCGCGGCCCTGCAGTCCGGCCTGTTGTTCGGCTACGCGGGGCTCGTGGATTCGATGGTCGATCGGATCCGCCCCGAACTCGGTGGAAAGGCGAAGGTGATCGCCACCGGAGGTCTGGCGCGCATGATCGCCGAGGAGAGTCGCGTCATCGAAGAGGTGGTCCCCTTCCTGACGCTCGACGGGCTGCGCATCCTGTACGAGAAGAATCGCTGAGGGCGGGCCGCCGCGGCCGGTGCAGACGCGCTGTCCGATCGATCGATCGCGAAGTCCTGTCGGGCAATTCACCACCCCGGCGCTGTGCCCGCCCCGTGTTCATCCGGGCGACCCCTCGGGCCGACGTGTCTCGGCACGCATCCCCGCGAAAACACGAGCGAAGTCGGAACCTCGGAGGATAAAGTTCGGTCCGGTCCGAGCCGATCCGGATCGTACAGTTGGCGTTTCGCCGACGTCACCACACCACTGCATCGCGGGTCGCGATCGGGTGGGAGAGGGCTTCGCTTGGAGCAGACGGCCGCCAAGTCCAGGATCCGTCTCACGCTCTCGCCGCAAGCGGAAAAATACGCGCGCCGAGACGCCCCGCTCGGCGTACGGAAGATGGCGGCGCGTGGTGCCCTGCCCCTCGAGCCCATCGAGCTTGCCACGGTGCTGTTCGCGCTCGCCCATGATCCGGATGCGGAGGTCAAGGACACCGCGCGAAGCAGCCTCGATGATCTGCCTGCCAACGTGCTGAGCACCGTCGTTTCGGGTCCGGCCAATCCCGCGCTGCTGTCGTATCTCGCGCATGTGCACGGCGCGAACGAGTCCGTCTGTCAGTCGCTGGCACTCAATCAGGCAACCGACGACACCACGATCGCCTACCTCGCGACACTTCCCCTGCGCGCAGTAGTCGAGATCATCAGCAACAACCAGGAGCGCATGCTGCGCCACGACGCGATCGTCGACGCCCTCGGACAGAATCCACTGACCGGACACTCGGTGATCGAGCGCATCCTGAAGTTCCTCGGCGCAGGTAATGAGGCAAGCGTCGAGGATTCGTACACCGACGAGGATCTGTCCGAGGAATCCGCCGAGAAGGCGCTGCTCGCGATGCTCGGCAGCGGAGCGGCCGACGTCGCGAAGATCCTCGCCTCGGAGGAAGATCTCGAAGATGAGGAGGTCCAGGGCAATCTGTTCGCCGCGATCCAGAACATGACGGTGATGCAGAAGATCAAACTCGCGCGGGTGGGGGGCAAAGAGGCGCGGGGGCTGCTGATCAAGGATCGCAACAAGATCGTGGCCACGTCGGTTCTCGCGAGCCCGAAGATCACCGAGACGGAAGTGGTGGCGATGGCCCAGTCCCGCTCGGTCAGCGACGAGATACTGCGTCAGATCTCCCACAACAAGGAATGGACACGGAGCTATGCGGTCAAGCACGCTCTGACCACGAATCCGAAGACCCCACAGCCCCAGGCGATCAAGTTCCTGAACTATCTTCAGGACCGCGACCTCAAGGCCCTGATGAAGAGCAAAGACGTACCGTCGGTGATTTCGACCCACGCTCGCCGCATCCTGACCAAGAAAGGCAAGATCTGATGTCAAAGGCCAACCCGGGCAATTCCGTCACCGCTCGCATCGTCTATTGGGGTGCGGAGGGATCCGGCAAGACGTCGAGTCTCCGTGCGATCCACTCGAAGTTGAAGGCCGATCATCGCGGCGACATCAAGCAGGTTCCAACCCGACTCGATCCGACGGTCACGTTCGAGGAATTTCCGATCCAGCTCGGAACGCTCAATGGCACTCCGACCCAGTTGCGGGTGATCGCGGTACCGGGAGCACCGGGACTCGCGCATACACGCAAGCAGCTGCTCGACGAGATCGACGGTGTGGTCCTCGTCCTCGATGCGCGGGCCGAGCGGCTCGACGACAACATCGCATCGGTGGCCGAGTTGCGAGAGAGCCTCGGCGCCTACGGGCGGACCCTCGAGGAGATCCCCGTCGTCGTGCAGTACAACAAGCGCGATCTGGGCGATCCCTTCGCGATCGAGGAGCTGCACCGCAGACTCGACCTTCCCGGGGCAGCAGTGTTCGAGACGGTGGCGACCGACACGACCGGCGTTCTACAAGCGCTGACGACGATCTCCAAACGCGTCGTCCGCGTGCTGCGCGATCGGCACATCGAGCCCGAGCCGGTCGCTCCCGTGAAGCGGGCCGCGATCCCCACGGCTCGTGTCGCACCTCCGCCCATGGATGCTGCGCCGCGAACCCCGCGCGTCGGCACCGCGCCGGTGCCTCGAGCCGAATCCGCTCCCCGCCCGTCGGCCATTCCCCTCCGCGAGAAGCCGCTCGCCCCTTCGACGCAGACTGATTTCGGCAGGCATGACGCCATGGAGGCCGCGATCCTCTCGGAGTCGGACGGAGCGGGTGAGGAGTCGGCGGAGACCATCCTGGAAGCCCAGTCCGCGTTCGATCGTCCGTGGCCCGACGTAGCCAACAGCGCGAAACCGGTTTCCGGTGCCCGCATCGGTGCGGACATGAAGATCGTTTCCGTCGGAGCCGCGAGTCGAGACGGCCAGCTGGGAGTCCGGGTTCCGCTCGTGCTCGGCAACGATGAGGGCGAAACCGTGACGCTGAACCTCCGTATCCAACTCGAGCCGTTGCTCGACGATGACGTGAAATGAGTCGTCGTCGAATCGGTCTCTATGGCGCGAACGACGAGGCACTGCGCCTGGCCAGGCTGCTCGCCGACGCCCCGGATGCCGAGGTGGTCCGGGTCTACGATCCAGACCCCGGGGCGGCCGTCGCCCGTGCACGAGGTCTCGGAAGCGATCTCGCCCTGCTCGTCCGGAATCGTGTCGGCGACGACTTCGCTGATTTCACCTCGCGCCATGCGATCGACGTGGTCGTCGACGACGGACAACTCGAACCCTTCGTCTCGCGCTTTCCCGAGGCTACCGCCCGCGGCATGCAGGTCGTCTCACCACTGACCGCGCGGCTGTTGTTCGGGTATTCGACAAGCCCTCGCGACCGCAAAGCCGAACTCCTCCAGGCACTCGCCGAAATCGTCGAATCCGTCGAACTCACGATCGATTCGCAGGAACTCTTCACACGCATGCTCGAGATCGCCGTCGGCGTGACCCACGCCGAGGGCGGATCGCTGATGCTGCTCGACCCGACACGCCGTGAGCTCTACATCGAAGTCGCGATCGGTGTCGAACCCGAGTTGTGGCCGAAGATCCGCGTGCCTCTCGGCGAGGGCATTGCCGGTCAGGTCGCCGCAACCGCCACGTCGATCCACGTCGAGGGCAAGGCGGATCGGCGGCACTTCCACATCCTGCGAGAGCGGCTCGACGTCGAGTCGGCGATCTCCGCACCTCTGATCGAAGGCGGGCAGGTGCTCGGTGTGCTGAACCTCCATCACACGGTTCGCACCGACGCCTTCAGTGCCGACGATCTCGCCTTCGTCGAACAGCTGGCGAGCCTCGACGCACAGATCATCCGGCGAGCCCAGGATCATGCGCGCATGCGCGATCACGCTGCGCGCTATGAGGCAGTGCGCGAGACGCACGATCTGCTGGCAAGCCCGGCGCCGCTCGCCACCCGACTGCAGTCGATTTGCAGGCGCGTCGCCGAACGCATGGGCGACGGGATCGCGAGCATCTATCTCTGTGAACCCGCACCCGAGTCGACGGAACTCATGCTCACCGCGACCTCCCTGGCGGGGGGAGGATTCGGAGGCGAGTACCGCGTCGTGATCGGACAGGGGGTCGACGGCGGAGTGGCGCAGAGCCGGCGTCCCACGTTCCTGCGCGGCGACCAGGGTCGCATCGCATACGCGGCGCTTCCTCTCATGATCGGTGAGCAGCTGGTCGGGGTCCTCGCCGCTCAAGCGGGAATCCGGCCTCCCCACGGTCGCGCCGCCGAAGAGGCACTGCTCGAGATCGCCGCGGCGGTCGCCGAGGGTGTCGGACGCGCGCGCCGCGAGGCCGACATCCGCGCCCGGGCAACCCGGATGAGCGCGATCAACGAGACCGGGGTCCGCATGCTCTCGGCCACCGACGTGGACGAGGTGGCCCGACTCGCGACGTCCTCGCTTGCCATGATCCTCGACGCGGATCACGCCATCCTGCGGTTGCGCGACCCGAAGACCCGTCGCTATCGAGTCTCGTCGTATTTCGGCTCGGCCGACGACTCCGTTCAGCCGGGCCTCTTCGAACTGGACAAACTCGTCTCCATCGAGACGATCAAGCGGCGCACACTGGTCTACGTCCGCGATCTCGCCCGGGACTCCAAGCTCGCTCCCTTCGCGAACGACTTCACGTCGCTGATCAGCGCTCCGCTCAAGGTCGACGGCGCAGTGATCGGCACCGTTTCGATCTATGACAAGGTCGCGATCGATCGATTTTTCGTCGGTCAGTTCGACGACGAAGACAGCCACATCTTCGGCCGCTTCGTCGCGTACGTAGAGCGCTCGATCGCGAATGCAAGCGCGCATGCGGCCGCTCGTTCGCACAGCAATTTCGACAGCGAAACGGAGTTGCCGAATGCGGGATACCTCGGCCGACGGATCCGGGAGGAGATCGTGCGAGCCAGCCAGCGCCCGAACGCCTTCGTGATCGCCACCTGCGAGATCGAGAACGCAGCCGCTCTCGCGGGCCCCGAGCGTCCGCACCATGTCCACGAGGTCCGAATGGCGATCCGCGATGCGCTTCGCTCCGAGCTGCGCGACTTCGACGTGCCCGGCCGGCTCGACGATGGGCGATTCGCCGCCCTGCTGCCCGATCCCGGCCCCGATCCCGCCGAGCGTGTGTCTCGGTTGGCGCGCGCGATCTCCGATCGCATCCGCCGCGACGAACGCTTGAATCATCCCGTGCAGATCGAACTGGCGTTCGGTTACGCGATCCATGTCGAGGACGGCGAATCCGAATCGAGCCTGCTGGCGCGTGCCTGCGAAGCGCGCATCCGAACGGTCTGACGACCCGGATCAGCGCCCGAGCAGTTCGCCGATCGGCTGGTATGCGATCCCGAGAGACTCTGCGACTCCCTCGCAGACCACCGCGCCTCGCCAGACATTCGCGCCGCGTGCCAGGGCTGCATCTTCACGAATCGCCTGATCGATGCCACGCTGAGCGAGTTCCATCACGTAGGGAAGCGTCGTGTTGGTGAGCGCGAAGGTCGACGTTCGCGGCACGGCGCCCGGCATGTTGGCGACTCCGTAGTGGACTACCCCGTCCACCACATAGGTGGGATCCGAATGGGTGGTCGGTCGGATCGTCTCGATGCATCCGCCTTGATCGACCGCAACGTCGACCACCACTGATCCGGCTTCCATGCGCGAAACCATCGCGCTCGTGACGAGTCGTGGTGCTCGTCGGCCGTGGATGTAGACCGCACCCACGATCAGATCGCTCTCCGCCACGGATCGCTCGATGTTGGACGCGTTCGAGTAGAGCGTGTTGAGATCACCACCGAACAGATCGTAGACATAGGTCAACCGACGCAGATCGATGTCGAACACGTCGATTTCGGCGCCGAGCGCGTGGGCGATCCGTACGGCGTTGATGCCGACGATTCCGGCGCCGAGAATCGTCACGCGGCCACGCTTGACACCCGGAACACCACCGAGCAGCAGCCCCTTGCCACCCTGATCGCGCTGCAGCAGATGCGCGCCGATCTGAACGGCCAGACGTCCCGCCACCTCGCTCATCGGTGCGAGGATCGGGAAGGATCCATCCGGGAGTTGCACTGTTTCGTACGCGATAGCGCGGATGCCTGCAGTCTGGAGTCTCGTGGTCAGTTCGGGGGCGACGGCAAGATGCAGGTACGTGAAGAGCGCCTGTTCGCGATTCAACCGCTCGCATTCCGCCGCGTTCGGTTCCTTGACCTTGACGATCAGATCCGGCTCGCTCCACACGGTCTCGGTCGACACGATCTGCGCGCCAGCCCGCAGATAGGCGGCGTCGTCGAAACCACTCTCGACACCGGCCCGCGTCTCCACCCACACCGTGTGTCCCGCCCCGACGAGCGCCGCGGCTCCATCGGGGACGAGCCCGACACGATGTTCCTTGTCCTTCGTTTCTCGCGGGATGCCGATCTTCATCCGATCACCCCTCTTCGATCCGCGTCACCCCCGATATGCCTGGATGAGCACATCGGACGTCTCGGGCCTCATGATGCGTTCGTCCGGTCGTTCTCCCGCCTTGAGCTGTTCCCTCACCTTGGTTCCGCTGATCGAGAACGGCTGCTCACCGGGGTGTCGCTCGGTCAGATCCACACGCCCGAGTTTCTCGTAGTAGGCGGCGAATCCGATCTTGCACGGCTTGATGTGCAGCTCACCCTGCAGCTTGTCGAAGATCTCGTGCGCGTCGAAGTCGCCCCAGATCGCCGATCCGTCCTCATACGGTGCATCCGCATGCTTGCGACCGATCACGATGTCGCTGAAGCCATAATTCTGGCGATTGATGGCGTGCATCACCGCTTCGCGTGGTCCTCCGTAGAACATCTTGATGTCGAGCGCGATCAACTCGAACACCTCGGAGATGTCGTAGCCAGCCTTGTTCCAGATCGCCTCGTTCTTGTCGCCCTGCCCGAGCAGCTTCTTCGCATGAAGTTCGCGATAGCAGCGCATGCGGACGGCAGCCGGCACATCGTCGCCCTTGAGCTCACCGACCAGCGGATTCAACACCGCTCCGGCGAAATGACCCGCTTCCGTCAGAACCTCGACGCCCGACACCAGCGCATACTCGTGCGCGCGATGCAGCGGGTTGCGGGTCTGGAAGGCCAGGGCCCGCTCCCACTTGCGATCCCGGATGAAGGTGCGGACCAGGTTCGGTGACAGCATGAATTCGCCGTACTCGGGGTTCCGCGGCTGGGGGAGTGCTCGGATCGATCCACCGAGAAGCTTCGTCCGGGAGTCACTCTCGACCATGCGTCCGCCGGGATGATCCAGGCGCTCGGTGCCGTAGACGCTCCGGACGTAGCGCGGCTTGTCCCAATCGAACACTTCGACGTCATCGATGATCGCGACGACTTCGCCCTCTTCCGTGTGCACCGCAACCGAGGACCCCTTCGATACCGCAGCGGCCTCCGAGTTCGTCACCGGCAGCGAGAGCGGAATCGTCCACGCGTAGCGGCGACCGCCTCGCACGATCACCGAGTCGTCGAGCACGCGATTGAACTCTTCCTGCTTCATCGGTCCCTCGAGTGGCGACAGGGCGCCGTCTGCGAGGCGATGGATCGTGGACAGATCGGCGCTGCTGACGCGAATCGACTGGAGACGAGCTGCTTCCGCAAGGAACACCTTCCTGTCCTTCAGGGCAACCAGCCGGTCGACGGGTTGCTCGAGGCCACCGTGGACCGGAACGAGATCGCGAGAGTTCTGCTGGGGCATGATGTGTGCCTTCCTTCCTTGGCTGTCTGCTTGCGTGAGTGATGAATTTTCGAGTTGCTGCAGGGTGGATGGACCGGAGGGCATCGGATCGCACGCAGGCGGCCCGCGCCGGTCGGGATTCGTATCGTGATCTACCAGACCGGGAATGCCGCGGAACCCTCGGCCAGGAGGATCCGCTCCCCGGATCCGTCGATGCGGCGGATGTAGAGCTGGTCGTAGCCATCCTCGCTCGACAGATAGACGATGTGTCGACCATCGGGAGAAACCGCCGGCCAACGCTCGTCGTGAGCACCTCGGCCGACCGGCGCCCGACCGGATCCGTCGGCTCGGAGCCGTTGCAGGCGCCAACCACCGGGCGTCTGCGCCACATACACGATGCTCTCGCCATCCGGAGTGAAGACGGGTTCACGGCCGCGCGCAACCGGTTTGCCCTCGGCATCCGGTTCGGCTGATCGGACGACGATCGACGAACGGTCGCGGCGCCCATTCGAGTTGTCTGCTTCGACGTAGACGAGCGTGCGCCCGTTGGATGACCAGCGGGGTGTCGACGGATAGATGCCTTCGATGATGGGCGTCGGAATGCCTCCGCCGGGCGGCCGGATGTCCAGACCGGCGAGCTGGCGATCCGGAGCCAGCCTGACCCATGTCACGAGCAGCCGGCCATCCGGACCGTAGTCACCCTCGAGGTGGTAGTCCGGACCGTGCGTGAGTTTGACGGTCTGACCGGATCGGGTGTCGTACTCGTAGAGCTGCGACCGGCCCCCATCCTGATGCGTGCTGTTGAACAGCAGACGCGTTCGATCCCTCGACCAGGCGAGCGGTCGGGCGTTCGGAGGGGCTGCGGGAAACGCCTGGATCTCGAGGGTGCGGGGGTTCATCAGGACGATCCGGCCGGGAAACTGCTGCAGTCGTACCGCCGACGGGCTGCTCGTATTGATTCCGACCATGTCGGCGACGGACTCGAGACGCGCGACACCCTCGCGGGTGGGTCTCGCATCGACGGATTCGAGCTCATCGATCAGATCCTGTCGCTTCCGCGCAGTCGTTGCGTCCCAATAGACGAAGGCGATCTGCGTGTCAGTGATCTCCTCGAGAGGAAGACCCGGTCCCGCGCACCCGACCAGCGATCCGACGATGCAGAGACAGGCAAGCCTGCTGGCGCGAAACATGGAGATCACCGCTCGACCACCTCGAGCAGCCGTCCACCATTCACCGGGAATCCGCCGATCGAGGGATCGATGTCGAAGATGGCCGCCTCTTTCACTCGCCCGGCGAGGATCGACAGCACGATCTGGGCGGCGTGTGGGAACGGGAACAGGGGGCTCTCGGCATATACGAGATCCTCCTCGGACAGGTAGGCGCCCGCTTCCACGTGCGAGTGGTAGACGGCGGTCACTCGCTGGCCATGCGCTTCGGCATCCTTCTGCGCACGCAGGTACTCGATTTCCGCCATGTAGTACGCGTGACGGGCGTCGCGCCGGAATACCGCCGCGTCCGCGAGATGCATCTTCGTCATGACGTTCGTGATCCGATAGACCTGCTGGAATCTCTCGGACCGCGTCCCCGTCACCAGCCCGCAGCACTCTTCGGGCGCTGCTGCGAGCGCGTGACTGCAAAGCTCGTTCAGCACCGCCGCCGGAAACGGCACCGGTCCGAGATTCTGATTCAGCTCGACGCGCGCTCGCACGTTACCCGCTCGTTGGTCCACGATTCGTCGACTTGCGCTGCCTCGTGCAGCCGCACCGGCATCCGGCCAGGCGCCTTCGTCCGCGTCAAGGGCCCGTGAACCGGGTGCAACCCGATTCGACCAGGCGCCGATCTCACCCGATCGGATGGATGAATCGATCCCCCGGACGACGGCCCGGGGGGATCCGCGCGCGGATTCTACGCAAGCCGTGCGTGCGAGGCCAACCAACGTCTCGAGTTCGATTGCCCCGCTCCGGCGCAGAGATCCGCGACACGCCCGCCGCAATGGTGCGCCGCACCGGTCGCCGCGCCGAAGGCGCGATTGAATCCGGTACAGCCGGAACCCGCGGCGCTCGAGCACGATCCACCGGCTCACGCTGGTCGTCCGACGCTCCTCGACCGGCGGTGATCACTGGGCGACGGATGTTCTCCCCCAAGGGCCTCTCAAAGGCGACCGCGCCGAATCCAGGATTGACGCCGATCGGGAGACTCGTCGCTCGATGTCTGCCTCCCCCAGTCGCCGAGATGTCGAGGTTGGGATCTGCGGGCACTCGCTCGATCCGCGCACCGCATCTGGCTGATCGAACCCGCAGCGGGCGAATCGAGTAGCTGACGAACCACAGTCTGGAACAGGATCGGACGAAGTCAGGTCTGCCGCTCCAACTCCTCCGGTCGATCCCGTCCCCTCGATGGACAATGGCCGGCATTTCCTTAGGCTCCGCGCCCCGACAGCCCCGCGCCCGCGAGTACACCCGTGACGCCGCAGAACGACAGCCTCGGAAGATCCCTGAAGCAGGCACGCTGGAGCGTGCTCGGACTGCTCGTCTGCTGCCTCGGTCTGATCCTCCTGCGAGGATTCGAGAATCCGGAGCCCCCGCCGGACCGCTGGCTGACCACGGTCGCCGTGTTGCTGGCGCTCGGAACCATCGTGCTGGGCCGCTTTGCCGCCTCGCCCGGCGTGGATGTCCGGCGCGCGATCTGGCTCATGCTCGCCGCCCTCGTCGTGGCGGCGGCACTCGGCCTGTTCGGCGTCTACGTCGCATGGGCCGACGGAGATTCGATGACAGGACTCCTCTTCAGTCTTGCCGGCATCATCTTCGCCATCCGGCCGACTCGTCCTCTCGGCTCCGCGCGCGGGAGGAAATGAATTGCTCGCTCAGATCCAGGGTGTCGGAAGACGGATCGGCGATCGCTGGCTGTTTCGCGACGCGACTCTGACCGTGCGCGCCGGCGATCGCATCGGCATCGTCGGTCCGAACGGCGCCGGCAAGTCGACACTGCTGCGCGTCGTGTCCGGTGACGACACCGCAGACGAGGGGCATGTCTCCACGCCGCGCGAAGTCCGTATCGGCATGCTCCGGCAGGAGATCGATCCACGGCTCGGCCACAGTGTCCAGGAGGAAGCAGCCACGGCTCTCGGCCGGCTCGACGCGCTCGAACGCGAGATGCGCGAACTCGAAGCCGAGATGATGGCTTCTGGTGAGCGGGGAGAACCTGTATCGGCGGTGACTGCGGCGAGATACGACCGGACCAGCGCCGAATTCACGCATGGCGGCGGGTACGACCGCGAGGCGCGTGTCGCCCGCGTCCTGGCCGGCCTCGGATTCGACGACGCTGCACGGGCGCGCCCGCTGTCGAGCTTCAGCGGAGGCTGGTTGATGCGCGTCGAACTGGCCAAGTTGTTTCTCGCCGATCCCGACATCCTGCTGCTCGACGAACCCACCAATCATCTCGATCTGCCGGCCATCCAGTGGTTCGAGCAGGCGATCGACGATTTTCCCGGGGCGCTCTTGATCGTTTCCCACGACCGGACCTTCCTCCGACGGCACGTGGGTCGCGTGCTCGATATCGATGGCCACGGTCGAGCCACGCTCTACGAGGGCAACTACGATCGGTTCCTCGCACTGCGTGATGAGCGACGCACGCAACTGCTTGCCGCCAAGGCCAATCAAGACCGCGACATCGCGCAGATGGAGCGCTTCGTCGAACGCTTCCGGGCCAAGGCGACCAAGGCGCGCCAGGCCCAGAGCCGCGTCAAGGCACTCGAGAAGATCGAGCGGATCGAGATCGATCCGGGACCGCGCCGCGCGATGCACATCCGCATCCCGCCACCGCCGCGATCGGGTGACCAGGTCGTCACATTGCGCGGCATCCACAAGTCCTACGGCGACAACCACGTCTATCGGGGCGTCGACGTGACTGTCCGACGCGGCGAGCGCGTGGCGCTCGCGGGTCCGAACGGCGCAGGCAAGTCGACACTCCTGCGGATCATCGCGGGAGCCCTGCCATTCGACTCAGGCGAACGGATCGTCGGACACAACGTCGAGGTCGCGTTCTTCACGCAGCATCAGCTCGAAGCGCTGGTTCAGACCCGTTCGGTGCTCGAAGAACTGGCCGCCGACGCGCGGACAGAGGACGTGCCGCGACTGCGCGGGCAGCTCGGCGCATTCCTGTTCTCAGGTGACGACGTCGACAAGAAGATCGGCGTGTTGTCGGGCGGCGAGAAGGCGCGCGTC
>JANOFF010000049.1:0-12519 GCA_031413515.1 bacterium
TGATCACGCCGCGCTGCGAGAATTGTGCGCGGCCCACACGCCCGACCGCGTGCGGGTCGTGCGCTTCGGCGAACTGCTCGAATCCCACATCCGCTACGAAGAGCGGCAGGTCTTCGAGTCCACCCAGGATCGTCTCTCGGCGAAGACGCTCGAAGCCGTCGCGCACGCGTGCGCGACGCTGCCGCGAACCTGTCCGGCTTCACTCGGGCTCTGACGCAGCGGGTCGGGTTCTCGCACGCGAACAGGCCCTGGATCTGTCCATGCGTGTCGAGCGACTCTGGCGATACCCGGTCAAGTCCCTGGCAGGCGAGTGCCTCGACGCCCTCGAACTCGATGGACGCGGCGTCGTCGGAGATCGCGTCTTCGCCCTGCGGTCGGCGAACGGCCGTCTCGGCAGCGGCAAGACCACCCGACGATTCGGCCGGATCGACGGATTGCTCGAACTCGGCGCTTCGCAGACGGGCGAGATCCCGGAGATCGGACTTCCGGATGGCCGCCGCTTCGCCGTCGATGATCCGACGCTGGAGGAAGTCTTGTCTGGCTGGCTCGGGCAGCCGGTGAGTCTCGTCCGCGAGGATCTCGTCCCGCACCTCGACGCGGGTCCGGTCCACCTGCTGACGACCTCCGCACTCGCCCGGTTGAGCGCTGCGCTGCCGGGCTGTACGGTGGTCGCCGAGCGCTTCCGCCCGAATCTCCTGCTCGATCCGGACGACGACGAGCCGAGCGTGGCGTCGCACTGGATCGGTGCGACGCTGCAGATCGGTGGGCAAGTGAGGCTGCGAATCGTCGAACCGACCGAACGATGTCGCATGGTTGATCTCGCGCAGCGCGACGTGCCTTCAGCGGGTCCGATCCTGCGTCATCTCGCCCAGCACTCGGACGCCTGCTTCGGTGTGTATGCCGAGGTGGTTGCGCCCGGAGCGATCCGTCGGGGCGACCCGGTCGTGATCCTCGGCGACGAGTCGAAGCGGGGCGGTCGATGAGGGTCGCGATCGCGTGACCGCGGCAGTCTCGACGTCGGGCTTCAGCTCGACGGTTCGCGCAGGCGCGGCGGGCTCTGCTGCTCGGGATGTCGACCGCGGATCCCGCTGTAGAAGTTCGCGAGCAGTTCGGCGGATCCCGGATCACCCGGGCGATAGGTGGGCCCGTAGCCGACCACTTTGCGGCCGTAGTCGAGAAAGCCCATCGCGATCGGCACACCGGCCTTCAGGGCGATCTGGTGGAAGCCGCTCTTCCAGTATTCGGAGCGACCCCGCGTGCCCTCGGGCGCGATCACGACGATCAGTTCGTCGCGCTCGGCGAACTCGCGCACGACCGAATCGACCAGCCCGCCCGCGCGCGAGCGATCCACCGGAACCCCGCCGAGCCCGCGAAACAGCGGGCCCAGCGGTCCGACGAACAGCGATTTCTTCATCAGGAACGAGATGTACTGACCGGTCGCGAATCCGAACGCGATCATGTGCGGGAAGTCCCAGTACGAAGTGTGCGGCGCAGCGATCGCTACGAACCGCGGTTCGTCCGGCACTTCGCCCTCGATCCGCCAGCCCAGGACACGCAGATACGTGCGCCCGAGCCAGCGCCTCAAGGGATGCCACAGACCGCCGCGCTCGCGCCGCGCCATGCCGATCCTCCGCGTCCTCAGACGGAAGCGCTGATCAACTCTGCCGGCTTCGCGGTCGCGACGAACTGCGCGCCGGACGTCCCGGCCCGCGACCTTGCGGGCGCGGGCCGTCGCCGTCGTTGTTCGAGCGGGGAGAGGTCGAGCGGGGAGAGGTCGAGCGGGGAGAAGAGTTCGAGCGCGGGGAGCCCGAGCGCGAATCGCCTGCGGGTCGCTGTCCCGATCGGCTACCCGGACGTTCTCCGGGTCGGCCACTCAGGCGCTCGCCCGGTCGTGCATCCGATCGCTCGCTGGTTCTCGCCGCGGGTCGATCATTGGATCGCTGTCCGGGTCGCTCGCTCGGTCGGACTCCCGGCCGGGAAGCGGGCCGGGAAGCCGGTCGCGCATCGGAGCGTTCGCTCGATCGGTGGCTGGATCGGTCGGACGGTCGTCCTCCCGATCGTCCACCGGGTCGGCTGCCCGAGCGGTTCGGTGCGCCGCCGCGTCGGCCGGCCGGCTTGGCGGATCCGCCGCGTGCACCGGTGTCGATGCTCTCGACCTCGATGCCGTCGAACGTGCGCCGGGTGATCGGCGCGCCGAGCATCCGCTCGGTGGCGCGCAGCCAGGCGACGTCGTCGCGGGTCACGAAGGTCAGTGCCTGCCCATCCTGCTCCGACCGGCCGGTACGACCGATCCGGTGCGTGTAGGCCTCGGGGGTGGTGGGCACGTCGTAGTTGATCACGTGCGAGACACCCTGCACGTCGATGCCGCGCGCCACGATGTCGGTTGCGACCAGCACGGCGAAGCGTCCCTTGCGAAAGCCCTCCATGGCCCGGTCGCGCTGCGACTGCGACATGTTGCCCTGCAGACCGACCGCGCGGTGACCCGATTTTTCGAGCTGTTCGGCGAGCCGCCGGGCGCGGTGCTTGGTGCGCGTGAAGACGATCGCCGACTCGCAGCTCTCGTCCGTGAGGATGCGCTCCAGCAGATCGCGCTTCAGGTCTTCGCGGACCGGCACGAGCGCATGCTCGATGGTCCGCGGCGGCCCGGCGTGGGCCAGGCGGACGACATGCGGATTCGACAGGATGCTGTCGGCCAGCGACCGGATCTCGCTCGGCATCGTGGCCGAGAAGAGCAGATTCTGCCGCTGCGTGGGCAGGTAGCTGAGGACGCGGCGCAGATCGGGGAGGAATCCCATGTCGAACATGTGATCCGCTTCGTCGAGCACCAGGGTCTCGATCGAGTTGCAGTGCAGCACCTCGCGACCGATCAGGTCGAGGATCCGACCCGGGCAGCCGACGACGATCTCGGGGTTGCGGCGCAGCGCCTGCACCTGTCCATGCACCGAGACGCCGCCGAAGACAGTGGCGACCTTGATCTTGGTGAAGCGGGCCAGGGTGCGGATCTCGGCCTCGATCTGGGTCGCGAGCTCACGCGTGGGAGCCAGCACGAGGGCCCGCGGACCGGGGCCGCGATCGCGTGCGAAGCGGTCGAGGAGCGGCAGCGCGAAGGCCGCCGTCTTGCCGGTTCCGGTCTCGGCGAGGCCGAGCACGTCGCGACCCTCGAGGGCCGCGGGGATCGCCTCGCCCTGGATCGGGCGGGGGTTGGTGAAGTTGGCGGCCTGGATGCCGCGCAGGATGGAAGGATGAAAGCCGAACCGGTCGAAGCCGGACGGTGAATCGGACAAGGGTGCAGCCATGGTATTTGTGGATCTCCACCGCTCTGGCGCAGGAATCCCGCGCATACGTGCGGTCGTAGCGTTCCGACCCGCACAACAGAGAGGGGCAAGATCGACTTGAGAGCGGCGAGACCTCGGGAGGGGTAGTGAGGTTCTGTTGTCGCCGCGTCCGGGACGTGGTCCCGGGTACGGGGCGGTGAGTAGCGCGTCCCCTGGCGCCCCGCCACTCCGATGCACCCGAGCCGGTGCTCGAGCCGCTGCTTCGCCGATCAGAGCCCGAAGAACGGAAACGCCTGCGCGAGATAGACCGCGTAGGGACGCGCGCTGTACGGGCCCGGCTGATTCTGGCTCAGCACGATGCCGATCAGGCCGGTCTCGGGGCTCACGAAGAACGTCGTGCCGTAGTAGCCCGACCACCAGTAATCGCCGGTGCGATCGATCGTCGGCGTCGCGTCCGCATCGACGACCACCGCCAGGCCGAGCCCCCAGCCGAGCCCGTCGATGCCCTCATCTTCGAGCACGCCCGATGGGACGTGGGCGCGTGTCATCAGGGCGACGGTTTCCGGCTTCAGGATCTGGATCCCCTGATAGGTGCCGCCGTTCCAGAGCATCAGCGCGAAGCGCATGTAGTCGCCGGCGGTCGAGACGAGCCCGCTGCCGCCCGGCGTCCAGTCGAGCGCTTCACTGTCCGGTGGCTCGACGACCACGAGATCGCCGTCCGCATCCTGCGTGTAGATCGTGGCGAGCCCGTCGCGCGCGGACCCGGTCGTCCGGAAGCCGGTCGATGTCATGCCGAGGGGCTCGAGGATCCGCTCGGCGACGAACTCACCGAAGGGCTCGCCGCTCGCCACTTCGACCACGCGCGCGAGCACGTCCGCCGACCAGCCGTAGCGCCAGCGCGTGCCCGGCTTCTCATAGAGGGGCGCGGTCAGGATCCGATCGACGCGCAGAGCGAGGGGACCCGAGCCGGCGTAGATGTCGCGCTCGGCCCAGAGCCGGCCGAGATCCGACGTGTCGTCGCGCGCGCCGATCCCCGACGAGAACGTCAGCAGATGCCGCAGCGTCAGCGGCTCGTCGAGTGGGACGCTCTCGATCGTCCCGTCCGCCGAGGCGTTCTGGCTCGTGGCGACGCGAAGCTCCGCAGCGGCGGGGATGTAGCGCGCCACGGGATCGTCGAGGCCGAGGCGGCCCTCTTCGACGAGGATCATCGCCGCGACCGCGGTGACGGGCTTGGTCATCGACGCGATGCGAAATTGCGTAGCGAGCTGCATCGGCGTGCGCGAGGCGATGTCCGCGTAGCCGGCCGTCGTCGCATGCACGACCCGACCCTCGCGCGCGAACATCGCCACGTAGCCCGACTGCAAGCCGAGACACGCGCTGGCGTCGAGGAACCGGTCGACGGCCTGGCGCGCCAGCCACGAGAGCCCGGGCGCGTCTTCGCTCGCGGGACGCGCCGGGGGCACGTCGATGGGCGGCTCCGCTCCACAGCCGGCGAGCAGCCCCACGAGCCCCGCACCGACGCAGGCCCGGGTGATCGAGCGTCTCCGCGGGCCCGGGCCCCAGCGGCCGCTTCGTCGTTCGATGTGTGCGCGGAGATCACCCATCGCGTGCCTCGCCCGGTGGTGGATGGCGGGCAGTATAAGGTCGTGATCGCGCGCGGTCGTTGCCAATCGCGACGCCCATGCGGATCATCGTCGCGAAGCCGCCGGGGTGTCGGCCGAGGGTGAGCCGTCCAGCCTCGACCCGCCATCCCCGATCCTGGAGTCGACCATGCAGAGTGCGTTGCAGATCGCGTTCTCGCCGCGCATCGTACGACGCGCGCTCGGCTATGCGATCGTGGTCGGAGCGATCCTGATCACGATCAATCACGCCGATGCGCTGATGCGCGGCGATCTCGACGGCGTCCGACTGTTCAAGATGGGATTGACGCTGCTGGTGCCGTACACGGTCTCGACGGTTTCGAGCGTCCAGGCGATCCGCGACCAGGCGCGCTGAACTGCGACGCGCTCGACGGCATCTGGGATGCCGTCCCCGTCCCCTGCCGGTCCGTTGACTCGAATCGCCGGGCGGGTCACGCTGGCCGCGTCCCGGCCGAATGAATGCGCGCCGCCCGTCCGCGCGCCGGAGTGCAATCGATGAACCGATGGATCGCGATCTGCCTGTCGCTCCCACTGGGCGCCGCACTGGCCTGCGCGTCGGATGGGGGCGGAGCCGCCACCGAGACGGGAGGCTTCGCGGCCGGCAAAGCGATGGCGATGCCCATGGCGATGAGCGCGGATGCCCCCGCGCAGTCGCGCATCATCATCCGCACCGGGTCGATCGACCTGGTGGTCGCCGAACCCGCCCTGACCGCCGCGAAGATCTCGGCGCGCGTCGATCAGCTCGGGGGTTACGTGAGCGACTCGACGGCCGGCGAGGATTCGGTCTTCCTCGCCGCGCGGGTGCCGAGCGAGCAGCTCGAATCCTTTCTCGACGAAGTGGCCGAACACGGCGAGGTGAAGAGCCGCTCGATCTCCGCCCAGGACGTCACCGACACGGTCGCGGACCTGCAGGCCGAGATCGACAACCTGGTGGCCCTGCGCGACCGGCTGCGGGCACTGCTCGACAAGGCGACGAACGTGAAAGAGGTGCTGCAGGTCGAGCAGGAGCTGACCCGGGTGCAGATCCGCCTCGATTCGCTGATGGGTCAGAAGCAGCGGATCGACAAGGACGTGGCGCTGTCGGCCGTCAACGTCTCGCTGACCGCCGCGCCCGAACGGCGTATCCTCGGGCCATTCGGTCTGCTCTACGAGGGAGTGAAATGGACTGCCATCAAACTGTTCGTGATTTCGCCGTGACCCGGGGTTCGATCCCGCGCTCGCGGCTTCGTGGCCCGCACGTCGTCCTGCTCGGCGTCTGCATCGCCCTGCTCGCAGCCTGCGATGCCGGTGGCACGTCGGGCACGAAGAACGCGGCGACGGACGACCTGGGCCCGCCGATCCTCGCCACGGAGCTGGCGGAGCGGATCAGCGCGGGCAACGCCCCGCTGATCCTCGATGTGCGCACGCCGCGCGAGTACGACGCCGGACACATTCCCGGCGCGGTCCTGATCCCGCATCGTCAGTTGACGGCTCGGCTCGCCGAGCTGCCGACGGATCAGACGAGCGAGATCATCGTCTACTGCAAGGCGGGTACGCGCGCGAGAATGGTCGAAGCCGATCTGATCGCTGCCGGCTACCAGAACGTGCGCGATCTCGCTGGCCACTGGGATGGCTGGTCGGCGGCGGGTCTCCCGGGCGAGTGAGCGACCGGCGCCGCGGTCACCGGGAACGCGCCGCAGAAGCCACTTCGAGTCGAAGCTCGTCTTCTCATCGTCTCGATCGCAGGAGGATCCGATGCCCGTCTACGCCATCGCGCAGGGGCGCGTCGAAGATCGCGCCATGCTGGATCGGTATCTCGCGGCGGTGATGCCGACCATCGTTGCGGGGGGTGGCCGGATCCTCGGCTACGAAGAGAACCCCGAGGTCGTCGAGGGGACGGTCGCGTATCCGCGCACGGTGATCCTCGAGTTCGAGTCGGCCGAGGCGTTTCGCGCGTGGTACGACTCGGACGCCTATCAGGCGATCCTGCCGTTTCGTCTCGGCTCGACGCCGGGGTCGCTGATCCTGCTGCGGGGATTGCCAGCGCGCTGATCGCCTGAGCGTTCGGGCGAACCTGCGGATGGCCCGGAGTCGCAATGACGACGGAAGGTGTCGGGCGGGCAGGGCACGACAGAGGCGAGCTTCGACCGCCGCGCCCCGTCGCGCTGGTGACCGGCGCGTCTTCGGGCATCGGGCATGCCACCGCGCTCGCGCTCGCAGCGGCCGGCCATCGGCTCGTCGTGACCGCCCGTCGCGCGGATCGGCTCGCAGCTCTCGCCGAGCGCTGCGAAGGACTCGGAGCCGAGACGCTCGTCGTGCCCGGTGATCTCGCGGACGCGGACTTCGCGAATCGGCTCGTGTCGCGTGGGGTCGAGCAGTTCGGGCGTCTCGACGTGCTGGTCAACAATGCGGCCATCCCGCTCCACAAGTCGATCTACGAGACTTCTCTCGCCGACGTCGAGCGCGCGATGCGGGTCAACTTTCTCGCGGCCGTCGCCACCACACTCGCCGCGATCCCGGTCATGACGAAGCAGCGCCAGGGGGTGATCGTCAATGTCTCGTCGTTCGCCGCGAAGGTCGTGCCGACCCATGAATCGGGCTATGCGGCCTCGAAGGCCGCCCTCGACGCCTGGAGCGAAGGCCTCTGGAACGACCTGCACGGCAGCGGGATCCACGTGGCGCTCGTGCACCCCGGGCCGATCGAGACCGAGATCTGGACGAAGCTCGATCGGCCGGCCGGCTTCTCGGGCAAGCGCTACCCGGCCGAACTCGTCGCCGACGCGGTGCTCGATGCGATCCGCGAACGGCGATTCGAGCAGTACGTGCCCAGTCGCCACCTCGGCATGACGGCGGCGCGTTGGCTGCGCGTGCTCTTCCCCGCGCTGCTCCGCCGCGGCGTGCGGGCCAACGATCCGCCGGTCGCGCCGCCGATTCCGCCGAGCGTTCCTCCACGGCGAGGCGACCCGCGCGAGCGATCGTGAGCGCCGTTCGTCATTCGATGCGCGAGCTCCCGAAGCCATCGCGCAGCTTCACCGCCGAGCCACTGATCTCGTCCCAGGGTGCCTTCGAGTCGACGTAGACGTGACCCGACACGCGCACGCCGGGATCGTCGTCGAGCAAGCCGGCGGGCACCCAGTAGCTCCCGCCCTCCGGATGCAGCATGGGGGTCGGCGACCCGCAGCGCGCGCAGCGCCAGACCCCCCAGCCCCCCGGCAGTGCGAACTTCGTGAGCGATTCGCCCCCCGCGAGCCAGCGGAAACCGGCGACTCCGACCATCAGGTTGGCGTTGGACGCGACGCCCGACACCTTGCGGCACTTCGAGCAGTGGCACATTCCGATGGCCGTCGTCTTGCCGCTGATCTCGAACCGCACGTCACCGCAGAGACAGCTTCCCGACAACATGCGTGTGTCCTCCCGCAGCGTTTGCGTGATGGCCGGGTCGCGACGCGCTCGCTCAACCGGCGATGCCCACCAGCGAGATCACCCACCACGCCTCGATGGTGATCTGGACCAGAAAGCACGCGAAGCGCGCGTTGATGGCCATCTCCGACGTCGAAGCCAGGTGGATGCTCGATTGCGCGATCCGCGCGACGAGCAGCCAGAGCGCCAGGCCGTCGGTGACGGCCGAGTTCCCGGTTGCCAGCGCGACGAGTGCAATCGCCGCGAAGGCGGGCAGGTTCTCGTAGCAATTGGCATGCACGCGGGCGAGACGCTCGGAGAACGGCGAGACATCCGAGCCATCGACCTCGAAGCGATTGCCAGCAGTTCGGCCAGCGACGACCGCGGCGACCCGTGTCAATCCGATCATGGTGACGAGCAGGGTCGACCAGGCCGCATATCCGAGCAGAGCGAGCGCTGTGGGGGTCATCGAACGGGTCCTCCCGGTCGGCCGATGCACGCAGCGGCCGACGAAGCATGCAGGATGGGTGCAGTTCTCGAGGTTCGTGACGCGGGTGCAGTATGACGAGCACGCCGCGAAGACGTCAATCAAAAGCCGCTCGTGCGCCCGTTTGCGTTAGCGTCGGTCGTCATGCCGAAGCCGATCGCACTCATCACGGGCGCCAGCCGGGGGATCGGCGCGGCGACCGCGCGGCTCGCTGCGAATCGTGGCTATGCGGTGGCGATCAACTACAACCGCGACGCCGAGGGGGCCGAGCGGGTGCGCGCCGAGATCGCCGAAGCCGGCGGCCGGGCGATCACGGTACAGGCCGACGTCGCGAGCGAAGACGCCGTGGTCGAGATGTTCCGGCGCGTCGACGCCGAACTCGGTCCGATCAGCGCGCTGGTCAACAACGCGGGCATCGTGGCCCCTCAGCTGCGGCTCGAAGCCATCACGGCCGAGCGTGTCGAACGCCTGTTCGCCGTGAACGTGGTCGGCTCGTTCCTGTGCGCGCGCGAAGCGGTGCGCCGGATGTCGAGTCTGCGCGGCGGGGCGGGCGGCGTGATCGTCAACGTCTCGTCGCCGGCCGCGCGCCTCGGCTCGCCCGGCGAATGGATCGACTACGCGGCCACGAAGGGCGCGATCGATACGCTGACGGTGGGCCTAGCGCGAGAAGTCGCCCGCGAAGGCATCCGCGTGGCGGCGGTTCGTCCCGGGCTGATCGACACCCATCTGCATGTCAGCGGCGGCGTCCCCGACCGCGTCGCGCGGATGGCCGACTCGATTCCGGTCGGCCGCGGCGGCGCACCGATCGAGGTCGCGCACGCAATCCTCTGGCTGATGTCCGAAGAGGCGTCGTACACGACCGGCGCCACGATCGACGTGGCCGGCGGGCGCTGAACGAGCGAACTGCTAGGCGAGCGGTGTCGCGTCGAGATGGCCGGCCGGCCCGCTGCTCGGCGGCACGAGCTCGGGTGCCGTCGGTCGGTGGATCAGCAGCAGCAGGGTCGAGATCACGAGGAACGGCCCGGCGTACAGCGGGCTGCCCGAGAACATCGCCATCACCAGCCCGTAGGTGCCGATCGACTCGGACAACACGAGGCAGAGGATGAATGGCATGAAGGCGCGCTTGCGACCGGCCGGTGTCCGCGGGTCGAGTTCGCCGCGCTTGATCGGCCCGACCAGCATGCGACCCCGGATGAAGATCGTCGCCATCCCGATGGTGGTCGAAACCAGCCCGAGCGCCGCGGTCAGGATGTGGACCTGGGTCCGGTCGCGGGGCCCCACGGTCCCCGCGATCGCGTAGGCGGCGACGGCATACACGCCGATCGACACGATCAGTGCCCACCAGATGAGCCGATTCGTGAAGTTCGCCATGGCACTCCCCCCTGATGGATCGTCGCTCGGATCGTCCCGCGCGCGACCGACGCGACCGGATCATCGGGAACCGCGCTGATCCGCGCTAGATCCCGTGCGCGTGCAGCCAGTCGACGAGCGTGCTCACCACACCATCGAGCTGGTTGATCTGCAGCCAGTGGTTGCCGGGCAGAGTGACGGTCGTGGCGTCCGACCAGAGCGACTGGTTCGGGTCCGGCCGGCCCGCACTGTCGCCCGCCTGCAGGATCAGCACCGGGGCATGGACCTGCTCGGCGAGTCCCGTGAGATCTTCGGCAAACGCGGGCTCGATGATCGCGATGGCTTTCTGCCGCGTGATCAGCGGCACCACGCGCCCAGCGTGCCCGATCCGCACCGCGCGCCGGAACGACGCGGCGACATGCGGCGACCAGGGTGTGTATTGCGGCAGCTCCCGCACCGCTGCGATCGCGGTCGCGAGATCCGGCCACGGCCCGTACTCGCCGGCGAACAGCTGATCGGCGATCTCGCCCGCGCGCCGCAACTTGACGCTGTGAGCCGGCACCGAGTCGACCAGCACCAGACCGCGCACCGCGCACGACTTCGTGCTCGTGGCGGCGGCTGCCGCCGCGATCGCGACCACGCCGCCCCATGAATGACCGACGAACACCACGCCCTCGCGACACCGCGGCGCGACGAGGCGTGCGACGCGCGTCCCCAGCGCCGCCACCCCCCAGCCGTCTGCGGGCGGCGCGCTCTCGCCGTGATCGGGCAGGTCGATGGCCAGCACGTGTCGACCGGTCAGCGCCTCGGCGAGCCCCGCCCACCCGAGCGCGTTGCCGCCGAGACCGTGCAGCAGCACGAGCGCCGTGCCCGAGCCCGGCCACTCGACCGCGGCGAGTCCGGCGTCGCTCGAAGCCTCGTCGCGCAGCATCAGTGCGGCAGCGTCGCGCCGCAGCGGGCGGTGATCCGAGGGAAGGTCGTCGCTCATGCTACGACGGCTTCTGGCTCGCGCGGGGGGCTGTCGCGCGAAGCGGCCGCGCCGCCGTGAGGCTCGTCGCGAATCCGACGATCGTGATCAGCCAGAGCAGCCCGATGATCGACGTCAGTGGTCCCTGGTCGATGTTGCCCTCGGCGGCCTCATTGATGTGTTCGATGTGGGACCAGAAGCTCATGTAGAACATCGCCGTCGTGAACCCCCAGGCGCCCGAAAGCAAGGCCGCCGCCCCCGCCCGCCGCCGCAGGGTCAGGAACGCGCCCGCGAGCAGCAGGACCACCGCGATGTAGTCGACCAGCCAGAACGGCCACCACTGCCAGTCGCCCCAGTTGCGCACCGCCTCGGCGATCGCGAGGAAGATCCCGAAGCCGAGAGCGAGTCGTGCGCTGAGCTGGTTCATGGATTCTCCATCGCTGGTCCGCCGCTCAGCTCCGGCTCGCGAGATACGTGTCCGCGATCTCCACCAGACGTGCGCGGCCGAAGCTCGGCTCGTGGCCGCCGTGCACCACCGTGACCGGCAGCTCGCGCAGGCGCTGCATCGTGCGCACGTAGCTCGCGATGTCGCTGTCGGGCAATTGGTCGAGTAGCACGCCGTCATAGATGGCATCGCCCGAGAACAGGATGCCGGTCCGCTCCTCCCACAGCCCGATGCTGCCCACCGAATGCCCGGGCAGGTGCAGCACTTCGAAGTGACGGCTGCCGAGATCGACGATGTGGCCCTCTTCGAGTTCGTGGGTCGGCGTGGCGGATCGGATGCGGAAGCCGTCGATGTCGAAGCCGGCGCGGGGCAGCGCGTCGATCAGCGCAGCGCTCTCGACCGGCATGCCGGCGCCGGAAAGAAAGTCGAGGAACGGCTGCGGGAGCTGGTCCGTCGCGATCGCGCAGAACTCGCGATAGTCGCTCATGCGGGCCGCTTCGCTCCTGTGCACGAGCCGCGTGTCGAACTCATGCAGTCCCCCGACATGGTCGTAGTGGATGTGGGTCGCGACGGCGACGAGCGGCTTGTCGATCAGGTCGGCGAGCTCGTCGCGCAGCGAGGCCGCGCCGAGGCCGGTGTCTACGAGCAGGTCGCGATCGCGGCCGCGCAGGTGCCAGATGTTGCAGCGCACCAGCGGATGGAGGTGGGGCTCGTAGATCAGGGTGAGGCCCTCGGAAATCACGCGTCGTTCGAACCAGCGGTCGGCGATCTGGAGCGACGGCATGCAGAGAGTACTAGCGGAGTCGGAGGAAGTTCGTCGGGGAGAGGGGGCGGCTCAGTCAGTAGGCCATATTCCTTCGCCGCCCCCTCTCCCCGACGAATTTCGCGGTCGGGTCGCGTTTTTTTTGGGGGGGTGGGGTTGTGGGGGGTGCGCTCAGACCCCTCACACCACCAAGTAGGCGAGCGGTTTGAGTTGT
>JANOFF010000050.1:0-5586 GCA_031413515.1 bacterium
TCGGTCTCCGGCAGGTCGACCGCCTCGACGGTGACGAGCCGCGGGCGGCCTTCGGTGAGCGTCCCGGTCTTGTCGATGACGACGGTGTCGACCCTCTCCATGCGTTCGAGCGCCTCGGCGTTCCTGACGAGGACGCCGGCGGCGGCCCCCCGCCCCGCACCCGTCACGATCGAGATCGGCGTCGCGAGCCCGAGCGCGCAGGGGCAGGCGATGATCAACACGGCGATCGCGTTCACGAGCGCATACGCGAGCCGCGGCTCCGGCCCCACCAGCGCCCACACCACGAAAGTGACGACGGCAGTCCCGATCACCGCGGGCACGAACCACGTCGACACCGCGTCGGCGAGCCGCTGGATGGGTGCCTGGCTGCGTTGCGCCTCGGACACCATCCGCACGATCTGCGCGAGCAACGTGTCGGCGCCGACGCGTTCGGAACGCACGAGCAGCGCGCCCGTCCCGTTGAGGGTTGCACCGGTCACGCGATCGTCGACGGCTTTGCTGACCGGGATCGGCTCGCCGGTGATCATCGACTCGTCGACGACGCTCCGTCCCTCCACCACGATGCCGTCCACCGGCAGCTTCTCGCCCGGCCGGACCCGCAGCAGATCGCCGACCTGCACCGCTTCGAGGGGCACGTCCGCTTCGCTGCCGTCGGCTTCGACGCGCCGGGCGGTCTTCGGCGCGAGACCGAGCAGCGCGCGGATCGCCGCGCCGGTGCGACTGCGGGCGCGCAGCTCGAGGACCTGACCGAGCAGCACCAGGGTCACGATCACTGCGGCAGCTTCGAAATAGACCTCGACGTTGCCGTGATGCCCGCGAAACGACGCGGGGAACAGGCCCGGGACGAACGTCGCGAGCACACTGTAGATCCACGCAGCGCCGGTCCCGATGGCGATCAGCGTGAACATGTTGAGGTTCCTGCTTCGAAGCGATGCCGCGCCGCGCACGAAGAACGGCCAGCCGCAGTACAGCACGACCGGCGTCGCGAGTGCGAACTGGAGCCAGATTCGCATCGTGATGCCGAGCACGCGCCCGATCGGATCGCCCGGGATCATCTCGCCCATCGCGAGGGCGAAGACCGGCAGCGTCAGAGCAGCGCCGAGCCAGAAGCGCCGCGTCATGTCGATGAGTTCGGGGTTCTCTTCATCGGAGACATCGACGGGCTCGAGCGCCATGCCGCAGATCGGACAGGCACCGGGCTCGTCCCGGACGATTTCGGGATCCATCGGGCAGGTGTACCGGGCGGACGCGCCGGCTGGCTTCGCGACTGCACGGGCAGGCATCGGAGCGACCGGGGTCAGTGCGGGCTTCGGATCCAGGAACGAACGCGGGTCCGCAGAGAAGCGCGCGAGACAGCGATCGGAGCAGAAGCGATAAGTGGTTCCGGCGTGATCGAAGCGGCGCGGGCCGTCGTGCGCCACGCTCATCCCGCAGACGGGATCCGTCACGCGCTCGTCGCTCGGGTCCAGGTCAGCGTCCTCCGATGTGGGCGAATGGATGCGTGACGACGCGGGCGTCCATGCGACCGGCAGGCTAGCCGATTCGGCGTGCTCGATCGTCGACCCGGCCAGGCATGGAAATCAGCGGCGATCTGTCCGTCGCTCGATCTTCCCGAGGTAGGCGACCCCGATCACTTCGCCGTCTCGCGGTCCGGTGGCCGAGCCAGCAGGATCGCGCGGACACGGGCACTCCCGCTCGAACCGAGCAAGGCCCCGACGCCGGTACCCGCCAACCAGGCAGTCGAAACACCGATCGACATACCCACTGTCTGGAGCGCCACGCCGGGGACAAGCAGCAGGAACACCGCCGCAGCAGCGACCAGTGCACCCAGCCCCGAGGCAGCGGATCGTCCCAGTGTGACGAAGCTCGAGATCGCCGCGATGAAGGCGGTCGTGATGACTCCGAAGCAAAGCGCACCGATCACCGGCCCGCCGCTCGAGATCACGTATCGCCCGACGCCCGTATTCGCCCACCAGATCAGGAAGTGCTGATCGGAACAAGCGGCACCACACAGGCCGGCCAGACCGAGGCCCACGATGCCGGCGAGCGCCGCGCGATCCAGCGGCAGATTAGGCGTGCGCACTCGCAGGAGCGCGATCGACAGGGTCACGACGAGCAGTCCGGCCCAGATCGATCCGAAGATGACACCGTGCCAGTCCGGGTGATGGCCCATCGGGTGGCGAGTGACGAGCAGCGTTGCACCGAGTGCACCCAGCACACCGACGGCACCGGCCGCGAGCAGGC
Source organism: bacterium (assembly GCA_031413515.1). GTDB lineage: Bacteria > Myxococcota_A > UBA9160 > UBA9160 > UBA4427 > TMED88. The sequence goes on from JANOFF010000050.1 coordinate 2,245, forward strand.
GACGGGCCGTCCGCCCGCCGCGCAACTCGACGTCGCCCCGGATTGCGGAGAGGATTCCGTCGCGTACCCCTGCGCGCGCCTCCGGATCCACCTTATCGCGACCGGTCACCGATCCCGCCCCTGTTTCCATCGAGGACTGCATGGCCTAGTGGGCGCGGACATTCGGTGCCTCGATCAGGGGCCCTGCAAGGCGCATTCGTTTGACCGCGCGGGAAGCCATCTTCCGGACGGCCACGGCCGATCTGCCGAGACGGATCGCCAGTTCGTCATAGCCGACACCCTCGCCCTTCGCGGCCAGCACCACGAGCCGCTCCTCGCTCGAGAGTATCGCGAGTGCATCTGTGATCTGCTCGCTGGTCGCGAGCAGCTCCTCGCTGTCCGACTGCGTGGACGCGACCGGCCTGTCGTCGATCGATACTTCTCTGCTGCGATAGACCAGACAGTGATCGTCGACGAGCAGCCGCCGCGCGATCTGGAAGAACCACGGTGCAAAGGGTCGAGTGGGGTCGAATCGATCGCGGGCACGGTGGACCCGCAGGAAGAGCTCCTGATAGAGATCCTGTGCGCGTTCGCGCGATCGGGTTCGACTGAGAAAAAATCCGTAAGCCCGTCTCTCGTACCGAGCAAACAACTCCTCGAACGCCTCACCGCATCCGTCCGCATAACGGGCCATCAATCGCTCGTCGGATTCAGCCCCGATCTCGACATCCGGTGTGATCGTGCGCATCTGCCCTCCAAGCGGTTCAGACTGCCTAGGCTCGTCGGACGTGAATCCCGCCCCGAGGCGAAAGCAAGTCGCGTGCCCCTTTCTACAGAGGCAGCAACTGACACTACCGCATGGATGGCAAGACTCACGTCGAAGAGAGTGAGACGAATGGTCACGAGACTGTGAACATCGGGCACACCCACCAGGCGAATTCGGTGGGGCCTGGCGCGCGGGAGCCCATGTCGAATGCCTGCGAACAGCGCGCGGCGTGCTCTTGATTTGGAAGCCGTGTACACCTGCACCGGCGTCGAGGCGTATCCGGCGATCGCTCTAATACTGCCCGGCCATAGCGTCGGCGTGCCGCCACGCTCGAAGCGCACAAACAAGGGGAATCCCATGATCTCGCTTCGCTTGCCAGGACATTTATCCGGCACCGCCCGGCGGCCACCGACGTGCAGCTGACCTTGCTGGTTCCGCTGGCGCAGAGCAGGTGGTGGCCGACTCACATCGCCTTCGTCTACGCAGCCCCGACCTCTTTCAAATGGAGTTGCTCTGTCTTGCTTGACGATGTCGTGGCTCGCAAGGACGCAGTTCGAGCATGACCCGCCATCCCGAAGAGCCGTCCGGAGCAGAGGATCCGCTCACCGAGCCGCTGATCCCCCACCCCATCTACAACTGGATCAGCATGATCGGCAGTGTCCTGTCGGTCTGTTCCGGGACGATCGCGATCTTCCTCGTCGTGATCGACGTCCTGAGCGGCGACGATTCGGGCTACTCGGGGCTGTTGCTGATCTTCCCGGTGGCGTTCGGTGGCCTCGGCCTCGGGCTCCTCATGGCGGGCTTTTGGCACGAGGTCCGTCGCCGGAGGCAGGGCCGACACTCGAGTTTCGTCGAACTCACCGTGGTCGATCCTTTCTATTTCGTCCGTCGCACGGGCATCGCCGCCATGCTGGCCGGGCTCGTGCTGGCGACGTTCGCGATCCTTGCGGCCGGAGCCGGTTCGCTCGCAGTGGTCGAATACTCCGAGTCGAACGAGTTCTGCGGGCAGATGTGCCATCAGGTGATGGGCCCCGAATACACGACCTATCACGACTCGCCGCATGCCCGGATCGACTGCGTCGAGTGCCACATCGGTCCCGGCGGCAGCTCGTACCTCGAGGCGAAGATCGGCGGGATGCGGCAATTCTGGTCGTTGGCGACCGACCGCGTGAGTCGTCCGATCCCGACTCCCGTCCATGGCCTGCGAAGCGGCGAAGAAATGTGCGGCAGCTGCCACAACCGCGAACGCTTCGTCGGATACAAGGTCATCACGCGAACCTATCACCCATCCGGACGAAACCGGGATCCCATCAAACTCGGGATGTTGATGAAGGTGGGGGGAGGCGAAGCCGGGCAGATGAGCGGCGGCGGGATCCACTACCACATGCTGCTCGCAAACAAGGTCGAATACATCGCGCGCGACCCCCAGCGCCAGGAGATCGGCTGGGTGCGGGTCGAGCGCGAGGACGGCGAAGTGGTCGAGTACACGAACGAAGACGTGGCGCTCTCCGACGACGAACGGAGCTCGCTCCCGGTTCGTCGGATGGACTGCCTCGATTGTCACACTCGTCCGGCGCACCGGTTCCGCAGCCCGGTCAGCTCGGTCGATCACGCTCTCACGTCCGGTGCGATCGCGTCCGACATTCCATACATCAAGGAGGCGGCCGTCCGCGCACTCGACGGCGGTTACGAGACCACCGAGCAGGCGTTGACCGGCATACCCCGGGCATTGCAGAGCTTCTACGAAAAGCGGGACGGGGATTTCCTCGACACCGACGCCGAGAAGCTCGCGCAGGCCGGCGAGGCGCTGCGCGACATCTACCAGCGGACAATCTTTCCCGAGATGAAGGTGGATTGGCGAACCCACCTCGACAACTCGGGCCACCTCGACTCGCCGGGTTGCTTCCGCTGCCACAACGACAGCATGCTCGACGCGAGCGGCCAGCCCCTCGTCAGCGACTGCAACGTCTGCCATACCGTCCTGGCGCAGGACGAGTCGGCGATCCGGAGCATCGAGGATTTCGAGGTCGGCCAACCATTCCTGCATCCCAGAAGTGGCAGACCCTTCGAGGGTTTCTCGCTCTGCTCGCGCTGCCACACCGGAGGCGCCGAGATCTACGATTGAACTTCGACGGTGTCGGGCCGAGGCAGGCATCCGACGGTCGCCCGCGGCCGGGCGAGAATCACGCGAGTTTGCGCTGATCGGCGAGCGCACGACCCAGGCGCTTCAATGCTGCCGAGCAGTCCTCGGGATCGAGGTGCACCTCGATGAAGGCCAGCGTGTCGCGCTCAGCGGCGGCCCGGGCAAGCGCCGTCTCAAGATCGCCCTCGCTGTGCACCTCGCAGCTCCAACCGCCGCCGAACACGCGGGTCAGTTCGTGGTAGCGCCAGTTCTGGATGTCGTTGTACGGCCCGTCGTGGATCACCCGCTCGACCGTGTAGCCCCGGTTGTTCATCAGGAAGAACACAGGGGAGAGCCGCTGGCGGACACAGCATCACCACAAACGCCGCGAGCATGGCCAGGCGGAACGGTTTGACCATCTTGCGCGCCCGCTCGTCGCGGAAGGCCCGCTCCAGCGCCGCATCGGCGAAATGCA
>JANOFF010000051.1:0-22199 GCA_031413515.1 bacterium
CTGACACACCCTCGACGAACGGCGGATGACGGGAGACTCCGATGGACGCGATCGAAGAGAAGTCCGATCGGATCAAACTCGACATCATCTCGGCGGCTCGTCGGCTCCTGGAGAGCGGACTGGTCGAAGGCACCTCGGGCAATCTCTCCGCCCGTCTGCCCGATGGGCATGTCGTCGTGACGCCGTCATCGCTCGCGTACGAGACGATGACCGTGGATGATCTCGTCGTGGTCGATCTGCAGGGCAAGGTCGTTTCGGGCACGCGGCCTCCCACCACCGAGAAGGCTCTTCATCTCGCGTGTCTGCGCGCTCACCCGGACATCTCGGCCGTCATCCACTCTCACGCGATGTTCTGCAGCATGTTCGCGATCGCCGGGCAGCCGATCCCCTGCGTGCTCGAAGAGTTCGACGTGTTCGTGGGCGGTGAGGTGAAGGTCGCCGAGTATCGCTTGACCGGCTCCGACGAGCTCGGTGAAGAAGTCGCCCGCCACGTGGGCGATCGCGGAGCCGTCCTGATGGCCAATCACGGTCTGGTCTCGGTCGGGCGCGACATCGCCGACGCGATGAAGGTGGCGAATCTCGTGGAGCGTACCGCCCAGATCGTGTGGGGATCGCGGCTGCTCGGCGCCACGGTGCCGCTTCCGGAAGAGACGCTCACGCGCTTCGCACCGATCTACAAGGCGATGCGCCGGCGTTGATCGTCCGATCGAACGCGGCAGCGACCCGGAGTTCGATGAGCGCGAGAATTGATGCGACGGAATCGATCCGGTAGCGTGTGCGCCGCGCAGCCGGATCCCCCGGCGATCCGCGCCACCTGTCCCCGACTCCTTCGCCCATGACAGTGATCTCCGTCGTGCTGGCCGGTCTCGCGCTCGTGTGGCTCGCGGCGGCCGCCATCCGCTATCGCAGGATGGTCGACTTCCGGCTTCACATCCGTGATCGGGCCGACGACTTTCTCGCGCGCGGAAGATCGGCGGGTGCGCTCGACTATCCGCCCGCGTGGTTGCGCGAGGAACGACGGGATCGCGGCATCGTGATGTGCGCCGGAGGTCCGTCGCTGCTCACCCAGGCATGGACGAATCTCGACGTCCTGCGCAATGAACTCGGCTGCCGATTGCCCGTCGCACTCTATTACGTTGGTCGCGACGAGATGCCGGAGGATTGCCAGCGCTTCTTCGAAGAGAGCTTCGAAGACATCCGCTGCATCGACGCCACGAAGGTCCCCGACCGGCCACTGCATCCGCCTGCTCGGGCGCTCGGTGGATTCGATACCAAGCCCTTCGCACTGATGAATGCGCCCTTCGATGAGCTCGTCTTCATCGACGCAGACTCGGTGCCGCTGCGCGATCCGGCGAGATTGTTCGATTCATCGCTGTACGCCGAACACGGCAATCTGTTCTGGCCAGACGCCTGCATGCTCTCGAATCTGGTTCTCCATCCGGGAGAGTTCAGCCCTTACGGGCTCCGGGACGGACGGGCACGGCAATTCATACAGGGTGTCAATCCAAGGATCTTCGACTACATGCGCCTGCCGCGACCGAGCACGCGCGAGCGCGCCAGCCACGAGACCGAATCCGGACAGATCGTGCTCGACCGCAGACGCTGCTTCGACGCCGTCCAACTCGCCTGGTTTCTGAGCGCGCGCCCCGAGCACTTCCGCTTGTTCTTCTACGGTGACACCGAGATGTACCGGATCGCATTCGGAGTCGCGGGCAGACACTTCTGCCAGATTCCCCACCCGAGCCACAACGCGGGCGTGGTGCAGGATGGGGTCTTCCTCGGCAAGGCGGTCATCCCGCGCGACGAGTCCGGGGCCCCTTTCTTCCTGCACCAGATGCATCGCAAGCCGTCTCTCGACGCCGCGTGGTCATCACTCACCCATGTCACGAGCGATCCGGCCGTCGATCATCCCCGTCCGCGCGGAGCGAACGGCCTCTCGATGCTCGCGCGGATCGATGAACTCGAGGACCTCCGCCCCCTCGACGGTCCGCTCCAGAAGATCGATCAACGGATCCGGACCTCGCTCGAGACACTCCGTAGTCGCCGGGCCGATGCGCATCTGCCGGCGCCGAGGCCGCGACCGATCCTGCAGCGCCGCATCCTGCCCTGGTGATCCAAAGCATGGCGCCCCACATCTACCTCGACGTCGACGACGTGCTCGCCGAGACGACCCGCGCGCTTGCCCTGCTCGCGCGAACGCGCTTCGGGAAGCAGGTCGAGTTCGACTCCATGGCCCACTTCGACCTGCGGATCTCGCTCGCCCTCGACGATCGGGAGCACGCGCGCTTCATGGAGGAAGCCCACGAGGACGCGTTCCTGCTGGATCTCGCTCCCATGCCGGGTGCCGTCGAAGTCGTCACGAACTGGCATCGGGGCGGCGCGGAGATCAGCGTCGTGACCGGGCGCCCACCGCACAGCCGCCTCTCGACGGGACGCTGGCTCGACCGGACGGGCATTCCCCACCACCGCCTCGAACACATCGACAAGTACGGGCGCTACGGAACCGGCGTGACGAACAAAGAGGAACTCGCTGATCGCGACTATTCGATCGTGATCGAGGATTCGCTCGAGATGGCTGAGTTCTTCCTCGATCGAAGCACGGCCATCGTGCTGCTGATGGATCGTCCGTGGAATCGCACGGCCGCACTCGGAGATCCCCGCGTCCGGCGCGTACACGACTGGCCGAGCATCGCCGCGGTCTGCGCGAAGCTCGACCCCCGGCTCGCACGCTCGGCGGCCTGACCGCTCCGGGACCGCGTGGTACGCTCGCCATCATGCAGCATCCCGAAACCTTCCGACCCGAGCAACACGCCGTCTACGATGCGACCAAGATGGGAAAGAGCACGCTGTTCTCGTCCGAACGCATCATGGTGGGCCTCAATTCGTTCGAGCCCGGACAGGAACACAAGCTGCACGCCCATGCCGGCCTGGACAAGGTCTATCAGGTACTCGAGGGGCAAGGCGTCTTCGTCCTCGCGGACCGCGAACTGGCGATGTCGGCGGGCGTGATGCTGGTCGCACCGGAAGGTGTTCCCCACGGCATCCGCAACACCGGCCCGGGCCGACTGCTGGTGCTCGCGATCCTCGCCCCGTCACCCTGAGGACAGACCGTTTCCGCTTCGGGGACCGCGTTGCGTCCCGCTGAGCGGGCCGGACGCGTCTGATCCGGCTAGGCCTGGAAGTACGGATTCGCGCCCGCTGCGTGGTCCGTAGTGTCGAGGATCTCGCTGATCTCGGGAACCTGCGCGCGCAGCATCGTCTCGACGCCCTGCTTGAGGGTCGCCGTCGACATCGCGCAACCCTGACATCCGCCGCCCATGTGGATGAAGACCCGCGTATCCTTCACGTCGAGCAGCGTGATGACGCCACCGTGATCCGCGACCGCAGGATTGATGTCGCGATCGATCACATCCTGGATCCTCGACCTGAATTCTCGTTCGGCCGGTGACATCGGCCGCGAGATGTCGCGCCTGGTGGTCGCCGGAACGCTGACCTCGCTGAAGGCGGCGATCAGCGCGGGTTGGATCCGGGCGAGCAGATCGGGCCAGTTCGCACTGTCGCGCCGCGCCACTACGAGCACGTCGCCCTTTCCGATCACCGAGTGGACCCCTGGAATCCCGAGCAGCGCTTTTACGGCGGGCCAGGCCGCGGCCTCCTGCGGCGTCTCGAACAGGGACGTGCCACCCGGCGACACGGGCCGGTCGAAGCGGATCGGGCAAGTGACGGCGTCGGGACCGGGGTCCTTGAAGCTGACCTCCAGGGCGTCGTCGCGGGGTTCATCGCCGCGGGTCGCAGCATCGGATGCAGTTTCGGACACGACCGCGTGCGGGTTGCGGGGTTCCGTGGGAGAAACGAGGTCACGCATCTTGTCGAGAAATCCCACGGTCGTACTCCTTCGGCGCGTGCGGTTGGTCGGAGCTGGAGCCGGAGAGTAGCAACAGGCGATGCTCCATCTCCTTCAAGGGCATCAGGTCGCCCTTCCTGGAGGCAACCTCCATGCCCTCGCGATACACGCGCTCGGCCTCGGCGCTCCGGCCGAGCTGCTCGAGGGCTTTGCCGAGCGCGAGATGGACCGCCGAGTTGTCGCGCTCGGTCCGGGCCGCTCGCGCGAGGACCTCCGCGGCAGATTCCCATTCGGCGAGGATCGACAGCGCGTTGCCGAGACCGAAGAGCGCGATGCCGTCCTCGGGATCGAACTCGAGCACCTGGGCGAACATCGCCTTCTTCCGGACCGCATCCGCGCGTCGCTGTTCGGCGAGCACTTCGTCGAGCTTCGAGCCATCGACCTCGCGCCCGCTCCGCATCGCCATGCTCTTCTGCATCGCTTTTGCGGCCTCGGCCTCCGCCGTCTCCTTGTCGCCGATCTTCATGAAGTAGAGGGACAGGTTCGTGTTCACCATCGGCTCTGTCGGGGAGATCTCCTCGAGGCGCTTGAAGATGTCGATCGCCTCGTGGAAGCGCTCGGAACGTCCGAGCATCACGCCGATCGCCTCGTAGCCGTCGGAAAATCCCGCGTCGAGCCGGAGCGCCTCCTCGAGCAGATCGAGCGCTTCGTTCTCCCGCCCGGATGCGAAGTTGCGCACCGCGCGGTCGTACAGATACGCGACCCGCTCGTCACGACCGGGTGCGTCGTAGAAGGGCAACAGCGCGACTCTGGCGTGGACGGTGGAGTCGCCGAGTTGCAGTGCCAGCGGCGTGCCCGGCGTACGGTGGGTCTTGTCGATGTACGCGTACACGACGGGCTTCTCGACGACCGGCGACAGCGTACGCGAGCCGAACTGTCCGATCGTCTTCCCATCGTCGAGAACGACGTCTTCGCCGGGCCCGGGCAAGCCATCGAGCAGTTGGCTGCGAAGCGTCCAGTCGTCGCCGGTCTCCGCGCTCTCGAGCACGAGTCCGCGCAATCCAAACGGCAATCGGCCGTAGGTACGCACCCGGGCGATCACCTCCTGCCCGAGATAACAGCCCTTCGTGTAGCTGACCGTCTGCTGCTCGAGGCCCGTCTCGGGCAGGATCCGCTTGCGACCCGCCGTGTCGGGCCCGATCCGCACGATGCCGGCCTCGACGCGCAGTACCTCTAGTACGGCGCTCAGCTCCGGCTCGGCGAGAACCGCGCAGCCGGCGGTCGCTGCGGCTTCGGCGAGACGCGTCGCGCAGCTCGCGCTCGCCGGGTCGACCGCAGGAAGCAGGACCAGCAACCCGGCCTCGCCCGTCAGGCTGCGGTGGATCACCAGCGAGCCGTTCGGCACACCGACACCGGAGGGCGACACCATGGCACCACTCGGCGACCCGGCGTAGCTGCCCTCCTGCGCCGGCAGCACGGCATCGACCACCATCGCGGCAACCGATCCCTGCACGGCGAACCACGTGTACCTGTCCGAGACATCCTCGAGAACGACCTCGTCCGCGAACAGCACACCTTCGAGGTCCGCCATCAGGGGTGCGATCCGCTCGCGTTCGAGGACGATCAGGACGGCAGGAGTCTCGCCGTCGGGCAGGCGATGCAGCGAGAACAGATCCACGAGCTGGCCCTGCCGGGTGACCCGGGCCGAGCGGTTTCCCTGCCCGGGCGCGAGACCCGCGACTTCGTTGGTCACCTGTGAATGGATGAACGAGAGCGCGTCGCGCCCCTGCGCGCGGATCGCTCCGAGGCAGGCGAGCCCCGAACCGTCCGCACCGAGACGGCCGAACAGTCCCGACGAACGCACCGCGCGGGCGAGATCGAGAGTGGCCCGCGACGGGGTCATGGCAGCACTGCCTTGCCGGCCGGGAGCAGAAGGCCGGTCAGAGCGAGAAGCTCTCCCCGCAGCCGCAGGTGTTCGAGGCCTGGGGGTTGTGGAACACGAAACCGCGGCCGGTCAGACCACTCTGGTGATCGAGCGTGATGCCGCGGAGGTAGATGGTGGATTTGCGATCGAGAAACACCTTGAAATCGCCGTGGTCGATCACCGTGTCGCCCTCGCGCTCGTCGGTGAACTCGAGCAGGTAGCTGAGACCCGAGCAACCACCCCCCTTGATGCCGAGCCGCAGCCCCGGCTTGCCGCCCTCGGCGATCAGGCGACGTACTTCGGCCATCGCGGCGTCGGTCAGGATCACGACCGGGCCTCCGTCCTCCATCGATCCCTCGTCCGACTGCTTGCTCGGAAGGGCCCAGTCGCCAGGCATCGAGACGAGACCGGTGCTGCCGGACTGTCCCAAGGGGTTATTCGAAGTCATCGGATGTTCCTCTCGCTGGACGGGCCTCGAGGCGCCGGGAGTCGCAGCCTGGAGTGGTCGTAAACTTGCAGTTCCGGCGCGTCGGAACGTCCCAAAGTACCGCTCGGCAGACACTGGGACAAGCTGAAGCCCGGCTTGCCCGTGTCGGACGGCCTGCGGGCTGCAGCATGCTGGCTCTGCGCCCCGGGTCTCGCTGGGGGCCTGGTCCCGATCACGGCGCAGTGTCGGCCTGGAGTTGCGCTTCGATCGAAGCGCGTCGCGGGAGGGTGATATGCTCGCGGCCGCCACGTCGATTCGCCCGATCGATCGGAATCCGTCGCCCACCGGAGTGCGTCCTCGATGCAGCTGATCCATCCGCTCCGGGTCGCGATGCTGAGCGGCCTCCTGCTCGTCGCGAGCCCGGCTTTCGGCGCCCTGCCGCTCGGGCTGAGCCTGGATCTGACGCTCGTCCACGACGGTGCACCTCGCACGTACGACGTCCTCCGACCCGGCAGCACGGTGGGCAGCGCACCCCGTCCTCTGGTCGTCGATCTCCACGGATTCACGTCGAACGGAGACCAGCAACGCGGCATTTCACGCTGGCAGACGATCGCGGAGAACGAGGGCTTTCTGGTCGCCTGGCCCGATGGACTCGACGAATCGTGGAACGCGGGCACGTGCTGCGGGGCATCGGTCACCAACAATGTCGACGACGTGGGGTTCATCCGCGCGATGGTGGCCGCGATCCAGGCCGAGGCGAACATCGATCCGGGGCGCATCTACGTCAGCGGGCTCTCCAACGGTGGTGCGATGACGCAGCGGCTCGCGTGCGAGGCCGCCGATCTCTTCGCGGCGGCGGCCCCCATGGCGTTTCCGGTTCCCTACACGAATTTCGCCAGCCAGTGTCTTCCGAGCGAGTCGATCCCGATCCTGTCGTTCATGGGACTCAGCGACGTGCTCGTCCCCTACGCGGGAGCCGCCCCGAGCTTCGCGGGTTGGCGAATCAAGAACAGTTGCGGAGTCGGCGGAACGCCGATCGAGACGAGCGAGACCTACGGCGGCAGCAGTTGCGTGATCGACACGAGTTGCACGGAGACTGGCGTCGAGGTCGGCCTGTGCAGCATCGACGGCAGCGCGTTCGCTCCGCCGCTCGACATCTACAACGGGCACATCCTCTACATCAATGACGACTCGTTCGACATCAGCCAACGCGCATGGGACTTCATGCAGGGACACCGGACGGTGCCATTCGCCTCGGTGCCGTTGAGCGGCGCTGCCTGGTTGCTCGCCGTCGCACTCGCGGGCATGGGAGCCCTGATGCTGAAGAGCCACCGATCGCGATCCGGTGGACCCGCGAGCGATCCGATCGAGCGCTGAGAGGCGCGCGAACCGCGGAGGGGTCCCGACGCGGTGGGAGACCGATGGAGGCGGCCGGCGTCTCGCGAGCCTTCGTCGTGACGGGTGTGTAGGATTCTCTGTCCGACAACCATCGAGGAGACTTCGCTCATGCACGCCGATGTTCCGATCCACGGTCACTGCGATCCGCGCTTCGCCGCCGTGCGAGACGTCTTCATCGAGAACCTGCGCTCGGGAGCCGATCTCGGTTCGGCGGTTGCTTTCACGCTGGACGGCGCTCCGGTCGTCGATCTCTGGGGTGGCTTCCTCGATTTCGAGCGCGAGCGCGAGTGGCAGCGCGACACCATCGTCAACCTCTACTCGACCACGAAGGGCATCACGGCGATCTGTGCCCACCAACTGGTCGAGCGCGGCTTGCTCGATCTCGATGCACCCGTCGCCGAATACTGGCCGGAGTTCGCCGCCAAGGGCAAGGAATCGGTGCCGGTGCGCTGGCTGCTCAGTCATCGGGTCGGTCTGCCCGCCGTTCGCGAGCCGCTGCCCCACGGCGCCCTGTATGACTGGAAGCGATTCACCGAAGCCCTCGCCGGACAGGAGCCCTGGTGGGAGCCCGGCACACGACATGGCTATCACGCCATCACCTATGGTCATCTGGTCGGTGAGCTGATCCGACGCGTGTCGGGCCAGTCGGTCGGCGAGTTCCTGCGCGACAACGTCACCGGCCCGCTCGATGCCGACTTCTACATCGGTTTCGGCCCCGAACTCGACGCCCGCACGTCGGACCTGCATGGCAACCTGATCGGCGGCAGTGGAGATCGAGGTGCAGCGGCAGCGGGAGTCAAGCTTCCCGAGATCCCGGAACCCCTGCGCGAGTTCATGCGCAGCATGTCGGACCCGACGACCATGACGGGCGCCGCCTTCAGCAATCCGAGACAGAAGCCCGGCGACGTCAACACCCGTGAGTGGCGTGCCGCCGAGATCCCCGCCGCAAACGGCCACGGCACCGCACGCGCGCTGGCGCGCATCTACGGCGCGTTGGCCCGAGGAGGCGAGATCGACGGGACGCGCATCCTGCGAGCCGAAACCATCGATCAGGCGATCGTCGAACAGTCGAACGGTCCGGACGCGGTGCTGGGCGGACTGCCGATGCGCTTCGGTCTCGGATTCATGCTGCGCTCCCCCATCATGCCCCTCTCACCGAGTCCGCGTGCCTTCGGTCACCCCGGCGCCGGTGGCTCGATCGGCATGGCGGATCCCGACGCGAAGGTGGGCTTCGGCTACACGCTGAACAAGATGCAGATGGGGCTGGTGGGAGGCGCCGGTGGCTTCGCGATGTTGCGCGCCTTCTTCGAGGCCCTGTAACGAGAACGGGCCGAGGCCGTAATCACCCCTATTCGGAGGGACTCGATGGCGTACCGGATCCTGTGCGGAGCTTCGGGTCTCGTGATGTTGCTGCTCGGTGTCGGCGCATTCGTCTCGTTCTTCCTGTACCACGGTCCTGGAAGTGCGGGAGCGGGCCCGCTGCCGATCGGACCGGGCGGCGCCTACTACCTCGGCGCGCTCGGCTGCGCGCTCGTCGCCTGGGGTGGGGCGTTGGTCGGGGCGGCTCGACGACCGGCAGCGGCGCCATGGCTTGCCAGCGTGACCGCGCTGGCCCTGGTGATGAACGCCGTCGTCCGGATGGTGGCGTGGGTGGTGGGCGACTACGCGTACCTCGGTGACGTGCTTCGCGTCGAGGCCGCGGTGTTCCTGATGCTGTCACTCGCATTCATCTGGCTGAAGCCGCGGCCCGTCGAAACGGCCCGATCGGCCTGAGGCGTTCCACCCGATCTGCGCGTCGATCAGACTGGAGATTCCTGCAATGCGCATCAGATGGCTCGTCACACTCGCGATCGCAGCGCTGTTGCTGCTCGACCTCTATCTTCCGCTCAGCATCATCGGACGCCGCGGCCCGGAGGGTGCGGTGCGTTTGGAGGTGCCGACCTCCCGCGTCGCGGTCGGGCAACCCTTTCCGCCGGCGCGACTCATCGATCTCGACGGTGAACCGTTCGATCTCGCCAGTCTGCGCGGTCACCGCGTCCTGCTCACCTACGAACGCAGCGTGGATTGGTGACCCTTCACCAAGGCGCGGCTCGTGGAGCTGCGACAGAGCTTCGAATCGGTGGACGATCTCGTCGTCGTCTACGTGATGGCGGACAACCAGGTCAACGACAAGACGCGTCGATTCATCGACTCGCTGGGCCTGCGCGAACGCGTTCGCTTTGCGATCGATCCCGCCAGCCAGTCGATCAAAGATCTCGGAATCCTTCGAGAAAACCCAGAGCCGATCGAAACCGGTGTACCGCATCCCTCCACCTACCTGATCGATCGGGAGGGCGTCGTGCGGTTCATCGACGAACGGGTCGATTTCCAAATCTGGCTCGACTCGGATTTCGTCCGACAGGCCGTCGCGCAGATGCCCTGAACGCTCGACGGCGCGCAGCGGGCGCTCCCACGGCGCCCGCGCGCGACGGCGCCCGTTATGACAGGATCGAGTACTAGACGGGCCTCATGCGGCCGCGATCTCCGGCACGGGCTGCGGGGCCGGCGGTCCGACGTACCGCGCGCTCGGCCGGATCAGCGAACCCTCGGCCGCCTGTTCGAGCACGTTCGCCGTCCAGCCGATCACACGACTCGAAGCGAAAGTCGGCGTGAAGATCGAGCGCGGGATCCCACAGATATCCATCACCACCCCGGCATAGAACTCGACGTTCGTGTGGAGTTCCCGGCCCGGTTTGACCTCGGCGAGGATGTCGAGAACGCGCTCCTCGACCTGCTTCGCGAAGGCGACCTTGTCGCCGCCGAGACGTTCCGCGATGGAGCGCAGCATGGCCGCCCGCGGATCTTCGGTGCGATAGACCGCATGCCCGAATCCCATCATGCGCTCGCCCGCTTCGAGGCGCGGTCGTACCCACGCATCGATGCGATCCGGCGAGCCGATCGCGTCGAGAGTCTCGAGCGCGCGGGCGGGCGAACCGCCGTGCAACGGTCCGGAGAACGCTCCGATCGCGCCGACCACGCTCGCTCCCACGTCCGCGCCCGTTGCGCTGATCACGCGGGCGGTGAACGTCGAGGCATTGAATCCGTGGTCGATGGTCGAGATCAGGTACTGCTCGATCGCGCGGGCAAGCTCGGCCGAGGGGATGGCTCCACTCAACATGCGCAGATAGTCGGCCGCGTAGCCGAGCGACGAATCCGGCTCGAGGGGCCGTTCGCCGACATGATGCCGCCAGATTGTGGCCACGAGGGTCGGGACCTGCGCGCAGACGAAGAGCGCGTCCGCGCGGCGTTCGGACGGCGTGAGGTCGTAGACGCTCCGCAATCCCCTGTCCGCACAGGCGAACGAGAGCGCGGTCCGAAGCGCGTCGAGGGGTGCGAACGTCGCGCCGCACGAGATCAGCCTGGGGAGCAACTCGCGCACCCGCGGTGACAGGACCCGGAGCGGCGCGATCTCGGCCACGAAGCGCGCCCGCTCACGGCCGCTCGGCAGGTGCCCCTCGTAGACCAGGTGCCAGACATCCTCGAGATCGCGGGTCTTCGCGAGTTCGATCGCCGAGTACTGTCGGTAGTGGTAGAAGCCCTCCGCGCCACGCACGTCGCCAATCGCGGTTTCTGCCACGATCACCCCCTTCAGGCCAGGCGGGGCGCTGATCTCGCTGGCCGATCGTCCAGAAGTCGACTTGTTCCCGATTCCTTCTTGCATTGCAGTTCCTCCCGAATATCGATGGATTTCGCGCGGAAGGCTGCCGGTCGTCCAGTCATGTGTCAATATTGATCAAGTCAATGTGGAATCAGGCAATGTCGCCGAGATCTCCGGCGCGCAACACGACACCTCGGGGTGCAGCAGATGACCGACAAAGGCAGCAGGGACCCGCTGACCGCGAGGCAGGCCGCCGCGAGACTCGGCGTGAAGATCGAGACCCTCTACGCCTACGTGAGTCGAGGCCTGCTGGACCGCGTGCCGGGCTCGGATGGAAGATCGAGTCGGTTCGATGCGCGGGCCGTCGAGAAACTGGCCACCCGGGGACGAAGTGGCGCGGCGCGCACCGGCGGGCTTAATCTCGTGCTCGGGTCCGCGATCACGCTGCACGAGCAGGATCGCCTCTACTACCGGGGCATCGACGTCGCCGGACTCGCCCGGAGCGTCCCCTACGAGTCGGTCGCCGAATGGCTCTGGCTCGGCGAAGTGCCGCCCACGGCGCCGTCCGACTTGACCACGTGGCGCCCCTGGGCGGCCAGTGCCGAATCTCTGGCGATCGCAAGGCGGGCACTGCGCGAGCTGCCGATGGCCACGCCGCGTGCCGACATGCTGCGCATCGTCTCGACTCTGGCGGGACCGACCGATCCGCTGCGCTTCGATCTCGCACCCCGCAGCGTGGCCGATAGCGCGCGCCGCCTGATCGCCGCGCTCGTCGACGCACTGCCCTCGCGTTCTTCCGAGCCAGCGACGGCCCTGGTGCTCGGCCGGTCGCCTGCTCTCGCCGACACGATCGCGGCGCGACTCTGGCAGCGACTCACCCCCGAACCCGCCAGCACGACGAAGATCGCTCTGTTGAACGGGCTGCTCGTGCTGGTCGCCGATCATGGACTCGCGGCATCGACTCTTGCCGCGCGGGTCGCGGCTTCGGTTCGCGCCGACCCGTACTCGGTGGTGTCAGCAGGGCTCGGAACACTGGCTGGCCCGCTGCATGGTGCGGCCAGCGCCCCCGTGCACGCGCTGCTGGCCGAAGTGGGTCATCCGGATCGCGCCGTCGCCGTGCTCGGCGACTTCCTGCGCAGGCAGCGATTGATCCCGGGATTCGGGCACATCATCTACGAGGGCTGGGATCCCCGCGCGCGCGTGCTGCACGAACTGCTCCTGCGCGCGGATCTCGACCCCGCACGCATTGCCGTCGTCGAGCGCGTACTCGAACTCCTGCTCGACCGGGTCGAGGTCAGTCCGAACATCGACTTCCTGATCGGCGCGCTCAGCTGGTCGGCCGGGATGGAGGAAGGCGCGGGCGAGACCATCTTCGGTGTCGCTCGGGCAGCAGGATGGATCGCACACGCGCTCGAGGAATACGGGGAGACGCCGCTGCGATTCAGGCCGCGCGCCCTGTATTTCGGACCCGCTCCCGGCCGTTTCGGACCCGCTCCCGGTCGCGTCTGACCCGCTCCCGGCGGCTTCGGACCGGCACCCGGCGGCGGTGCGCGCTCGCGTCGAATCCCGTAGCCGTCGTCGGACGACTCCGAGTGCAGCCCCGCGTGTCAGTCGTCGGTGCTCGCGAGGACCTGCGGCATTCCCAGTGTGAGGGCCACCGCTTCGATCACCGATCCGTCGTCGTTGATCCCGTTCACCATGTCGAGATCGCCATCGACGTCCTCGTTGTCGACGAAGTAGCGGATGGCGGCCTGGATCAGACGCTGGTGGTCCTCGGGCATCGAGTCGTCCAACTCGTCGAGCAGGCGCTCACAGCGCACAGCGAGTTCGATGACGCGATCGAGGTCGATCTCCTCACCGGTCTCGGCGAGGGACTCGAGCTGTTTGAAGTAGACGCGGGTCAGCTCGGCGAGGTCCTCGGTCGCAACAAGCGGTTCGTCGAGGAACGAGCAGATCGCTTCACCCGTATCCGGATCGATCGCGGCCAGCACGCGAGCGGTCGTCTCGCCATACTCGAGTGCCCTGCGATTCCTGCGGCCGGCTGCCATCGGGTCGATCTCCTGTGACGACGGCGTCGCCCTCTGGCCGACGCGTCGCCCGTGATTTTGCAAAATCTGTCCGCAGGGTAAAGACCCGAATCGAGTTCTCTTCGGCATACCGACCGGGATCTCGAAGAATCGCATGCGGGACACTGCAGTCGGCCACCGCCGGGTTCCGGGCCGCGCGGGGCGGGGTCCGCCGGCTGGCGGTGGATGAGCGCTTCGGCCCCACCGCGACGCGAGCAACCGTCCGTCCACGGTCGGACTCGTCCGACGGCTAAACCCGCTCCCAGCGCGGCGCGAGAATCGCCATTCCCACCCCGTATGCAATGCACACCGTGGCGCTGGCAACCAGGGTTGCCGCAGTTCCGAGTGGCCCCGCGAGAAAGCCGAGCAGCAGGCTGCCGAAGGGGATCAAGCCGGCCCAGCAGACCTGGAACAGGCTCATCACCCGACCGCGCTTCGATTCGGCGACGACCTGCTGGATCAACGTCTGCAACCCGGTCATGACGGCAAAGTAGAAGTAACCGACGAACACCTGCGCGATCAGCGCGGCGACGAGGTGATGCGTGGCCCCGAACAGCGCGAGCGCGATCCCGTAGGCGACGACACCCTTCGCGGCACTGCGCAGTCCGACCTGACTCGAGGCGCGACCGACCCAGAGCGCACCCGCCATCGCGCCGAGTCCGGTCGCGGCGACCAGCCATGCGAACATCGCTTTGTCGCCGAGCAGTTCCGCCGCATACGCGGGCAGCAGCACCGTATGCGAGACACCGAAGAACGACAGGACCGCGACCGTGACCAGGCTGGGGAATGCGGGCTGACGATCTCGCGCGTGTTCGAATCCGCTGGCCATGCGGGCGAACATGCCGCCCTCCTCGGGCTCGGCCACGTGGCGCTCGATCCGCAGCGCGGCCGTGAGCAGCGCGGCGACCAGCGCCGCGACCGCGTAGAGACCGAAAGAGAGCTCGAACCGCGACGTCGCGACGAGCGGTGCAGCCAGCAGCGGACCCGCCACGCGCGTCAGATTGTTGGCCGCGGACTGGAGCGACATCGCGCTCGGCAACTCGACGTCGGGCACCGTATTGGCCGCAATCGCCATGCTGGCGGGTCCGGAGAAGGCGAACGTGATCCCCATGGCGGCCGCGATCGTCAGCAGCCACGCCGACGTGATGGTTCCGGTCGCGGTCAGCAGGGCCAGCACGAGCGTGCACAGCATGACCGACGTGTAACAGGCGAGGACGATCCGCTTGCGATCGAATCGATCCGCCGCCACGCCGGCCACCGGAGCGAATGCGAACGCGGGCAGGAACAACGAGAAGAACAGCAGACCGTTCTTGCTCGTATCGTTGTTCGAGAGTTCGACCATCAATCCCTGGAGCGAGACGTGAGAGATCCAGAATCCGGTCTGGTTGATGACGAACGACACGAACAGCAGACGAAACGGCCGGTAGCGCAGTGCACTGAACGCTCCGCCGCGGGCTACGACCGGGCGGCCCGGCGCCGCATGGGAATCCGACAGCCCCATGGCGACCGGGTCGGCGGGATTCAGCGCGGCATCAGCGGGGTTCGCGCCGAGGCTCTCTTCGGCGTGGGTATGGACCAAGAGACAGCTCGACGTGGAGGGGACCGGGCGCGCGAAGCCGCGCAGTCTATGGGATGCAGTCACGGACCGCATCGTGGGGCTTCAGATGGAGCGCTGGCTCGATTCGGCCCAGATCGGGATCAGCACCAGGACACGGGTCCCGCATCCCGGCGTCGAACTCACGTCCATCTCGACTCCGCACTCGTGCAAGCGCGCGCGGATCTCGAGCATCTCGGCGAGCCGTTCGCTGCGCGGGAACGGGAAGACGCCGCCGCGCAGGCGCCGCAGCTCATCGGAGGGAATCGTCGCTCCGGTGTCGTGGATCTCGACGAAACAGCGCGACGCTTCTTCACGAAGCGACCCGGCGAAACTCTGGAAGTGGACCGGAGACACGAGGGGCAGACCGGGCTGCGTGATGCCCGTCGTCACGCTCAGCGTGTCCCAATTGCCGTCGAGGGCGCGAAGGCCCGCCGTCATCAGCCGCTCGATCGCTTCGGCGAGTTCGCGCGCATCCACGCGGACTCGCGGCAATCCCGGAGCGAGCACGACGTCGAGTTGCACGCGATCCGGTCGAGTGCGCTCCACCCGGCGGAGCGATCGCTGGACCGACTCGCCGAGGTCGACGGGGCCCGGCGCAGCAGGATCTGCGCTGGCTCGCTCGATCAACTCGAGGGTCGCATCGACGGCCGCCGTCGCGCGCTCGCGCACCGAGCGGACACCGAACTCGTCGAGCAGTCCGATCGCGGTCGTGCGCTCGATCTCGAGACACAGGCTCTGGACGCGCCGAAGCGCGGCGATGGACCGCGCGGCAAATCCCTCGGCGGCGGCGATCCGGGCTTCCGGGGAGCCGGCGCGCGAACCCTCACCTGTCGTCTCCGGGCGGCGATTCCTCTCGATGTCGAGCTCCGCCTGACGCCTTGCGCTGACGTCCGTGGCCACGGCGACGAAGTGGGCGATCTCTCCGGAGTCGTCCGCGATCGGTTCGACTTCGAGGTGGATGTGGACGAGGCGGCCATCTGGCGTCTCTACAGGGACCTCTACGGCGGCGCGCATGCCCGCAACGAATCGGCTCTGGATGAAATCGAGCACGTCGGGTTCGAGCCCGACGGCGTCCAGCATGTGCCCGACGGGCTTGCCCACCACGTCCTCGAGCGCCCAGCCCGTGATGCGGCGCCATGCCGAATTCGTCCATTCGACGATGCCGGCCCGATTGCCGACCGCAAGCGCTTCGTCGCCGCGGCCCATGTGGATCGCCAGTCGCGCCGCGACCGATCCGGACATCTCGTCGGAGTCAATTTGCATGGGTGATCGCCTCCTGCGCGCTTCGCCGCGATCGCCCGATCCGCTAGATCGCCGACCCGGCCAGCGTTTTCCCAAAACTAGCCGCTCCATCCACGTCGGGCGGGTCGTGGCGCACCAGATCCGACTCCCCGGGCAGAAGCGTCGGGCGAACCTTCATCCCGCCGACGGATTCGCAACCGGTCTCGCGCGGGCGGATGGCGAGAAGTCGCTTCAGCGTGTGCGGTCCGCGAGCAGCGCCGCCGTCTGCCTGGAAGGGGGGGAAGCGAGGATCGCCTCGACGAGATCGACCAGATGGCTGTTGAAGAGCCGATCGTCGCGACGAGGCCGCGCGCCGCGCGAGTTCGCCGAACATGATCCGGAGCGCCAGGGGCTGACGACCCGCGCCGTCGAAGTCATCATGCGTATGCACCGAAACGCCACCCGACCCGCGGCACATGCGAGCCGGCTCGCGTCGACCGACGAGAGCCCACCGGCGCCCCGCGAAACCGTCATCCATCCCCCCAGATCCACACGAGGAGTCGCCCGTCATGGCAATCGATTTCAGCTTTCCCGAGGAAGTGCAGCACGTCCGCCACCAGGTACGGAAGTTCCTCGATGAAGTCGTCAGACCGTGCGAGGCGGAGATCGCCGCGAAGGAGGACGACCGCAAGACGCTCATCGAGAACGTGATCAAGATGCGCAGGGCCGCCCAGGAGCGCGGACTCTGGCTGCCCCACATGCCGAAGGAGTACGGCGGCATGGGGGCTCGGACATGTCGCCATGGCGAGCGTCGCCGCCGAAGCCGCGAAGACGCGCTTCGGTCCGTTCGCGATGAACGCCCAGGCACCCGACGAGGGCAACATGCACACCCTCGCCCACTGGGCGACGCCGCAGCAGAAGGAGAAGTACCTGAAGCCGTTGTGCGAGGGCCGCATCCGCTCGTGCTTTGCGATGACCGAACCCGACGTCGCGGGTTCGGACCCGACGCTGATCCAGACCCGCGCGGTCGACCACGGCGACCATTGGCTGGTCAACGGCCACAAGTGGTTCATCTCCGGTGCCCATGGCGCGCAGTTCGCGATCCTGATCGCACGCACCGAGGAGGACCCCGAGATCCCGCAAGCGTGCAATTCGGCGTTCATCGTCGACCTGCCGAGCGAGGGCTGGGAGATCGTGCGCGACGTCCACACGATGAGTGGCAGCCACAACCACTGCGAGATCGCCATCAAGGATCTGAAGATCTCGAAGGACAACCTGCTCGGCGGACAGGGGCAGGGACACCTGCTCGGCCAGTACCGGCTCGGTCCCGCACGCCTCGCGCACTGCATGCGCTGGATCGGCCAGGCCGAGATCGCGCTCAACATGATGGTCGACCGCTCGATGAAGCGCTTCGCACACGGCTCGATGCTGGCCGAGAAGCAGGGCATCCAGTGGATGATCGCCGACTCCACGATGGAGCTGTATCAGAGCAAGCTGATGGTTCTGCACGCCGCGTACAAGATCGACAACGGGCACGATTTCAAGAGCGAGGTCTCGATGGCCAAGCACTTCGTCGCAAATGCGCTGAACCGCATCATCGACCGCGCCATCCAGGTCCACGGCGCGCTCGGCTACTCGACCGACACACCGCTCGCCCACATGGCCACCCAGGCCCGCTGGGCGCGCTTCGCCGATGGCGCGGACGAAGTCCACCAGTGGCGCATCGCCCAGCGCACCATCGAGGCATACGCGAAGACGGGAAGTGTGGCGGCGGCGGCGGGAGATCTGCCGCTCTGAGCGTGCGCGGAATCGGCGCGACTCAGCCCTCGGAGAGCATCTGCCGGCTCAGTCCGGGCGCGTACACCGGATCGCTGCCGTCCAGCATGCTGTCGGCTCGCGCGCGGATCGAGGCCTCGGGGACCGGGTGGGTGTAGATCCAGAAGCGCCCGGCCCGGAGCCCTTCGAACGCGATCCGCCCGACCTCGTCGGGCTGCATGCCGGCGGACACGCCTGCGCGGACCAGCCGATCGAATTCCTGCTCGGCCGGTGTGCGCAGCGGGGTGGTGTCCGCGACGTCACTCGGCCGGATCCGCGCCGAGTGGGCGATCCCGGTGGCCACGGCGCCCGGGCACAGCACCGAAATGCGCACCGGAGTATCGAGCGCCGCCAGTTCGTGGAAGGTCGCCTCACTGAGCGCCACCACGGCGTGCTTCGAGACGATGTACGGGGAGAGGAACGGACCGACCATCAGCCCGCCGATCGAAGCGGTGTTGAGCACGTGGGCGGGCTCGTTCTGCGCGAGCAGGATCGGCACGAAGGTCCGCAGGCCGTTGACGACGCCGAACAGATTCACGTCGATCACCCAGCGCCAATCATCCTCGCTGCGCTCCCACGCATGGCCGCCGAGCATGACGCCCGCGTTGTTGCAGACGAGATGGACCGCGCCGAACGCCCCGAGGGTCTTGCGTGCGAGCTCGTCGACCTCGGCCGGATGGCGCACGTCGGTGCGCACGGTGATCGCCTCGACACCGCTGGCGCGCAGTTCGGCGCCGAGTTCCGCGAGGCCGCGTTCGTCGACGTCGGCCAGCGCGATCCGCATGCCCTCGCGCGCACACGCGCGGACGATGCCGCGCCCGATGCCGCTCGCCGCGCCGGTCACCACTGCGACGCGTCCCTCGAAATCCTGCATCGACCGCCTCCGCTTCCGCTGGACCGGGAGTTCTCGGTGCGCGGCGCGTCGGCGGCGCCGGCCCGGACCAGCGAGGATGACACGCGGACGCCGGCGCGGCTCGTCAGCCCCGTGCGCCCTGCGCGTCACGTCACAGCGCGCGGATCGAGACCGGCACTCCGTTCAGGACGCTGGCTCCACTCGGACGATCGACGTCGCCGGCGGACAGCAGGCGGTTGGTGTTCACGCCGGGCCTTCGGCTCGCCACGCGCAGCTGCGTGCCGGCGCCGTCGTGCCCCCAGCCGTGCGGCAGGCTGACGACACCGGGCATCAGGCGGTTCGAGTACTCGACCGGCACATCCAGACTTGCCGTCGCGGTGGTGAGCCGCACCGTCGCGCCATCCGCAATCCCGAGGTGTTCGGCGTCGCGCGGATGCAGGTGCAGGGTGCAGCGCGGATGACCGCCCGTGAGGCTCTCGCAGTTGTGGAGCCACGAATTCATCGAACGCGGATCGCGGCGTCCGATCAACACCAGGCCGGGATCGCGCGTCTCGGCGAGCCAGGCCTCGAGGCGCGACAGATCCGCCAGGATCCGTGGCGGTGCGAGTTCGATCCGCCCGGAGGCGGTCGACAGCTTTCCGGGCAATGCCGGCTCGAGGGCACCGAGGTCGAGCCCATGCTCGTGCGCGGCGAGGCGTGCGCGTGTCAGTCCCTCCGGATGCTCGCCGAAACCATCTCCATGGGGACCGAGCCGCAGCAGGAGATCGAGGATGCGGTCGGGACCGGGTTGCTTGCCGATCTCGTCCAGCACGTGCTCGAGTGCAACCGACCGAGGATGCGCGGCGAGCGCCTGCGCGGCGAACTGCCCAACCACGATGTCGTCCACCTGCGCGATGCCGAGATTCTCGATGCCCATCAGGCGCCGTGCGAGTTCGAGCACGATCTCCCACACCGGCCGCGTGCCGGGCGGCGCCGCGAAGGCGGCCGGTGACCACTTCGCGACGTTGCGGATCGCGAGGTTGTAGAGGCCGACGTCATAGGTGTCGCTCTCGAGCGAGTCGAAAGGGGGCAGGATCAGATCGGCGTGCCGCGTCGTCTCGTTCAGGAAGAGATCGATGCAGACCATGAAGTCGAGGGATCCGAGCGCGCGATCGAGTGCGTCCGAATCGGGGGCGGACACCACGGGATTGCCCGACACCGTCACGAGCGCACGCACCTGTCCCTCGCCAGGCGTCGAGATCTCCTCGGCGAGGGCCGCGACCGGCAGTTCGCCGAAGATCTCGTGGTAGCCGCTGACGCGGCTCTGGTGTCGACCGAACTCGATCCCCCGACCGCCCTGGTTGAACGCGAAATCGATCGGGGCAGCGGGACGCGTGAACATCGCGCCCCCCGGACGATCGAGATTGCCCGTCAGGATGTTGAGCAGATCGAGCGCCCAGCAGGCCAGCGTGCCGAACGGCTGACAGCAAGTCCCCATCCGGCCGTACGCGACCGCCGAGGGCGCGGCGGCCAGCTCGCGCGCCAGCCGTCGGATCGTCGGCGCCGCGACGCCGCAGTGTCCGGCGACGCGCTCGGGCGAGAAGCCGGCGACACTCGCGCGGACGATCTCCAGGCCCTCGACGAATGCCGCAACCGAACCGGGATCGACGAGCGATTCGTCGAACAACGTGTGCACCATCGCGAGCAGGAACGCGGCATCGCTGCCGGGATGGATGAAGTGATGCTCGTCGGCGATGTCCGCGGTCTCGCTGCGGCGCGGATCGACGACGACCAGCTTGCCACCCCGGGCACGAAGCGCCTTGAGACGACCGCGCACGTCGGGAGCCGTCATCAGGCTGCCGTTCGAGACGATCGGATTGGCGCCGATCACGAACAGATGATCGGTGCGATCGAGATCCGGGACGGGGATGTGGAGCATGCCGCCGAACATCGACCCGACCTGCACATAACGTGGCCAGGTGTCGAGGGAACCGGCCGAGAACTGGTTCTGCGTGCCGATCGCGCGCTGCAGCACGTTGTAGTAGAGCGTGGTCGCGAGGTCGTGCACCGCGGGGTTGCCGCGATAGAGCGCCACCGCGTTCGCGCCCCCGCGCGCTCGCGCCGCAATGATCCCTCGGGCCGCACGCTCGAACGCCTCGTCCCAGCCGATCTCCACGAACCGGTCACCGACCCGGGCGAGTGGCGCGCGCAGCCGGTCGGGATCGTGGTGGACATCCGCGAGCGCGCGCGCCTTCGCGCAGATGTGACCGCGCGAGAAGGGATCGTCGGGATCGCCGCGCACCGACAGCACGCGATCGCCGGCGACGTCGAGCGACAAGCCGCAGGTCGCCTCGCAGAGCGTGCAGACGCGGTGGACGGTGCGGGTCGGGGCGGGGGCCGTGGGAGCAGGGCTGGAGTCGCGGGTCGAGGAAGTCGTCATGGTCCCGAGGATCGCGAGGAATGGTATGGTCGCCAGATCCAATGTCGGCCAAACACTCGATGCCAATTCGCGATCTCCACCTCGACGGGGCGGGGCCCGCCTACGCGCAGGTCTATCGGGCCCTGCGCGGGTCGATCCTGACGGGGCGGGCGGCCTCGGGCGATCGCCTTCCGGCCACGCGAATGCTCGCCGACGAACTCGGCGTCTCGCGCACCACGATCCTGGCCGCCTACGACCAGTTGCTCGCCGAGGGCTACGCGGTGGCACGGGTCGGATCGGGCACCTTCGTGGCACCGCAGCTGCCCGAATCGAAGGCGGCGAGACTTCGTCGGCAGGCCGCTCCCCCGGTGGCGACCGATACCCCCCTGCGGCTTTCACGCTTCGGCGAGCGGCTGCGTGCCCAACGGCCGCGCCATCTCTATCAGCGCCTCGAGGAACGGCGGCCGCCCGAATTCGACTTCGTGCACAGCGTGCCGGACGTGCGCAGCCTGCCCACAGACGCCTGGCGGCGCATCGCGTCCCGGCGTGCGCTGCACACACCGCCCGATCTTCTCTCGTATGGCACCCCAGCTGGCCTTCGCGAACTGCGCGTCGCCCTCGCCGCCTATCTGGCGCGCGCCCGCGCGATCCACGCGCGGCCCGAGCAGATCGTGCTCTGCTCGGGGGTCGCGCAGGCTCTCGATCTTGCGGCGAGACTCTTCATCGACGAGGGCGACGGGGTCGTGCTCGAAGAACCCCACTACGTGGGTGCACGGCGCAGCTTCCTCGCCGCCGGCGCGCGCATCACCGGCGTGCCGGTCGACGAGGACGGCCTCGATACCGGACGGCTCCCCGCACCCATGCCCGGCGCGCACAAACTCGCGTACGTGACGCCCTCGCATCAATTCCCGACGGGCTCGGTCCTCTCGCTGCGTCGGCGGCTGGCGCTGCTCGATTGGGCACAGCGCGCGGACGCCTACTTGATCGAGGACGACTACGACAGCGAGTTCCGCTACTCG
>JANOFF010000052.1:0-12110 GCA_031413515.1 bacterium
GGCGCCGGGCTTCGGTGCCCGTGTGCAACGGGGACTGGAACCGCGATCTCGTCGTCGATCGCAAGGATCTCCGCGACTACCGCAAGATCGTCCGCGGCGGCGGCCTGTCGAGCCACTACGACTTCAACATCGACGGCCTGACGAACGATGTCGACGAGGCAGTCATCGAAGCGAACCTCGGGAACGACTGCCATCCCGCGCCGTAGTCACCGCGTCGCGGCGTGAATCGAGCGTTGTGCGGCCATGCAGCGTTGTGCGGTCACACCAGGTTGAAGCGGACGCCGCATAGTTCGACGTGCTCCCCTGCCCGGCTTCGATCCGCCGCGACGAGATCGGCGGCCGCGAGGCCATCGCCCCGACCATCGGTTGCCTTCACGAATCGGATGGTCGCGTCGCTCAGCCGGATCGTCGCCGCGTCGGCGAGCGGCTGACCGAGCGCGAGGCTCCAGCGCAAGGCCAGCGCGCGGGGGTCGTCGGCCTGGATCTCGACGGCCACGAGATCGGTCACGACGTCGTTTCGGCTGTGGTAGGCCCAGTCCTGTCCGGCCCAGGCCCAGGACTCCGGCGGATCGGCCTGATCGATCGAGACGATCGCGCCGCCCACGTCCTTGGGGTGCAGGTGGAGACCGCGGATCCCCGAGCCCTTCGCGTCGAAGGCGATCCGGATCCCGGCCGCCTCGAGTCGCGCGCTCTCGGCGTCGAGATCCTCGACCTGGACGATCACCATGTAGCCGCCGTCCCCGCCACGACGATCGAGGAACCGCTCCGCGGTCGTGCCCGGCTGCTTCGGGACGACGACCTCGAGCACGCGATCGCCGATCGGATAGAGACCGTGCCGGAGACCGAAGACCGCAAGGCCCGGGTCCCGGAAGCAGACCTCGAGCCCGAACGTCTCGCAGATCGCCTGCTCGACTGGCCTCAGCTCGCGCGCGACGAGCGCGATCTGACGTAGACGCATCACATGACCTCCCAGGTTTCCGAAAGTGTCGGCCGGAAACAGGTAGCCTTCGTCAGGGCTGTGCGCAGACCACTCGGTTCCGCCCGTTCTGTGGGCATGAGGCACTCAAGCTGCGTTCTGGCTGAGTGACCGGGTATGCACGCTATGAGAAATTCCCGCGGCGGGGCGCGCGGCAGAGAACACGATCCAGCTCGATGTAGCGAGCCGAAGGCGCGCGGAGAACAAGACACAGGATGCGCCGCGGAGTCGGGGAAGAACCGCGACGCACCCCTCTCCCGCGCGCTCAGCCCACGGAGCGCGTCGACCTCGTTGCCCGCGCGCGCCGGTGCGCGAGCAACGTGAGCATCACACCGCCGGCCGCCAGCCCGAGCAGCGCTTCCGGCTCCGGCACCATGCGCACGTCGAGCTCGCGGGCGGCGTTGCCCGGCAGGTGGACCCAGCGCGACCAGCCGAACAGCGGCGATGCGCTGCGCAGGCGGGCGCGCCAATGGACCTTCTGCCCAACGCCGATCGGCACGGTCAGCGCACCGCGGTCGAGCAGACCGTTGTCCTCGAAGACGCTGGTCGTCACGTTCTGGTTGTCGAAGTCCTGTCCGAGCGACTTCGACTCCAGCTCCATCGACACGTTCGTGCGTCCGGCCGGGCTATGAAGGTCGATCGACGGCTCGAAGAAGTTCGTGGCGTCGCCGAAGATCGCGAGCGGATTCCCTCCGAAGGCACGGGCCTGGAGCGGCAGTAGCGCCACGCCGGGGTCGGCGGGGAAGCCGAAGCCGCCGTTGCCGAGGTGGACGTAGATGGCGCCCCGGTCCGCGTCGGTGCGGTAGCCCCCGATCAGCGCATCCGAGAAGCCGTCGCCATCCACATCGCCGGCGAGCGACACGTCGCGGCCGAAGTCGCAGAAGCTGTGGCCGCAGTCCTCGAAGGTGCGCACCGCCGTCGTCGAGACGCCCGACACGCCGCCGTGGTAGAGGTAGGCCTTGCCCTGCGCGAAGCCGGCCGGCCCCCAGTGCCACTGGTCGCCCACGAGCAGGTCGCCGAAGCCGTCGCCGTTCACGTCGCCGCCGCCGGCAATGCCGCTGCCGAAGCGCTGCCAATCGAACACCGGCGCGTCGCCGTGCAAGGTCTGGCTTGCGACCGTCGGCAGCGCAGACGTGGGGGCGCCGTGATAGACGGTCACCTCGCCCTCGTGCAAGCCGAAGCCGGAGCTGTCGTAGGTCGGCGCGCCGATCGCGAAGTCGCTCTTGCCGTCGCGGTTCAGGTCGCCCGCTGCCGCGACGGTGTTGCCGAAGCTCGAGCCCGGCGCGCCCGTGTAGGTGCGCACCGGCAGCGCGCCGAGGCCCTTCGGGTTGAACGGGTAGGTCAGCTGGCCGAGGTACAGGAACGCGGCCCCCGTGCCGCCGTGGTTCGCGGCGCCGACGAGCACGTCGCTGTAGCCGTCGCCGTTCACGTCCCCGACGCCCGCGACGGAGGAGCCGAGACGCGCGTCGGTCGTGGTGCCGGTCGCGCTCCAGCTGTGGGATGCACTGAGCCCCGACGCGGAGCCGAGGTACAGGAACGCCCGACCGTTCGCGGCGTTCGGCGCGCCGACGATCACGTCGCCGAAGCCGTCGCCGTTGACGTCGCCGGCCGATGCGGCCGAGGAGCCGAACTGTGCGCCCGTCTCGACCAGGCCCTCCAGCGTCCAGCTGGCGGTGAAGGCCATGCCATTCGCGTTGCCGAGGAAGATGTCCGCGCGTCCGGAATCCGGCGTCGGGCAGAAGAGCAAGGGGAACCCGCAGAACACGATGCCGTCGTGGAACGGCGCACCGGCGATCACGTCGCCGTAGCCGTCGCCGTTCACGTCGCCCGCCCCCGTCGCGCTCCAGCCGAGCTCTGCGCCGTCCTGGTTGCCCTCGCGATGCCCGGGCAGGATCAGCTCGTTGAAGCTGGTACACGCGTCGGACACGCCGTAGCGGACGAACACGCGGCCCTCATTGGTCTGGTCGTTGTCGAAGCCCGGCGCGCCCGCGACGAAGTCGCTGCAGCCATCGTGATTGATGTCGCCGGCGTAGCCCATGCCAAGACCGAGACTGTCGATCGCGTTGATGCCCGTCAGCTCCGTGGTGCCCGCAGCAGCGAGCGTCTCGCCGGAGCCGAGGTACACGCGCACCGACCCCTGGCTCGGGTTTACCCCCGTGCCCGGCTCGCCGACGGCCACGTCGGCGAAGCCGTCGTCGTTCCAGTCGCCTGCGGCCGCGACGACGGCGCCGTGCGTGGCGATCGCCTCGTCCCAGACCATCTCGGACATGGGCAGCATCGACGTGCGGCCGATCACGAGCTTGGAGCGCCCGGGACCTGGCTCGCCGATCATGAAATCGGCGCGGCCGTCTCCGTTCACGTCGCCCGCCGCGGACACTGACGTGCCGAGGCGGCCCTGGTCGAAGTCGCCGTTGTAGACCTCGGCGAAGCTGTTGTCGACCGGACCGAACGCCTGGCCGCGCACCCACCACGCGCGCCCGTTGCTCAGCCCCGGCGCGGTGCCGTTCACGTCCGGCGCGCCGATCACGAGATCCGCGAAGCCGTCGGCGTCCACGTCGCCCACGCCCGCGACCGACGCGCCGACGTGTGCGCCCGCCGCAGCGGCGATCTCGAAGCTGAAGCTCGCGTTGGCCGGCGTGCCGTCCAGCGCCGAGCCGAGGGCCGACGAGCCGAACCACGCGAACGCGGCGCCCGCGTCGATGCCGCCGGTGCCGTCGAGGTCGGGCGCACCCGCGAAGACCTCGTCGTCGCCGTCTCCGTCCAAGTCGCTCGCGCTAGCAACGCTCGCCCCGAGGTGGGCTTCGACCTGGTCGCCCGACCCGAACCAGTCCACGTTGCCGGCGTTTCCAAACGGGACGGGGAAGCTCTGGCTGCCGAACCACACGTGTACGACGCCCTCGCCCTGCTCGCCGGTCGCCCCGCCGCTCGCGCGCGGCGCGCCGACGATCACGTCCGCGATGCCGTCGCTGTTCACGTCGCCCGCGGCGACCGATTCGCCGAAGCGAGTCCGATTGAGATACGGACCCAGGCCGTTCAACCCGCTGGCCTGCCAGTTGAAGAAGCCCGGACCGGCCTCGTCGCCGAGGTACACGAACACGCGTGAGCCGTCGAACTGGGTTATGACGTCGTTCGGCGCGCCGACGATCACGTCGTCGCAGCCGTCACCGTTCAGGTCGCCCGCGGCGACGGACGTCCCGAGGTTCGACTGCAACAGCGAAAAGTCGGACCAGTCGGCCGGGGCCGTCGGCTGCGGCGGAAGCGTCTTGCCTCCGTACCAGATCGCGACCATGCCCCTGTTGCCGTCGAATGCGGGGTTTCCGGCGATCAGATCCGCGACCCCGTCGCAATTCACGTCGCCGGTCGCGATGGCCGCGCCGAAGCGAGTCTCCGAGGATTGGACCCACGCGGCCTCCTGCTCGAGCGCCGCGCTCTCCGACGCCGCGAACGCAACCAACAACAGAGCGAGCAGAGCCTTCGAACCGAGCATCCCGGACTTCATTCGCATGCTTCCCTCCTGGCCCGCGGCGCGGGCGGCGGCGGCGGCGTACATCACGTCCCTACTCGGGCGTCGAGCCGCGACGCGACTTGATTGCTCTGTCCCCACCGTGCCCGAGCCGTTCTCGAGTGCGGGAGATCCCCTCGCGACCCACTCGGCGTCGAGCAGCTCGGTCGCCGAAGCCGTTGCAGCCCCGGGAGGCTGACGACAGGCGTCGTTTGGAGCAGGACAGCGCTCGGCTCCGGAACCGGGCAAGGCCCCCCCGCAAGGATGTCGGCCTCGGTGGGATCGGTGGCGTTGGCGAACACCCCAACCGTGCCGACCAATGGACGAGCTTGATTCCGATTCATGACGATTCCCTGGTCACGAGCCGTTTCGAGTATGACCCGGGCGCACGCGCCGCTGCGTGAGATCCGCGTGATTTCGTCGTGAGAGTCGTGAGCCGAGCCGCGGGCTAGCTGGCGAACGCTACGCGTTCGCTTGCGGCGCAAGCCGACCCATCTTGGGTCGGCCTGCTAGGACACGAGCTTCACGACCTTGCTCGGCGGGCGGCGGAGCCTGGCGAGCGCCTCGGCGGAGCGGTTGCACCAGGCAGGGCTCCGCAACGCCTCGTGCGCACGGAGCGCGTGCTCGAAGTGACGGATCGCCTCTCGGCGCCGCCCCTGAACGGCGCAGACGAAGCCGAGCGCGTGAGCCAGCGAGCCGAAGTACACGGCCGCATTGCCCGTTACGGCGTGCCGGTCCGAGAACGGCGCGAGCAGCGGTTCGAGGGCTTCCGCGAGCGGGCGCGAGCCCACCAGCGACGACAGCTCGGCGACGACGGCGAGTGTCGGCGCGCGGCCCCGGTCGTGCGGCAGCTCGGCGTGCCTCGCGAGCACGACGTCAGCTGCATCGCGCGCCAGCTCGGCGTTCCCGATCAGCGCGTGTGCGATCCCGGCCAGCGCCGAGAGGCCGAGCTGCTCGGGGAAGCGCAGCCGAGCCTGCTCCAGCGCGGGTAGCGCGCGTCCGACGTCGCCTTGCTCGCGTGCGAGCGCATAGCGCTGCAGACCCACGATCATCAGCAGGCCGAGGCTCCCGGTCCCGCGAATGCTGCGCTCGGAGGCCGCGATCGCGGCGGCGGCCGCGTCGAGGTGTCCGTCGAGGAGCGCGTGCATCGCGGCCATGCCCTGCGTGACGGACCGGGCGTACGGCATCGGGAACTGCTCCGTGAAGCGCTCGCACGCCTCGAACGCGCCATCGAGACCGTCCCGGTCGCCGCATTCGAGGCAGGCGGTCGCGACGGCGGCGAGCCCGCGGAACTCGATCTCGACGTCGCCCGCCTGCCGCCCGCAGCTCGCGATCTCCTGAGCCGCCGCGAGATCGCCGCGCACATCGGCGCTGTCGAAGCGCGCGATGCTCACGTCGCAGAGCACGCGGCCGAGCGTGAGCGGATCGCCGAGCTGCCGCGCCCGAGCGAGGCCGTCGCGCATCATGGCTTCCGCTTCGGCGTTGCGCGCGCGGCCCGAGATCAGCAGCTCGGCGCCGAGGCGAGCCGAGACGCGCGCTTCGAGCGAGTCGTCACCGCTCGGTGACGCCTCTGCCGCGCGCAGCCAGTCGAGCACCGGGTCCGCCGAGGCGAGCAGGAACGTCCGGTGCGCGTAGCCGAGCGCGGCGCGCGAGAGCCGCACGGCGTCGCCAGTAGCGCGGGCGAGACCCGCCGAACGCTCGAACGCCACACGCGCGGCGATCAGGCTGGAGGAGCCGAGCGCGATCTCGCCGAGCTCCCGATGGAGGTCGCAGAGCTCGACCGCAGGCAGCGACGCGCTCTCGGCGAGCTCGACGGCGCGCCGTTGCCAGGTCTCGGCGTCGGCGAGCGCGTTCGTGCGCCCCGCGGCCTGCGCAGCAAGCCGGAGCTGAGCGACAGCGGCGGCGGAATCGATGCGGTCGCCTGCGCCGAGCGCGTGCGTCGCCAGCCGAAACGCATCTGCGTCGCCCGAGGCTTCGAGAGCGTCGAAGATGCGCCGGTGAACGGCAGGCGTCGCGCCACGCGCGGCGAGTTCGCTGGCGACGGCCTCTGCGAACAGCGGATGCGAGAAGCGCCACGCTCTCTCGAATTGGCGCTCGATCAGGCCGTGGCGCTCGGCTTCGCCGAGCCCGCGATCGAGCTCCTCGCGCGGGCTCCCCGTGACGGTGGACACGAGCTCGGGATCGAACGCGCCTCCGATCGTCGCAGCGACCTCGAGCAGGCGCCGCGACGCGGGCGAGAGCGCCGCGAGACGCCGCGCCAACAGCGGCGCGAGTCCGAGCGCGACGCTGTCCTCGATCTCGGCGGCGCTCACCGCTGCGAGCGAGACTCCCCCGGCAGCGAGCGAGCGTGCGACCTCGAGCGCGAGCAGCGGGCTGCCGCCGGTCCGCAGCCCGAGCATCCCGGACGCGCCCTCGCCCAGCGAAGCGCGCAGGTGAGCCGCGACCACCGCGCGCACCTCGGCCGCGTGGAGGCCGCGCAGCTCGATCACCCGCGTCGCGCCATCGGCTGCGAGCGCAGCGAGATCTCCCGTCTGCGCGTCTCCGGCGGGCAAGGGCCGGTGGGTCCCGACGATCCAGGCACGCCCATGGCGCAGCGCTGGCGCGAGGAATCGCAGCAGCGCGAGCGACTCGCGATCCGCGAACTGGAGGTCGTCGAACCCGAGCAGGAGCGGCCGCTCTCGCGCGGAGCGCAGGATCGCGTGCTCGACGCCGCGGAAGCGCGCGAAGCGGTTCGACTCGGCGATGCCGCTGGAAGCCGGAAAGTCGCCGCTTGCCTCCTTGAGTGCCGGCGCGCCGAGCGCCTCCGCCACGTCGGACCAGAGCGAGTACGGGGCGGCCTCGCTGCCTGTGCGCGCCCACGCCTCGAGCACGCGAAATCCGCGCGCCTCGGCCCGCGCTGCGATCTCGACGAGCGTGCTGGTCTTGCCGATCCCCGCGCGCCCGGAAATCAGCGTCGCGCCGCCGCACCCGGCAGCGACTTCCTCGATCTCGCGCTCCACGGCTGCCAGCACGTCGGCGCGTCCGACGAAGGCGGCGTCCGCGCGAGTATCGGTGGAGACGGGCACGAGCCAGCGCACCCCGCGCCCGCGAACGGTCTCGATCTGCGCCTGACGGCGGCCGTCGTCGCCGATCGCACGGCGCGCCTCCTTCAAGAGCTGGCGCAGCGAGGCGTCGCTCACCGAGACGCCGGACCAGAGCTCGCGGCGGATGGCGGCGTCCGAGACGAGGCGACCCTGGTTGCGCAGCAGCAGCGCGAGGAGGTCGAACACGCGAGCGGGAACCGGGACGATCGCGCCGCCGCGCTCTAGCGTTCGCGCGTCGAGGTCAAGCAGAAAATCTGCCCAACGGAACTGCATCGTCGCCCGCGTTCGGTGCTGGGGAATCGTCGGTAGGTCCATCCCCTCCGACGACGCCTTTGCCGACCTTCGGTTCGGACGCTAGCGCTCTCACGGTCGAGGCTCCGCGCGGAGCTGCTCCGGCGCTTGCCGTTGCGCAGACGACGCTCGATCACGCACGCGTCCCAGCACCTCCAGACGGTGGAACTCCTTGGCGCTCATCGTCACGCTCCCCGCATCCGTCATGCCGACCTCCCGGGTCGACACGGTGCCTGGAACCGGACATTTCCAACTGGGAGAAACCGGAAATTTGAATCTGGGGCCTACAGGCTGAATGACCGAGTACGGACGTTTTGAAAATGGCCCCGCGGCGGGCCGTCCGGATCGGGACCTGCGCGAACAGAATTGTCGACCTACATGACGCAGCGCCGCGCCTCCCCATTCTTTCTCGTCGCGGCGCGCGCGGCGGGCTGGACCCGGCGGCCATCGGCGTCGCGCGTCAACCGCTCTTCCGCGCGAATCTCCGGGCATTGGTCGCGTACGAGGTGCTGGAGCTTCCGTCGAGTCAGTGCCCAGCTTGAATTCCCGATCACGCGAGCACAGTCAGCCGTGCCGGGCTTCTCGCAATCGGCGACGGAACTCCCGGAAGCAGTTCGATCCGCTCGAGCCTCCGCTCTCGGCCCAGCGTTGCACCCGATCCAACTTCGCAGGATGCCGACGCGCGACGGCAACGCCTCTGGTCCGTCTCGCCGCGCAACAGGATTCTCCGCCAGGTCGATCCTCGAACGGGCGTGACCTTGACCGCTTCGACCACGCTCGTCTATGACGACGCCAGCCAGGTGGTGACCGGCGTCAACGGGATGGCGGAGCATCCGAGTTCGGGCGAGATCTTCGCGGTGGTTCGAATCCAGGGAACGTCGAGCCGCCGACTCGTCACCCTCGACACGTCGACGGGGATCGTCTCCGAGATCGGCGCAGTCGGCTTCGAACTTTCGAGCCTCGCATTCGACGCGACCGGAGCGGTCCTCTATGCGCTGACTGGCGATGGCGGTTCACCGGCGGAGACGCTGTGCGAAGTCAACACGACGAAAGCGTCCACCGTCTGCAACTTCAGCCTCGGCAATGGCACGGATTTCTTCGCTGCAGAGCGGAGGATAGGGCGTTCAAGCTGCGTTCTGGCTCGATGCCCGAGTATGGGCGTTATGGCAAGTGCCTCCCGGGAGCCCGGGGCGGGGCTGAGTTTGTCATAACGACCGTTCTCGGCCGCCAGAACGCCTCTGATTCTTCCTATCCCCGCAACGCAGCGCAACGTGGTCGTCTTGCCGGCGCCGTTCGGACCGACGGCGCCGAGCACCTCGCCCGCGCGGACCTCGAAGCTCATGGTGTCGACGGCGACGCGATCGTCGAAGCGCTTGGTGGAGCCCCCGTACCGCGAGCATGGCTGCCGACCATAGCCGAGGCCGTGCGCGCGCTGGGGACTAGGCCGCGATCGCCTGGGCCGACGCGGTGCGGCGTCGTCCACCCTCGCGACGTTCGGTGCGCTCGGCGCGTTGCGGGGCCGCCGTGCGCGGTCGGGGTGCCCCGTTGCCACTTGACATCCGCCACACAGCAGGGTGTAGACTCGTCGGGGGCAGGAAGTCCGATGAGGGTCGCGGTGCTTTTCGATGCTCGGGCCTCGGTTCGACGGTCTTGGGTCCGTCGGTTGTGGATCCGGCGGCTGGGCGCCGCATGCTGCGGCGGGGTGCTCGCGTGTGTCGTCTGCCTGACGCCCGCGCCCTGTGCGGCCCAGTCGTACCTCCGGGTCCACTCGCAGGCCGTGATCTTGGGCAGCTGCCTCGAGGGCGTTTGCGAATGCTTCGACAACGGCGTTCCCGAGACCTGCCCCGCGAGCCACGAGAGCTACTACGACAGCGGCCCGATCTTCGGGGACCCGGGTTTCGACACGCATTGGGAAGCACAGGTCTTGGCCAAATACGATCCTACGACCCTACTTGGCTCCGAGACCCGCTTGCAGGTGCAATTGAACGCGAGCGCATCCTACGGACGGCTGCGGGGGAGGGGTTGGACCCGTGCCTTCGCTTCCGGCGAGGTCATCGAGGCGGGCGGCTTCGCCTACGGCGGCGACGCGCGCGCCACGCTTGGCGCCTCGCTCTCGGACGCCCTGACCCTCATTGGCGCCACGCCCGGCGGCCCCGTCTCGATCCGGCTCCGGCAGGAGATCGAGGGCCCCGACTTCGTGTTGATCCGCGGCTCGGACAACTACCCCATCACCAATTGCTTTCTGGCCAACGGCGACGCCACCACGAGCTTTCGCGTCGAGCTGAACACGACCCACATTCCAGGGATGCCGAGCCCCGGCGGAGGCGAACAGAGCGTTCAATACAGCCGTCGGACGAACGAGTGCAGCGCGCCGCTCATCAGCGGCGAACCGAACTCGTCCATCGTGATCGACGGAATCGACGGCGACTTCGTACAGGTCGGGCAAAGCTTCACCATCGAGAGCTACTCCTACATGGGCGGCGGCAATGGCCTGCCGAACCGCGTGATCTACGCGAACTCGTGGGTCGACGTGTCGAACACCGCCGAGCTGTTCGTCGACGTCCTGACGCCTGGCGCCTCGTTCACGAGCGCCAGCGGTGCGACTTACCAGGTTCCGGAGAGCAGCGGCCCCGCTGGACAGCTGGCCGCGCTGCTAGTGGTGCTCGGTCTGCGCCGCAGCGTCGGTCCGCGCACGCAACGCTCCTGAGCCGACGGGGTCTCTATCTGGGAAGTGTCGCAGCCCAGCGCGTGAGCGTTTCCGCGAAGAGCCGAGGGTCCTGGCCGTGCATCGAGTGGCCCATGGTCGGGAACGACTGGTAGCCAACGGTGCCGCCGGTGCACTCGATCAGCGAGCGCGCGCGGCCTGCGTGTCGGAGAGCGCGCCGGGGACATCGCCGGTCACGTCGTCGACTTTGCGGAAGTGAAGTGTCAGGAGCACAGGCACCTTCACGTTCGCGAGCATCCGCGCGTGGTCCCAGCTCGCGGCCACCGTGCCGATCCAGAACGCACGCGCCCACTCGGGCTCGTGGAGGATAGGGCGTTCGACCCTCAGTTCGGCAAGATCGCCGGGGGGGACCCAGCCGGGTGGGCGGCGCGCGCTGTCGCTGCGCCCTCTTTCGACCCGGAGCGGCGATGGGACGCTGCCGGGGATTGTGTCCAGAAGAGCGACAGCTATGCTGTCAGAAATCCGAGGACATCCGACATGGCGAACGAGTCTCGCATGACCATCCGACTCGACCCGGCGACCCGCAGAAAGGTCGAACGGCTCGCCGCTCGTGAAGGAATTTCGCTCAACGAGGCGCTCAATCGACTCCTTCAGCAAGCTCCCGACAGCTTCGGAGCGGCGAGACGACGACGAAAGTATCGACTGAGGCCGCGAAAGGTCGGATTCGGATTCGAGATTGCCGCGGCGCGCCAGCTGGCAGCCGCGATGTCCGACGACCGGGCGCTCGCGAATCTCAAGACGACCCGCAAGCGATGAACTTGCGCAAGCCGCCACGGAACGCTTGGCCGGATTCCCGGATGGAGCGCGATTGAGACTCGCCGACGTTCAGATCCTGTTCTACGCGATCGACCCGACTTCGGGACTTCACGCTGCGGCGGCTCGCTGGCTCGAGGATGCGATCAACGGACGAGAGCCGGTAGGCCTGGCTTGGCCAACGGTGCATCAGTTTCTCCGTCTCGGAACGAATCCGGCGTTTCCGGGTTGCATGTCGGACGAGGAGGCAATCGGCTGGATCGAGGAGTGGCTGGAAGCGGGAGTCGAACTCGTCTCCGATGGCGACGTCGGATGGGAACTCCTCGCGGAGCTCGTCGCCTCATCACCGCGAGCGCTCCGCAATGCGATCGACGACGCACATCTGGCTGCCATCGCAATCACTCGCGGCGCGACTCTCGTGTCGTTCGATTCCGACTTCGAGACGCTCGTCGCGCACGGACTCCGATGGGAGAAGCTCGAGTCTACGTAGGCGACCCGTCGATTCGACTTCGCCGCTACGGGCCCCGGTACAACACGCAGTGTTGGAAAAGTTGGAACAAGTGGCGCGCGCCCGGAACGACTTGCGGGTCGGGCTTCGCCCGGCTTGCTGCGTCTCGTGCCCGGCTCGGGCGGGTGAGCGGCGCGATTGCCTCGACTCCGACGAAGCAAAAGTGGCGCGCCCGGAACGACTTGCTGACCGGGCTTCGCCCGGCTTGCTGCGTCTCGTGCCCGGCTCGGGCGGGTGAGCGGCGCGATTGCCTCGACTCCGACGAAGCAAAA
>JANOFF010000053.1:0-19962 GCA_031413515.1 bacterium
GCCGGACCGAGTCCGCCTACATCACCCTCCGCGAGGGGAAGGCCGTGAAGGCCGTGCAGCCGAGCCCCGAGCATCTCGCGTTCTTCTATCTCGGAGCAGACGACCTGCCCGTGGGACTGCGGCTCCTCGAGCCCGTTCTTGGTGCGGTGGGGACCGAGATCCTGTTCCGGCTCGTCCTGGGAGCCGATGGATCGCCCGTGGGCGTCGATCGTCAACTGCGGTGTTCGTTCATGCCCCTGGATCGGCTGGACGCGACCCTCCACCAGCTGAAGGTCGCGAACGAACGGCTGCTTCCGCGCTCGGGGACCTAGACCGCCAGCCTTCCACCGAAGTCTGCCCCACCGCAGTCTGGCGTCGGCGGGCAAGGCTGCCGCGACGATTCTCGGGCTGAGTCTGATCGGGGGCTCCTTTCTGCTCGGTCGCTCGATCGACGGCGCGACAGCCCAGTTGGTGGTGGTCGGCGGCACGCTGGCGAAACTCGATCTCGCGGGCGCTGCGCCCGCGGCCCCACCGACCGAACCCGCCCGTCGGCGCGGACCCGACGCCGAGCGCGTCTACGAGATCGACGTCGCCGACTCTCCGAGCCGCGGACCGGCGGACGCCCAGGTGACGGTGGTGGAGTTCTCGGATTTCCAGTGTCCGTTCTGTGGCCGCGTCACGCCGACCCTCGATCAAGTCGAGAAGACCTACGGCGACGACGTGCGGATCGTCTTCAAACACCTGCCTCTGCGCATCCACCCGAATGCCCCGAAGGCCCACGCGGCCGCCGAGGCCGCCAAGCTACAGGGCAAGTTCTGGGAGATGCACGACCTGATCTTCGCCAATCAGCGGGAGCTGACCGAGGAGAAGTTCATCGCCCACGCGCAGCAGCTCGGTCTCGACGTCGAGCGCTTCAAGAAGGATCTCGCTTCGTCCGAGGTCGCCAAGCGGGTCGAAGCCGACGTCGCCGAAGCCGCGCGTCTCGGCGTCACTGGCACGCCGGGCTTCTTCATCAATGGCCGATTCTTCTCGGGCGCCAAGCCCTTCAGCGAATTCAAGCGCATGATCGACGCCGAGCTGAAGAAGGGCTGATCGCCGGCCCGGCTCGCTCAGGCGATCAGGTCGCCCATCTTGCGAAGCTGCGCGACCACGGCCGCGGGCAGGACCGGCGGTGTGCGTCCGACGGCTCGACAGCCGAGCAGGATCTCTGCCGAGCGCTCGATGATCTCGACCATGTCGCTGGCGCTTCGCAGGCTGCGGCCCGCGACGATCAGGCCGTGATTGACGAGCAGGACCGCCCAGGCTTTTCCGAGCGCGATCGCGGTGGCCTCGGCCAGTTCGGATGTGCCCGGCATGATGAACGGCACACGCGGCAGGTCGTCGAAGAACGCGGCCTCGGTGGAGATCGGCAGGAAGGGCAGGCCGGTGTTGGCCAGGATGGTGGCGTGGGGAGCGTGCGCGTGGATCACGGCGCGCACTTCGGGGCGTCGTCGATAGATCGCGCAGTGCATGTCCCACTCGCTCGAGGGCGAGCGCGAGCCCGCATCGAGCGAGCGCCCCGCGACATCGATGCGCACCATGGCGTCGGGCGCGAGATCTCCTTTGAACAGCCGGCTCGGCGTGATCCAGACATCGCTCGAATCAGAGGTCCGACAGCTCACGTTGCCACCGGTCGCCGTGATGACCTGCGCTTCGTAAAGCTCGCGCACGGTGGCCACGATGGCGACGCGGGGATCGTCGGCGGCGAACGCGGCGGGCGACTCCGGCGAGGCGTCAGCTGCCGCGGGCGCGCGGGATTGTGCGCTCGGCTCGAGGCCCTGCGGCGCCCCGATGCGCGCCCGCGCGGCCCGGTAGAGGCGCTCGAGATCGGCCTGCATGTCCTGCAGCGTCATGGCTTTGGCGGCGTCTCCGGTGAACGAGAGACGTCCGTCCATCGCGGCCTCCATCGCATTGGCGGCGCCGGTGAACATTCCGTCGAGGACATCGGCGGCGAGCCGCAATCGCACGTCGGCCGGGTGGGCGGGATCTCCGATCGCAGCGCGCAGCACCCGGTCGTCGGCGAGTTGGACATGGAAGGCGAGTTCGATGTCCTCGAGTTCGAAGTGCAGCGTCACGTCGCGTCCGGCCGCGAAGGCGTGGATCGATGGATCGCTCGCGATGTCGGAGAGGAACTGCGCGAGCAGCTTGCTCATCGAGTCGCGGGCCGCCGCTCGGTTCGCTCCGCCCACTGCCTTCGCGGAATCCACCGGGGGCGCGGGCTCCGGGGGTCGCTGCGCCGGGGCGGGTGCGACCTGCGCCACCGAATCCTTCTTCTCCTTCTGCTGCTTGTCCTTCTTCTGGAGATCCGAGACCGCGGGCGCCGGCCCGGCGATCAGCTGAGCAAGCCGCGTGGCGTCGGGCTGCGCCGAGCGAAGGCGCCAGTCGAATGCGGCGAGGGTCGCCGGGTTCAGCGCGAAACGGGGCGCGCTCCCCGTGACGAGGCAGCGCAGATCGTCGACCACGATCTCGCCCTGATGGGCCGAGACATCGCTGGTGTTTCCGCCGATGTGCGGCGTGCTGATCAGATTCTCGATCGCCATCAGGGGATGGTCCGAACCGGGGGGTTCGACGGAGAAAGTGTCGAGCGCCGCGCCGCCGATCCGAGCCGACACGAGCGCGTCGATCAGAGCGGGCTCATCGATCAGCGCCGCCCGCGCGGTGTTGATCAGACACGCCTCGGGCTTCATGCGCGCGAACTCCCGCGCGCCGAGCAGCCCGGTCGTCTCGGGCGTGACGGCGGCGTGCAGGCTGACGAAATCGCTCTCGTCGAGCAGCTGCTCGAGGCTCACGGCCTCGACGTCAGACAGCGCGGCGCGCTCCGCGTCGATGAAGGGATCGAAGGCGATCACCCGGGCGCCGAAGCCCGCGAGCCTCTCTGCCACCTTGCGACCGACCGCGCCGAGCCCGATCAGCCCGACGGTCTTCTGCCAGAGTTCGCGTCCCTGCAGTGTCGAGTACGCCTTGCCGAGGGTGCCGAGATCGCCCGGCAGGATGCCGGGCGCGTGCAGGAAGCGCTCGGCCCGCGGCAGCTTGCGGGCGAGCATCAGCATGAAGGCGAGGGCGAGATCGGCGACCGCGTCGGCGTTGCGGCCGGGCGTGTTGAGGACGGGGATGCCGAACGCCGTGCAGGCCGCGATGTCGACGTTGACCGCATCGCCGCGACAGCTGGCCACGACCCGCAGCCCGGGCAGGGCGGCCAACGCTTTGGCGTCGACCAGATCGATCTCCGTCACGAAGACGTCGTAGCCGGCGAGCGCGTCGATCAACGCCTGGCCGGTGAGCATGCGCTTCATCTGACGGAACGGCGCGTAGCTGACGTCGGCAAAGTCCTCGAGCCGCGCGAGCGACTTCGCGTCGAGCTCCGCCGCGACCAGCACATGCGGTCGGTGCAGCGACCCGGCCGTGGCGGCGGTCGACTCGCCCCCGAACGCGAACGGCAGCGTGAGCGCGCCGGCCTCCGCGTCCGAGTCCTGCCGCGCCGCGCGCATGCGCGTCCAACGCTCGTAAACGTCGGTCACGGCAGCCGAGGTGTCCGGTTCGAGTTCGGCCCGGATGCGGGCATAACGAGCCGCCGCCGAGCTCAGATCCGGCGCGGCTCCGGCGCCGACCGCCGCACAGAGGGCGGCCCCGAGCGCCGAGGTCTGCGCGGTGGCGGCCACCCGGAGCGGAGTCCCGAGCACGTCGCACAGGATGCGGGCGAACGTGTCGCTCTGCGAGAGTCCTCCCGCCAGCACGGGGACCGTGTGTACGAGCCCACCGACGCGCGTAATCTGTTCGAGATTCGCCCGCAGCGCGCACGCCATGCCCTCGACGACTGCACGGGCGAGGTGATGGCCCGGTGCCGCATCGCTTCGACTCGACAGATGCGACAGCATCAGCTGGCCGACCGGCAGAGCCAGTGCGCGGGCGTTCATCACTTCGGCGCCGAGGCTCGAGATCATTCCGCGCGCTCCGGGAGACGATCGACGAGCCTCGCCGAACAGCCGCACGATCGCACGCGACGAAGTCGGGTGGAGGAGTCGCGCCAGCCAGTCGAGCACTTCGCCGAGAGGGCCGCAGTTGCTTTCGAGCACGAAGCGATCGGGCAGCGGGTGATGGCCGGTCCACAGGCGCTGCGCGTCGTCGATCCGCGCCGCGTCGACGACCTGCTGGATCGGGCCGGTGGTGCCGGCCACGATCGCCGTGGATCCGAGCGCCAGAGCGCCGGCGCCGAGCAGTGCGCTCTGCGTGTCGCCTGCGCCGACCACGACCGGCAGGCCGGCACGCAGTCCCAGGCGCTCGGCTTCGTGCGCGAGCAGGCCGCCGAGCCGGCTGCCCGCTGTGAGCAGCGGGGGAAAGACCGCGCGCGGCAGGCCGAGGCGATCGATCCACAGGTCGGACCACTGCCGGGTCGGGAGATCGAGCAGCAGGCTCTCGGCCGCGAGGGTCGCTTCGCTCGCGACCTCGCCCGACAACCGGAACGCCAGCCAGTCTGCGATCGTCAGCACCCACGCCGTGCGCTCGAGCCGCTCGGGATCTTCGGCGGCCAGCCACTGCAGTCGAGCCGCCGTGTGGATCGGCACCGGCCAGCGCCCGCTGTCGCGATACAGGGCGTCGCCGTGCTGGATGCCCAGCATGAGACCCGGACCCACCGCGCGCGCATCGCGATTCGGAACCGCGAAGAGCGCCTTGCCATGCTGATCGATCAGCACATTGCCGTGGCGGATCGAAGTGGCCGCGATGCCGACGATCTCGTCGGGCCGCGCGCCCGCCCGTGCGATCGCCTCGCGGGTCGCGTCGACCAGACTCGACCAGCTGCGTTCGAGATCGATGTCGAAGCCGAGTCCGCCGGTTCCGGGTGCCGCCTCGAAGTGCCAGGTCCGCGCGGCCACGGTCGTGGACCCGCTTTCGAGGTCGAGCAACAGACAGCGTCCTCCGCCTCCTCCGAAGTCGAGTCCGATCGCATAGCGGCTCATGGGCGGTCTCCTGGGGTGTCGGGTCGATGCGCCGCGTCTGTTCGGAAGTGGCTCTGATGCTCGGCTCGCGCTCGCGACGGGGTCGGCGGACGCTCGGCTCAGTCGGCTCAGTCAGGTCCGTAGATCTGTGTGCGCAGATCCGGCGCTCTGGACCGGCCATCCAGGCCGACGGAGCGCGGATTGAATCCGTCGGCGTCGATCTCGAGACAGAGGGCGCGACTCGGGATCTCGGCGGGTGTCGCAAAGCCGAACACGCCGCCGGAATCCGTCGTTCCGACCGCGATCTCCTCGATGCGGTCTGCCGCGTGGTGGGCGACCACGCGCACGCGCGCGGCCTCGATCGGCGGACGTTCGCCCGACGGCAGCGCATCGGCGCTGCGGACGATCACGCGCCCGGTGCGGCCGTCCGAAGCGCGCTCGATCTCGAGTGCGACGTCGATCAGCCAGATCATGCTGTCGGCCACCTGGGCACGGATGCCGGCCGCCAGCACGTGGCGGCCCGGGTTGGCGGCGAGACTGACGTCCTGGGGCGCCATGCCGTGATCGGCGGTCAGGACGAA
This sequence comes from bacterium, assembly GCA_031413515.1. Classification (GTDB taxonomy): domain Bacteria; phylum Myxococcota_A; class UBA9160; order UBA9160; family UBA4427; genus TMED88. The sequence continues at coordinate 5,534 of JANOFF010000053.1, forward strand.
CAGGGTGTCGGCGAGGCGGCCCTGTTCGGTCAGCAGATCGAGCACGCGACCGATGCGGCGATCGCTCTCGTCGAGCGCGTCGCGCAGCCCGTCCGAGTGCGGGCCGTAGTCGTGCCCGACACCGTCCGTCAGGATCAATTCGTGGAACACCAGATCCGGCGAGCGGACGTCGTCGCGCCGGTGCAGATCGAAGAGCTGCGCGATGCCGCGGGTGTCGAGGTTCGACTCGCGCGCGGCGTCCTCGTGTCCGTCGTTTCGCCAGCGCGGGTTCTGGTCGCGCGACAGCTCGGCGTTCATCGCGATCAGCGACTCGCGACGGCAAAGATTGCGTCCCTCGAGCACCGCGTGGTCGGCGCCGCGTCCGAACGGCGCATAGATGGCCGCACTCAGACAATCGCGTCCGCGCACCCGGGCGAACGCCTCGTAGATCGACTCGACGTCGCGATTCGAGAACGACTCGGTGCGGACCTGCTGGCCCTGCGGCGAGACCATCTCGCGTTTGTCGCGCAGGTAGTAGCTCGGATTCACGACATCGTGATGGCCGCACCAGGTCCCGGTGCCGATCGTGGTGTGGCTCGGCCAGGTGATCGAGGGGAAGTTGACGATCGATCCCGATTCGAAGACCGCGGCCATCGCGCGCAGTCGCCGGATGTTCGGCAGCGCGTCGGGATCCGTCGCGAGCCGATCCTCGAGTTCGGTGTGGTGCAGTCCGTCGAGCAGGAAGAGGTGCAGATACCGGGGCCGGGCGCCGCGATCGAGGACTTCTTCGATCACCTCGCCATCCTGGCGTGCCAGCAGCACATCGGGCGCCACACCCCGCTCGCTCGACGTGCGCCCGGTGGCGTCGCGTCCATCGATCAGCGGAAAGCCGAGTGCCGCCAGCAGCGTCGGGGCGATGTCGACGGCGCGCGCCGCGCGGTCGTAGAGACCGGGGCGCACGCCCGGGCCCGCGATCCAGAGAGGAGCCCGGGCCTGACGGACGTGCAGGGCGCCGTGGCTGCCGGGTTGCAGCCCGAACGTCCAGTCGTTTGGCGAAACGGCGAGATCGGGTGCATTCGGCGAATCGAAGAGCTGGGCGATGCGCTCGTAGCCGAACGGGTAGCTCTGGTGTTCGGCCCGGATGAAGCGTCGCGCGGCGTCGTCGGCCGAGAAGCCCGACGCGGCGGCAGCCCGCTTCTCGGCCTCGACGCTGCGCAGTGCATCGCTGGCCTGCTCGGCGATCGGGTTCGCCCCGACGACCTCGATCACTTCGAAGTCCAGTCGACCCGACTCGTCGATCACGCGCTGGAACCGCACCATGCCGCGGCGCGACCAGACCTCGTAGGCGCCCTCTCGCGGCGCTTCCGACGGGCCATGCCGGTACAGTGCGACGAGATCGACCTGTTCACGCACCGGCGCGTCGCCGAGCAGCGCCGCGATCGCGCGCGCCGCAGAGTCCGCCTGATCCGGCCCGACCCCCTGATCGACGAGGCGCTCGGGACCATGGATGCGGGGCGTCGTCATGCGCTTCTCCGGAAGGGGCAGTCGCGCGTCAGTCTAGCCGCTGTGAGTCGCGGAGCGTCGGCATTTTGCGCAGGAGACCGAGCCGATGCGACCCGGCCCGGCCGCCGCGGCGCACTCGCGCGAGATCGGCGCTCGGGCCGACTCTCGGTCCGGGCTGTCGGACGCGCTTCGCGTCTCCGTATAATTCGACGATGCAATCAGCCGGACGGCTCGTGTGGATCGCGCTGGTCGTCGGTTTCGCTGTCGCGAGCGGCCTGATCGCGCACCGGGTGCTGCTGTCGCCCGCCGGCCGCGTGATCCTGCCCGATGCGCGCGCGCCCTGGATCATGGCCGTCGAGCCGTTCTCGAACATGAATCGCCAGTGGGGACGCCGCGAAGCACCCGCCGTCGTCTTCGAGCGCGAATTCTTGCTCGAGCGGGTGCCACCGGATGCGCGGCTCGAGGTTCGGGCGTTCGGATCGTTCGCGGTCCGCGTGAACGACGTCGCGATCGAGTTCGACTCAGACTCTGACTTCGACTCCGACTCAGACACCGAGGTTGACGACGACGAGAAGCGGCGCTGGCAGCGGATGCAGTCCGCAGCGGTCGCGCACGCGCTGCGGGTCGGCGGGAATCGGATCGAGGTGGTGGTGCGCAACCGCCGCGGGCCCGCGCTGCTGTCTTTGGCCCTGTCGTCGGTGGAAGGCTCGGCGGAGTTCACCGAGGTCGCCAGCGGTCCCGATTTCACGGCGCGCATCGCGGCTCGCCCACGCGAGCCGGCCGTGCCCGCGTGGGATGTGCGTCGGCATCCTGCAGCGGTCTGGTTGCCGAAGCCGGCGACCGCCGTCGTGGCGCACGGCGGACTGCTCGTTCTCGCGTCGCTCGTCGGCGCGGCCCTCGGCTTCGGCCTGTCGCGTCGCGCAGCGGGTCGGCCCGATCGCCACTGGAGCGTGCTCGCGCTCGGGGGCGGCGCGCTCTTCTGGCTCGCGCTGCTCATCGCGAAATTCCCGGTGCTGCCTCTCAGCCAAGGTTTCGACGCGAAGGCGCACCTCGAATACGTCGGCATGATCGCGCAGGGAAGACTGCCGCTCGCCACCGACGGCTGGTCGACCTACCACCCGCCGCTCTACTACGCCGCCGTCGCGGCGACCGGGGCGATCGGCGATGCGATCGACGGCGCTCGCGGCGGAACAGTCGGCAGCGTGGCGCGGCGTCTGCCGGGTTGGTTGGCCGGGCTCGGACTCGTGCTGGCTTCGGGGTGGCTCGCGCGACTGCTGTATCCCGGGCGCGTGGGCGTGTGCGCGGCGGCGATCGGATTCGCGGCGCTGCTGCCCGTCAACGTCTACATCGCCGCTTCGATCGGCAACGAGGGACTCTCCGCCTGGCTGGCTGCGATCAGCGTCGTGGGCGGCTGCGCGCTCTGGCTGACGTCACCGATCCGCGCCCGGGATCTCGTGCTGATCTCGTGTGCGCTCGGGCTCGCGCTGCTGACGAAGTACACCGCCTGGATCGCCGTGGGGGTCGTCGGGACATTCGTGCTGCTGCGGATCGCGACCGATGCGGCAGGCGATGCGCGCGCACGCGGACGTCAGACTCTTCTGTTTGTCGTGCCCGCATCGGTCGTTTCCGGTTGGTACTACGTGCGCAATCTCGTCGAGTTCGGACGGCCGCTGGTTCCGAACTGGGATCTTCCCGGCGCGACGCGCACCTGGTGGACGGCACCGGGCTTCCACACACCCGACTACTACACGAGCTTCGGACGCGTCCTCGTCGAGCCCTACTATGCGGCCTTCGAGTCGCTCTGGGACGGCCTCTACTCGACGTTCTGGGGGGACGGTCTGCTCTCCGGTGCGCCCGGCCTGCAGGATCTCCAGGTTCGCTGGGATCTCGAGTGGATGGCGATCGTCTACTGGGCGGCGCTGCCGCTCACGGGGCTGCTGCTGGTCGGCGGGGTCGCGTGGTTCCGGGATCTGCTGCGCGAACCCGATCCCGGTCGCCGGAGCGCGCTCGCCTTGCCGCTCGTCTATCTCGCGTCGCTGCTGTTCGCGATCGTGTATGCGACGACCTCGCTGCCCTTCGCGGGGCAGGGCCGGGCCTCGTATGGGCTGTCGGCCGTACCGGTCCTGGCGGTCGGCTTCGCGCGCGGAGTACGGGCCGTCGACGATTCTGTCGCGGGAAAGAGCCGGACGGCGGTCCGGGTCGCGCTCGGGGCGATCGTCTGTGTCAGCGCCGTCGCGGTCGTGATGGCGTTTCTCGGCTGAGCTTGTCGCCCGGTTTGCCTCAGGGCCCTCGCCCCGACCGCCGATAGCCCGGATGGGGGGACCGCCGGTGCGCACACTGACCGCTCTCAGCATGCTTTTCACCACCGTCGTCTCGGTGGTGGTCGGGGTGCGGCTGCTGATCGTGGCGGCTCGGACGCGGCGGAAGCCCGAGATGCTGTTCGGTGTGGCGTTCGTGTGCGGCGGGGCCGGGCAGGCCTTCGGTCAGATCGGCCAACGGTTGCTGTGGACCGAGGCGGGACCGCTCGCGACCGGGATGAACGCGCTGTGCCTCGGGATGGTGGCGATGGGGACCGTCGCTCTCTGGCAGGTGATCCGACACGTCTTCCGACCGGAGGGCGGCGTCGCGGGCGGACTCGTCGCCTTCGGTTGCCTCGTCACGCTGATCGCCTACGCGGTCCGGGGCTTCGACGGAGAGTTCGCCTTCGTGACGGCCGGATCCCGCGGCCATGCGATCCACGAGGGGGCTCGCCTCGTGATGATGTCCTGGATGGTCTACGAGTCGACGCGCCACTACCGGATGCTGCGCCGGCGCCTGCGACTCGGCCTCGCCGACCCGCTGGCGACCAACCAGTTGCTGCTGTGGACCTGCAGCGCCTACGCGACCTGGATGGCCGCCGGCGTGATCACCTGGTGGTCGTTCGGGCTGCGGATCCATCCGCTCGAGTCGTCGGTCGCGACGGCCATGCTGGTCGCCTTGATGCTGGTGATCGGGACCGGGATGTGGTGCGCATTCTTCCCGCCGGCCGCGCTGCGTCGCCACATCACGGCCCGCGCCAAGGCCTCGGCAGCCGCTGCCGCCTAGGCGTCCGCCAACCGCTTCGCGATCAGGACCGTCAGCCTGCGCTTGTCGATCTTGCCCGTGTCGGTGAAGGGCAGTTGGCCGGGCGCGTAGACGAACACGTGTCGAGGCACCTTGTAAGCGGAGAGATCGCCGCGCACTCGTGCGCGCAGGGCGTCTTCGTCGATCGCGACTCCCGGTTCGAGCACGACGGCCGCTTCGACGCTCTGCCCGCGTTCGGCGTCGTCGACTCCGACCACGTAGGCCTCCTTGACCTCCGGATACGAGACGAGCACCTGTTCGACTTCGCTCGGGGTCACGTTGGCGCCGCCGGTCTTGATCATCTCGCCGAGGCGACCCTTGAAGTACAGCACGCCGTCCGCGTCGAAGTAGCCCCCGTCGCCGGTGCGATAGAAGCCGTCGGGCTCGAACACGTCGCTGCGCTCGGTCTTGTACAGCCCGAGCATCAGGTTGTAGCCCCGCACGCAGATCTCGCCGAACTCGCCCGGCGGCAGGATCGCTCCGGTCTCGGGATCGATCACGCGGTGCTCGACGCCGTCGACCGCACGTCCGAACGAAGCGCGCAGCCTCTCGGGCAGCGCGCCCCTCGCGTCGCTCCAGGTGTGCGGCCCGCAGGTCTCCGTCATGCCGAGCGCATTGGCGCGCAGCTGCGGATCGCTCGGCACGATGGACTCGGGCAACAGGTTCGGGACGTTGCCGGCGCGCAGACTGGACAGGTCGCGCGACCCGAAGCTCGGGTGCTCGGACAGCGCCTTGCCGAAGTGCGGCCACCCAAGCGCGATGCTGACCCGTTCGCGTTCGAGGAACGCGAGGGTCGTGCCCGGGTCGAAGACTTCCTCGCAGAGCGTGGTCGCGCCGACGTGCAGATTGCCGACCAGGGCGAACACGAAGCCCCCGACCCAGAAGAACGGCATCGGGGACCAGACGCGGTCACCGGCGCGCAGGTCTCGCGTGCTCGCGAGGTTGCAGGCGTGGCGGATCAGGCCCCCGTGGCTGTGGATCGCACCCTTCGGATCCGCGGTGCTGCCCGAGCTGTACAGGATCGCCATCGGGTCCGCGGGCGTGACCGTCGATTCGACGGCGGCCAGGAACCCGACGTCGCGAGCGAGTTCGTTGCGGCCGCGGTGCTGCAGCGCGTGTCCGTCGTGCGACCATTCGCGATCGCTCTCGCCGAACACGTAGATGTGACGCAGGTGCGGGAGCGTGGCGAGGCGAAACGCTTCCGACTCGGACTTCGCGAGGCCCGGCGCCGCTGCCTCGAGACGTTCGAGATAATCGTGGCTCAGGAATCGCGGAACCATCAGCAGCGCCTGCACGTCGGCGTGGTGCAGGATCCACGCGAGTTCCTTTGTCTGATAGAACGTGTTGATCGGCACCATGACTGCGCCGATCCGCGTGATCGCGAGCCAGGCGACCAGCCAGTCCGGGCCGTTGGGCATCAGCAGGCCGATGCGCGAGCCCTTGCCGAGGCCATCTGCCAGCAGCCCGCTCGCCAGCCGCGCGGATTGCTCTTCGATGTCGAGGTAGCTGAGACGTCGCTCGCCGAGCACGATCGCTTCGCGCGTGGCGAAATTCGCGGCGAGGTGGAGGGCGAAGGCCGGGGTGGTCGGGATGTGATCGGGAAAGGGCATCGGTGCTCCACGAACCAGGCGGATTCGAAGTCCCGATCCGTCCGGGTTCACCGCTCGTCGAGCGGCACCCAGGCGCGTGCGGTCTCGCCCGTGTAGATCTGTCGGGGCCGGATGATGCGCGTTCCAGGCGTGTTCCTCTGTTCGAGCCAATGCGCGATCCAGCCGGGCAGTCGTCCGAGCGCGAACATCACGGTGAACATGTTGGTCGGGATGCCCATCGCGCGGTACAGCACGCCGCTGTAGAAGTCGACGTTCGGATAGAGGTTGCGCTCGATGAAGTAGCTGTCGGCGAGTGCCACCTCCTCCAGCCGCTTAGCGATCTCGAGCAGCGGATCGTCCACTCCGAGCTGCGCCAGCACCTCGTCGGCCGCCTGCTTCAGGATGCGGGCTCGCGGATCGAAGTTCTTGTAGACGCGGTGACCGAATCCCATCAGCTTGAAATCGGAGTCCTTCGACTTCGTCAGGTCGACGTACTTCTGGTAGTTCGCACCGTCCTTCCGGATCAGTTCCAGCATCTCGATCACGGCCTGGTTGGCGCCTCCATGGAGCGGCCCCCACAGCGCGCTGACCCCGGCCGAGACCGAAGCGAAGAGATTCGCTCCCCCGCTGCCCACAGTGCGAACCGTGGTGGTGCTGCAGTTCTGCTCGTGATCGGCGTGCAGGATCAGCAACTTGTTGAGCGCACTGCGCATGACCGGATTCACGTGGTAGGGCTCGCAGGGCACCGCGAACATCATGAGCAGGAAGTTCTCGAGGTACGACTGCTTGTTCTGGGGATAGATGAAGGGCTGCCCGATCGACTTCTTGTACGAGAACGCGGCCAGCGTCTTGGCCTTCGCGAGCAGGCGGATGATGTTGAGGTCGATCTCGTCCTGCGTCGAATCCTCGGGATAGTAGGCGGAGAGCGAGGCGATCATCGTCGAGAGGATGACCATCGGGTGCGCCGAGGGCGGGAAGCCCTCGAAGAACTTCTTCATGTCCTCGTGCACGAGGGAATGCAGCGTCAGTCGTCTGCGAAATTCTTCGCGCTCCGGGCGCGTCGGCAGGCGGCCATAGATGAGCAGGTGGCAGACTTCGGGAAAGCTCGCGTGCATCGCGAGATCCGCGATGTCGTAACCGCGGTACCGGAGGATTCCCAGCTCACCATCGATGTACGTGATCGCGCTCTCGCAAGCACCGGAGTTGGCGAGGGACGGATCGAGCGTGATGGCCCCGGTCCGTTGGCGGAGCTTCGAGATGTCGATGCCGACCTCGCCCTCGCTCCCGACGGTGACGGGCAGGTCCACTTCTTTGTCGTTCAGGATCAGTCGCGCGTCTTTGGTCATGGCCCGTAGCTTGCCACTGGTCGCGTCGGGAGTCCGCAGGGCGCGGGTGAGAAATTCGCGGGGGGCGGATCCGGTCGGTTGGACAACGGTCGCCGAGTGCGCCGTCGGGACTCTCCTTCGATGCTGCTGTGGCGTATCGCTGAACGACTTCGCGGGACAGAATAAGCAAGTGATGACGATTACTTAGGGCGCACCGAAACGCGACCGACCGATTGCTCGCATGCGCCCTCGCACGGCGGTGAAGAGCCGCACAGCAAGGCGCGCGCCCCGCACAGCATCGATCGAGTCGACGACGGGCACTGGCGGACGCGCATGGTCGAAGCCGGTCCGTGTGGAGGAGGATCCGCAGCGATCACTCGGGCCGACGTCGCGCGACGGATCCTCGCGTGCATCAGTCTGCCGATGACGCTCCCCGGCACGCGACGAGCCGGCCCGGCAGCCAGGCTCCTGCCTGGTTGGAGCGCGAAGCCCCGAGCGCCGCCGTGACCGACGCCCTCTGGGCCGCGTTCGAGTTCGACCAGAGCACTCCGGCCGAGTGGGATTTCAACGCTTGACCACGTCCGGACGACGACCTGTGTCTCACCTCACCCCATCCGGATCCCGTCGGGCGCCCGTGCGCCTGGCGGATCGGCCAGCCGGAGCTTGTTCTTCCCATCCGCGGCGGGATCCCGAACGTGCCCGTGGAGCGGCTTCGACGTTGCGCCACCGGTAGCCGCAAGAGAAGTCTCGGATCTCTCGTCGAGTCCCCCGGATCTCCTGGCGCCCCCGGCCGGACTCGAACCTGCGACGCACGGTTCAGGAAGCGGGTCCGGGGGTGCGACGACGCACCGGGTGGTTCGAGGTTCGGGTATGGACGTAGGGTCGGAGCACCGCCTCATCGTTCCATCTTCCTCGAAACGACGATCGGCGATTCCGGACGCCGTCACGAGGCGACGCGCTCGGCCGTTACGGAGTTCCATCGGCTCCGAACTCGCGGGACAGCTCGAAAACCACCTCGCTGCCCCCTCGCGAGCCGTCCCGGATGACGTTGAAGTTGTAGTTGTAGTCGAAGCGCAGTCGCGTCCGAAGGAAGAAGCCGGTCGTCAGACGTGTGCCGATCGAAGAGAGCCACTGACGCCCGCTCGGGACCACGGGCATCGACTCGGCATTCGCGCTCAGATTCGAGAGCGAGCTCTGGATCCCCAGGAAGGTGAAGAACGCCAGCTCGTAGCGATACTCGGCGACCATCACGACGTAGTTGCTCGGATAGAACTCGCCCAGGCCAGCGCCGGGAATGACGGGTTTGCGGATCGCGCGGTACTGGCTGGTATCGGGGCCGCCCCCCAGTCGGGGCGCGGAGAACCGATCGACATCGATCCCGCCTCCGAAGAAGATCGTGCCGACGAATCGATGCCGCTCGGAGTGGGCGAAGGGAATCCCTGTGGCGCCCACTAGATATCCCGTCACGAGCCCATAGTTCGCGGCCTCGGCGCCATCCTGCAGGCCGTCGATCCCCCAGTCATTGGTCTTCGAGCGATGTCCGTACACAGCTTCGCTGCCGAACCCGTAGCCCGAGTGGATGAGACTCAACAGATTGCGGTCGAAATGGTCGAACCGGAACCGCATTCGGAACACGAGGTCGGACGTGTCGAGAGGCACCACGAAGTTCGCGGCCGTGTCGGAGCCGCGGTTGTAGTAGCGATAGCCGGGCTCGATGAGCAGGTTGATCGCCATCATGTCTTCGATGGTGAGACCAACCTGCTTGCGATATCCGAAGCCGGCACCGATCCGCACGTAGCCGTACTCGAGCTGGGCCTGCTTTCGTTGCTCGCCCAGAACGATCTCCGACTGTCCGGCCGGAATCGTCGAAGATCCGAAGGATCCGACGAGTTCAAAATGGCCCCATCTTTCGGGAGACCACGCCACGAGCACGTCATTGAAGATGCCCGCCACCACTGCATCCGCGAAGCGGTTTTCATCTGGCCGCCAGAAGACGAACACGGCGCCGAGTGGCACCACGGGGATGCCCCCCGTGCCGGGAATCAATGCCGCGAAGCCGAGGTCGACCGCCACGACGCGCCGAAGATCTCGCGAGGGCGCGTACACCTCGCGACCGAAGATCTCGCCGGTGAACGACTCACCCTCCCGCGGCGTGCGGTAGGCGTCCTCGGCGCGGGATGCAGCAGAAGCGATGCAGAGCAGGGCAGAGAAGCCGAGCGCCAGTAGCGAGCTTCTCATGACACTCATTGCCTACGGCAAGCCGCTTCTGTGGAGTCGAGACCGGATGGAAAAGAGCAGTCGAGCGTGTCGACAAGAGTGCGTGTTCCCGCGTCTTTCCGCAACCGATCGACGACGCAGCGCCTCAGACGCTCGGCCTCTTCGAGGCGGAAGCGATCTGGCCCAACGGTCGCGTTCGAAGAGATGTACTGCGAAGGACTGGACGTGTCGGCCGTGAGGGCCTGACTCAACTCAACGAACTGAGGAGGACTCGGGGTGACTCAAAGCAGCAGTTCAGAATCGTGTGCGAGCTGGGATTCATTGGCGCGCCGGAGATCGGGTGTTCAAGCCGCGTTTCGGCGCGGCGTGCGAGTGCGGGCGCTATCCAAATGCCGTTGAGGCACCGCCGGCTCGCCGGCCGCGGGACCTCGACGGCCTGAACCCTCATCAATGATGCCCCACGGCTCCGACAGATCGACCCATGTTCGCGGGATCGGATCAAGCCGATATCGCCAGCGACCTGTCAGTGCCACGTCCTCGCGTCTGCTCACTCGCCCTTATGCCGCTCACGGACCCCCTCCATATCCCGTCCCCGCGAATCCTGGTCGCCTATCATGACCGGCGAGTTCCGCCTTCGGCGGGTGTACCCGCCGAGTGACTGGACCGAGACGGATCTCGGATAGATTCTCGCATCATTCGCTTGCGTCGAACGGACCTCGGAAGCACCGTCGCATATCCCTCCCACCAGGCCACTCCCGGCCATTTCATGTTGCCACTCGAAACGGAGTCGTCGTTGGAGTTCGACTGGTCGGAAGACGACTCTCGCCACCGCGACGAGATCCGCGCGTTCCTCGCAGCGGTCCTGCCGCGCAACTGGGACGATGTCTCGAAGGACGGCCCGGGCGGTGACGGGCAGGCGGCCTTCTCGCGCGAGTTCTGCGGGAGGATGGCCGAGCGCGGCTGGCTGACGCAGCACTGGCCCGTCGAGTACGGCGGGGCGGACGCTTCTCCCTGGCGGCACGCCGTGGTGGGCGAGGAGATGTGGGCGATCGGCGAGCCGCGGGGCGCCCAGTACATGAACGTCAACTGGATCGGCCCCGGCCTGATGAAGTACGGCAGCGAGGCGCAGAAGGCCTACCACCTGCCCCGCATCTCCAGGGGGCGACGTGCTCTGGTGTCAGGGCTTCTCCGAGCCCGAGGCGGGCTCGGATCTGGTGGCGCTGCGCACAAAAGCGCTGCGCGTCGGCGACGAGTACGTGATCGAAGGCTCGAAGATCTGGACCTCGTACTGCAACCACGCCGACTTCTGCTTCCTGCTCGTGCGCACCGATCCGGCCAGCACGCGGCATCGCGGGATCTCGGTGCTGCTGGTGCCGATGGAGACGCCGGGCATCGAAGTGCGCGAGATCCCGTCGGTGGTCGGCAAGCGCTACTTCCACGAAGTCTTCTTCACCGATGTGCACGTCGATGTCGGCACGCTGCTCGGCCCCGAGAACGAGGGCTGGGAAGTCGTCAACTATGCGCTGCAGCACGAGCGCGTCGGGGCTGCCCGCTACGCGCGGGCCGCCGTCACCCTCGATCGTCTGGCCGAGATCGCGCGCGAACGTGGGCGGCTCGATGATCCGATCCTGCTGGACCGGCTCGGTGCGGCGCGCGCTCTCTGCGAGGCGGCTCGGGTGCTCACCTACCGGGTGATCGACCTGCGCGCCAAGGGCAGCCCGCCGACAGCCGACACCCAGCTCGCGCGCGTGCTCGGCACGCGCGCCGACACGGCGGTCGGCTCCCTCGCCCTCGAAGTGCTCGGCCCCGAGGCGCTCGAATACGGATCGTTCGCCGACGCGAACTTCCGGCTCGCGATGACGGCCGGCGTCGCGGTCGGGGCGACCGAGGTGCAGCTGAACCTGATTGCGTCCCGCCACCTCGGACTGCCGAAGGAGTAGGCGCCGTCCGCGCCGTCCCGCTTGGACTTCGAACCCGACGACGATCAACGTGAAATCCTGGCGGCCGTGGAGGCGCTGCTCGCCCGGCATGCCGGTGCGACGCGCGCGATCGCGCTCGCAGAGCAGGGCGGCTACGACGAGGCGCTCGACCGCGCCCTCGCCGATGCGGGATTCGCGGATGGAGCGCAGAGCGGCGATCTCTCGACGCTCGATTCGGCATTGATCGTCGAAGCCGTGGCGCGCGCCGCCGGCACGTGTGCGATCGGGGCCGGTCTGCTGGTCGCGCCGGCCGTATGCGCCGAGCCGATCGCCGGTCCGATCGCGATCGCGACGACCACTGCCCCCGGTCCGGTCCGCTACGCCCATCACGCCCGATCGCTGCTGGTCCTCGACGGGCCCGACGCGCGACTCGTCGCACTCGAGCCGGGCGCGTGCCCGAGGGTCGTGTCCAACTTCGGCTACCCGATGGGTGCCGTGACGCGCGCGCAGATGCAGGGCGGTCGGTCACTCGGTCCGGGCAGCGGCGAGAGGCTCGCCCGCTGGTGGCGGCTCGCGCTCGCGCTCGAGTGCGTCGGCACGATGGAGGCCGCGCTCGGTCAGACCGTCGGCTATCTCAAGACACGACGTCAGTTCGACCGCGCGATCGGCTCGTTCCAGGCGGTCCAGCACCGTCTCGCCGAGTGCGCGATCCAACTCGAGGCCAGCCGCTGGCTGGCGCGTGAAGCGGCGCATCATGCCGCGCCCGCCGAAGCGGTCGCCAGCGCGGCCGCCTACGCGCTGGCGGCGGCCGGGCAGGTCTTCGCCGAGACCCATCAACTCTCGGGCGCGATCGGATTCACGCGGGAGCACGATCTCCACGTCTGGACGATGCGCTTGCAGGCGCTGCGTCTCGAGTTCGGTGGCGACGTCGCCCACCGCCGCGCCCTGGTTTCGGCGCGCTGGGGGGGCGCACCTCGATGAGTCTCGATCTCGAGTTCGACGATGCGCAGAGCGCTCTGATCGAATCCCTAGGGCAGTTCTGTCGCGAGCGCTGCGACGACGCCGTCGTGCGCGCCGCGAGCGGGGTGTTCCCGCGCGGGCTCTGGTCCGAGCTCGCGGGTCTCGGCGTGTTGTCGGCGGGTGCACCGGGCGGCGAGGGCGGTGTGCTCGAGATCTGCGCCGCCATGGAGGCGCTCGGTCGCGCGGCCTTTCCGGGGCCGCTGGTCGGCAGCTTCGTCGCCATGCAGCTGCTCGGGGAACGTGAACGCGATGCCGTGGCGGACGGCGCGGCGATCGTGTCGTTCGGACGCGCGCCGTTGCTGCCCTTCGCGCCGATCGCCGATCTGTTCCTGGAATGCGCGGACGGCGTCGTCCATCGCGCCGAGCCCGCGGGCCCGGTCGAAGCGATCGAGGTGCTCGGCGGCGAGCCATGGGGACGCGTCGCGCTGCGTCGGGGCGAGGCGTTCGCAGAGAGCGCTCGGGCGCTGCAGGTCGGCGAGGTCGCACGCGCGGCGTTCCTGGCCGCGCTCGCCGGACGGCTCCTCGACGATCTCGCCGCGCATGCCCGCACCCGTCGACAGTTCGGGCGGGCGATCGGCGATTTCCAGGCGGTCGCGCATCCACTGGCGGATTGCCAGATGCGCCTCGCCGCGGCCCGCATGCTGGCCCGCGCTGCGGCCTGGCGACTCGATGGCGGAGACGAACCGGGCAGCGAGGCGGCCGCCGCAGCGGCGCGGCTCTCGTGCGCAGCGGCCGCGGTCGAGACCGCCCATCTCGCCCACCAGGTCTACGGCGCGATCGGCATCACGCTGGAAGGACCGGCCTTCCATCTGACGAGGCGCATCCGCCAACTCGCCAGCGACGCCCCGCCGGCCGAGCACGCGAGAGTCCATGTGTTGACCCAGATCGGGCTGCCCGAGAGCGATCGGCGAGCCCGGGGCACGGCGCGAGGTCCCGCATGAAGGAACGCCCGATCGATCTCGGCGCCCCGCTCGAGGGCGTCCGCTATGCGAAGCAGGGCGCGATCGCGCGCATCACGCTCGATCGGCCGGATCGCGGCAACTCGCTCACGCCGCGCATGCACGGGATTTTTCGCGCGATCTGGCAGGACGTGCGCGAAGACCCGGCAGTGCGCGTGGCGATCCTCGGCGCCGCGGGCGAGCGACATTTCTCGACCGGCTTCGACGTGAGCGAGGCCGAGGGCGAGGACCGCGACGAAGTCTTCAGCGATCGGCCGCTCGCCGAGTCGGTCTTCTGGTCGCCGTACCAGAACCGCGTCTGGAAGCCTGTGATCTGCGTCGTCAACGGGCTGTGCGTCGGAGGCGGGCTGCACTTCGTGGTCGACTCGGACATCGTGATCGCGTCGCGGAATGCCGCCTTCATGGATACGCACGTGAACGTCGGCATGGTGGGCGCCGTCGAGAACGTGGGCCTCGCGCGTCGCCTGCCGATCGGATCGGCGCTGCGCATGACACTGCTCGGACGCCACTACCGGATGCCCGCCGAGCGGGCCCATCAACTCGGACTGGTCGATGAACTCGCCGACGATCCGCGCGCCGCCTGGGCGCTGGCCGAACAGATGGCGGAGCAGTTGCTCGGCAATTCACCGCAAGCCATGGCGCGCTCGAAGCAGGCGGTGTGGGGCGCCCTCGAACACGGCTACAGCGAAGCCCTCGAGCGCGGCTGGGCGCTGCTGCGAGGGCACTGGAACCATCCCGACTTCGAGGAGGGGCCGCGGGCCTTCGGCGAAAAGCGCGAGCCCGTCTGGAACCCGGACCCCGACGCACGGATCAAGG
>JANOFF010000054.1:0-9542 GCA_031413515.1 bacterium
CTTCCCCCGCGACAAGATCTGCGCCGGCTGGGTGACTCCACCGGTGCTCGACACTCTCGAGATCGATCGCGCCGACTATGCGAAGGATCGCGTCCTGCAGCCGATCCACGGCTTCGCGGTCAGCCGGCGCGGCAACCGCAGCAGCATCGCGAACTTCGGCGAGGTAGTGAGCTACGGGATCCGACGCTGCGAGTTCGACCACTATCTCGTCGAGCGGACCGGCGTCGAGCGCCGCGAGGGCCAGCCGATCTCCGACCTGCGCCGCGAGGCGGACCTCTGGGTGCTCGACGGTGAAGTCGCGGCTCCCCTGTTGATCGGTGCGGGCGGGCACTTCTGCCCCGTGGCGCGGCTCGTCGGCGCGAACCCGGGCACGAGTGAGCCGACCCTCGTGGCCCGCGAGCTCGAGTTCCTGCTCGAACCCGGTCAGGCCGATCGCTCGAACATCCTGCCGCATCTCCCCGAACTGTTCTTCGAACGCGACCTGCGCGGCTACGGCTGGGTGGTGCGCAAGGGAGATTGGTTGAACGTCGGCCTCGGCCGTCAGGACAGCCACGCGCTCGGCGGACATGTCGAGGGCTTCCTGCAGTTCCTGGCGGAGCGCGGAACCCTGCCCTTCCCGCTCCCGCGCGCCATGAAGGGGCACGCCTATCTGCTGCACGATCAATCGCCGAGACCGCTGTCGGCTGAAGGCGTGCTGCTGCTCGGCGACGCGGCGGGGCTCGCATATGGGCGCAGCGGTGAGGGCATCCGACCGGCGGTCGAGAGCGGATTGCTGGCCGCCCGGGCGATCCGGAGCGGATCCGACTTCGGCGCCGTGGCGCGCCACTACGAACGCAGTCTGATCGACCGCTTCGGGCCGCGTTTCGGGCGGATCCGCCCGGGCCTCTCCGACCGGATCCCCGAGCGCATCCGGGGCCCGCTGGTCGGACGCCTGCTCGCCAGCGAGAGGTTCGCGCGGGACGTGATGATCGGGCGCTGGTTTCTGCACCGCGAAAAGCCGACACTCCGCTTTTTCGACTGAAGAATCGACTGAGGTTCGACTGAAGGTCGACCCGGTGCGCGACGAGTCCGAGATTCCGCGTCCGTTCCGTGTCGAGCTCACGTCCCGTCCTTCCGGAGAGTTCTGGCGATGCAGCTGCTGTCCGACTACTCGGGCCCGTTCGAAGCGGGGCTCGATCTCACGCGCTTCTCGCGCCAGGCGCTCGCCGATCTCGGGCGCGAGTACCTGCTGAACGGTCATCTGCAGGATCGCGTCGGGTTGCCGCTCGTCGCGAAGCGCTTCGGCGGCGACGCCTATCTGCAATTCTCGATCACCGAATGGATGGCGGCCAGTCCGATCTACTCGAAGCGCATGCAGCGCCTGATGGGATTCGTCGGCGACGATGTCCAGACGGTGTTCAAGAACCTGCAGCTCGACATCGGTGCCCCGCACCAGTTCATGGACTTCCAGTTCCGGCTCGATCGCTCTGGCTATGGCGAATTCTGGCTGGCCCACTGCGGCGCGCTGCTCGACGTCGAACCGTTCGGTGAAGAACGCGTCAAGATGATGTGTCACGACATCGAGGACCCGACCTTCGACGCCACTGCGGCGGCCACCCATCCCGGCATGAAGATGCGTCCGATCCATCGACCACCCCGGGTGCCGGCCGGTCGCTTCCCGCACTGTCGCTGGTCGGTGTTCGTCGACGAACAGTCCACCCCGTACGCGCAGCATGCCAACATGGAGATCGTCGCCGCATCGAAGCTGGCCACGATCCCGATCGACGTGCCCGACACGGACGCCGAGCCCGGTGGCTGGACCGACTATTCGGGAATCTTCGATCCGCACTTCCAGCTCGAGGATCTGTCCCATCGGGCGCTTGTCACGGTCGCTCGCGAAGTGGCGGTGCAGAGCCACCTGCTCTCGCGCGCGTTCCTGCTGTGCGTCGGTCAGCGGCTCGGAGACGCGACCGCGCTCGAACTCGGCGTGGAGCAATGGACGGGGATCGGCGCCCTCACCGCAGAGCGCCTGCGCGCGGCGCTCCGGATCGAAGGCGACGGCATCGAGTCGATCGCCAAGATCTTCCAGGTCCATCCGTGCTTCCAGCCCCGCACGTATCTCGATTTCGACGTGTCTCTGACCGGGCCCACGCGTGCGCGCCTGCGCTTCGGCGACTGCCCGGCCCTCGAAGAAGGCGACGCCTACTCTTGGTTTGCGGGACTCGGCGCCCGCCCGCACCGCGCCCTCGACGCGATCGCGGGCAGCGTGAACCCCCACGCACGCTGCCATCCCGTCGAGAACCCGGGCCGCGGGGCCGCGTGGGCGTTCGACGTGGTGATCGACCCCGACTCGCCGCCGCAGAGGCCACCGATGGAACTCGCGCTCGCGAAGATCAGCCGCGGGGCGGGATTCCAGTTCGAGCGCCGACGTGGGCTGCGCGCCTAGGGATCGGCGCCACGCACGTTGTTATTTCGCGCTCGACTCGACTCCGCCTGCGATACGCTCGCGCGCCAACAGCGCCGGACACGGGACCCTCCCGCCGGCCCGAGGAGAACCGAAGATGGCATTGCTCGCACTGGTCACGGGTCTGGCCCTGCTCGTCTACATGTGGTGCACCCTGCGCGTAGGCATGGCCCGCGGCACGTACAAGATCGAAGCACCGGCCACGACGGGCAACGAGATCTTCGAACGCCACTACCGCGTCCAGCAGAACAGCGTGGAACAGCTTGCCGTGTTCCTGCCCGCGCTGTGGATGTTCGGCACTCTGATCAGCGCCCCGATCGGCGCCGCCGTCGGCAGCCTCTTCGTGGTCGGACGCATCGTCTATGCATTCGCCTACGTGGCCGACCCGAAGCGCCGCACCATCGGCTTCCTGATGGGCTACGTCGCGAACGCGGTACTCGTGGTCGGCAGTCTGATCGGCGCGGTGATGGCACTCGGCTGAGATCCGCGACAGACGCCCACTCAGTCGGCCCGCATCACGAAGAATCCGGCGCGCGGAAAGTGGACGGTGACGTCGCCCACGAGTTCGTGATGTCGCCGGATCGCGACGTGCTGCGACGATGAAGCGACGAGCTGCCCGACGATTCCGTCGCGCCCGTAGTCGTCAGCCATCACGCGCACCCGGTCTCCCGCCTTCCAGCCATTCGGTTCGCCGGGATCCACACCCTCGCGCGTGGTGGACGTCGCCGCGCGGGCGATCTCGAGCGCCTGCTTCCGGTCGAGATTCTGGCGCTGGCCATGTCCGATCGCGCGCACCCGGCCCTCCCAGGCCAGCACGCGCGCGAAGGCGTCGATCAGCAGCGTGCCCTCGCTGGCCGCGATCCAGCGCACGAAGGCGAAGTTGTAGTAGGCGCTGGCATCGGCGAGACCCGGCGCGCCGCCGGTCAGGAACTTCCGTCCGTCGCTCAGCTGTTCGTCGAGCCAGCCAAGCTGCGCGCGCAGCTGCTCGCGCATCACGGGCACCGCGGCCTTCATCGCATCGGTGTCGAAGGGGCGGCCCATCAACTGCTCGCGATCCTTCTTGAACGCTTCGTCGACCGCGCCTCCGAGACTGCCGAAGATCACCGCTACGGCGGCCTGGAAGAGCGGTCGATCGGTCCACATCCCGACCGCCCAGCCGAGTCCGCGATCACCGGCCGGAAACAGCGTCGGCTCCGGAAACCGCCGCTCGAGTTTGCGCAGGATGAGCTGGCTGTCGCAGTACACGTCGGCGCCGATCTGCATCACCGGAATCTTGCGATACCCACCCGTCAGCGCGGTCAACTCGGGCTTCGGCATGATGACCGGCTCTTCGACGGCAAACCAAGGCAAGCCCTTGATGCCGAGGGCCACGCGCACCTTCTCGGAGAACGGGGAGATGTCGTACTGGTGCAGCAGGATCGCGTTCTGCATTTCATCGGTCGGGGGCATGCGGATCTCCTCTTGGGTGCAGTTGGAGTTTCAAGTTTGCAGCGAATCCGGAAGATGTCTGCGGATCCGGGCGAGGCTCTCCGACGAATCGAGCAGATCGACGACCCGCTTCGCCGGTCGCGCGTAGATCCAGGGATACGTGGCTTCCCCGATCTCCGGGTCGACCTCGAAGGCGAAGCTCGGGGCTTCGAAATCGGCTCGCGTCGTGATCCCCTGTTTGTCGCCCCGCGGATCCAGCACGATCCAGCGCTCACGCGGATGACTCCAGGCCGCGACGAAGCCGTGCAGCGAGAATCCCCGCTGCGCTTCGTCGTCGCGCAGGCGCTGGTAGCCGAAGCCGGCCGGGATCCCCCGCGAACGAAGCAGAGCGACGAGCAGATGGCACTTCGCATAGCAGAGTCCGGTGCGCTCGCGCAGCACGTGACTCGCATTGCAGGTCACGACGTCGCTGCCGGCGTCGATCGAGTGGCTGATCTCGTCGCGCACGAACTCGAAGAGCGCGCTGATGCGCAGAGACTCGTCGTCGATCCCGTCGACCCGGGATCGCGCCTGCTCGAGCACCGTCGAGGTCTGCCAGTCCACGACGATCGTGTCCTCGAGGTAGCGGTCGAAACCTTCCCGCTCGGGCACGAGGACCAGGTCGGCCGTGGCCGGCTTCCGATCCTGCGGGCTGTCCGTGACGTCCATCGATCCGTCCCATCGGGCCGATGCCGGATCGCGCATCGGCCCACTGCTCCGCGCCCCACGTCGGCGCAACCCGGACGCGTCACGTTAACAGAACACGAAGCCCGTTCGAGCGCCGGTTCCGGTTCGCCAGGATCCGACGGTAGACTCCGCTTCATGCAGGAGGTCCCGCCCAGCGAATCGATGGACGTGATGTTGCCGGTGCCGGGAGGAACGCGCGCGGGAGCCGAGGAATGGGCACTCGTGCTCGTCTCGCAGGGCATCGGGACGCGCATCGTTCCCGCGGCGTTCGGCTACGCGCTCGCCGTTGGCGAGCACGAAGCCGCCGCGGCCCGACAGGTCCTCGATCGCTATCTCGACGAGAACCGACGAGCCGCCGTGCAGGCCGCCTCGGAAGACGCCCCGGTCCGACTCGCCGAGGTGGGATTCGTCGGCGCCTACGTGGCGCTGATCCTGCTCGCGTCCCATTGGATCGCGACGCGCGAGGCCTTCCACGCGCAGATCTACGAGCGCGGCAGCGCCGACGCAAGTGCGATCCTCGGCGGCGAGTGGTGGCGGACCGTGACCGCGTTGTTTCTCCACTCGGACCTCGGTCACGTGGTCGGCAACGTGCTGTTCGGCGTCTACTTCCTGACCGCCGCCACACGCACCCTCGGCGTCGGGCTCGGGCTCGCCCTCGTGCTGGCCGCGGGGGCGATCGGCAATGGCCTGAACGCCGTGGCGAACGGGCACGGGCACGAATCGATCGGCGCCTCGACGGCCGTGTTCGGTGCCATCGGAATCCTCGCCGGCATGGCGCTCGCCCGTCGCAATCGCTCGGGACTGCGCGGAGCGCGCCTGCTGCTGCCGGTCGGCGCGGGACTCGGACTGCTCGGGATGCTCGGCACGGGGGGCCCGCGCGTCGACGTCTTCGCCCATCTCTACGGCCTCCTCGCGGGAGGCGTCCTCGGCATCGCGGTCTGGCTCGGGGTGCACGGTCGACCTCGGCCGACGATCCAGTTCGGACTCGGGCTCGCATCGATCGCGACCGTGCTGCTGTGCTTCGCGCAGGTGTTGCGCGACTGAATGCGTGACGCTCGGCGCCGCCGCGTGCCGGACAGGAGACCGACCATGCCCGACGCCGAGAACGCAATCGAAGTCCCGTGGACCGACCTCGCACCCGAGACCCTGCGCAATCTCGCCGAGGAGTTCGTCACGCGCGACGGCACCGACTACGGGGCTACGGAGAAGAGTCTCGACGAGAAGGTCCGCGGCCTGATGGCCGAACTCCGCCGCGGGGAGGCGAAGATCTACTTCGAGAGCGAGAGCGGCAGCATCAACATCGTGGCGCCCCGTCGGCTGCGCTGATCCGAGCACTCGGGATCGCGACGTCTGCAGGTGATAGACTGCGCGCTTCTCTCGACCGGAGGAGCCTCGATGTACAGTGCGAAACAATTGAAGACGGGCCGCATCGTCGTGCTGATCTCGTGGATCTTCGCGGGCCTGTCGTTCCTGCAGCCCCTCGCCGGCAGCCCGATCGGTCCGCTCGGTCGAGCGCTCTTCGGAATCCTCGTCCTGTCGCATCTGATCGAGTTCGTGATGTTCCGGAAGACCTACGCGGC
Organism: bacterium; assembly: GCA_031413515.1. GTDB lineage: Bacteria > Myxococcota_A > UBA9160 > UBA9160 > UBA4427 > TMED88. The sequence continues at coordinate 6,178 of JANOFF010000054.1, forward strand.
GGCGGGAGGATCGATGTCCAGCCACTTCCTGCGCCACATGGTCTACGGCGTGCTCTACAAGGCCGAGGTCGAGCAGGGCTCCGCTTCGCGCTGAGCGGGCTCTCAATGGGCTGAAGGCTCCTCTCGCAAGACACGTCCGGTCAGCCGCGCGTCCGGCCCTGGGTGCGCGACGGGCGGCGATAGCCGGGCTGGCTGCGCTGCTTGCCCCGGACCGGGCCTGCATCGTCCGCATGGGAGGCCGCGGGCCGACTCCCGATCAGACAGCCGGGACCGTCGCCGATCAGATCGGCGCGTCCGGCGGCGAGCAACGCCTTCTTCACCAGCGCGTGGTTCTCGGGCACCCAGTACTGCAGCAGCGCCCGCTGCTCGGACCTCTCGGACGTCGAGCGGGCACTGTCGACGCGCTCCATCGTCTCGGGATCGATGCCGGTGAAGTACATGCACGTCGCGATGTCCATCGGCGCGGGGATGAAGTCCTGCACCTGACGCGGGCGATAGCCGTTCTTCTTCAGATACAGGGCGAGCTCGATCATCTCGTCGCGCCCAGAGCCCGGATGGCTCGCGATGAAGTACGGCACCAGGTACTGCTCGAGGCCGGCCTCGCGCGAAGCCTTCTCGAAGCCCTGTGCGAAACGCTCGAAAGTGTCACCGCCCGGCTTCTTCATCCGGCGCAACACCGATTCGCTGACGTGTTCGGGCGCGACCTTCAGATGCCCTCCCACATGATGCTGCGCGAGTTCCTTCAGGTACTCAGGCTCCTCGACGGCCAGGTCCATGCGGATCCCCGACGCCACGTGCACCTTCTTGATGCCCGGCAGCTCGCGGGCGTCCTTCATCAGTTCGCGCAGCGGCGTGTGGTCGGTGCCAAGCAGCTTGCAGACCTTCGGATGCACGCAAGAGAGCCGGCGACACTTCGCTTCGATCTCGGGCCGCGTGCACTGCATGCGATACATGTTCGCGGTCGGGCCACCGATGTCGCTGACGTGCCCCTTGAAGCCGGGGCGCTCGGCCACCTGGGCGAGTTCGCGCATCACCGAGTCGTGGCTCCGGCTCTGGATCCGCCGCCCCTGATGCAGCGTGATCGAACAGAACGTGCAGCCGCCGAAGCAGCCGCGCATGATCTGCACCGAGTCCGCGATCGTCTGCCAGGCGGGAATCGGCTCGGTGTAGGTCGGATGCGGACCTCTCGCATACGGAAGTTCGTGCAGTCGATCGAGCATCGACTCGGAGATCGGCAGGCACGGCGGGTTCGCGACGAGTCGGCGATCGCCGTGCGCCTGCACGATCCGTCGCGCGTTCCAGGGGTTCGTCTCGCGGTGGACGAGACGCGTCGCGATCGCGAACTCCGGGCCCCCGTCACGCACGGCCTCGAAGGACGGCAGCACGACGTCGCCCGCCGGGTCCGGCTCGTTGCCGTCGAGACCAAACGAATGGGCGGGCAGATCTTCCTTGGCGCCGAGCAGATAGGCGACGCCACGCAGATCGCGCAGATCGCGCACCGTCTCGCCGGCCTCGAGGCGCCGGGCGATCTCGAGAATCGTGTCCTCCCCCATCCCGTACCCGAGCAGGTCGGCTTTCGAGTTGACGAGATGGCTCGGCCGCACGCGATCCGACCAGTAGTCGTAGTGGGCGACGCGCCGAAGCGAGGCCTCGACGCCGCCGATGATCACGGGCACACCCGGATGCGCCTCGCGGCAGCGCTGCGCGTAGACGATCGACGCACGATCGGGGCGAAGACCGATCTCGCCACCGGGCGAGTACGCGTCGGCGTTGCGGCGCTTCCGGTTCGCCGTGTAGTGGTTGATCATCGTGTCCATGTTGCCGGCACTGACCGCATAGAAGAGCCGCGGAGGACCGAGATCGCGCCACGCCTCTGCGCTCGACCAGTCGGGTTGGGACAGCACGACGACGCGGTAGCCGTGCGCCTCGAGCCAACGGCCGAGCAGCGCCATCGCGAACGAGGGATGATCGACGTAGGCGTCGCCCGAGACGAACACCACGTCCGCCTGCTCCCAACCGCGGGCCCGCATCTCGTCGCGCGAGGTCGGAAGGAAGGCAGCGGCCTCGCTGCGCCGATCCGGAGCACGGCGGGTCTCGTTCGATGACGCGGTCATGGCGGGTCGGGGTCCTCGCTTCGCGGGCTGCCGCGACGCGCGGGCCGGAGCGACTGCGGTAGTCTAGCCGCCCGCGTGTCATCCCTTGCCTCGCTTGCGGGCCCTCAGCCCGAATGCCGTCATCGACCGCCCTGCCCGGGCTGCCCGCGCTTCGGCGAGATCGGCCTGCCGTCCGATGCGCGCAGGCTGCTCGCGGGACTCGCCGCGGATGCGGGCCTTCCGCTGCCCGGACTCGCGCACGGACCGGCTGTCGGTTGGAGACATCGCGCGCGGCTCGCGGTGAGAGGACGCGTCCAGTCACCGAAGATCGGTCTGTTCGAGGCCGGCTCGCACCGGATCGCCGACACGCCGCGCTGCCCCGTCCATCATCCGCTCGTCAACGAAGTGGCCGCCGCCCTGCGCGGCGCGATCCGCGCGACCGGCACCGCGCCCTATCACGAAGCCTCGCAACGAGGGCTGATCCGCTACGTGCAGATCGTCGTCGAGCGCAGTTCGCAGACCGCCCAGGTCGTGCTGGTCGCCCATGACGAAACGCCGGATTCGCTCGAACCGCTCTGCCGGCAGTTGCAGGCTGCGCTCGGCACGAAGCTGCACAGCCTCTGGTGGAACGGCAATCCGAGCCCCCACAATGCGATCCTCGGGCCGCATTGGGCGCACCTCTGCGGTCCGGCTTCGGTGCGGGAGCGGATCGGCGGCGTCGACGTCTTCCACCCGCCGGGCGCCTTCGGCCAGGCCAACCTGCCGCTCGCCGCGCAGCTGGTCGAACGCACGATCGCGCGCCTCGCCGACGCGCGACGCATCGCCGACGTCTATGCGGGTTGCGGGGCGTTCGGATTGCCGCTGCTCGCACAGGGCCCCGAGGTGCACTTCTTCGAACGCAGCCCGGACTCGATCCGCGGATTGCGTGAGGGCCTGGCCTCGCTCGATGACAGCTGCCGACGACGCAGTCGGGTGTACGAGGCCGATCTCGCGGCGGGCCCCGATCTGCACGCCGCGATCGGGACCTGCGACGCGGTCGTGCTCGATCCACCGCGCAAGGGCGTCGACGCCAGGCTGATCGAACAGCTCGCCGAGCACCCGCCCGAGCGGCTCGTCTATGTGAGCTGCGGTCTCCCCGCGCTGGTTCGCGAGAGCGCCGTCCTGCTCGCGGGCGGGCGCCTCAGGCTGGTCGAACTCGAAGCCTGGGAGTTGTTTCCGTACTCGTCCCACATCGAGACGGTGGCTGTCTTCGAGCGCTCGGCCTAGGAGCCC
>JANOFF010000055.1:0-43704 GCA_031413515.1 bacterium
AGCGCATCGGCGTCGAGCACGAGCGGCACGGCAACCTCGCCCGCCAGCTTCGCCACCCAGCCCATTGTCTCCGCCTCGGCCCCGACGACCCATTCCCCACCGGCCTCGCCTCGACCCGGAGCACCCGCATGATCGACCTCCACTACTGGCCAACTCCGAACGGATGGAAGATCACCATCGCCCTCGAGGAGATGGGGCTCGCGTATCGCATCATCCCGGTCGACATCGGGCGGGGCGAACAGTTCGCGCCCGAGTTCCTCGCAATCAGCCCCAACAACCGCATGCCCGCGATCGTCGACCACGAACCCGCCGATGGCGGCGGGCCGCTATCGGTCTTCGAGACCGGCGCGATCCTCTTCTATCTCGCCGACAAGTCCGGACTCTTCCTGCCCCGGGACCCGCGGCCACGCAGCCAGGTGATGGAGTGGCTGATGTGGCAGATGGGCGGCCTCGGTCCGATGCTCGGACAGCACGGTCACTTCCGCTTGTACGCGCCCGAGCGCATCGAGTACGCGCTGAACCGCTATCACGCCGAAGCGCTCCGTCTCTATGGCGTGCTGGACCGGCGGCTCGATGGTCGGGATTTCATCTGCGACGACTACTCGATCGCCGACATGGCGTGCTGGCCCTGGGTGATCACGTACAAGAGTCAGCAGATCGACCTCGGCGCGTTCCCGAACGTGCGTCGCTGGTTCGACGCGCTGAAGCAGCGGCCTGCCCTGCGACGCGGCTACGACGTCGGAAACGAACTGCGAAGGAAGGCATTCGAGGGACCTGACACCGAAGCACTCAAGCACCTGTTCGGCCAGACCCCCAAGGCCCCGTAGTGCGGCGTAGTGCGGCGTAGTGCGCCGCCGGGCCTAGCGACCCGATCGGCTCACGACGGTCGACTGGGCGTCGACGAAACGCTGCAGGTAGGCGAGTGAGTCGCGGGATTCGACGTATTCGGGACCGGGTACGGGGATCGCGAGTGCGCGGCGCGCCACGGCCAGCGCGCGATCCCGATCGTGGAAGTGCTCCACCAGCAGATTGACCAACATCTCGTAGTTGAGCGGCTCTTCGGGGGCGACCGCGATGGCTTGTTCGATGAACGCGCGAGCCTTGCCATCGCCACCACCGAACATGCGGGGCAGACGTTCGGCGATCGCTGCCTGGGTGCGCAGTGCCGCGGCTCCCGCGAATTTCGGGTCGAGCGTCGCGGAGCGGTCCAGATGATTCTTCACGAGTGGCAACCCGACGATCACGCGAAGCACACCGATCTGATCCGCCCAGAGTGCGTGGTTGATCGCGCTGAACAGATGGCAGGGCCCGCAATCGGGGTCGATGACGAGCGCCCGATCGGCGATGTCGCGACCCTCCTGATAGATCGCCTTGCGGAGCGACGGTTCGCGCTCGACCCGGATTCCGACGAAGTAGCAGGCCATCGACAGATGCCACGCCGCCGTCGAGTCGCCCGGGTTCTCGTCGTAGTTCTGTTTGAAGATCCGATAGGCGTCGCGCGCGCGACCCGGATCGGATCGTTCGCGGTAGGCCTGGCGCCCCTCGCCGAGCAGCCCCTTGTCGAGTTCGGGCTTGAACGACAGATCGCCGTCCGAACGCGCCGAAGCAGAGGCAGCGCCCAGCAGCAGCGCGATGGTCATCGCGATCGCCAGGCTGGAGCGGATGAGTCGCGGGCGGATCCGAGCGGGGTCGACGGGATCGATGGACATCATGAGAAGTTTCATCTCCAGATGGAATCGGCTCGAAGGCGGCCGCAGGTTAGCCCAGTCTGTGCGTGTCGTTCGAGTCGACCGAGGTGGTGTCGAAACGCAGAACGAGTTCCATCGCACCGATCTTCGAACACAATTCTCCGGGAATCACCGCGCGGTCGGCCCCGGAGGCAGTGGCATGAGTGGCTCAGCGCCAGGCGTCGATCAACCGGCACTCGGCGTCGAGCGGGCCGTCTGCAATCGAACATTCGCGGTCGAAGATCATGGTCGCACGCGAGCCCGCCTCATAGGGATCCCAATCCGGCAGGCGGTCGTGGCCGGGATTTCCGTTCCGGGCGAAGCCGATCCACGCATACTGCATGCGATTCGAGAGTCTGCGTGCCGCCGTCGCAAACCCGGTGAATGGTCGCGTGGCCGGGTGGCTGGTCAGCCCGAAGACGAACGGCAGCTCCATCGCGTGACACGAGCCGAGCGTCCGGCCGAGCGCCGGTGGACTCCAGGTGAACAGATACGAGTACACGTCGCGACCCCGGGCGGCTTGAAGGTCGGCGAGTTCGATGGCCGGGTGGTGGAAGACGCGCGTCGACTGGAACGAACTCCACACCTCGACCGGTGTCGTCCGCCCGCCGCGCACGCGAACCGCCTCGCGATAGTGACGCGCGGCCAGTTCCGGGTCGGGGGCGCGGGTCGTCACGTGCGGCAGCATCTCGGCGAAGCGTGCCACGAGCTGCCCCTCTCCGAGCCGCGTGAGTGCAGCTTCGAGCGGTGTGAAAAGCTTCCACTCTTCGAGCGTGGTGCCGATCATCATCGAGATGTCGGCGGTCTCGCCGCGACGCACTGCATCGAGAGGTTGCTCGGTGATCAGCGACCCGTCGACGCACGGCAGCATGATCATCAGATTGACGAGATTCATCAGGTCGCGATTGACGGAACCCTGCACCTTGAGGATGCGCTCGACCGGCACGGCACCGAGCGCCTCGGGAGTGCGTTCGACGTCGCGCAGCTCCCACAGGAAGCGATCGGCGATGTCGTTCGCGCGCTCACGCGACAGCACGTTGCGTGCGGCACCGCTCTGCAGGATCGCACGGTGGAACAGCGTCCGGGCACGCGGAGCGCCGAGCAACGAAGCGATGCTCATCGCGCCGGCCGACTGACCGCACACCGTGACGTTGCCCGGATCGCCGCCGAAGCGCGCGATGTTGTCGCGCACCCACTCGAGCGCTGCGATCTGGTCGCGAACACCGATGTTGGCCGATTCGGCGAACTCGGGGCCCGCCACGCCGCTCAGATGCACATAGCCGAGCGCGCCGAGTCGATAGTTCAGCGTCACGACCACCATGTCGCCCCGGCGCGCGAGCAGACTTCCCTCGTAGATCGGTGTCGAGCCCGAGCCCACGAGGAAGGCGCCTCCGTGGATCCACACCAGCACGGGACGACGCGCGTCGTCGAGGCCCGGCGTGAAGACGTTCAGATAGAGACAGTCTTCGGACTGCCGAGCAGCCCCCGCATTGACGAAGCGGAAGAAAGGCAGCGCGGCCTGCACCGGTACCGGACCGGGTCGCACGGCCGAGAGCACCCCGGGCCAGGGATCGGCGGGGCGCGGAGGCTGGAAGCGCAGCTTCCCGATCGGTGGCCGGGCATAGGGGATGCCGCGAAAGATCGAGATCCCCCGCGATTCGCTCCCCGCGACGCGGCCTCGACTGGTATCGACCGAGGGTTGCACGTGTTGTTTTGCCACCCTCCACGCGCCCTGGATCACGCGTGCCGCCTTGCAGTCTAGAGGACGTGCGTGTTGGAGGCGACGTCGCGAAGATGTTTGTTCAGGCCCGGATCTGATCCCAGCCCATCCGCACGCAATCCGCCGGCACATCGTCACGGATCACGACGCCCCCGCGACGATCGGGCAGGATGAGGCGCAGACGATCTCCCACCACCTTCTTGTCGTGGCGCATCGCCTCGCCGAGTGCCTCTTTGTCTGCCAGCGGCACCGTCGTCGCCAGGCCGAGGCCCGCGATCACCGCGACGAGTCGATCGAGCAGCGCCGCTTCGCAGAGGCCCGCTTCGATGGCCGTGCGCGTCGCGGCCAGCATCCCGAGCGCGACCGCTTCTCCGTGCAGGATCTCGCCATAGCCCGCCGTCGCCTCGATGGCGTGCGCGAACGTATGGCCGAAGTTGAGATGGGCGCGCACGCCCGTCTCGCGTTCGTCCTCCATCACGACCTTCGCCTTGATCTCGACGTTGCGCCGGACCAGCTCGACGAGAGTCCCCGGATCGCGGGCCTGGATCGGATCGACCTCGCGGCCGATCCAGTCGAGCAGCGACGGATCGCGGATCACCGCGTGCTTGATGCATTCGGCCAGGCCGCATCGCAGCTCGCGGTCGGGCAGACTGCGGAGAACTTCGGGATCGATCACGACGAGCACCGGCTGGTGGAAGGCGCCGATCAGGTTCTTGCCCTCCGCAACGTTGAAGCCGGTCTTGCCCCCCACGCTCGAGTCGACCATCGCCAGCAACGTCGTCGGGCACTGCACGAACGGCACGCCGCGCAGATAGGTGGCGGCCGCGAAGCCCGCCATGTCGCCGACCACCCCGCCGCCCAACGCGATCAACGGCGAGCGACGCTCGAGGCGATCCGCGAGCAACGCCGCGTAGATGCGCTCGACGGACGCGAGATTCTTGTGTGCCTCGCCGACCGGCAGCGTGGCCCGCGAGATGCCGTAGCCCGAGGCCTCGAGCGACGCTTCGGCGGCCGGGCCGAGCAGCCGGCCCACCGTCTCGTCGGTGACCAGCGCACAGCGCGCATGCGGGGCGACGGCGCGCACGCGTTCGCCGAGTCGGCCGATCAGGCCTGCCTCGATCACGACTTCGTAGCGATGCTGCGGAAGTTCGACTGCCACCGTCGCCATGCGCGAATGCCTAGCACGAAACACCGCGAGCGGCGTGGGGAATGACTGCTGGCCTTCGAACCGGTGCGTGCTCAGGCGACGGGTCGGATCAGACTCTCCTGCGCGAAGCTCGCGACGAGCAATCCCGCGCGCGTGAAGACGTGTCCGATCCCGAAACCGCGGGCGCCACCCATTCTCGGACTCTCCTGGTGGACGAGCAGCCAGTCGTCGATCCGGAATGGCGCATGCAACCAGAGCGTGTGCGTCGTGACCGCCGTCTGGATCCGGGCGGGTGAGTCGCTCTCTCCGAGCCCCGCATGCGGACGCAGCGCCGTGCCGATCAGTGTCAGATCGGTCGCATGCGCGAGCAGCGCCTGGTGGAGCACCGGCGCGTCACCGAGGGTCGGGGTGCGCATCCAGAACGCGAACCGTGGGGGCCCGACGTCGCGCGCCGCCAGATCGACATCGCCGACGATCCGCGTCTCCCACGGAATCATCCCGAGATCGGCCACCGCGCACGCCTCGGGTCCCACCACTTCGGGTGCGGGCAACGCGTGCTCGGGTCCCGACTCGAGTACGTGCAGAGAGACGTTCGCCGTCACGATGGCGCGACCGGACTGCTCGCCGACGATCTGTCGCCCCGCGAAACTCCGCCCGTCGTGGACTCGCGTCACGTGATAGTCGATGGGAAGTGCGAGCTCACCTTCACGCGGAAAGCTCGCGTGCAGTGACTTGACCTGCTTGTCGGGCGCACTCAGTGCGGCGATCGCGATGCACTGTGCGAGCAGCTGCCCGCCGAAGACACGGCGATAGGGCATTCTGATGTGCGGTGCGCGGAAGTGGTCCCCACCGATCGCCTCCGCCTCGAGACAGGCGACTACATCTGCGAACGTGATGATCGGCATGCGTGTCGGATCCGGCGCTCAGGGTCGCTCACGGCGCCGGATCCTCCTCTCCATCTCTTCGATCAGCCCATCGAAGCCGCTTCGCTCGAGCACGGTGCGGTACTCGGACCGGCGCATCGCCACTTCGCTGACGGAGGGCGGGGCGAACACGTCGATGATCCGCCAGCCGTCTGCAGTCCGGCGAAGACGATGGTCGATGTAGAGATCCACGTTGCGCCCCGGAAAATCGAGCTTCGAACTGATCATCACGATGCCGGGCTGCGGTTCGCTGGCATCGAGAGTGACGTACGACTGGCCTCGGAACCGATCGCGCACCTCCGCCAGGCTCGAGATGTGGAAGCGTTCGTAGGTGTCGATCCAGATTCGCTGCTGTTCCGGGGTGAGGTCTCTGAAGCCCGGGCCGAACGATGCACGCGCCATTGCCGGGATGTCGAACGAGACGCGGGCGACCTCCGCGATCGCGTCGAAGCGGCCCTGGAATCCGAGTTCGGGCCCCTGCTGCATGATCGAGATCATCGCAGCCTGCAGTTCCTGGACGACTGCGAGCGCGGCCAGCACGTCGGCTGAGAGATCTTCGGTGGCGAGCGGTGTGTCGGTCCGCGCGAGTGGATTCCCCTGACAGCCGAGACATACGAGCATCGAGAGTGCGATCGAAGCCCGATGCCGAGACGGACCGCGGTGCGCCGTCTGCGGCGCCATCTGCTGCATCGATTGCTCCAGGCTGGCTTCGCGCTCGCCGCGAACGGGCAACACCTTAGCGCGCACCGTTCCCTTCTCCGGCGAGTTCGCGCTCGGCCTGCATCAGGACCGCGCGCGCGTTCGGATCCCGGGGCTCGAGGGCCTGCCAGCGAAGCGCCTCTGCGCGTGCTTCGCGCCAGCGTCGTGCCTGTAGATGGTGGATTGCGAGGGCCTCTGCAAACGCCGGCTCCCCGGGATCCTGTCGGGCCGCGCGAGCGAGTGCGGCACCCGCACGCTCTGACTGACCGTGCTGCTCGAGCGCCAGGCCGAGGTTGTATTGCACGCGCGGACGGTCGGGCAACAGCCGCGCGGCCTGTTCGAGGGACGGAATCGCGTCCGCGAGATCGCCGCTCTCGGCGATCAGGAGACCGAGCGAGTAGTGGAGTTCGCCCTCGCCGGGCATCCGGGTGAGACCGTCGCGGAGCACGCTCGCGGCCTGGTCGGTCCGGCCATCGGCGCTCAGCAACTGCGCGAGATTCGCGACCGCTGGAAGAAACAGCGGATCCTGGGCGATCGTCGTGCGGTATTCGCGCTCGGCGTCGGCGATGCGTCCGCGCTTCGCATACAGGATCGCGAGATTGATCCGTCCGGTCGGGAGATCGGCGTTCGCGAACTGCGCGGACTCGTACTCCTGGATCGCCGCTTCCAGTCGCTTCTGCTGTACGGGATCGATCACGCCATCGGGCACGACCGCGAGGGCGCGTCCGGCATCGGCGCGTACCGCACGCGTGTCATCGGTGAGCAGCGGCAGGAGCAGAGCCAACCCCTGTTGCGGCGGCAGCAACGCCTCCAGTCCCGAGATCGCCTGAAGGCGCACCAGCGGGTCCGGGTCGGCGAGCGCGGCCGCCAGTGCATCGAGCCCACCGGTCCCCGTGCGCGGAAGCAGCGATACCGCCGTTGCACGGATGATCGCGGGGTGATCGGCGGACTGCGCCAGTTGCGAGAGCGCCCGCGTCGCGGCCGGATCTCCGCTTCGCCCGTCGTGGAAGGCCGCCGTCCAGTCGGGCCCTCGCCGGCGCTCCGCACCGAACCACTCGCGTACGCGATCCGCCGCCCAGCCCGCGCTCTTGCGCGCGTGACATCCGTTGCAGGCGTTCGGAACGCCCAGGGTCACGCTCTGGTCGGGGCGAGGGACGCGCAGGCTGTGGTCCCGGCGTGGATCGACCACCATGTAGGTGCGCTCGGGCATGTGGCACGACACGCAGAGCGCTCCCTCGCTGTCGGGATCGTGATGATGGTGACTCTTCGCGTCGTAGATGCCGCCGACGAGACCGGGAAACGTGCGCTCCGGCTCGGGGGTGTGACAACGCGTGCAGAGCGCATTGCCCTCGGCCCGCAGCGCCAGCGAATGCGGGTCGTGGCAGTCGCTGCAGCGCACACCGGCGGCGTGCATGCGGCTCTGCAGGAAGGAGCCATATTCGTAGACTTCGGCGTCGATCTGACCATCCGCGAAATAGAGACCCTCATCGAGAGTGCGCGGGATGTAGTCATCGAGCAGCGGATGGAAGTGCCTGTCGTCTCCCGCGATCTCGGAACGGCGCGAATGACACGGTGCACAGGTTTCGATCTCGCCCTTCGCACTGGCGAGTGTGGTCGCGGCGACGAGTCCGTTGTCGGCGGATCGGTCGGAACTGCCGGCTTTCGCCCAGGCGACGTGACGCGCGCCCGGCCCATGGCATGCCTGGCATCCGACGTCGATCACCGACCAGGTCGTCGCATAACTGTCGGACGTCGGGTCGTAGTTCTTCTCGAGGTTCGTCGAATGACAGTCGGCACACATGGCATTCCAGGCCTGATAGCGACCGGTCCAGTGCATGGCGTCGCCGGGCGGTGATGGATCGTCGGCATAGAGATCGATCCAGCGCCGGCGCGCGACATCCCAGGCGACACTCGACACCTGCAGACGTCCCCGTTCTCCGGCAACCAGATACTGCTGGAGGGGATCGACACCGAACGTGTACTCGACGGTGAACTCGTGCTGCGCACCGTCCGCACCCGCAGTCGCGATCAGGAAGCGACCATCGCGCCGGAAGAATCGCCAGCCCCGCTCACCCTCACCGAAGCGCGCGTCGTCGAAATCGGCGAGCACAGTCTCTTCCGTCGCCACCTGCATGGCGAGAGCGTGATCGGACGGCCGCCACGCCGCAGCCTCTTCGGCGTGACAGCCTGCGCACGTCGATTCGTCCACATACGCGACACCCTCTGCGCCGAGACCGAGTTCGAGCCGGGGCGCCGCACCCGGCTTCGACGGCGGCGAAGCCGGCGCGGGCTCGGCTGCGTTGGCGGAACCAGCCCAGGCCACCAACGGGATCATCAGTGCAAGTGCACAGCGCGCTCCGCGCAGGATTCGGCGAGTCGGATGCATGCAGACTTTCGTCGGGTCCGGGCAGCTCGGCCGGGGGGATCCGGAGGGAGGGATAGATCAGCGTGCGAAGAACTCGCAGAGACCCGCGACCACACGCGCCTGCTGGTCCTTGCCGAGTTCGGCATGGACAGGCAGCGCGAGACACTCGCGCGCCGCCGCTTCGGACTCGGGCAGGCTCGGAACGCCGCCGCGCAGTCCGGCGAAGCACGGCTGACGGTGGAGTGCGATCGGGTAGTAGATGGCCGTGTCGACGCCTTCGCGTGCGAGATGGGCCCGGAGCGCACTGCGATCTTCGGTCGGGACCCGGATCACATATTGATGAAAGACGTGGGAAGCCGGGCGGGGCGGCGCCGACGGCAGGCGGATCGGCAGACCGAGCCCGACGAACGGACCCGGCCCGATGCCCGCGCCCGCGACCGACAGGGCGTCCTGGTAGGCGGCTGCGTTCCCCTGACGAGCGGCCGTCCAGGCATCGAGATGCGGGAGCTTGGCCAGCAGGACGGCGGCCTGGATCGCGTCGAGCCGCGAGTTGATGCCGCTCACATCGTGCTGATAGGGCGAAGTCGCGCCGTGATTGCGCAGTACCCGCAGTCGATCCGCCCGCGCCGCGTCCCGGCACAGGATCATGCCACCATCACCATACGCGCCGAGGTTCTTCGTGGGATAGAAGCTGAGACAGCCGCCGTCGCCTCGTGAGCCCGCGCGAAGACCCGCTGAATCCCGTGCACCGATCGATTGGGCGGCGTCCTCGATGATCGGCACTCCGAGCGCGCCGGCCAGCGCGAGCAACTCGTCCATGGCGGCCACGCGACCGAACAGGTGGACGGCGATGATGGCATCGGGACGCCCGGCGCGGTCGATCGCCCGTTTCACGCTGTCGACCGACAGCGTCAGACCATCCGGGTCGACGTCGGCGAACACCGGTTCGGCGCCGAGCCGAGCGACCGCACCGGCGGTCGCGAAGAACGTGAAGGCCGGGCAGATCACCTTGTGACCGGGCCCGATGCCGTGATCCATCAGACTGAGCAGCAGCGCGTCGGAACCGGACCCGCAGGCCACCGCGTGATCCGTCTCGCAGTACGTGGCGACGGCCTGCTCGAGGCTCGCGACCTCGGGACCGGCGACGAACCGTTGACTCGCCACAACGCGCGCCAGCACGGCGGCGATCTCGTCCGCGATCGCCGCATGCTGGGCGCGCAGGTCGAGCATCGGGACGCGCGGCTCGCTCAATGGACTGCACCTCGCGGGATCGATCAAGGGCGCCGCGACAGCCTCACGTCTGGCAGCGCGGCCCGGCCAGCATATCAGCCGGCGCTGCGGCGCGGCACGTAGCGGGCGAAGTACTCGTCGATCCGTGCCTCGATCCGCTCGGGGAACGTCTGTCCGAAGCGCTCGAATCTTGCGCGCGCATCGGCGACCGCGAGGCCGAGCTTCTCGACCTCGTAGAGGCCCACCATGATGCCGGTCCGGATCACACCGTGTTCGCAGTGGACGAGCACCGGCCGGGCGACCGGATCGTCGAGCAGATCGAGCCAGCGGGCGAGCACTTCGTCGCTCGGTGGAAACCCCGCTTGCATGGGCAGATCGACGTGCGCCACACCGAGCGCCGCGAGGGTCGCGACCTCCTGCGCGTACCAGTCGCTGCGAACGTACTCATGCTCGGCGCGCAGATTCACCACCGTGCGGATCCCGTAGCGATCGACCACCTGCGCGAGCTGTGCGGGATCGAGCTGACCGCTGCGGTACAGGACGCCGGGCGTCACCGTCAGCCAGTGCTTCGGTGCGAGCCGATGACGTGCCACGAGCGCGGCCACCACCAGCACCGACACGGCAAGCGCGAGCGCGGCCCAGCGCAGCGGCTGGCGTCGCCCCGCATCCATCAGCCGAACGCTCCCGCCTTCCGCAGCGCGCGGATCCTGTCGGCGTCGTAACCGAGCAGATCGCTCAGCAACGCTTCGGTGTGTTCTCCGACGGTCGGCGCCATGCCCGGCACCGGCAGTGTCTCTCCGATCACCTTCAACGGGAACGGCAACATGTCGGCGCCATGTTTCTCGTGGGGATAGAGCGGGAAACGATCCTTGAATTGCGGATCTTCGGTGAGCGACTTCGGCGTGTTGACCGGTGCCACGGGGAAGTTCTGCTCGTCGGCCAGACGCAGCCATTCGGCCGAGGTCTTCGACCTGAATATCTCGCGCAACTCTCTCTGCAGCTCACGATTGCCCCGGGCGTGGTCGGCGTACTTCGAGCCGGGCCAGCGGTCGAAGAGTTCGGTGCGACCGACGCACTCACAGAAGTTCTTCCAGAAGGCCTGCTCGGACGCCATGAAGAGGACATGTCCATCCGCCGACTCGTACATCTGATACCGGACGCCCTCCTTCATCCCTGCCGTCCCCGGTGCGCGTCTCAGGTAGTCGTCGGCTTTGTTGCCCGTGACGACGTCCTCGGGCCTTCTGTAGGCGAGCCACGACTCGCTGCGATACCAGTCCATGTAGGCCGCGGCATCGGACTGTGCGATCTCCATCATGCAGCCGGTCCCGGTCTCGCGCGCACGGATCACTCCCGCCAGGATGCCGAGTGCGCCGAACATCGGTCCGGCGTGCATTCCGATCGACGCGTGTTCGGGGATGAAGCAGAAGCCCTCGTCGTCATAGGCCGGGCTGATGATCCCCGCCCAGGTGTCGAATGCGATCCCGTGGGAGGGCAACGACTGGTACGGGCCCGTCATCCCGTACCCCGAGATGTTGCAGAATACGACCTTCGGATTCAGGGCCGAGAGTGTCTCGAAGCCGAGCCCCAGGCGCGCGAGCGACCCGGGCCGCATCGCTTCGACGACGACGTCGGCGCCGCGCACGAGATCCTTGAAGATCGCCACACCCCCTTCCGTCTTGAGGTCGAGCACGATGTCCTTCTTGCCGCGGTTCACGTGCATGTGCAGCAGCGACACGCCATCGATGATCGGCCAGGTCATCTCGCGCACGTAGTCGCCGGCGGGACTCTCGACCTTGATCACTTCTGCGCCGAGATCCGCGAGGTGGGTCGTGATGGCAGCCGGCCCGAGCAGTGAGCACTCGATCACGCGCAGACCAGCGAGCAGCGCCGGAGGGGGGTTCGGCATGACGGGATGGACCTCGGAGGATCAGCGTAAGTGGTGCGCCATCTTCGAAACAGTGCGTGGCCGGCGCGCCGTGTTCCGGAGATCGCACGACACACCCGAAGATTCGCGACCGGCCCCGCGGGCCATCGGGCATCCGCAGAGTGGCTCGGCTCCGCAAAGTACCGAGCGATCCGGAGGCGGACAAGCGCGACGCACCGCGCGACTCGCGCCGCCTCGAAACCAGCCGTGTCGTTACGGTGGTCCGCGCAGTTCCGCTAGTGTCGACCGCCTCTCCGACGGACCGAACCGTCTGCGCCCGGCCGGAGTCGAGTGGAATTCGAGCCGCGGAAAGCGTTGGGGTCATGAGCCGAGTGAGCAACGGAGAGCGGGTCCAGGAACTCCGGTCCGGACGAAGCAACGTGGGCCCGTTTGCGGCCGTCCTCTGCTGTCCCCTCCTGCTCCTTTCGATCGGTGCCTCGGTCGGATGCGCGCGCAATCCCGTCTCCGGCCGCCCCGACGCGGTCCTGACCACCGAACAGGGCGAGATCGATCAGGGCAACGAAGCCGCGAAGGCGGTGGCAGAACAGATCGGTTTCGTCGACGACCCCGAACTCGCGGCATTCGTCGAAGCACTCGGTCAGCGACTCGCGCTGCATTCGCCGCGCGCGGGCCTCGCCCACACGTTCCAGATCGTCGAGATGCGAGAACCGAACGCCTTCGCACTGCCCGGTGGGCACATCTATATATCGCGCGGGCTGCTCGTACTGGTGAACTCCGAGGACGAACTCGCCAACGTGATCGGCCATGAGATCGGTCACGTCGCGGCGCGCCACTCGGTGACGAGGCAGGCCGCCAACGCGCCGATGATCCCGGTCCGGATCCTGGCGGGAATCGGCGGAGCCGCCGCCTCGATCGTATCTCCGAGCATCGGGCGCGTGGTGAGCGGGGTCGGTCAGTTGCCCGGCGAAGTGGCGCTTGCCGCGTACAGCCGCGAACAGGAACGCGAGGCCGATCGGCTCGGCCAGGATTTCGCGGCCTCGGCAGGATTCGACCCGAAGGCCATGGCGACATTCATGAACTCACTTGCCCGGGAAGAGGCGCGCGCCGAGCAGCAGCCCGGTCGTGCCACCTTCCTGGCCAGTCATCCACGCAGCCCCGATCGGTCCGATACCGCGCAGTCCCGCGCGAAGAGCATGACGCCGGCGACCGGCGAGCCTCCGCCACTCAGCCGGAAGAACTTCCTCGCGCACCTCGAGGGCCTGGCGGTCGGCGAGTCCGCGGCCGAGGGTGTGTTCCTGGAGAATCGCTTCCTGCATCCAACTCTCGGCGTCGGTCTGACGTTTCCGGAGGGTTGGAAGCCGGTGAACACGCGGCTGGCAGTGGCGGCTCTGCAGCCCAACAATCTCGGACAGGTGGTGGTCGAAGTCGTCGCCGAGGGCACCGATCCGATGGAGCAGGCCCTGGCCTTCGATCGTGAGATCCCGCTGATCGGCACGCCGAACCGGCTGGAGATCTCGGGACTGCGTGCCGTCCAGGCCGACGTCGACGTCGGAGACCGGGCTGAGCGGATGCGGGTCGTGATGACGTGGATCGCCCACGAAGGACGCATCTATCGCATCAGCGGCGGTTCGAGCAAGCGACACTTCGACCCGCTCCGGCCGACCTTCGTCGCGGCAGCGGCGAGCTTCCACCCACTCGACGACGCGGAGCGCAGGGAGATCCTGCAGGACACGTTGCGCATCGCCACCGTCGAACCCGGTGAGGATCTCGCCAAGCTCGGAGAGCGGACCGGAAACCGCTGGAGTGTCGAAGCGACCGCGGTCTCCAACGATCTCGAAGCCGCCGCGCCCCTGGCGGCCGGCAGTCTGATCAAGATCGCCGTCGCGGAGCCCTACGTCGCGAAGGCTCCGGAAGAGGATCAACGGAAGAAACCAGACGTCGACCAGCCTGCACGGTGAGGCGCGTCGGACGGTCCAAGGAGCGATGATGGCCAACACACAGTCGATCGGGCAGCGGCTCGAGACCGCGCGATTTACCCTGCGCACGTTGAATCGCGTGGGCCTGCTCGATCCACGCCTGTTGTTCTCACTGGCCCGCTCGTCACGCAGCTACGGATCCTCGACGGTGACGGGTCTCGCCGCCGCTGCAGCGGTGCGTCCCGAAGCACTGGCCGTGATCGACGAGCATCGACAGCGGACCTTCCGGAGCCTGCACGAGCGCACGCTGTCGATCGCGCACGGACTTCGTGATCTCGGCGTCGGCGCGGGCACGCGCATCGGCATCCTGTGTCGCAATCACGCCGGATTCATCGAGATCGTCGGAGCGGCCGGACTGCTCGGCGCCGACACGTGCTTTCTCAATACCGGCTTCGCCGGCCCGCAGATGCGCGATGTCGTCGAGCGCGAGGACATCGAAGCGGTGGTGTTCGACGAAGAGTTCGCAGAAGTCGTCGCGGCTGTGCCGGACTCGTGCACGAAGATCCTTGCGTGGCACGAGCGCGAGATCGACGGCCCGACTCTCGACCGGCTGGCTGAAGGCTATCCGGCTAGCCCGATCGGCAAGCCCGAACGACCGGGCCGCGGGACGATCCTCACCTCCGGGACGACCGGCACACCGAAGGGTGCACAGCGATCGGGTGCGAGCACCGACCTGCAGGGCACCCTCGGGCTCTTCGAAATGCTGCCGATCCGTGTCGGTGCCCGCACGCTCGTCGCTGCGCCGATGTTCCACTCCTGGGGCCTCGCCAACCTCATGATGGGCAGCGTGCTCGGCTCGACCTTCGTCCTGCAGCGGCGCTTCGACCCCGAGAGCGTGCTCGCGGCAATCGACCGTCACCGCGTGGAGCTGCTCGTCGTGGTTCCCGTCATGCTGCAACGCATCCTCGCTCTCGGGGCGGAACGCATCGCCCGCTACGACGTCAGTTCTCTTCGCGGCACCCTTGCCAGCGGATCTGCCCTGCCCGGCGAACTCGCTCTCCGCTGGATGGATGCCATGGGCGACAACCTCTACAACTTCTACGGCTCGACCGAAGTCGCGCAGGCGAGCATCGCCGGCCCCGTCGATCTGCGTGCCGCACCGGGAACGGCGGGCCGGGTGCCGCGCGGTGTCGTCGTCCGGATCCTCGACGAGAAGGGACGCGAGGTTCCGCGCGGCGAGACCGGCCGGATCTTCGTCGGGAACGCGGGTCAGTTCGAGGGCTACACGGGCGGTGGCAACAAGGAGATCATCGACGGATTGATGAGCGTCGGCGATCTCGGCTACTTCGACGAAGCCGGACGCCTGTTCGTGGGCGGACGCGACGACGACATGATCATCTCGGGCGGCGAGAACGTCTTTCCGCGAGAGGTCGAGGATCTGCTGAGCGACCACGAGGACATCCACGAAGCAGCCGTCATCGGCGTGACCGACGAAGAGTTCGGTCAGCGGCTGCGCGCCTTCGTGGTGATGGAGCCGGGGGTGCCGTTCGACGAGGAGTCTCTCAAGGCCTTCGTGAAGAGCCGACTGGCGCGCCACAAAGTGCCGCGCGAAGTCGTCCTGGTGGACGAACTGCCCCGCAATCCGACCGGCAAGGTGCTCAAGCGGGTGCTCCGCGAGTGGACGCCGGATCAGAGGCGCTGAGCCTCGCCCAGAACGCTCGCAGCCGATCCGGTGCCAGCTCGATCGAGCGGATGCGACCCCGGCGCAGGTGCGCGGTCGAAGCGATTCAAGTCGGCCGACGAGTCGAGCCGCGCGGAGTGTATGTTGGATCCGATCGTGGACCCGGACCGCAGAGTCGGCAGGAAGTTCTCGGGAATGGCAGCGCGCACCTCCGTCGGACCTCGCACGCGAGGCTGGTTCATCATCAGCTCACTGCTGCTCGGCCTGATCGGTGAGCCCACGGCGGCTCTAGCGGAGCCCGAAGCGTCACCCCGGGTCGAACTGCCGGCGAGCGATGACGCTCCGCCCGTTTCGACCCGCCCCCCGGTCGATGCGCTCGCTCTCGCACCCGACCGCGTCGCGTTCCTGCCCGGTGCCGACGATCCGGCGATCCGCGCACAGTGGCTGCAGGCCAGTTCGCTCGAGTCGACGCTGCGGTTCGACGACGCCGCGGTCGCCTATCAGTCCCTCGTCGAGTTGCTGCCCGGTTCGTCCTCGCCGTACTGGCGCGTCGCGCGGGCGTATTGGCGGCTCGGCGACGGAATGCCGACCGACGACAAGAGCGGCCAGCTGCTGCAGTACTCGCGTGCCGCGGACTGGGCGCAGCGCGGCATCGAGCTCGATCCGACCTGTGCCGAATGCATGCTCTGGAACTATGCAGCCCTCGGTCGCCTGACCATGACCGAGGGGCTCATGTCCGGCCTGCGTCGCGCACGGACGATGTCCCGCATGCTCGATCAGGGGATCGCGCTCGCACCGACGCACCGCGACAACGCCTACAACTCGACACTTGGAAATCTCTACTACGCGCGCGCCGTCTTCAACCGGATGGTGCCCGAGTGGTGGTTCCTGCCGCTGGTCGCCGGTGTCAAGGGCGACAAACAGCAGGCGCTCGAGGACATCGATCACGCGGTGGCGCTCGACCCTGGACGCATCGACTACCACGTGGAGAAGGGTGCGGTGTTGCTCTGTCTCGGCGTCGACCGCGACCGGCGCGAGTGGATCGACGACGGTCGACGCGTGCTGAACGACGCGATCGCCCTCGAGCGGCGGCTCGAGTCCGACGAACTCGACGTGGAGTTCGCGCGCATCCTGCTGCGCGAGCCCGAGAAGGCGTGCGGATACTCACGCGCGGGATTCGTCGACCTCGACGAGTACAAGGAGAAGCTCTGAGCAGACGCGGCGGATGCGACCGGCCCGCGCTTCAGAGTTCAGCGAGCAATGCCTGCGCGGAGTCCGCCAGCGCATCGACCTGCAGGCGGAAGAGATCGGTATTGCCCGCATCACCCATCACGCCCTTCAGATAGCGGGCAAGAACGCCCTCGACGATGGCGGCGAGACGCCAGTACTGGAACGCGCGGTAGTACGCGATCCCGCTCGCATCGCGCCCGGTGAGTTCCTGATAGCGCGCCACCAGCGCCTCACGGGTCTGGAATCCACCGGCAGTCGTCGGCGACATTGCAGCGCCGCGCGACGACGGCCCGGTCTCGCCCGGCATACCCCAGTTGTTGAGCAGATAGCCGACGTCGGCCAGCGGATCGCCGAGCGTGCAGAGCTCCCAGTCGAGTACCGCTGCGATCGTTCCGTCCTCGGTCACCAGCATGTTGCCGAGCCGATAGTCGCCATGCACGATGCCAGCACCGATCTGTTCGGGCAGCCGCTTCTGCAATCCCTCGTAGACCGAATCCATCGCGGCCAGCTCGCGGGTCTTCGTCTTCTCCCACTGGGTGCGCCAGCGTTTGAGCTGCCGGGGAATGTAGGCTTCGCGGCGACCGAGATCCCCGAGCCCGATCGTTTCGGGCTCCACGCTGTGCAGCGCCGCCAGCACGTCCACCACCGCCAGCCCGAGCTTGGTCCGGTTCGCCTCGGTGAGCTTCGCGCGGGTGATCGTCTGATCCTCGAGCACGATCCCGTCGACGTACTTCATCACGTAGAACGGGGCATCGTTGACGTGCACGTCCTCGCACAATCCGAGTGCGGGCGGCACCGGGACCGACGTCTGCGACACGGCGGAGATGATCCGATGTTCGCGGGCCATGTCGTGAGCCGTCGCGATCACGGCCCCGGTCGGGGGTCGCCGCAGCACATAGCGTCCGCCCGCAGCATCGGTGACCCGGAAGGTGAGATTCGAGTGGCCGCCGGTGATCGCTTCGAAACTGAGAGGAGGCCTCGATCCGGCGATGTTCTTCGCGAACCAGTCATCGAGATTCGACTGGCGGATCCCCTTGATCGTCATGCGGCTCCGGCTCCGTTCGCGTCACTTCGCGCTGATCGCGTCGAGCCAGTATACCCGCCTGAACCCCGGGATCCGGCCCCGGAATCACGCGTTCGCCGACGCTCCCGCCCGCACGGAACGTGGTACGGTCGACAGATCGGCCCATAGCGGGTGATCGATCCGGGGTGTGCCCCGTCAGTCGTCAATGGATTCCCTTCGACACAGCGAGCCACGACCGGATCCCGCCACGATGCAGCGCGTTCCCCGCAGTGACCACCGGGTCCTCACCGTCGTCGCGCTCCTGCTCGCGCAAGTCCTGATCCTCGGTTGCCCGGGTGGAGGGGGCGAGCCGAAGAAGGGCAAGCAGGTCCTGCTCGACACCGACTTCGACGATGCGCGGCTCGGTTCCGAAGCGGCGGCCGGCATGGCGTCGGAGATGGGGCTGATCGACGATCCGGCGCTCAACGAGTACGTGCAGGCGATCGGTCGGCGCATGGTCCCGTTCGCTCCGCCGCGGCCGTTCGAATACAAGTTCTTCATCGTCGATCAGGAAGCGCCGAACGCATTCGCACTGCCGGGCGGCTTCATCTACGTATCCCGCGGACTGCTCGCGCTGGTCAACTCCGAGGACGAACTCGCCGGCGTGATCGGCCATGAGATCACGCACGCCGCCGAGCGACACACCGCCGGACGGCAGGAGTACGAGGGTCGTCTCAATCCGCTCTCGATCGGGTACATGCGCTACGCCCAGATCGCAGCCTATGGGCGGGATCAGGAGCGCGACGCCGATCGGGGGGGCCAGATCCTCGCGGCCCGAGCAGGTTGGAATCCGATCGCGCTGGCGCGCTTCCTCCAGGATCTCGGCGCAATGGATCGCGCGACCACCGGCGTGTCGCGCCTCCCGAGCTACTTCGACAGCCATCCGTCCACACCCGAGCGGGCTGCGACTGCGGCCAGTCGTGCCGAGAGCATCCAGTGGCTGCCGCGGGACCACATCGCGCCGACCCAGGCCGACTTTCTCGCCAAGCTCGAGGGGCTGGTGGTCGGTCAGAATCCAGCCGAAGGCATCTTCGAGGGCCAGCGTTTCCTGCATCGGGACATGGACTTCAGTCTCCGGTTCCCGGATGGCTGGCAGCTCATCAACACTCGCGAGGCGGTGGGTGCCATGGAACCGACCGGGCAGGCCTTCGTGGCGCTTCGGGTCGCCGGGCCGGGCAACGATCCCCAGGCAGCCGCACAGCAGTTCGTCCAGGGCGAGTTGCGGCAGGCCCGGGGCAAGGTCAGGAACGAGCAGGCCATCCAGGTCGGCGACATGCCCGCCTACCGGCTCGAGATCGAGGCCGGTGCAATCAAGTCGGGCGGCCAGGTGATCTTCGTCGCCTACAAGGATTCCGTGTTCAGGATCGACACGATCGCGAGAGCCGCCGACGCCGGGAAATTCGAGGGACGCGGACGGGCGGTGGTCCGGAGCCTCCGTCCACTGACCGACGAGGAGAAAGCGGCCTTCAAGATCACGCGTCTGCAGCTCGTGCGCGCGAAGGCGGGCGAGTCCCTCGAGGCGTTGAGTCTGCGGACGAACAACGCCCTGCCGCTGGGCACCACCGCAGTGATCAACGACTTGTTCATCAATTCGCAGCTCGCCGAGGGGCAGATCATCAAGGTCGGGATCGCCAGCCCCTACGTCCCCACAGCCTCGCCGCCAAGCGAGATCGAGACGCCGCGGCCGATCGACAGGCGGACGCCCGAAGCGTGAGCCTCGTCACGCAATCGTTCGATCGTTCGAACGACTGGAAGGGGCAGGCCGGGAGACGTTTCGCGGGGTTCGGGGGGAATCTCGGCGGAACGGCCACGCCGGACGGCGAGGGGTCATGCGTCCGGAGCTTCCGGTCGATAGGGTGGACACCGTGACACCCGCCCACCGGCTCGCCAGGAGGACAAGCGAATGACGATCCGGCTATCCGCCGACTGGCGAGTGCTGCTTCCGATCGGCGTCACGATCCTCGTCGCGGGCGCAGCGAGTGCGGCGCCCTGGACCTTCGTCGGCTCCCGCCAGCAGGCGATGGGCGGCACGGGAGTCGCATTCACGGACGACAGCCTCGCCAACTACTGGAACGCGGCGAACCTCGCCTACTCGAAGGGATGGGACGTCCAGCTTCCCGCCACTGGCAACGCGAACATCGAGAACAAGGCACTCGAGAAGCTGTCCGGCCTGATCGACGGGTTCGACGCCCTGGATGCGGCCGCAACGAACCTGCTTTCCTGCCAGCCGAACTGCGTCGACGTACCGGATCTGAGTGCCGCGCAACAGCAGCAGGTCGTCGACTATCTGATCGCGCTCGATGACTACGGGAAGAACGGCGAGAACGTGAACGTCGGAGTCGCATTCGGACTCACGGGCCGCTACGACAGCTTCGGCTTCTCGGCGCTCTCACTCACGACGGGCACCGTATTCCCGAGCGTAGACCTGAACAACTTGTCGCTCGGCAGCGCGGTGATCGATCTGGTCGAAGGGGCAGCATGCTGCCAGCTGCCGATCAACAGCGCGCTCGGCAATGCGATCGCGACGGCGTCGCAGGGTGCGTTGACTCCGCAGCAGGGCGGACATCTCGTGTACCTGGCCGAACGGGCGGGTGCGAACACGTTGGAACCGGCCACCCAGCAATTCCTGTACGGACTCGCCGCCGGAGGCAGCGGCACGTTCGCGAACAACAACAGCGGCGTGCTGACCGCCGGGCTGTCGACCCAGGAATTCGGCATCTCGTACTCGCACACGATTCCGGTACCCCGCTACCGCCTGACCAGCGGCATCACCCACGAGATCCTCAGCTACGTGCACGAGAAGTTCTCGGTGGGTGTCGTCCCCAAGTACATGCTGGGCGTGGCGTTCGTCCGCTTCTTCCTCTACGAGGACGATGCCAATGCCAGCACGATCGTGTCCGAGCTCTCCGAATTCGCCGATCCCGTGTTGAGCAGCGCGTTCGGTCTCGACATCGGCGCCTCGTATCGGCCGACGAGCTGGTTCCAGTTCGGCATGATGGCTCGCAACGTGAACAGCCCGTCGTTCGACGTCCAGCCATTCACGCGACCCGATGGTCAGTACGTGAGCGAGCTGTCCCTCGAGCCCCAGGTACGGGTCGGGTTCGCGCTGATCCCCGTGAAAAGGCTCACGCTGGCGCTGGACATCGACGCCACGTCGAATGATGTCGCGACGCTGCCAGGCTATGCGTCGCAGACTCTGTCGGTCGGGGCCGAGTACGTGATCCCCTTCGGCAAGCGCGTCGATCTGGCTCTCAGACTCGGTGGCTACAACAACATCGCGACGGACTTCGATCAGGATTGGGCCATGACGGGGGGACTGGGGCTGCGACTCTGGGGCTTCCATCTCGACCTGTCCGGCGGCGGCTCGTTCGAAAACGAAGACATCCAGACCGGCACGACCACCACCACCAGCGTGCCGACACGGATGAACATCGGACTCGGGCTCAAGTGGGAGCAGAGTCTCTGAGCCACCGCTCCGTGGATCAGATCGGTGGTGCGGACTGAGGAACGATCGGGGGCGCTTCGTGGACCCGATCGAGAACCTTGCGCAGGCTGCGCGCCCAGCCCCCGAACGTGGTGCGGAACGCCGTCGCGGCACTGACTGCATCGCTGCGGGTGAGGGCGTTGGTGCCCTGTGAGCCCGGCGTGCGCGCAGAGCGTCGTTCGGCGACTCGCGCCAGGACCTCACCGGTCGCCCCATCGCGCACATCGAGCAGCAACGTCATGAATGCGGTCGAACTGGCGAAGGACTCGTCGATCCGGGCCGGATCGGTCGGGGCCTCGACGACGAGATCGACGATCGCGGGCACGATGACCAGCGTCCGCACGCGCGGCGTCTCGACGATCTCGAAGTGTCTGCTCTTCGCGAATTCCCGCTGGAAGGCCTCGCTGAAGTAGCGCCTGAACGTGGCCAATTGTTCTTCGTTCAGTGGATTGTTGGCCTCGATGATGGACGCAGGACCGCTCTCCCGGGGCTTGCGCTTGTAGGCGACCAGCAGCGGCGCGAACGCGACCGAGTCATGGTCCGAGAACGTGACGCCCGGCCTGATCCAGGCGTGGGAAAAGCCCGAACTACGGATCCGGTCGAGTCCATCGGCCGTGCGTTCGGCCCGGGAGCCCGTGTCGAACTGCGGATCGGGACCACCCCCGGTCGCGCAGGCGATCCCGAGGATCGACCCGGCGGCGGCAAGCATCTGCACGAGGCGGTGGTGTAGTGAATTCAAGAGCCCCGACTCCCGCCGCGGAATCCGTCCGGACCGCGCGACCAAACCCGAGACTAGCGCGGCCGGGCTACAGGATCGCCTGACCCGACGCCGACGAATCGACCAGATCGAGCAGATCGTCCTCGAGGCGCGGCCGCGCGGCGAGGATCCGCCGGAACCGGGCCTCGTCCAGAACCAGCACCCAGCACTTGCCGACGGCCACGGCGCTGGCCGCTGCCGGTTCGCGACGAACCAGCGCAGTCCCCCCGAACACGTCACCAGGTTCGAGTCCCGGGTGGTGCTTGTCTGCGACCTCGTCGATCACATCCATCGAGCCGGCGAGCATGACGAACAGACCCGGGCTCGGGAGACCGTGCTCGATCACCGATGTGCCGGCCTGCACCTCGAGAAAGCGGAACTGGGGCGCGAGTCCGTCGAGCTCAGCCCGCGCGAATGCCGCGAGAAACGGGTTGGTGCGCTGCGTCCGATCGATCAGTCTCTCTCGCAGGAAGCGCAGCAGGATCTTCGACACCTCGCTCTGGCCGCGAATCAACGACCACATCATCGGCCGGTCGATTGCGAGCAGCCGTGTGTCGACCAGCGCCTCGATCGTGGCGGTGCGCGGCTGATTGGTCACGAGCCCGATCTCGCCGAAGAACTCGCCCTGCTCGAGCACCGCCATGCGGGTTCGCGGCGAACCCTCGGCGATCGGAACCACGGCACCGTCGACGACCACGTAGAGCGTGTCGGCGGGATCTCCCTGGCGAAACAACACTTCGCCCGCCGAAAGCCTGACGACGCTCAACCGCGAGACGAGTCGATGCAGTGTCCCCACGTCGAGCGAACCGAACAGCGTCGTGCGCATGAGCAGATCACGCGCCGATCTGCTTCCCGGGTCGTCGACCGAGATCGGACGCGACGACGCCGGAGTGGATGCCGCAGCACCGACGAAGGGTCTCGCGACGTCGGGTGCATGCACTTCGTCGACGAGATCGACGTCGAGATCGCGCAGTTCGGAGTGGATTCCGGCGCCTTCCTCGAGCGGGATCTCGGCGACTCCACCCGCCTCGTTGACACCGAGATCGAGGAACCGCGCGTCGTGGATCGCCTCGGTGAGTTCGAGTTCGTCGAGTGGCGCATCCGCGGCCGGAAGGACGTGTGCGCGCGGATCACGGGTGGACCTTCGCCGCGCGGCTTCTCGGTCGCCCGCCATCTGCGACCCGCCGGAGAGAAGATCCAGACGGTCGAGCGTCTCTGGATCGTCGGGCCGCACATCGAGAATCAGCTTGCAGGTCGCGATCGCGGGCAGCACTTGCGCCTGACCGATGAGCAGATCGAGACTGCGGCGCAGGCACACCACTTCGTCGTCGGTCCGACACAGCTCGTGATGGGCACCGGCACATCGCTCGGGCCAGGTCGGATCGTCCGGCTCGAGGCGCTCGAGCTCACTGTAGATTTCGAGAGCCAGCAGGTAGTCGCCGGTCCGCATGGCCAGTGAGGCCTTCTGTCGGAGCTTCTGGTTCCGGGGCAGCGACATGGTCTTCTTATCGCGTCCTGATGGCCCGTGCTTGAACGCCTCCGAAGCCGGGTATTGCTGCGGGACCGGCACCCGATCGAGAGGACTCGCGCGATCCACGCGTGCGTGTTGCGCGCCGCCTGCATCCGCCCGGACCTCACCGCGTCTCGTATTCATCTCGCTGTGAGATGCGCCGATGAGCGAAGTATCTCTGATCGCTCGACGAGGTGGATCATGATGGATGGCTCAGAAGCACGGCTCCTGCTGGCCACACTGCTGCAGCCCTACCGCGAAGCCGGCTATCGGCAGCTGCGTCACATGGTCGGGCGCAGCGAGATCGTCGAAGCAAGCGGTCTGTCGGGCGCGCGATATCGGCTCGAGTGCTTCGTGAGCCGCGCCCCCGCGCGCGCCCGCACTCTCACCGTTTCAGGAATCGCGAGCGAGGTCGGATCGCGTCGCTGGCTGCCGAATCAGGTCGCCGTCGGATTCGAGATCGGATCCGACGGCTCGATCCACTGAGCGAACGTCAGCGCGATTCCCGGTCGAGCCACTTCGCGACCGGCGGCGGGCGATGATCCGCGCAAGCGTCGAGCAAGGCGGCGGGCGATTCCGAGACCAGCAACAGGTCGAGGCTCTCCGGCCGGAGGAATCTCTCTTCGACTGCATTCGCGAGCATGGCGCGAAGCGTGGCCCAGTAGCCGCCTACCTCGAGCAACGCACAGGGCTTGCGGTGCATCCCGAGCTGCCCCCAGGTGAGCACTTCGAAGAACTCTTCGAAGGTTCCGAGACCACCGGGCAGCGACACGAACGCATCCGAGAGATCGGCCATCAACGCCTTGCGCTCGTGCATCGAAGCGACGACGCGCAGATCCGGCAGTCCCTCGTGGGCAACCTCCAGATCGACCAGTATCGCGGGGATGACACCGATCACGTGACCACCCGCCGCGAGCACAGCGTCTGCGAGGATCCCCATCAGACCCACTCTGCCGCCGCCGTAGACGAGCGCCAGATCGCGGGCGACGAGTTCTGCTGCGAATTCGCGTGCAGCCTCCGCATAGACGGGACGCGCCCCGGGACTCGACCCGAGGAACACACACACGCGCTTCAAGACAGACCCCGCAGATGGGCGGCTTCGTTCAGACTCCCGACGCTGAGCACGCCGTCGCTCGACGCGAGAAATCGATTGATGCTGGTGTAGCGCGGGTTGAAGAAGAGCTTGAAGCCGAGTCCGATCACATGGGACGCCCAAGTGTTGATCACTCCGCCATGACACACCACGACCACCCGACGACCGGCGTTGTCGCGAATGATGTCGTCACAGGCCGTGACCACACCGTGTCGGAAGCCTTCGAGGTCCATGCCCTCCGGATAGCCACGGCTCATGAAATCCCGCCACGCCTCGTAGTCGAGTGCGCGCAGTTCTTCGAGAGGGATGTAGGTGTCCGAGCTGCGATCGTATTCCGCGACGCGCGGTTCGATCTCGACCTCCAGACCGAGCCGAGCCGCCAGCGGCGCCGCGGTCTCCCGGGCTCGGCGGAGTGGACTCGCGTAGATGCGATCGATGCGCTCGACGGCGAGCCATTCAGCCGCTGCCTCGGCCTGGGCACGCCCTTGATCGGAGAGCGAGGGATCGGCCGGGCTTCCGTCGTCGGACACTCTGCGAATCGGCAGACCGTGCCGGACCAGGATCATCTCCATGGCGCGCGATTGTAGCCGCGCATCGCGCAGTCGATCGTCGACGCCGGGCTCCTGCAATGGCCCGGTCGCTCGAACCCGTCGGACGAGGCGCTTCTTCGGACCGACACCGACCCGACTTCAGGGCGCAGCCGGCAGCGACGGGTTCGAGTTCATCTTCACGCGCTCGTTTCGTTTGCGCATCCCATCGAGCAGCACGTCGGACGCGAGCCGGACGCGCTGGGCGAGTGCAGTCGCGGACGGCGTGCGATCCATATCGACTCCATGCGCGAGTGCGCTCACTACCACCGATCGCAGCATCTCGGCGAGCTGTGTCGCGGGCAGGTCGGCGCGGATCTCGCCACGAGCGAGGGCGGCCTCGACGAGCGTCATAGCGCCATCCGGCTGTCTCGTCCGACCGCGCCCGGGCCTGGCCGCGACCGCTCGAGGCACTGCTCCGATCGAGCGGAATCCCGTCACCAGGGCCTCCCCCTGCAACTCGATCTCGTTCGCCAGATCGAGCGAAAGTCCCCGCATCGCGCGGCGCGTGCCCTCCCCCGCCTGACAGCGAGCGGCGGCGCGACTGAACGCGGCGTCGACCACGTCCTCGGCCCACTCCCGAAAAATCGCGTCCTGGCTCTTGAAGTAGTTGAAGAAGGTCGCGTCGCTGATACCGGTCCGGGCGGCTATCTCGCGGATCCGGAGGGTCCCAGGACCCACTTCGCGATACAAGGCGACTGCATTCGCGATGATTCGCTGTCGCCGGGCGCGCTGTTTGTCTTCACGGTGCCCCATCTGATTCATATTGATATGTTCACAAAATATTGTCAATGACGAATTATTTTCATTGTATTGAAAGTACAGTGATTTTTTCGCTGCCCTCGGGCTCCTCGACAACGACGAGTCGCGTTGAAATTTCTCGGTTTTCTGGCCGTGGGCCTGCGCGGAGAATCCCTGGTCGTCCGATGACTCGGCGGGATTCGACGAGACCGGAATCCTCGCTGGGCGCTGGCCGGGATCGAGTGAACGCGGAACAGCCCCTCGATCATCACGTCGAGGTGCTGCGCGGGACGGCGGCGGGCCTGACCGTTCGTCGCCGGGTGCGGCCGCGCTCAGGCCTCGGATTTCGCGACGAAGACTGCGTCGCGCACCGTGAACATGCCGTCCTCGAGTGACGGATCCGCGGCAGTGGCGTGGCTCTGACAGCGGGCCGCCCGGAGCACGTCATCGAGCACCGGAACCAGCCGAGCGAGCGTGGCGGGATTGGCGACCAGCACGAGACGCTCGACCTCACGGCCCATCGACACGGCCGCGTCCGCCTTGGCTTTGTTGATCGCGGCATGGGCCGATACGGCGAGCGCGAAACTGCCCGTGTCGTCGGGAGCGGGCACGTGTGCGAAGTCCGACGCGCCCGGCCACGGCGCGGCGTGGATGCTCGCGTGCGCCAACTCCGCCGCGAAGGCCCACGACCAGATCTCCTCCGTGATGTACGGCAGCACGGGTGCGAAGAGCCGGAGCAGCACCGACAGCCCGAGTCGAAGCGTCGCCACCGCGGATCCACTCGCGACCGCCGCATCGCCGATCGCCCCGTCGGCGAACCATCGCGCACGCGGCTTCGAGAGTTCGAGATAGGTATCGGTGAAGTGCGTCCAGAAGAAGCTCTCGGTCTGCTGCAGGGCGTGTGCGTAGTCGTACTGCTCGTATGAGGACGTGCAGACCGCCGTGAGCGACGCGAGTTCGGCCACGAAGCTGCGATCGAGTTCGTCTGAGATCGGGTGCGCCTCGCCGGGCTGCGACAGCACGAACTTCCCGGCGTTGAAGAGTTTGGTGACCAGTCGCTTGCCGATCTTCCAGACCTGCTCGTCGAACGCGGTATCCGATCCGAGACGGGCACTTGCCGCCCAGTAGCGCCCCGCGTCGGCGGTGTACTCCTCGAGGAGCGGCAGCGGCGTCATCACGTTGCCCTTGCTCTTCGACATCTTCTTGCGATCCGGGTCGAGGATCCAGCCCGATATCATGGTGTGGCGCCACGGCACCTCGTCTTCGTGGAGCAGCGCCTTGGCGATCGTGTAGAACGCCCAGGTACGGATGATGTCGTGCCCCTGTGGACGGACGTCCGCCGGGAAGAGGCGCGCATGGCGGTCCGGATCCTCTCCCCAGTGCGAGCTGATCTGGGGAGTCAGCGAACTGGTGAACCAGGTGTCGAACACGTCGGAATCACCGACGAATCCACCGGGCTGGCCCCGCTGCGCCGCCGCGTAGCCCGGCGGCACGTCGACGGTCGGATCGACCGGCATGCTGTCCGTCGCAGCGACGATCGCCTTCGCGAAATCGGGACGCTGATCGGGACCGAGCGGATACCAGACCGGGATCGGCACCCCGAAATAGCGCTGTCGGCTGAGGCACCAGTCGAGACTCAGATTCTCGGTCCAATCTCGATAGCGCGCGTGCATGAAGGGCGGGTGCCACTGAACCTCGGCGCCTTTCGCGAGCAACTGCTGCTTGCGGTCGAGCAGCCGAGCAAACCACTGCCGGGTCGGCAGGTACTCGAGCGGGCGATCCCCCTTTTCGTAGAACTTCACGGGGTGTTCGATCGCCTCGGGTTCGGCGACGAGAGGCGCGCCGCGACCCGTCGCGCTGGCAGCGGGATCGCGCAGCAGTTCGACGATCCGCTGCTGCGCCTGCTTGACGTTCTTGCCGGCGAGTTCCGCATAGGCGCGATTCGCAGCGACGGGATCCAGGCTCCCGTAGGCGGGACTTCCGAAATCGACGTCGACCAGACGCCCGCTGCGGCCGATCAGCTGGCGCAGCGCGAGACCCTGGTCGCGCCACCACAACACATCGGTCGCATCGCCGAACGTGCAGACCATCAGTACTCCGGTGCCCTTCTCGGGATCGGCGAGTTCGCTCGGGAAGATGGGCACCGGCACGCGGAACAGCGGTGTGATGGCGCGCTTGCCGAAGTACGCCCGATAGCGCTCGTCATCGGGATGCGCGGTGACGCCGACACACGCTCCGAGCAACTCCGGCCGCGTCGTGGCGATCACGAAGGACCCGTCGCCTCCCTCCACCGCGAACTCGATGCGGTGATAGGCGCCGGGCATCGGCTTGTCCTCGACCTCCGCCTGGGCGACCGCGCACTGGAAGTCGACATCCCACATCGTGGGCGCTTCGCTCGTGTAGACGACGCCCTTTTCGAACAGATCACGGAACGACCGCTGCGCGGTTCGGCGACAGTGATCGTCGATCGTCTGGTACTCCTGCGTCCAGTCGACCGACAGCCCGAGCCTTCGCCAGAGCGCGCGGAAGTAGTCCTCGTCCTCGTCGATCAGCGTGTAGCAGGCTTCGATGAAGTTGGGCCGCGAGATCAGACGCGCCGGTTGCTTGCGAACCTTGGCGCTGGCTTCTTCGAGAACCAGCCCCGGCTCGTAGGGCTGATCGGGGTCGCAGCGGACGTGGTAGTAGTTCTGGACGCGGCGCTCGGTGGGCAGGCCGTTGTCATCCCAGCCCATCGGATAGAAGATGTTCATGCCCCGCATGCGCTTGTAGCGGACCATCACGTCGGCCTGGGTGTACGAGAAGACGTGACCGACGTGGAGCGATCCCGAGGCGGTCGGAGGCGGCGTATCGACCACGTAGGTCTCTGCTCGCGGGCGGATCGGATCCCAGCGATAGACGCCACTCTGCTGCCAGGCCTCGTCCCAGCGCTTCTCGGCCTCGGCAGAATCGAAATGCTTGGCGATTGCAGCCGGATCGATCTCCCGCACGCGTCCTGCGGTTCGCCCGGTCTGCGACTGGCGGGTGGGGTCACTCATCTGATTCCTCTGAAGATCCCGCGCACCGGGAGGACAGCGGGCGCGGAGGACGCTTCCACGCGTCGTGCCGGCGATCCAGATGGGATTCCCGGGGCCCGAGGGGCCGGAAACATAGACTACGCGTCCCGGATCGCCGGGCTTCGACACGCATGGACGCATGTTCCGAACGACGAGGTTGCCGGTGGAACCCCCTGGGAGGCGACTCGCGAGACGCACTCTTAGCGTGTGATCCCGCTTGCGCCGGTGTGGGCTCGTCTCTAATCTCCGCGCTCCCCGGCCACCGGTCCGCGGGCATCAGGAGTTCCGAGTGGCCAAGAAGTCGCAGATCAATCGAAACGACAAGCGCAAGCTGTTGATCGCCAAGTACGCGGTGAAGCGTGCCGAGCTTCGCAAGAAGCTGAACGACCGCGGCGTCTCCGTCGAAGAGAAGATCAAGGCCCAGGAAGCATTCGCCAAACTCCCGCGCAACTCGTGCCCGACCCGCTGGAACTCGCGCTGTGTCGTGTCCGGGCGATCGAAGTCCTACTACCGCAAGTTCGGCCTTTCCCGCATCGCGCTGCGCGATCTCGCCCTGGCCGGGCAGCTGCCGGGCGTGCGCAAGTCCAGCTGGTAGACCCCCAGACCGGGTCCGTACCGCGTTCCACACCGTTCCATTTCGAACCGCACCCATTCAATCCGGCCCGCAGTCGTTGCGACCGCCATCGCCCGTGCCGCAGATCCGACTCGAGTCGCGCGCAGTCCGAGACCGGGCCGAAGAGGTTCAGATCATGAAAGAGGGAATCCATCCCGAGTACCACGATGTGATCTTCGTCGATTCGGCGACAGGCACCGAGTGGCAGAGCCGATCCACGGTGACTTCGGCCGAGATCCGAAAGATCGACGGCAAGGACGTGCCGGTCGTACGCCTGGAAATCTCGTCCGTCAGCCATCCCTTCTGGACCGGCAAGGTCCGCGAGCTGGATGCCGACGGGAAGATCGACCGCTTCCGCAAGCGCTATGGCGGCAAGAAGAAGGAGTAGTCGGCACGAGTCGATCTCCGATCGACCCGCTCGACCCCAGACGGATCCCGGAAATGCGAAGGCCCGTGTCGATCTCCGACACGGGCCTTCGTGCTTTCCGGATCCCCCGCTGGACGAACTCGTCTGGTCGCCTGGCGACGCGAATTCGAGCGGATGCGCGACTAGTGCGAGGCGGCAGCCGTCTTCGGTCGTACGCCCGCGAGCTTCTTCTTGATCTGACGCTTGAGTCGCAGCGCGTCCGGCTGCAGCTTCTCGTCTGCCGTGCCGAGCAGGAACCCGTCGAGTCCCCCCTTCTTCAGCACCGAGCGGAGAGTGCGGGTCGCGACGCGCAGTCGGATGGCGCGGCCGAGCAACTCGGATGCCATCGTGACCTTCTGGATGTTGGGATCGAAACGGCGATTGGTCGCGCGCATCGAGTGGGAGACGTTGTGACCGAACTGAACGTCCTTGCCGGTCAGAGCACAGCGACGTGCCATGGAGGAGCCTCGTAGAAACCGCGTCGAAAGCGCGCGGACCGAAAATCGGAGATCCGGGGAACACCGTCGGCCCCGGGGAGGCGGATAGGTAGCGAGGCCCCGAGAACGGGTCAACCAAAGATTGCTCGCGACGCTGCGGCCGATGCGCGCCCGACCCCGATCGAAGGACTCATCGCGCTCAGTCCCGCGGGGTTCGACCGGTTGAGGGTCGCGTCGTCAAGTCCGATCTCGACTGGAGCGCCCGACGTCGATCGCTGTGAAAGAACCGTGACTTAGACTCTGCCGCTCGTCATCCCGGGAAACGGAGGAATCCAGTGGCTTTCAATGGATCGGTCGCACTCGTCACGGGTGCAGGCAGTGGCATGGGTCGGCTCGCCGCGCGACAGCTCGCCGCGCTCGGTGCCCAGGTCGCTGCGCTCGACGTCAACGAGGCGGGCCTGCTCGAGACCGCGCGGGTCTCTTCGAACATCCACGTGTATCCCCTCGACGTGACCGACGAGCCCGCGGTCGGCGCCACCGTCCGGCGCATCCAGTCCGAACTCGGCCCGGTCGATCGCGTGATGAATGCGGCGGCCATCATGCCCACCGATCTGCTGCTGCGGCAGGACGCGCGGCTGATCAATCGCATCACCGAAATCAACTACTTCGGTACGGTCAACATCACGATGGCGACCCTGCCCGGCATGATCGAGCGCGGGCGGGGAGATCTGATCAACTTCGCCTCGATCGCCGGCTGGCTGCCCGCCATGCACTTCGGCGCGTACAACGCCTCGAAGTTCGCCGTCGTGGCGTTCACCGAGGTCCTCTACCACGAGAATCGCAAGAGCGGCGTCCGCTTCGCGTGCGTCTGCCCACCCCCGGTCGCGACGCCCCTGCTCGATCAGGCCAAGAGCCAGCCGAAGGTGCTCGAGGGCCTTGCGCCGATCGCTCCCGAGAAGGTGCTGGCGGCGATCGAACGCGGCCTCGAGCGCGGTCGTCTGATGATCTATCCCGACATGGTCTCCGCGGTCACCCAGCGGTTGCGGCGCTTCTTCCCCAACCTGATGTGGCGTGGCGCCCACCGCACCGAGCAGATCTGAGAGCGAGGCCACAATGAAACAGACATCGAACTACGAAACGCTCGACGTCCGGATCGAAGACCAGATCGCGTGGCTGACACTGAACCGTCCCGACGCGCTGAATGCCATGAATCGCGCACTGGTCGACGAACTGCGCGACTTCTTCGGGTCGCTGCCGTCACGACCCGACGTGCGGGTCGTGGTGATGCGCGGCGCGGGCCGCGCGTTCTGTGCCGGCCTCGACCTGAAGGATCCCGGTGGCGATCCTGCGAATCGGGAGAGTCTCGGCATCGGCGGCCCGGCGAGCGGGCTGCGTGCCCAGCGTCATATCAGTGAACTGCCGATGCTGATGCGACGCGCCCCGCAGCCGATCATCGCGTGCGTGCACGGGGCGGCCTGCGGAGGCGGCTTTGCGCTGGCGCTGGCCGCCGACGTCCGCATCGCCGGTGAGTCGGCACGCATGAACGCGGCCTTCATCCGGATCGGCCTGTCGGCGTGCGACATCGGCGTCAGCTACTTCCTGCCGCGCCTGGTGGGCTACTCGCTCGCGTCGGAGTTGATGCTGACGGGGCGGTTCATCGGTGCCGAGCGCGCCCTTGCCACGGGACTCGTCTCGAAGGTCGTCCCGGACGATCGTCTCGAAGCCGAGGCGCGGGACCTCGCCACCGAAATGCTCTCGACTTCGCCGCTCGGACTTCGGCTCACCAAGGAGTGCCTCGGCATGAGTCTCGACGCCGGTGGCCTCGAAGAGGTGATCGCGATGGAGGATCGCAATCAGATCCTGTGCGCTCAGACGAGCGACATGCGCGAGGGCGTCGCAGCCTTCCTGCAGAAGCGACCGCCGAAATACCAGGATCGCTGAAGCACCGGACGTCGCGCCGGATCAGGCGCCCGTCGCCCCGCGACGGGCCGGGTGGTTCAGAAGGGCGGCTCGTCGGCGAACGACGGCGCGTGCTCGGGCATCGGAGGCTCGTCGCCGCGCGACGCGCCGTCGGTGGCGCGTTCAACCGTCCACACGTCGAGGCTGTTGAAGAAGCGCGTCTCGCCCTTCGGGCTCTTCCACTCGCGCCCGCGCAGTGAGAACTCGACCTTCACCTGATCGTTCTCGCGATACGAATCGATCGCCTCGCAGCGATCTCCCGTCAGCTGGAACTGCACGAATTGCGGGAATTTCCCGTCGGCAAGCTCGAGCACGAAGTCCCGTTTGCGGAATCGCTCGGTCTTCTGCTCGGGGTCGAAGATGCGGTGGAGGCGGCCGGTGATTTGGAATCCCATGCGGCGCAGCATAGACCGGATCTCGCAGGGCTTCGAGCCGATCGCGGCCGCATTCCACCCGATCGGCCGGTCGATCGTCGGGGCGCCGGTCTGTGCGCAGACCCGGCGCGCCCCGGCCGACCGGCCGTTCATTCCAGACCGCTCAGCCGGCAGCCGCCAGCGGCGCGGGATCGACCCGCCGGACGGAGTCGGCGCCGAGGGTGTGGGACAGGATCTCTTGCTTCAACTGCTCGAGTTCGGCCCGCGCCGAGTCCCGACGCGCGCCGTCGCGGAACTCGCGCAGGCGCTGTCGCATGGCGAGCCCGTCGTCTCCGATCTCCCGCGTGAGCTCGCCTTCCATCGCGAGGCGGGAGATGTGTTCGCGCACGCTCTCGAGCGCGTCCATCTCGGCATCGACCGACAGACCCTCGATCGCAACCTGCAGGCGTCGGCGGGCCTGTGCGTTGGCGAGCGTGGCGAGCATCCGCCCCTTTTCGCGCACCAGCGAGCGGATCTCCTCGCGAAACCGCACCAGATTCGCCTTGGCCTCCTCGGCCTGGCTGCGGATGCCGGTCAGTTCCACTTCGGCTCGTTCGAGATCCTCGAACAGGTTCTGCTTCTGGGCGATCAGCGTGAGCGAGATGTCGTCGCGGCCGGTCCGCACCGCGCGCCGCACATCGTCGTGCATCCTCGCGATGTCGACGCGGCGATCGTTGATCTCCTGCTCGAGTTTGTTCCGCATGAACAGGATGCCCGCCACCGCGTCCTTCAGCTCGCGGTACTGACGCACGCGCTCCGAGATCGCCTGCTCGTACACCACCTCGGGACTGCGCTGCTCCCGATCTCTCACCCAACTGCCGAAGATCCCACCGATCAGGCTTCGAAGTCTGGCGAACATTCCCGGCCTCCTGACGTAGCTCATTGTCCGTCCTCTCTCGTCTGTTCCGGATCCCGACTCCAATCCTCCGACCGGAGATCGAGCTCGCGGATCTTCTGCTGCAGGCTCTGTCGCACCATCCCGATCGCCTGGGCGGTGCGCGAGATGTTGCCGCCGTGTTCGCGCAGGGCGCGCAGCAGGTAGTCGCGTTCGAAGCCTTCGACCGCGCGCTTCTTGGCTTCGCCGAAGGGAACTTCGCCTCCGTGGTCCGGCGTGAACGACGGCGCTGCGGTGTCGGCTCCCAGACGCAGGTCGCTCTCTTCGATCTCCGCACCGGGTGCGAGCACGGCTGCCTGCTCGAGCACGTTTCGCAACTCGCGTACGTTGCCCGGCCAGGCGTGACGCACCAGACGCGACTGGGCATCCGCGGACAACCGCCGGCTTTCGCGGCCGAGCCGACTCCCGAGCTGCACGAGGAATCTCTCCGCGAGCGCCGCGATGTCCTCGGTCCGCTCGCGCAGCGGGGGCAGTTCGATCGCCACGACCTTGAGCCGGTAGTAGAGGTCCTCGCGAAAGGCTCCCTTCGCGACCTCCTCCTCGAGGTCCCGATGGGTGGCCGAGATCACGCGCACGTCCACGTCGATCGGCTTCGTGCTGCCGACCCGTTCGAGCTTCCTCTCTTCGAGGACGCGCAGCACCTTCGCCTGCGTCTCCGGCGCCATGTCGCCGATCTCGTCGAGGAAGATCGTGCCCCCGTCCGCGGCCTCGAAGCGACCGATGCGCCGGTTGTCCGCTCCGGTGAAGGCACCCTTCTCGTGACCGAAGAGTTCGCTCTCTACGAGCTCGCGGTTGATCGCCGCGCAGTTCACCGCGACGAAGGGCTTGTGCTTGCGCGTACTGGTGTCGTGGATCGCCTGCGCGACGAGTTCCTTGCCGGTGCCGCTTTCGCCCCGGATCATCACGCTGAGATCGGTCTCGGCCACTTTCTGGATCGTCTCGAAGACGCGCCGCATCCCGACACCGGTCCCGATCAGGTTCGCGAACCCGTACTCGCGCTGGATCCGCTCGAGCAGCAGCCGGTTCTCGCGCACCAGTCGATGGCGCTCGAGGGCGCGTCGCACCACGACGCGCAGTTCGTCGTTGTCGAAGGGTTTGGGGACGTAGTCCTCCGCACCGGCCTTCATCGCTTCGACCGCGATCTTCTCCGAGCCGTGGGCGGTGATCATCACCACCGCGGTCTCGGGTCGCAGCTCCTTGACGACCTTCAAGACGTCCATTCCGCTCGCGCCGCGACCGAGTGCGAGATCGGTCAGGACCAGGTCGAAGATCTGGTTCCGCAGCAGCTCGATCGCAGCGTCTCCCGTGTCGGAGAGTTCGACCTCATAACCCTCCCGACCCAGCAGACCCTTGAGGGCCAGACGAATCGCTTGTTCGTCCTCGACGACCAGGATGCGCGCGTGACTCACGCTGCACCCCCTGCCCGGCCGGAGGACTTCGGGAAAGTGAGGATGAACTCGGCCCCCATTCCGCGCGTCGACTGCAGCTCGATCTCGCCGCCGTGTGCCTCGACGAGCTTCTTGGTGATCGGCAGGCCGAGCCCGGTTCCATGCTCCTTCGACGTGTAGAAGGGATTGAAGATCCGATCGCGCACGTCGGGATCGATCCCGACCCCGTTGTCGGCGATGCGCAGCCACACATGCGTGCCCGCCAGATTCTCGCCGAGCGAAATCTCGACGCGGGGACTCTCGCAGCTGGATTCCGCCAGCGCGTCCAGCGCGTTGCCGATCAGGTTGATGGCCACGCGGCGCAGCATCTCGGCATCGCCGCGCAGGCTGCCGTCACAGTCGAATTTCCGGACGACCTCGATCTTCTCGCGCATGGCCCGATCGCGGAAGGTCTCGATCGCGGAGTCGAGCACGTCGACCATGCGGATCTCGTCGTCGTGCATCTCTTCTTCACGCGCATAGCGGAGCAGGTGCGCGATCGAGCGTTCGACACGCTCGAGTTCTCCGAGCGCGACCTTCGCATACTCGACGTTGTCACGGCTGACCGGATCCTCACCCATCTGCTGCACCAGGCTCTTGGCGGCGGTGATCGGATTGCGGATCTCGTGGGCGATCGATGCCGAGAGTCGCTCGAGGGAACGTGCATGTTCGCCCTCGAGACTCCGTCGCTCCGCGCTCACACTGTTCTGGATGCGCTTCGAGACCTCCTCGTCGACGAAACGTTCCCGCAGCCTGGGCTCGTAGAGGACCCGGTAGGCCCGGCGGGCCAGATCGATGCCGCCGAACAGCAACACGATGACACCCGCCCAGGGGACGAACACCATCAGGGGCACGACCACGATCGCCAGCTTCCAGGCGCGGCCCCAGATCTGGACCTTCTGCTCGGCGACGCGATGGGCCTCCGCGTACGCGCGATCGTGGGGATCCATGAGTGATTCGTCGATCTCCTCGAGCAGCTTCGCATCGCGAATACCCGCTTCGTGCCGATCGTTTCCATCGCGATGTCCGTGCCGCTTCCTCGAAGCGTGCGATCGGCGGCGATGACGAGCGGATCCGTCGTTCGGCTCGTCGTGTGTCCCCGACATCGGCAGCGCCTCCAGCGAGTTCGGCGAGAGGGTACCCGACGCGGCTTGCAGGCGGACTTGCCGCTGGCTCACGATTCAGCTCCCGTCCGATGACGCGACGCTCCGCCGTTCCGGATCTGCACCTTCGGAAAAGACAGCACGAACTCGCTGCCGGCCCGCGACGAGTCCAGCAGCTCCATCGAACCACCGTGGGCCTCGACGACCTTCTTCGAGAGCGCGAGTCCGAGGCCCGTGCCCTGCGACTTGGTGGTGTAGAAGGGATCGAAGATCTTCGCACGCGTGGCGGCCGGGATGCCGGGGCCGTTGTCGCTGACGCGCAGCCAGACCTCGGTGCCCGCGAGATTGTCGCCCGACATCACGACGATCTTCGGCTCGGTCGTCCCGGCATCGCTCAGCGCGTCTAGCGCGTTGGCGATCAGGTTGATGACGACGCGACGCAGCTTGTCGGCATCGCCCTGCATCTGACCCGGCGTGTCCATCTGGCATTCGATCGCGACACCGGCGCGCTTCAGTCGCTCGCGAAACGTCTCGATCGCCGACGCGACCACGTCCGTCATGCGAAGTGGCTCGAAGCGCAGGTCCTCTTCGCGCGCGAATCGCAACAGATGGGAGATCGATCGCTCCACCCGGTCGAGTTCGTCGAGCGCGACACTCGCGAACTCGAGATTCGACTCGGAGACGGGATCCTCGCCCATCTGCTGCACGAGGCTCTTGGCGGCGGTGATCGGATTGCGGATCTCGTGGGCGATCGACGCCGAGAGATCTTCGAGGCTGCGGACGTGGCGGTCCTCGACGCGCCTTCGCTCGCTGTCGACGTCGCGATCGACGCGCTGCCCCACCTCGCGTTCGATCCAGCGCTCGCGGAGCCGCGGCGCCATCATGGTCCAGAAATAGTGGAGGAACACACCGATCCCCCAGGCGGTGGCAACCACCAGGACCGGCCTGAACGAGCGGGTCGTGACGACCAGCAGCAGCAGGACCGCCCCGTACACGGCCAGATGGGTGAAGAAGCCGAGCCGCCGATTGGCCCGGCGCCGGGCTGCCCGATACGCGCGCGGGTCGCGGCCCGGCGACGAGTTCAGGTCCGGCACGGGTGCTGCCTCGCGCTGGTGGGCTCGACGGGAATTCCGGTGGCGGCGCCGTCGCTCCGCGCGTTCTTCGTGACGCCGGGCGCGCCGTTCGTCGGCGAGCTGCCGGTGCGACGACCCGCCACCGGCTCGCCGGGCCGAGCACGCATCCCGCCCTTCGAAGCCGTCGGGGCTGGGACGTATGGATTCGCGACAGAACATGTCGAAGTCATAGAGCAATCCCCGTGCCGATCGACCGCAGCCGGATTCTCAGCGTTTTCGAGCGCGACTGCAGCGGAGCGCATGCAGTCGAGAGGGTGCACGTGCATGTGTCATCATGCACCGCCGGACCTCCACCGATCGAAGAATCCGCCCGATGCCGATCTCTCGGAACGATCGACGTGGCGAGACCCACCCCCATCCCCCGCGAATCGACATGAACGACCTCGTCTACCTCGCCCCTCTGGGCATCCTGCTGCTCGGCGCCCTTGCCTATCTGGGCCGACAGGAGAAGAGCCGGGCTCTCCGGCTCTGGCTGCTCGGATTCGGATCCCTGTTCGGCGGAGCCGTCTTCATCGTGCCCGACAGCGAGATCGGCTGGGCGGCCACCGCGGTCCTGAGCGCGGGCTTCGTCGGGCTGATGTACGCGGGCGCCCGCAGATTCTGCGATCTCTCGGTGCCGCGCTGGGTGCTGCCCCTGACGCTCGCCGTCGGTGGATTGCGCGCCCTCACGACACTGGCCGGACACCCTGAGCCGATGTCGCTCGTGGCCGGCGTCTTCACGCTCGCGCTCTTCGCCTCGGCCGCACGCACGCTCCAACGATCCGCCACACAGACGCGCGCCGGCATCGCCGAGCGGTTGCTCGGCCCCGCGATGGGGCTGCTCGGCGTGCTGCTCACCGTGTCGATCGGCCTACGCTTCCTCGGCTATCACGGCGGGGCGGTGTTCGGCACGTGGATCTCCGCAGCCGGATTCGTCGGCCTGCTGCAGATCCTGGCGGGGCTCGACCGGACGCGCAGAGAAGTCCAGGAGCGAAATCAAGAACTCGAGCGCGAGCGTCGGACCCTGCGAGCAGTGCTCGAGACGGCACCGCTCGACATCGTGCTCGCCGACGATCGCGGCACTGTCCGCATGAGCAACCACTCGGCTGCAGCACGCTTCGGGATCGCGCTCGGAGAGACCGGCGAGCCCGCACCGGGCCAGCCCGTACCCGCCGAACTCGTCGACGATCTCCAGCGCCGCCGCGAGGCTGACGGGAAGCTCCTCGACGATCCTGCGACGCTGATCCAGCGCGCCGATCCACGAGCCCCGCATGGCGGCTCGACGACTCTCGAAGTCTTCTCGAGCCCGGTCATCGGCCAGCCCGACGACTCGCTCGGACGGCTCTGGATCGCCCGCGACATCACGCAGGAACGCCAGCTCCAGATCCAGCTCGTCCAGTCCCAGAAGATGGAGACACTCGGAACCCTCGCCGGCGGCGTGGCGCACGACTTCAACAATCAACTGACGACGATTCTCGGCAACGCACGACTCGCCGTCGCGGAGCTTCGCGAAGACCAGATACTCGCACGCGAATGCCTCGGAGACCTCGAACGGGCGGCCGAGCACTGCGCCGAACTGACCCAGGGACTGCTCGCCTTTGCGCGACGGACGCCGACCACCAGCGAGGGCATCGCGGTCGCCCCGTTGCTCGGGCAGGTCGAAGCGCTGCTTCGCGCGACGCTCCCGAGCCGGATCGAGCTCGAGGTCGAGATCGACTCGTCCGACGAGCTCCAGGGCGCGATCGGCAACGCCACTCAACTCAAGCAAGTGCTGATCAATCTTGCGATCAACGGGCGTGACGCGATCGAAGGTGTGGGGCGCATTCGCATCGCGGCCCACAACGTGAGCCGCAGCACGAGGAGTGCGACCGCCAGCGGGGTTGCCAGTCCCGGGCGCTACGTCGAA
The DNA here is from genome assembly GCA_031413515.1 of bacterium. GTDB lineage: Bacteria > Myxococcota_A > UBA9160 > UBA9160 > UBA4427 > TMED88. The sequence continues at coordinate 39,083 of JANOFF010000055.1, forward strand.
TTCACCGTGCAGGACTCCGGTGCGGGCATCGATCCGGCCTGTCGCGAGCGCATCTTCGATCCGTTCTTCACCACGAAACCGGTCGGCGAGGGCACCGGGCTCGGTCTCGCCATCGCGTATGGCGTCGTGAGCGCGCATCGCGGCTACATCGATCTCGAGAGCGAACCCGGACGGACTCTGGTGCGCGTCGGCATCCCCGCTCTCGACGCCGATGCCATGCAGGCTTGGGGCACGCCGTCCGTCACGCCGCGGGGCGAGGGCGAGACGGTGCTGCTCGCCGATGACGAACCGGCGCTGCGGAGACTGCTCCGGACCCAGCTCGAGGGACTCGGCTACCGGGTCGTCGAGGCGGACAGCGGTGAACGCGCCGTGGAGCTCGGTCGCGATCCGCAGCAGAAGATCGACCTCGCGATCCTGGATCTCTCGATGCCGGGCATCGATGGCTGCGAGACCCTGTACGCGCTGCGCAGCACACGCCCGGACCTGTCGGGCATGATCATCAGCGGATATCTCGACGCCGATACCGAGAAGCGGATCGGCGGCGATGCCGACGTGCTCCGCAAGCCCTTCGATCGCGAGGCACTCGGCCGAGCCGTGCGACGGACCCTCGCGCGCTGATCACCCGCCGAGAGGAAGTCGGCGCTCGACTTTCAACACCTCTCGTTCGTACTCGGCCAGGCTCGCGTAGGCGGGGATCATCAGACCGAGCGCCGCGTCGGGATCCGGAAGTGGAATTGCGCGACTGCGCTCCATCAACCGCGCGAGCAGACCGCGGAGCGCGGCGCCCGGGTCCTCGACGCTCGTCTCCTGCCCGCACGGCCCCAGACCATCGCTGCGCAGACGTACGGCGCGGAGCGGCCCGTCACCGGCCTCGCGCCAGTTGAGCAGCAGGTCGACGACGACCACCGGCGACTCCGCGAGCCCGCGGACTTCGGCGACGGCGATCGCCTCGATCTGAGCGAGCCCGATCACGACGCGGCGCCCGTCGGCGAGACCCAACTCGATGCGATCCGCCTCGAGGGACGAGAATCCTCCGGTCACGACCTTCAAGTCCGGAAACAGCTTCGACTCGCTCGCGGCGCGCAACTCGACCGACGGCGTAGCGACGCCACATGGCGCGTCGGACGGGACATCGAAGGCCAGCGGAGCGACGCCCGCGGAACTCGCGGGACCGATCGCCGGCTTCCGATCCGCGTCGACACCGGCCGCGGCAATCGGCGAGCGCGACGGAGGCAGGCGTGCCTGCAGACTCGCGAGGTCGGATTCGGAAAGCGGCCGCGGAGGCGGGCTCACGGCCCGCGCCGGATGATTGCGGGCCGGGTCGTCCTCGCCGATGCCCGCGGTCTCGATCTCGGTGTCGGTCACATCGAGGGACGAAACCGCGAGCCGGGGCGCGACCTCTTCCATCGCTACCAGCGAATCGGCGGATCGGGGAATCGAGCCGGGATCGAGTTCGGCGATCAAGCCCTGCAGCCGCTCGCGCTTCGCTTCGTGGAGGTCTTCGATCCCGAGCGCGAAGCGTGCCGCGCGCAGCGCCGTCGGCGGATCGAGATCGCGCGCGAGCTCGGCCACGCGATAGGCGAGCCCAGCACCGAGCCCGTGATTGCGTTCATCCACGACGCCGCGAAGCGCAGCGATCAGTGCGTCGGCCCGGGCGCGATGCAGCGCAGCGGCGATCGACTCGCCCGAATCCGTCGCCGCTTCCGACTCGCGCACGGCTGTGCGCCCATGCGCCCGCACCTCAGTCGAGCCGTGGCTTCGATCTTCTTCGACCTGCGCGGAAAGCTGTGGAATCAGCCTCGCGAACGTGGCCGGCTCGAGCAGTGCATCGGCTACGGCGCCGTGCAGTTCGACCCAGTACTGCGCGGCCAGTTCGAGCGCGCCGTCCATGGCGTGCCGCTTGATCAGGACCGCGGCCGCGGAGGCCGCCTCGGCGGGTCGCTGGTAGGCGACCGCGATGTCCCAGAAGGCGGCCGCGCAGACGCTGTCGTCGGGTCGCAGCGCGTGATCTTCGCGCACCAGGTGGAAGGCCGCGGCGAGGTTGCCGCGACCGCGCGCGTCCAGGGCCTGCTTGAGGATCGGGCTGCGCGCGGCGTCTTTCACCGTGCCGGCCACGCCGGCCACCAGATCGCCGCTGCGTTGGACCAGGCTTCCGAGACGGCCCGAGAGGTTGCGTAGCGCGCTCCGGTCGTCGACGGGGGCGGCCTGCGGCTGCGCGCTCTGATGTGACTTCCGATCGATCCTGCCCATGCGGCAACGCTCCGGGCCCGGCGCATGATTCGCCAACGGCTCCATGGTCTGGCCGATCTCATCGTCGCCGAAGGCCCGCCGCTGAACCCGGATCGTCGGGGTGACGCACCACACGGATCCCGCGAAGGCTCCGCCGCGAAGGCGCTTGCGGGTCGAGCTGCGGGCCCGCGAACGATCGCTGCGCATTGATGCAGCCGCCGGGATCGGCGTATCGTCTGCCGTCCGTGCTTGCCTCCCGTTCTTCTGCTCCCCTTGTTCTCCACACGCAGTGCGTCCGAGGAGCCCCGATGGATCTCCGCTTCACCCCTCCGCAACAGGCCTTCCAGCAGGAGGTGCGCAGCTGGATCGCAAAGAACCTCGACCGCTCCTATACCGAGCACGTCAAGGATCCCAGCCACGATGCGGACTCGCTCGTCGAGGTGCGTCGCGTCTGGCAGCGCAAGTTGAATGCGGCCGGATATCTCGGGATGGCGTGGCCCGCCGAGTGGGGCGGGCGCGGTGCCACCGAAGTCGAAGAAGCGATCCTGCACGCCGAGCTCGCGCGCGCCGACGCACCCCAGGTGCCGAACTTCCTCGGCATCTCGCTGCTCGGTCCGGCGCTGATCCACCATGGCAGCGAGGCGCTGCGACGACGCTTCATTCCGAAGATGCTGACCGCCGAGGAGATCTGGTGTCAGGGCTTCAGCGAGCCCAGTGCGGGATCGGATCTGGCGTCGCTCCGCACTCGCGCCGAGCCCGACGGCGACGACTTCCGGATCCACGGCCAGAAGGTCTGGACGACGTTCGGCCCGTGGGCCGACTGGATCTTCGTGCTGGCCCGCACCGATCTGGAGGATCGCTACGGCGGCATCACGTTCTTCCTCGTGCCGATCCACCAGGACGGCGTCGAGATGCGAGGACTCAAGCAGATCACCGGCGAGTCCGAGTTCGGCGAGGTGTTCTTCGACGGCGCACTCGCGAAGCGCGAGCACATCGTCGGCAAGCTCGGCGAGGGCTGGCGGATCGCCATGACGGTGCTCGGTTTCGAGCGCGGCGCCGCCACGCTGCGCAATCCCGCCGGCTACGACATCCAGCTCGCCGGACTCGCGAACGGTCTGCACGAGCGCGGTGATCTCGAGCGCGGCGAGATCCGCGAGAGGCTCGGCCGGCTGGTCGTCGAGAACGAGGTGATGCGCGCGAACGGCCTGCGCACCCTCGCGAACCTGGCCGCGGGCATCGCACCGGGACCCGAATCCTCGATCGAGAAGATCTTCTGGTCCGAGTACCACCAGCGCATGACGGATACGGCAGTCGAACTGCTCGGTCCCCGGGGCCAGCTGCTCGCGCGCTCGCCCGGAGCCCGGCCCGACGTCGACTGGGCGTACGAGTTCCTGTGGTCGCGGGCCGGCACGATCTACTCGGGCTCCTCCGAGGTCCAGCGCAACATCATCGCCAAACGCGTGCTCCGGATGCCGACGGCTCGCTAGGAAGATTTCGATCATGCAATTCGAACTGGATGAAGATCAGGCGATCCTCCGCTCGTCGACGCGCGAGCTGCTCGACAAGGAAGCCCCCCTCGCCGAGACGCGATCCATCATGGAGGAAAGCGCCGAGGGCTACTCGAAATCCCTGTTCCAGAAACTCGGCGACCTCGGTTATCCGGGTCTGTTGCTCGACGAAGAACAGGGCGGGCTCGGCGCCGTGGCGTTCGCGATCGTGATGGCCGAGATGGGACGCATCGCGTTTCCCGGGCCGTTCCTCGAGCTGGCCGTCGCCGCCCGCACGCTGGCTTCGTGTGGCGGTCCGGTCGCAGCGTCGTTCGCAGCGCGCACGGCGACCGGTGAAGCGCTCGTGGTGATCGCGCGGAGCGAGGATCCGGGCAGCGCGGATCCCGCGAAGATCACCAGCGTGTTCCGCGATGGTCGCGTGATCGGTACCAAGGTGTTCGTGCCCTTCGGCGCCCAGGCGGACGCGCTGCTGGTCGAGACGACCACGGGTCTCGCGCTGGTCGAGCGTCCCGGCGCCGGCTGGAACGCGACACCGCTTCCGACCCTCGACCACGCCCAGCGCTTCGCGTCGATCGCGCTCGACGACCGCGGCAGCCAGATCGCCGACGCAGCGAAGTGCGCGGCACTGCTCGACGAGGCGAGCCGGCTCGCGGCCCTCGGCGCCGCCGCGCAGCTCTTCGGCCTGATGGAGCGCGCCCTCGAGATCTCGGTCGCCTACACGTCCGAGCGCCAGGCCTTCGGTGTGCCGATCGGCTCGTTCCAGGCGCTGCAACACCGCTGTGCCGACATGCTGTTGCAGACCGAGAGCAGCCGCTCGTCGGTGTTTCGCGCCGCCTGGGCGGAGCAGAACGAACCGGGTGAATCCGCCTACCTGACGTCGGTCGC
>JANOFF010000056.1:0-30340 GCA_031413515.1 bacterium
GCAAGCGGCCCATTCGCGCTCTTCGCCGAGGCGTTATTGCCTTCGGTGAAGACAACCTGCCGGTGCCAATCCATGGCCGGAACCGCACCGACTGTCCGGTCCCTCGCGTCGCAGGCACCAACAGCCCCGACAGCGTCGATAGTCACAACCACACTCAATCTGCCCCGGCGTGTTGCCGGGGCCCGTCGGTCGATGCCGGTTCTCGCCGAGGCGCGCGAAACCAGATACACCGAACGGATGAGTCCGACTCCGGGTTGGAGCAGACTCATCAAGGAACGAACGTCGGGGCGACTCCCCCTTCCCTATGGATAACGGTGGCTTCCTCGAAATGGCCACCCTTGCCATTTTCCCGGAACACCTTGCGTTTGACGGCGAGGACGTGTTGAAGCTGGCGGTGCCAGGGGCATCCGGAAGGACGATCAACCTCCGCTCACGGCCAACGCCATCCCCTTCTTGAGAGCCATGCCTAGCCCGCGAAGTTTTTGTACCGCGAGTCGTGTCGCAAGCTTTGTCGCAAGTTTGTCGCAAGTTTGTCGCAAGTTCAGGGGACTGCTTTTGGCCCCACCAGGTACGTCAGGCGATTGGTCGCCCCTTCCGCCAGCAGCAGGCCCTTGTCGAGCAGACCCTTCAGGTCGCGTTGCAACGATCGCCGGTTCACGCCTTCACAGAGGACCTCGAGCTCCTGAATGGTCAGGGCACCGTGTTCCAGGACATGCCCCAGCGCAATCGCTTGTCTCTCCGACAGCTTGTGCTCCTGCACGAGGATGTCGCGATGGATCGCACGCTCTCCTCGCTGCTTGACCTCAGCCAGTTGCGTTGCGAGACCTTCGACGAAGAACTCCAGCCAGCCGGTCAAGTCCATGCCGCCGTCACGTACGCCCTGGATGGCAGCATAGAACGCGGGCCGGTCCCGATCGTAGTACTCGCTGATGGTGAAGAGCCGCTTAAAGTCGTATCCCGCCCGGTACAGACAGAGCGTGGATAGCAGCCGTGAGGCACGACCGTTTCCGTCAACAAACGGATGGATGTGAACAAACTGAAACTGAGCCACTCCACTGACGAGTACGGGATGAAGCTCGCCTGAAGAGTTGACCCATGCCACCAGTTCCGCCATCAGCGGCGGCACGTCTCCGGGAGGCGGTGGTGTGTAGACGGCCTTGCCGGTCACTGAGTTGACGACGTAGTTCTGAACGAGGCGATACTGCCCCGGCATCGCCCTGTCGCCCCGCACGCCGGCAACCAGTCGCTGGTGAATCTCGCGAATCAGGCCTTCCGTGATCGGCAAGCCGCTATCCAGATAGTCCGACACAAGCTCGAAGGCTTGGCGGTAGTTCAGGAGCTCCCGCACGTCGTCGGGATCGGCTTCCGGCACGGCTTCGCCGCGCATCAGTCGCTGGGCCTGTTCGAGAGTGAGCTGAGTCCCCTCGATATGCGTGGTGTGGTGTGCTTCGAGGACGAGTGCCCGCTCGCCCATGGCACGTACCCACTGGTCCGAAAGCGTGGCTGCTTCCAGGAACCCACGAGCACGTTCGATCTGCGTCAACGCATTCGTGATGGCGTTCGTGATCGAGAAACGTGGCTGAAAACTCTGCTGAGACATGGGCTCCATCGTACTCACCAGAATCACAAAGCCGGACACCGTCGCGATTCACCGCATTTCGCTAGCAAACTCCCCCGGCCAAGACAGCAGTGAAGAGCGGGTATTGCCGGTGCCCCGGCATGAGGGCCATTTCAGCCGGGGAGTGACCTACGCGAGTGCGCGATGCATCGCCCCCGTCACGCCGACAGAATGCGGGTTGCGAACCACCCAGGGGGCGATACTGTCGCTCGAATGAAGCGGGGTGCCGTCACCTCGCGCCTTCGCCCCTTCCCAGCATGCTGAGTCTTTGTCGCTCCAATGGCCGCTGTTCTCCACCCGCTTCTTGCCATGCTCGCTTCGCTCACCCGTCAGGAGCTTGCACGACAAGTGGCTTACCTCAAAGCAGAGAATCAACTGCTCCGAAGCAAGTTGCCGAAACGGATCACGCTCACCGACCAGCAGCGTCGTAGCCTGGTGAAGCATGGCAAGTCGCTGGGGTCCGGGCTCGCTGGATTGCTCTCCATCGTCGGCTACGAGACGTTTCGCAAATGGGTGCGACGGTTCGAGGATGCCCCCGGCCAGCGGCCCGTGTCCACGACCTCCAAGGTCGGCCGCCCTCGGATCGAGGAGAGCCTCAGCAAAGCCATCATTCGGATCAAGAACGAGACCGGCTGGGGATACACCAAGATCGTCCAGGCGTTGCGGCAGCTCGGGTATGTCGTCGCGCGGGAGACGGTCAAGAACGTGCTCTTCGAGGCCGGGCTTGGGCCGGAGCCTGGCGACCACCGCGATACCTGGTCGGACTTCCTGCGGAGACATGCGGCCACACTCTGGCAGTGTGACTTTGCCTCGAAACGCATGTGGACCATCAAAGGCATGGTGGATCTCTACTTCCTCGTGTTCATCCACATCGAATCTCGGCGCATCTGGGTCTCTGCCTGCACGGCACACCCGACGGGCGAGTGGACGGCACAGCAGGCGCGAAACTTCGACATGTTTCTCCAGGAGGAGCACTTGCCGTGCACTATCGTGCAGCGGGACCGAGACTCAAAGTACGTGCAGGCATTTGACGACATCTTCATAGGAAATGGACGCACCGTGAAGCTCACGCCGGTTCGCTCACCGAATCTACAAGCCTTTGTCGAGCGGGTCATTCAGACACTCAAGCACGAGGTCTTAAATGGATTCTGCGTCGTTAGTGAGCGGCACCTCAACCACATCCTGAGAGTCGGTGCCGATTGGTACAACCGCCGACGCGGACATACCGGCCGGGATCATCGCCCGCCAATCCGTGACGGCGATCGGCCTCCGACCGTTGACTTGGCCAGGCGTGCTCTTGTCTGCCACACCGAACTGGGCGGGCACTTGAAGTCATACCGGTCCGCGGCTTGACGGAGTCGAACAACTGCGACTGAAAGAAGTTCGTGGTCCCCGCTGCGCCAATGCCATGCGCGACGCTGATTCGAGCCAAGACACAGGGTGTGCTGGGGCGAGACGATGTCGCCGACCGCGTCTCACCTACATAAAGAACCCCCTCTTATTGGGGTGGCTTCTCAGCCGACGGAGTTTTTGTACCGCGCGCAGTCACGTGAAGTGCATCGTCGTCAAGCACTAGGCCGAACGAAGCGTTGCTGCAGAATCGCGATGACGGCCTGCCGTATGGACAGTCGGTTTGCTGCGAGCTGCTGAAGGCGAGGTGGCCAATGCCGGGCACTGATCAGCCGATGAGCGACGAGGAGATCGAGCGGCTTGAAGCGGCGTTCGTGGCCGCCGCTGGGAGGACGTTCTCTGCAGCTTTTCGCCAGGCGAGACTGGATTTTCCTGTCGTGGTTTCTGAAGACGGAGAAGTCGTTGAGCTGACGCCTGACGGGCGACGGCGGCTCATAAAGATGGTCCCGAAGCCCATCCCAGCAAAGCCTGGCATGAAGTACGTCATCGAGTAAAGCCTGTGCCCCTGCGACTGAGAATGTTTGGATCGCCGAATTGTTTCGGAAAGGCCGGCCATAGCAATCAGTGATGGGAAAACGTTATTTGGCCATGAGGATGGACTGCGGGTATCGGGATTCGACGGGAGGGCCGTAGGATAAGTGACGCTCCGGGCACGCCTTCCACGCATTTCGCTGGATTTGGTGGCCTGGAAACTCTATACCCAAATGGGTATATTTTCTATGGCGAAGGCGTCTCTCAAGCCGATCATCTGGATGGGTGACTCGAAAAAGGTGATCTGCGAGCTTCCCAAAGCGGTGCGGCGGGAAGTCGGTGTCGCCTTGTTCTGGGCCGAGCAGGGAACAACGCACCCGGCAAGCAAGCCGATGAAGGGAGCTCTGCAGGGTGTCACAGAGATCGTTTCGGATTACGACGGCGACACTTTCAGAGCGATGTACACCACGCGAATCGGTCGTGAGATATACGTGTTGCACGTGTTTCAGAAGAAATCAAAGCGAGGGAAGGAAACGCCGAAGCCCGACGTGGATCTGATCACCAGCAGACTCAAAGCAGCAAAAGCGATTCACGCTCAACGGATGAAAAAGGGAGACAAGTCATGAAGAAAGCACCACAAGACGACATCGAGTTCACCGTCGGCAGCGGCAACGTTTTTAAAGACGTCGGCTTGGATGCTCCGGAAGAAGAGCTCTCAAAAGCACTTCTCGCGCTCGAAATCCACCGCCGCGTTGCGGCTTTGGGCCTCAATGGGACACAGGCTGCAAAACGGCTCGGGATCCCCCAGCCCAAAGCGTCGCGACTGCTACGGGGTGATGCCGACGGTTTCTCTACGGAAAAACTCCTCACCCTTCTGACCGAGCTCGGACAAGATGTTTGCATCGTGGTGTCAGAGGCCCGTGGAGGCGCCAAAAAGGGACGGCTTGCCTTCATGAAGCGGCTGTCGGCAGCAAGACGTAGATCCCCAAAACGTCGATCGGCAACTGTGGCCGCACGTCGTATTTGAGACCCCTGATCCGGCTCTCGTCACGCAGTTGGCGATGAAGTGCCAGCAGTTCTTTGGCTCGGTCAGCGGCGAAGGCTTCAAGATGCGAGGCCAAAGAGTCCTTGGCGTCGATGACCCGACTCACAAACTGCCGGGCCTGATCCGGGGCAATGTTGGCATCGGGGGTGGCATCAAGCAGGGATTCGGCCTGTTCGCTCGAAAGCCAGTTGGCCGCGGCTGGATCGCCTTCGAAGCCGACGATCTGGCACTCTTCCGCGAGCAACTCCCGAGTGTCTACGCCGACGGTGCGAAGGATATGGTGGCGAAGACGAACCAAGAGAAGCGTCGTACGTTTGGCGACGGCCTTCGTCCGGATCGTCCCACTGCGAGCTGCCTTCGCCGAGTCGGGATCGTCGATCGCCGTGCCGACCAGATGGCTTGCAAGCGCCTCCACGAACGGATGCGTACGGCCCAGCAGGATCGTCTTGTCGATCACAGGCAACTCGAAGATGGCTTCGAACTCATCAGGCACTCCTTCGGGCATGGATGACCGAAATGCCGGGTCGGTGCTCGCAAGATCGATCGAGAGCGCCTCACGACCATTGGCCTTCCGGATAGGGTTGGCAACCCCACCAAGTGCCTCGACGGCATGCTCCACGAAGCGGGCCACATCGATCGACTCGCCAACAGCCTTGCAGGCAGCGAGCCAACTCGCGGCAACGTCCGTCTTGATCGCCTCCTGAGCGAACATCGTGCGGGTTCGCTTGGACCGAGCCGCCTCACGATCCCATTCCTCGTGCAGGGTCGTGGTCGTCGGGGTGAGGTATTCCTTCACGCCCGGCAACAACTGCTGGCTATCTCGATCACCCCGCAACAACAGCCCCTCAAATATTGCCTCGATCACCTTGTCGGTGTTCACCGGTACGGGCACGGATACCCCGAGCGTTTTCTGGATGCTCCGGTGCTTGTTGATGAGGATGTCGAGCACGATGCCATCAATGCCGTTGTCTTGGCCATAGATGAAGGCGATCTCGATCGTCGGCTGCTTCTGGCCGTAGCGATCGACCCGCCCTTCCCGCTGCTCATGCCTCGTCGGATTCCAGGCGAGGTCGTAGTGAATCACCGAATCAAAAGCTTCCTGAAGATTGATGCCCTCACTCAAACAGTCGGTGGCAACAAGGAGTCGGCGGTCCTGAAGAGAAAGCTTGTCGACTCGTTCTTCGCGTTCGGCCGGTGGAAGTGTGCCGGTGACACAGTCAATCTCCGGCTTGTTCTTGCCGGTGATGCGGGCTCGCAGCTCACTGGCAACATATTCGGCTGTCGCGATGTAGCGGCAGAAGACGATCGGGTTGCGGCCACGCTTGAGCATGTCCTTGAGCAGCTTGACGAGAGTCGCGAGCTTCGTGTCTCCGTCACCCTGGAGATCACTCGCCCGTGCAGCCAATGCCTGAAGCCGCTTCCGATCGGGCGGCGCCGGGGAGTCGTCGATCTCTACGCCGGCGGTGGCGTCATCGGGTTCGTCTGCCTCATCAGTTTCGCCATCGACTGCCGCGGCACGTCCCAGCTCGTCCACTTCCTCTTCGGTGGCAGACCCAAGGCCCCTCGCCCGATTCAGGAGTGTTGCCGCCGCCGCGGCCGGGCTCGATGAAAGGCTTCGCAGGAGGGCGATCGCACTCCACCACCGCACCCGCTGACGACGCTTGTCTTCGCCGGCCACCGACACGAGCTCACGGGCAAAGTCGAGGCAGTCGTCGAAGAGTGCCTTGTAGGGACCAGACAGCGTGTAGGTGTGGTCTTTTTGGACCTCCCGCGTCGGGAACGGGGTATTGGCGTCGAGGTAGGCCTCGATGTCGGCCCGGCGACGCTGGATATAGAACTGCGACAGGCGACGACGATCGGATTCATGCTGCGGCCCCGAAAGGTCGTCCGGCAGCGACGAGAGCGACTCATCGAGAAGGCCCACAAGTGATCGAAATGCTCCTTCGTTGCCGCTGTGGGGTGTGGCGGTCACAAGGATCAGATGACGTTCGGGTTCTTTCGCAAGGCCAGCGAGCAGCTCGTAACGCTGATGGCGGGATCCCCTGGCGTCGGGATCGCGGGTGCAGGTGTGAGCCTCATCGACAATCACGAGGTTTGGGCACGTCCTCAGAAACTCGGTGCGATATCGCTTACTTTTGATGAAGTCGATCGAGACAACGGAATGGTCGTAGAGTTCGAAGATGGACTGATCCGCGGCACACTCCCGCTCGAGTCTTGCAACCGTGCTCGCCAGAACGAGCTTGGCATCGATATGGAACTTGGACGCCAGTTCCTTCTGCCATTGCTCGGCAAGGTGCGGAGGGCAAAGGACAACCATACGACGGGCTTCACCGCGAGCCAGTAGCTCCGCGGCAATGAGGCAGGCCTCCACGGTTTTTCCGACGCCCACGTCGTCGGCGATGAGCACCCGTGCTTGCGGCTGCTTGAGGGCCACGAGCAGCGGCACGAGTTGGTAGGGGCGAGGGGCAACGGCGATCCCACCGAACGATCGAAAGGGCCCGGCACTACTCCGGACGGCCAGCCGAACGGCATCCCGCAGAAGAGCACAGGAGCGATGGTCGCCCGACTTGGCCGGGTCTGGCAGCTCGAACACTGCCGGCTCGACATGTTCGAGCTCCGGAACGAGCCCTGTGACCTCGTCGTCGAGGCCCGCAAGCGGCCTGAGCATCAGAAGGTTTTCGTTCGACTCCGGAAGCACGACCCATTCACGCCCCCGAGCCCGGACGAGTGTCCCTGCGGCAAACTGACTCACGGGAGCCTCCCGAAAACGCTCGGGAACGAACGGAGAATTCCTTCCCAGTCATCCTTCGCCCCAAACCGCACGACCGACCAGCCGCAGTCTTCAACGCACGCCGTCTGTTCCTGATCGCGAGCCTTTCGGGTCGGGAACTCATGGTGCGGGCCGTCGACGTAGACGATCGTGGAATGGGCGGCGTACACGAAGTCTGGCCGGGTGAAGCAACCGTTGATGGCCTCCGGAACATGCTGGCCATGCGAAGGAAGCGTGAGATTTCGGGCTTCGAGGAAGAGGAGCCAGTCCTTTTCGAGGCCGCTTTCGGCACGATCAAGGAGAGACTGAAGATGAGCCGACCGCGGGACATCACTGGATGAGGCCTGCACGTCGGCCTTCGTAAGCTCCATCAGAAAATCCCGGATGAGGTGCCTGTTCAGCTTTGAGTGGTCGGGCTGATTGGCGTAGGTCATCAGGCAGTCGTAGCAAGCAGTTGAACATTCTTCCTTGGTGCGGGGGGCATGCCTGAGATCCGCCCCCGTGTCAGGGTCAAAGTGGCAGATTTCGAGGGCTCGACGGGCCACTCTCAAAAGGGAATCCCGTTCCGACTGGAGCCTTTGCAGGACCCCTGCCCCGCCTTCGCTCGACTCATACAAGAGGATTTGGCGGCGGATGTCACGGCTTGGAAGCGGTTCCGCAGCAAGCTCCTGGTCTTCGAGCTGGAACTCGACCTGAATGGCGCTTTTGAGGGCAGCCTGAAGCGATGCGAATTGCTCGATCGGCATGTCGCCCGTGGGCTCGAAAAGCAGGGCGTTCCTGGTGTCGGTGACATAGGGAATGACTCGACTGACTTGCGGGCCATCCGGGCGTTGTTCATGGCGGTCGGGATCGCCGACCCATTCCCCGGTCTGCTCGTTGATGTGGAAGCCCAGCCTGTTGGCCGCCTGCTGACGAAACCACCCAAAATTGATTCGCCACAGTTCAGCGCTTCGACCAAACGTCATCTTGGCCATCGGATTTCCCGCGAGCTTCACCTCACTTGTGCTGAAGGTGCCAGAGATGCCCGACCGCTGAAACCGCAGGGCCGTACGCACGTCAAACCCCTGCTTCTGCCGCTCGTCTTCGTCTGACGAGATCCGTTCCCTGCGGCGGGTACGGACATTCGTGAGCTTCAGGAGGTGTTGGATCGGCGTCGCCAGTTCCGCGTTGCAATACTCGCAGCGGTCCGGATTCGAAGCACCACTGATGGGGTGCAAGTAGCCGCAGGCGTGGCATTGCTTGGCCTCGCTGAGCACCAGCCGGGTTTCGGAATCACTGGGGGGCAAGAGCACGCGATCGACTTGGTATCGCTGCCCCTCGTGGTAGACGAGCGACTTGGGGCCGAACTCGCTGATGGCCAAGAACCGCGGGCGATTGAGGTACTCCTGATCTCTGCTGCCAGCCCGGCCTGGAATGAATGCAGACAGTGGCAAGCGCGGGAAGTTGTAGCCCGGCAGAAACCCTTCGCTCGCGAAGTAGCGGTAGGAGTAGAAGTCGGATTGCCGACTCGAGTTGCGATCCTCGTTCAAGAGGAGGTCGCGTTGAAGCTCCGCCTCCCTCCGGAACCGAGCGGCTTCATCACGAGTGCGTCTGGCTATCGAGTGGTCGTTTTCCCGTTTGTGCTCGCGCTCTCGCTGGGCCATCGCGGCCCGGTAGAGATCACGCCAACGGTCGCACGACCGATCAAACCGATCCGGCAACTGGAGAAGCACTTCGTCGAGCCACTTGTCGGAGTACCAGTCGGCGGTCGCCAAGGCGTCGGAGATACTCGCCAGAAGGATTCGGGAACGATGACGAGAACGGGTGATCGCATGGGGATCGTCGAGGTGGGCCCGCACTTCATCAGTGACGGGCATTCCAGGCTGTTGATCGAGCTGGAGCAACGCCCGAAGGCTGTCTTGAAGATTCAGGCCCGACTCTGAGAGCCAGATCGCATGGACATGTGACCGGACAAGCTCCTCGTTCGCGACATCAATACGTGGTGGAGCGACGGAGCCGGCAACCATCTTCTCTTGTCGCTTGAAAAAGTACTGGTCGTGCGAGCTTCCGGCCGTGCAGTAGGTGACGACAATGGCCGGTTGGCCACTGCGGCCCGCCCGTCCTGATCGCTGGGAGTAGTTGGCCGGTGTTGGCGGAACGTTGCGGAGGTTCACCGCATTGAGGTCCGCGATATCGACACCAAGCTCCATCGTCGGAGAACAGAACATGAGCGGGAGATCACCAGCCCGAAACCGCTTTTCACGCTCCTCTCGGGTCGCGGAGGGCACCTGGGCCGTGTGCTCGCGACCCTCGAAGCCTGCCACGGTTGTGGCGGCCGTTCTGTAGAAGGTGACGTAATAAGGATTCGGGCGAAGACCACCCTCCGGGGCGCGAGGTACCCGAAGCGGACAATGAAAAGCCTGCTTGGCATCGCCCTGCAGCCAGCGCATCGTGCTGGCGTTGAGCTGATAGGTCGGGTCATCGTCCTCGCCAGCCTGCACGAGGTTCGTACGGGTGAGCACGCGGCAGAGGTCGTGAATGATGATCTGGGCGTCATTGACCGAAAGGCCGCCACCGAGCACGGCCGGACGGCGAAGATACCGACCCATTGTTCCCCGGGCGCTCAAGAACACACCGTTCAAGCGGTCGTCTCGCTTGGGTCGCGGGTAGGCGAGCCGGCTCGTGTCGAGCTCCTCGTCAGGATCGATACGCCATCCCTCTGCCAGGAGGTTGCTGCTGTCTCGCTTCATAGCCTCCTGCCATTGCTCACTGAGACAGTCCACCTGAATGGCGAGCTCGCGACGCAGGTAATTGAGGAGCGTCTTGGCGACTTGAAAGCGGACGCTCCCCGATGCCGACACCAAGGCCTCATGTGTGCCCTGCCAGTCGGCATCGGTCGCACAGATTTCGTCGAGGGAGTCGTACTCGACATTCATCAATCCGCATTGCTCGAGATTCGGCATCGAGAGCCGCCATCCCCGCTTCATGTCGAGGAACACACGGTACGTCAGGACGTCCCGCATGGCCCGCTCGGTGCTGCGTTTGACGTTGTATTGGGCATCGGGCTGCTGGGCGTAGAGCCTGAACGCATCACCCTGCGGAAGGCCAGCCTCGAACGCGTCGAACACACGCTGAGGGAGATCGCGGTACTCGATCCCTTGCGGTCCGGCACCCGCGACGGCGGCATACAAGCTTCCACGGACCAAGGCGACCTGAACGAAGTCGTTGAAGTGCCCGGCCTGGAGTGAGGCGTCCTGTCGATTGTCTGTGAAGCTCAGCAGCTTCTGGGCACCGGGATCGAGACCACTGTCCTTCTTGAGATAGCTCACGAGGCTTGTGGCAATGAGCGTCGTGGCACTCGATCGGCCACCAAAGCCGACTTCACCGAGCACAGGGCGGTCGGCACCTCGACGCTGGGAGTAGGACACGCCACAGGCGAGACAAAAATGAAAAGGGCTCCCAACAAAATGACAACTCAAACCGTGGGGATCGTTGCGTCCATCGAGACCGACGTGTTCGAGTTGTGGAAGCTGAGGAATTCGAGTCCTGCGGAGCACTTCCTGGTCGTTGCGAATCTCTTTCCAGTCGTCTGGCAGACGCTCCAGAAGAGCCTCACTCGTGTGGTCCGCCATTGGCCACGCACGCCGAGGATCCGAACTGAAGTAGAGATACCCGGGCTTCGCTTCGGCGGAACTCGAGAGATCACCAAGGTCGCGCGGCTCGAAGGACGGAAGCCCGCCAGGTGAGTCTTCTGCTCGAACGACGGAGTAGTATTCCTGACCGCACTCGCGGCAGAACACCAGTGGAAACAGCGTGGCCTTTTCGTTGTGCGGATTTGTTTTCTGGGCCTCGATTGTGATGAAGCGATCGGCTTCTTTTTCGAGGGTTGCGTAGACGGTGTCACCGCGACTCAGGAACTGATGGAGCCGAAACGCGAACGCAGGCTGGCCGTTTTCATTGCGGGCTTTCTCGTAGCCGGCCATGAGCTGGGCCGTGATGAGCGCGGCAGCTTCGGAAGCATCGACGCCCGTCTCGGCAGCGAGCCGCTCCGCAGCTACGTCGATCGTTTGGGGCACAGCGCGAACCAGGCGATCCTCGCTCGACGACCGAACGACCCCGAACGTGGACTCGATCCAACTCGAAAGCGGATCAGCAAGAAACTCGTCGTACGAGGTGGGTGGTGCCGTCTTCGACTTCACGCGTGCGGTGAGCTTCGTCTTGAAGGACGCATCATCATGCGGGGTCGCCCGGCGGAGTGTCTCGCCGATCACAGCCTCCGGCTTGACCTCCACCCCAAACAGATCGGAAGCGACACTCGCGATCTCGCTTCGCTGTTCAGCCAACGTGCCGGGCCCTGCAATCGTCGCGGAGGTGCCGACGTATTGGAGATTCGGTGCCTCCAATTGGTCGCGGATTCGCCTACAGAGCATCGCCACGTCGGCACCTTGTCTGCCCCGATACGTGTGGAGCTCGTCCAAGGCCAGGAATTTCAAGCCTTTCGCGGCGCGGATGATCGACTTCTCGGCTACCCGTGTGAGCATGAGCTCGAGCATCACGTAGTTGGTGAGAATGACGTCGGGCGGGTTGTCGCGGATTTCACGGCGCTGCTCGTCGGTCTCCTGGCCCGTGTAGCGACGGACTCGCACCGGTGGGTGGTCTTTGCTGAACGGCTTGGTCTCAAGGAACTTGGCCAACTCGCCCAACTGGCTGTTGGCAAGCGCGTTCATCGGGTAGACGACGATCGCCTGAATCCCCTTGCCGGTGCCGTTGCGGAGAACGTGATCGACAATCGGAATGATGTAGCTGAGGCTCTTGCCCGAGCCGGTGCCCGTCGTCAGGACATAGTTCGCTCCGGTGCGAGCGACACGAATCGCTTCGTCCTGGTGCTTGTGGAGCCGCATCGGGACCCCGGCGCTCTCGGCAGTCTTCTTGGCGCGGAAGATCTCGGAGCAGGCCTTGTGGAGCAAGCCGTCACGAACGAGGTCGTCGATGCTGCTACCGGGTTCAAAGGCAGGGTTCAGTTGAACCAGTGGCGACGGCCAAAGCACCCCGCTGCCCAGAGCCGCATCGACCACGTTCTTGACCCGTTCGTCGGCGATGTCCACGAACGACCGCACGAAGGCGTCGTAGTCGCGAACCAGCCGATCCCGCATATCGAAGACGTTCATACCTGTGCTTCCAGAGCAATCGAATTTGAACCGGAATACCCGGAGACGATCGCTATGCCATCCATGCAGAGGCTGCGATGGGGCACGGCTATTCCCAACCCGCCAAACAAGGCGATGCCCGTGAAATGCTGGACGACCACGTCTGCTTTTTGCAGATGCTCGTCAACAGTGGCTCGGGCTTGCACCTTCGGGCTCATAGACGCAGGTGGATGGGAGGCAACCGAGGATGGCACACCGAGGGGACAACCTTGAGCCGGTGATTCTTGACCGGCCCCGTCTCAGGAGGGATAAGGCTACCAAAAAGCCTTCACAGACCGGAGAGTTATAGTTGCCGGCTCGTCGGCCGTGATCTTGCTCAGCCGCCAATCCTGAAAGTCCACCGCATGCCACTCTACGAGATTACGGAACAGTCCTTCCGGCCGATTCCCGAGGCATCGCTCGCTGACATGAAAATCCGTGAACGCACGGACTTGCAACGCCTCCTCCGAACCCAGATCGAAGTACTTGGCGACAATCTCTACGTTCTGGCAGAAGAGTTCGGTGACTGGGAAGACAGCAAGCGACGCATCGACCTTTTGGCCATCGATTCCGAGGCGAATCTCGTCGTCATCGAACTGAAGCGAACACAAGACGGCGGCCACATGGAGCTTCAGGCCATCCGCTACGCCAGCATGGTCTCGGCCATGACTTTTGAGCGGGCTGTTCAGATTCACCAGGAGTTTCTGGTTCGCCTAGGACAACCGGACGAAGACGCACAGTCTCGAATTCTTGAGTTCCTCGAGTGGGATGAACCGGACGAAGAGAATTTTGCTGACGACGTTCGAATCTTGCTAGTTTCCGAGAACTTTGGGAAAGAGCTCACCACGGCGGTCTTGTGGCTTCGCGAACGTGAGATCGACATCCGATGCGTCCGGTTGCGACCGTACCTGGACAATCGGTCCACGATGGTTGACGTGCAACAAATCATCCCACTGCCGGAAGCCCACGACTATCAGATCCAGCTGCGGGAAAAAGAATTGCAAGGTCGTCGCAAACGAGCCGAAAGGCTGGACGTACGCCAGAAGTTCTGGGAAGGGCTTATTGCGATCACGCGTGAACTTGGTACGCGGCATGCCAATATCACACCGGGTCCATATTCAGGGCTCGGTGCCGGTTCGGGCGTGCGCGGACTTGCGTTCAATTACGTCATTGTTAAGGGACATGCGGTAGTCGAGCTCTATGTCGATCGCAGGGACACGGCCGAGAACAAACGGCTGTTCGACGAGTTGTACGACAAAAAAGAAGCGATCGAGCAGGCGTTTGGGAACCAATTGATCTGGGACCGACTCGATTCCAAACAAGCTTGTCGAATCAAATATCGAATCGAAAAGGGCGGTTACCGGGCCCCGGAAGCGGAATGGTCGGCGATCCAGACTCAGATGGTCGAAGCCATGACCCGTTTCGAAGCGGCCCTGTTGCCGGCACTTGAGTCGCTTAACGTCTAGCAGCCCCGCGCGAGGGTCCACTACAGCAAGCGGCACGTCTGGGCCATGCTGGCAGCGTCGTACGTTTTACGGGCCGCGAGTTCGGGCCATGACGTCGCGGCTAAGTCAGAACAAGTCTTGTTGCGTTTCGTGCGGCACTGGAAACACGCCGACAATGACCCACGGATTGGGAGCAAAGCTGTGAAAGGCCGCTAACGTGCCGAGAAAGAAGTGGAGGTCCGTTGTCATGAACGAGTCAAAATACTTCTGCTTCACCTTGCGGAGAGCCTCCTTCTCATTCCCTTCGGAACTCTGCACGCAGTTCCAGTACAGGGCACCCGCTTCCCAGTCGAACACCTGAAGCTTGCTCTCCCGGCCATCCGCGTCTACGAATCGATACGAGAACTTCCAGGGCACTTTCCTCACAACCTCGAACGTTTGTCGCCATGAGTTGTCGTCAAACAAATCCATCTGGAGCATGCCCTGCCGCATCGCATCCAACTTGACCGGATCCCACTCTCGCTCGTCTTCCTCCACGACCCAATCAAGAACCTTCGTTGGCTTGAAGACGGCAAGGGATCGCTCGTTGGCGTGAGCCGCGGCGATCAAGGGGTCGAGTCGGTCGAATACCGTCGCCGTATCGAGAACGAGTCGACGGCGCTCTCTCCAGTTGGACGAGGTGCCCACATGGCCTACTGCAACGAGCTCTGACAGGTCGTCGGGACGAAAGCTCTCTGGGCGAGGATCTTTCGACCGACGGTGAGCGAGGCATTCGACCCAGTCGTACTTGCGGTACTGCTGACGCTCGTCGAGGCGACGAAACGGCACCGGATAGAGCCGAATCCACGAGCCATCCTCGCGAATGCCAGCCGTACACACAGTCTCGCCGTACGTCTTGGATAGCTGCGGATACGTCTTGACGGTGATGAGAATTCGTTGCTTGTCCATGGCGCATCAAAGATGGACAGCAGCCAGCGAGCCTTTCCCGCGTCGTTCGACCGCCTCCGCAACACAATGTCGATGGCACTGATGGGGCAATTGCTCGTAGCACGTGAGTGCCACGCGTTCACCGGTTCCCAACAATGCACGAATCGAGTCGATGGCAGCATCCTGCCGAGGCAGATCGTTCTGCTCATAGTCCTCGAAAAGACGGTCGTAATCGGCCTGCGTGTCGAGACTTTGACGACGATCGCCAACAATTCCCAGCTCTGGAAGATGGGCGTAGCGAATGCCGACTCCCTCGCACGCTGTCGAAAGTGTCTTTTTTGAGAATCCGTACTTTCTGCTGAGTGGGTTCCGACGCACATCACAAAGCACGGTCACGCCGTGCTTGAGCAAGGCGTTGATGTATCCTTCGAGCGATCGTCCCTCGTAACCGATCGTCATGAGAGGGCCGCCCCGGGGCCTGGGGGTTGCGGCCACAATTCGTTTCCTCGCGGCAGCATCATCCCTGAGCACCTTCGAGGCGATTTCGCTTCTGGACGCGAAATACGGATACCGGCGATACGACTCCGCCACGAGCCGATTACCCGCCAAGTGTTTATGCCGGGCCACAAATGCATCGATCGCCGGAGATCGAAACGTCGCAGCCAACCGGCGCCCGGACGGCGTCAGCCGCCACCTGTCATTGCCAGCGAGAACGCCGCGATCGGAGAGCTTCCGCCAGTCCGCGTACGAAGTGAACGAGAATGCCCCAAAGCGGTATGGCACGAACTCGTAAGGCGAATCCTCGGCCAGCTCTTGTGAGTACAGAAAAAGGAACTTCTGGAAGTCCAACTTCGGCACATCACCGCCAAATCCATCGAGTAGCGCAAGGAGGTGCCGTTGCCGCGACAGCAGCCTCAAGCCGGACTTCCTGGATGCATCACCTGTGCTTGGCATGAAGAATCCTCAATCCTTCCAAGGCCTTCCCAAAGACGGGCCTTGGCAAGTGGTGCTTGTCAGTACCACCGGTAGAGTAGCCGCCAAAGCTTCGATCAGCCAAGGTCAGCCGAGTGGTGAACGCACACGACACGTTCCAGGCCGGCCACGGGAAACACGAACTAGAATGCCTTGGCTTTCCACTCGCCTCGCGAAGACCTTGCTTGATGTGCGGCGGAACCCGCCCTTAGACGCTGCCGTGGCGTCTTCCTAAAAGAACGCGGCAGTCTCGCCATTGCGATGATCTTCCAGGGCGGCACTCTTCATGTCGGCCAAAACGCTGGTCATCGCCTTCGTATTGATGCCTTGGTCCGCCACGATTGATTCCATTTGTAGGCGGCACTCACCAAATCGGTCCAGGTTCTCGATCTGAAAGTCCATCGTTTGGACTAGGGTGATCCAGTCACGGGCAAACTTGCTCGGCCGCAACCACGCGCGGCACATCGCATCTATGGCGGCAACGACGGCGTCTTCCTCATCCCGAGAAATCGACTCGGCGGCAATCGCCCTGTGCAGCCAAAGATCCGCTCGCTCAATCCATTCAAACGCCTCGATCCCGAGCTTCAGGAAGTCGTCGAGGCCTCGGCAGTCGTCGGCCTCGGCACACCGAACGACCAGATCACCGAACTCATGCTCGTACTCGGAAACTCGGCTTTTGGCCGTTCGAAGCTGAAAAACGTCGCGAACCATGATTTCTACCCCTGCAGAACCAAATGCGAATGACTCTCGACCCAATTCTGGCCCTGGCTCGGAAGTCTCTGCGAACGCATCGCTGGAATCCCGCGAAAGGCCCCTATAGATGGTTCCGCTCCCCGGTAGCGCCGAGGTAGCGCCGTGCCATTCAAAGAAAAAGGCCCGACCTTGCGGCCGGGCCGAAAACCCTTTATTTTCAGTCTCAAATAAGTCGGGGCGACCCGGGACGTCTGTTCCATGATGAGGCAGCACCCTCACGAAACGGCCGAGAAAACGCCGGCTCTCTGCCCGTACCCATTCCCGTTCCAGATATGGTTCGACGGGGATGCCGTGCTGGCGAGGTCCGCATCTCGGCCGCGACGGAAAAGCGACTGACGGGGGTTGGGCTCCAGCCCGCCCCCCCTGCTCCACCCCGGAGGCACACAACGCGCCTCCGAGGTTCCTCCCATGCTTCATTCCGATGCCCCCGCCGGTACAGCCGGCAGTGATTCTTCCTTTGTTCCGAATGCCAGTCCTGCCCTTCCCTCTCCCCGCCGCGGCCGGGGCCGCAGTGACGACTTCGGCCTGCCCACGCGGGCCGGGCTCATCGACCTCGCTCGAACCTACATTGAGATCCAGACCCGACTCTGGCCCGAGCTCGCTGGAACATCCGCCGTCCCCGCGCTGGATGACAACGCGATCGAAGCGATGGCGGCGGACTTCGAGCGGCGGTTTCGCAGCGAGACAGCGGAGCCGTTTCATCCGGCGGGCACGCCCCGCATCTGGACCTCGCTTGCGGCTGCCTATCTGCGGTTCAGCGCCGAGAACTCGAACCCTCGGTCTCTCGACCAGCAGCTGCTGAATGTTCTCAACCGGGCCCGCCGGGACGACGTGTTCGTTCCGTGGCAATATGTCCTCGCCGACGCCGCCGTTAGCGGCACGCTCACCTGCCGTCGTGGCTACACGATTGCCAAGACGCTCATGGATCAGCGAGCGGAATCGGGGGTCGCCTGGTTCCTCATCGACGACCTATCCCGCATGAGCCGCAATACAATCGAGTCCCTTCGGCTCGGAGAGTTGGCACAGGAAACCGGCGTCCGCATCGTTGGAGCCAGCGACAGCTTCGACAGCGATAATCCACAGTCGTCGCTCCTGTTGCCGGTCATCGGATCGATGAACGAAGCGTTCGTGACGCAGCTGAAGGTCAAGGTGAGGCGAGGCCAGGATGACGCCTTTCGCCGAGGCGACAACCTCCAGCCTCCCGGTGTCGGCTACCGGCTCGTCAACGTCACTGACGCCGAAGGCGCCCTTGTCTTCACTCGAAAGAACACAATCGAGAAGAGGGTCGAGATTGACCCCGTAGCGGCAGATTGGACGCGTCGCGGTGCCGAGATGATTGCGTACGAAGGCAAGAGCGTCCTCGATGTCGCGAGGCTCTTCAACGAGCACAACGTGGGAGGCCAACCGACCTGGTCCCACGGCCGCGTCCGCAAGCACTATGCCCGGGAGAAGCTCATTGGCAAGGAGGTTCTTCACAAGACCAAACAGGTGACCGACCGGCAGACTGGCAAGGTGAAAGTAATCCACCGTCCAGAAAAGGACTGGCTGTGCCGCGACATGCCGCACCTGCGAATCCTTTCGGACGAGCTAGCCGACGCCGTGAAGCAGAAACTGAATCTCGGCGCCGAGTCGTTCGGATGCAAGGCGAAAGACCCGGAGAAGAAAGCAAAGCGGGTGGATCTCTACCCGAAGGTGCTGATCCGTCCCGTGTGCGGCGGCTGCGGCACGCCGATGATCATCGGCCACTCGACGGAAAAGTACCCGAGCCTTTTCTGCTTGAATGCCACCCACGGCATCAAGGGCTGCAAAAGCCGCGGCTACAAGTCGGCACGAATCATCAACGATGCCGTGCTCGGCAAGGTCGCGGCGACGCTCTTCAACAAGGATTTCATTGCCTGCCTTACGGCTGACGTGAATGACCGCCTCGCGGCAATCGCCAAGCAGCCAGTGTCGTCAACCGAGGAGCTTGAGCGTCAGATCGCCAATGAGGACCGGCAGCTCAAGCGACTGTCTGACAGGCTCGACAAGCTTGACGAGAACCACTTCGAAATAGTGTTTGCCAAGGTTGTAGAAATGGGCCACCAGCTGGCGGCCAAACGTCAGCGGCTTAAGGAATTGCAGCGGGTGAGCCAGCGACCGACAGTGACGAGCGTTTGCGAAGAGGACGTCGTTGCCGCCCTCGGGCAGCTTCGTGAGCTTCTGCAGGGCGATGTCGGCGTCGCCGCCCAGGTGCTCAAGGCCCTTGTGGGCGACGTGGTGATCGAGGCACGCAAGGTTGAGGGCAAGAAGCGGCCGGAGATGGTGGCCCGGTTCACAATAAACGCGATCCCGGCGTTGGCCGTGCTGGATCGTCGCAAGGCGGCGGGCGGCGATGATCCAACGGTCAATATGTGGGAACTCCTAGATACCGACCGTTGGATAATTCCCAATACGGGAAAATCGCACACCGTCTCGGTCACCGTCCCGCTGCGTCGCATACCGAAATACGAGTCGATGCTGCCTCAAATCGTCGAAATGGCAGAGGCTGGCTCTGGCGTCGACCTCATCTCGCGGGCGCTTGGCGTCAGCGCCGAGGTCGTCCGCGATGCGATCCATCTCCACCGGACGGGCGAGCGGCCGCCGGGCCGCGTGGACGGCCGCCGCCGTCGCCGGAAGCCCGCAAAGGGCCAGCCGACGGTGCCGAAGTACCAGCAGATCGCCGCCGAAGTGGACCGGCGTCGGAAGGCAGGCGAGGGGTTTGATCGGCTGGCCCGGGAGATGAAAGTGGGCCGCAGCACGATCGTTCGAGCCTATGACTTCGCGAACCATGAGGAGGCGGTTGCTGCAGCCAAGGAGGGCCGAAAGCCAAACCGGCCAGGCTATATATGGAGCGAGGAATCACGGGCGGCCAAACGGAAGCCGGGCCCAGGTTGACGGCGCCAACAATCGGGCTGAATGAATCCGGCCGGATGGCCGCTGGATTGATCGTGGACAGCCGGAGCGTGCCGCAGTTAGGACGGAAGCGCCCCTTATTCCTGCTTCGCAGAACCGCAGCTTGTCTCGGTGATTTTGCATGTTTTCGGCGTTTCGCCCCGTTCGAACCCGGCGTTGCCGGGCAGCGGATGACCAAAATTGAGCCTCGACTGACTCCGATCGTGGATCCGGCCCGACGGTCGTGCCCCGGGCGACGGCTGCACGTCATTCGCCCGCGGCCCTCCATTCCGTGGCAATCGTGGAACGGGGAGGAACATTGTGTAGGTATGGACCATCCCACCGGCTCCAGCGTTATCGCGCCCGAGCACCAATCGCTGGCGCCCACGAAGTGGAGCGGGCGACCGGGCGACGGCGAGCCAAACCGTATGCGACCATGCCGCCAGGTGAATGCGTCGATAAGGTCTGGCCCCTCACGGTACCCGCCCGGGCATACAGTGAAACGTTTGCCAGGAATCCGAAACTCGCCAGGGGTTGGAGCGAGTGAGCCGACGAAGGCGTTGAGTACCTCGACGTTGGACCCCGCGCCGTCGCCGGTCATGGAATTCCCAGGGCACCGGGTGGCCGCAGAAGGTCGCTCGTCTCCCAGAAAATGGATTGCGGCCTGTCGCGGTCTGAACGGGCAACCTACAGAGATGGGGCAAATGGGGACGGATCGCGATCTGCCCGGCCACGCGCTGACACCCGCACGGATACTTGATCTCGTGATCCATTGCCGCTGAACACAAAAAGCCAATCGCCTAAATTTCAGACAAAAACACGGCATATTGAATGATCAAGGTCGAGCTATTGAAACTCGACTGACTCATGCCTTCGCTTGCCGTAAATCAACAGAGGCGTCCTCAGACGAGTGCTTCTGTCGGTTCATGATCGACCTTGCCCGCGCTGCCCTTTCTGGTTCGCGGGCTTTCTCGTTCATTCGGGCGCGCTTTCATTCCGCCCCGCTCTCACACCTCGGAGATCCTCCCTCATGACCACTGCCTTCACCGCCCTCATCGTCGTCAGTCTCGTCACCTGTGGCCTTGTCATCCTCTGCTTCCGCGAAATGCGACTGCGAAGGGCCTGCCAAATGCTCATCGCGCGACTGCTGACCACGCTCCACACCCTTTACCTCAAAACCACCGGAGACTCGCCCACCCATGCAACCAAGTCCCACAAGACTCACTATCGACGCTGAACCACTCCATCACCGGCACCCCCACCATGCTCACGTATCTGGCCATCCGCCTTCTTCTGCCCCACCTTCGCACCGGTCTACGTTTCCGGTTTCCCTGGTCGCTCGCACGGTTCTTCTCGTTTCTGCCCTCGTGCTCACCGGCTGCCCTGACAACGAGCGGGAAATGCAGGCAGTCCGTGAAACCGCCCGCATTGCCGACAGCGCGCGCCAAGAACAAGCCGAACAGACTCGGACGTTCGCGGAGCTGGAAACCACGCTCTCGAAGGAACGCCAGAGCATCGACCAAGAGCGTGCCCAGGCAGCCGAAAGGCACGACCAAGCAGCCCAAAGTCGCGAACGAGCAATCCAGGCTCAACGTGAAGTCAACGAAGCTGCCGCCCGTGACAGGTTCTTTGGCCAGGCGTTGTTGGCATGTGGTCCGATCCTTCTTGTCGCCGTTGCTCTATGGACGGCCCTGAGGCTTGCCCAACAGTGCTTTGCTGGTTCACCGGATAGCGACAGCGCCATAGCCGAGGTGCTGCTCCTGGAATCGCACCTGAAGACCACATGGTACGACCCAGGATTGGCTGCTCGTCTGGTAGCTGAATCCCGCCGTGGCCTTCCTTATGAAGAGTCTGATGAGGGCGACGGCGAACCAGACACCAGCGAATCGGAAGAGGGCCCGGATGAGAACGAGGATGACAACGATGACACGCCCGAAGACCCAAACGAGCCGCGACCATTCTGAGCCGGCCTTCCATCAACCCACACCCAAGGAGCCACGCCATTGAGCCACATCGTCGAAATCAAAACCGAAATTAGGGACGAGCAAGCCGTACGGTCCGCTTGCTCTCGGCTGCAACTGGAACCGCCCGAGCACAAGACCACAAAGATGTTCTCGGGTACTGCGACCGGTCTGTGCGTCTACCTTCCGAAGTGGTGCTACCCGGTCGTCTGCGATCTCAAGACCGGCCAGATCAAGTACGACAATTACGAAGGCCACTGGGGCGAACAAAAGCACCTCAACTCGTTCCTTCAGGGGTACGCCGTCGAAAAGGCGAAGATCGAAGCCAGGAAGAAGGGCCACACGTGCTCTGAAACCAAGCTCCAGGACGGCTCGATTCGTGTGACGGTTCGGGTGGGAGGTGCTGCCTGATGAGCATCCCAACCAGAACCATCGAGATCACTGTGTCGCCCGAAGGAGCCACGACCATCAAGACATCGGGCTTCACCGGGTCATCATGCAAAGACGCCACCCGAGAGCTGGAGCGTGCCTTGGGAGTCGCCGGTCGTGAGAGCCTGCTGCCGGAGTTCTACGGTCAGAGCAGCGTCGGACAGCAGATTCAGCAGGGCCAATGACGCCAAGCAACTCAGGGTCAGTCCGTGGGTGGATGGTGGAGGTGAAAACGCCTCCGCCATCCGCCCCTGCCCGCTTTCACCCTCACACCAGGACAAAGATATCTATGGCCACACCAGACGACAGCTATATGGCGACGCTTCTTGCCGACATGCATAAGCGCGAAGAAGAACGGATCGAAGCGGCAAAGACCACCCTGAAACGCACGATCATCCCGCGGCTCAAGAAGCACGGAGTCGCGACGGTCGAGTCCCGCTACTCAGGCTACGGCGACTCGGGCTGCATCGAGACGGTCGAGTATTTCGATGCCAAGAAACAGCTCATGACGGTGCCTGAGTCTCGATCGAAGAAGGCACCCCGGATCGAAGACGTGCTCCATGACTTTCTGCCCAGCGGCTTTGAGAACAACGACGGCGGCCAAGGCGAGATCACGATCGACCTTGAAAACGCCACCGTGACGATCAACCACCAGGAAAACTACGTCGAGCATGAAGACAGCACCATGGAGTACACCCTCTGATGGCACACGCCTACCACCACGCCGTCAGCTCGTCACGAAAGTTCGGCGGCGATCCTGACGAGTACTTGAAGTTGCACGAATGGCTCGACGCTTCCAAGAGCCACATGGCGGACTTTCGGCACCGGGCCCTACGGCATCACAGCGAGGGGATCTTCATGTTGGAGTCTCTCTTCTGGCAGCACGATCACGCTCTCGACCGGCCGCGCTCTCCCCGTGCGGTTCATCGGGGAGCAGCACGTCATCGAAGACTTGGGCAGGATTCCGACCGTGGCTGATTGGCTCGCGAAGATTCACCCGGAGCCATGGATGCTGGGGCGACGGGAGGAGATTGGGGTGTAGGGATGAACACGCCCTAGGAATCGAGCCACGTCAAAAAAGAGTCGCGGTCAACTGGGTCCGACATCCACTCAGTGTCTGGGAATGGAAGCGATCTGGCTTGCTCCACTGTCAGCCAGCCCGAAGGCAGACCTAGTCGGCTTGGCTTGCCTTTCTTGGTTATCCAGGAAACACCTCCTCCACGCTCTGCCGCCAACGCCACTTCAAGAGTCGTACGGACATCCTGCGAGACGTACTCCAAAACAGCATCGTGTTTTCCTTCGGCCCAATAGAGCGGTGCCAACTTGCCGGACATACCCTTGGTCTTGCCTACTAGCCCCATGCCCGCCGCCACCGCATCGAGGCCGACAAAAAAGCCCTTCTCGCAGAAAAAGTGAAACATCATGTCGACGTGCGCCGCTGCAAGCTCCTTACAGTCGGCCTCACGACTTGATTCCTCGGAGAGCACGTCGAAGTCAAACGACAGGCCGTTCCAGGTGAGTGGAACGAAACCCTTGTCTGCTTGCTCCTCAAGGTAGGTCACGAAAGCGGCAACGTCCTCTTGCGACATCTGAGGCGCGTATGTGCCAGACGAAGTCCTTGTGGCCCAGACCCGAGGCTGTGCGCAGGTCGTCGTAACGGAGGCAATGCAAGTGATTCCTAGTGGCCGGTGCCTTCGCCAGTCACTGAAGTCCCAGTCGCCTGTCTTTGCCGTCTCAACATCGAATGCAACGTAGTTCCCCATTGCTCACCCCTAGATTCCAAACAAAAAAACCGTCTCCGAGCGCCCAACCGAGGACTATTGTGCCAAAACCAAAACCCACACCCAACACGACAACCCGCCCCACACCCACCACCCCGCCAACGCTCACCTCCAACCTTCGCGAACTTGTCCAGGCGGCTTTCTCGGCGATCTGGCTCCAAACCCAGGAACCCGCCGAAGCGACCCGAGACCTGACCGCCCTTTGCCGCTCTGAAACCTGGAGACTCGCGACCTGGGATTGCGACCGCGGCATGACGTTTCCACTTGAGCCGGTGAAACTTCCTGGCGTGACCGATACCCAGGACCCACTCGCTGTCATCCGGGCTCTTCCACAAGTCTCAATCGGTGCCGCAACTACCCTCGTGGTCTTTGAAAGCCTGCACCGGTTCTTGGGAGCGACTGAGATCATCCAGGCTCTCGTGCGGCAGATTCACTCCGGGAAAAGCAGCCGATGTTTTGTCGTCGTGTTGGCCCCGGTCATCCAGATTCCCGCAGAGCTCGAAAAGCTGTTCACCGTTGTCGACCATGAACTACCGGACCACACCCAGCTCGAATGGATCGCCCGGGAAGTCGCAACGGAACCAGGCGAACTCCCGACACCAGAAAACCTACCCCGTGTGATCGAAGCTGCCGCAGGACTTACCCGGAGCGAAGCGGAGAACGCCTTTTCGCTTTCGCTGGTCAGACACGGCACCCTCGAACCGGAGACCATGTGGGAACTCAAGAGCCAACAGCTAAAGAAAAGCGGCCTCGTATCGCTTCATCGCGGCACCGAAAACTTCCAGCAACTCGGCGGCCTGGAAAACCTCAAGGCGTTCTGTCTGCGGGCTATGCGTCAACGTCATGAGACCGGAACCGCCCATGCACCAAAACCTCGCGGTGTCTTGCTCCTGTCTCCTCCTGGTTGCGGTAAGAGCCAGTTCGCAAAAGCTCTCGGCAACGAAACGGGCAGGCCAACCGTTGTCCTCGATGTCGGTGCGCTCTTGGGCTCGCTCGTGGGTCAATCAGAGAGCAACGTCCGGGCAGCGTTGAAGCTGGCTGACGCAATGGCCCCGTGTGTCTTGTTCTGCGATGAATTGGACAAAGCGCTCGCCGGGGCTACTTCATCAGGGCAGACCGACTCCGGCGTGACAGCTCGTGTATTCGGTTCGCTGCTCACCTGGCTGAACGACCACGAGAGCGACGTCTTCTTCGTCGGCACCTGCAATGACGCCTCGAAGTTGCCGCCCGAGTTCGCGAGGGCTGAGAGGTTCGACGGCGTGTTCTTCGTAGACCTGCCGAGCCGTGAACAGAAGGACGCGATCTGGGCTATCTACCTGTCGGCGTATGGGCTCGACTCACAGCAGGCTCGACCGGACGACACGAGCTGGACCGGGGCTGAGATCAAATCGTGCTGCCGGCTTGCGAGTTTGCTGGACGTGCCGCTGATCCAGGCAGCTCAGAACGTCGTGCCCGTTGCCGTGACCGCTGGCGATAAGGTCGAAAGCTTGCGGCAATGGGCGTCCGGTCGGTGTCTCTCTGCGGATCGGGCTGGCGTGTACTCGCGGGATCAAGGGACGGCGAATGGCACCAGAGCGAGGCGAGTGATACGGGAGCCGGGGGTAAATTGAGGGCGGGGAGACGGTCGAGAGGCGTCAGCGCGGTCCAAGAGGGAAATGCCTGACCTCGTCGCCAGTGTCAAGGAGCCCTCGGCAGTCGCCCTACTGTTCACGGTCTTGGCAGACTGATCGAGACGTGGATCCAGACATAGGTCACGCGCGTTACGGTGAGTGCGGCGAGCTTTGCGATGCGTGAAAATACCCAGACGCTAAACGCGAGCGAGTCGACCACAACACCAGAAGGCGATAGGAAGACCGAGAACGCACTAACCAGCTTGGATAACCGAAACGCCACTAACCACTAAAACCTCGTCCGGCCCGGGCAACCGAACCGCCGCCTATCCGCGCGGGCGAAGAATTTCTTGAGGTAGGGCGTCGATCATCTCCTCGGCCCACTCAGAGACATCTCTCTCTTTAACGACGCGCGCGCCGAGTGCTTCAAACATGGCACTAGCATCTTGAAAATTGTCCCACTCACGCCCCGACTCAAGGCGGGGCGAAAGAACAGCAACGCCGATTGGAAGATCTGGTGTCCGACGCAGTACGTCGTTGATCAACCACGCCGTGCTCGAAACTTCCTTCTCAAGACGGCGATTCACAGGAACCTCAAAGGACAGACCTTGAGCGGCAAAATAAGGCACTCCATTCCCGACACTTACGTCGAACTCGTAAGCGAGATGTTCCCCCTTTAACTCGTAGGAGCTGTCCTTCATCAAGGCACGGCCCAAAGCACCGAGCCTCTCGGTCAACTTCTCCTTGACCCTACTTCGGACAATCCGCACGGCGTTGGTTTTCCGGCGGTACTTCTGTTCGGGCGACGTGCGGTCAGACAGGTATCGTCGAGCAGAATCAATCAGGGCCTCGCCTGGCGGAAGCAGTGTGAATCGCGGCTGAGTAAATTGGACCGAGCCCGTCCACTGCTCCGCAAGCCTGCGTACAGTGGCTTCATCCCAACTTTGGGACTCTCGCTGAATATCCTTGAGGAACGAAACGTTTGCGCTGGCGAAGTGCTTCACTCGCGCCCAGTTCTCTAGGAAGAGCGACCGTGCCCGACCGTCGTGGAGGATGATCACCCCGACGTTTATGCGCTCGTTCACCACGGCATCTGGCACATACTGAACGACTACCGTGTGAGGCATATTGCAGGCCTATTTTCGCATTTGAGTGGAACGCGACGAGAAGTGTTCGGCCAAAGCGACCCGCTCGTCGAAAGTGATTCCCCAGGAATCGTCTGGTGATGCAACCGCGTCAGCAATAGGCAAGTCTACCACCGCATCGAGAGTCTGTGCAGCGAGGGTCAACTCGTCGCTAGTGAATGCACAGGCCCCGGCGATTGTGGCATCGAAGTCAACCGGTGGACTCGCTTCCAACGAGTCCACCGTCCACTGGGGTCCGTCGTGAAAGAAGTGCCCGTGATCAAATGACCAAACAAGATTCGTGCCATCCTCGTAGAAGAATTGATGGTCCCCGTCAACGTGAGCTAGGCCGTACATGGCTGCCAGCGAAGCGAACCTTGGTCTGTTGCCAGGCAGATTCTGGAATGCGATGCGTTGCCTCGTCTTGGAGGCATTTGGCACATATCGGGAGCCGTGAGCAGGCCCGGCCGGGATTTTCGCTAGCCGAATTTCTGCCGCAATTAGCTCCTGTGGAACATTCACGATCCTAACGATTGGAACCGGCGCAGCCATCGTTCCCGCGATGTGCCCCATGACTTGATCGCTGCAAATCGCCCTCTTTAACCCATCGTCGTGGATTGATTTTACGACATAATCGTGCCCATCGTCGCAACCCAAGACCACCGGCGACGCGAACGATGCGAACGCGATTCCTCGGTACGAATGGGCCGTGACTTGCAGATCTCTTGGACAGCCCTTGATCAAGTTAATCCATTCTTCGCGTGTGGGCACGTCTCAACTCCCAAGAGCGATCATCGGCGACAGCCATAGAAGGAAGCACACGCCGCGCTGTTTCAATATACGGGAGCGGTTTTGCCCCAACAAGAAGTTCGGGACAGCCGACTCGCCCCGCCAACTCGCCACCACAACACGGAGGGCTTTTCACTAACTGCGCTACCGGCAGCAACTCCGCGTGGGGTTGCGATCACAACGGGCGCTAGCGCGCGATTTCAGGGCCGTTCTCAATCTGTGGTGTCTTGCCGCCTGGATACCCAATCGGCCGCCAGAGCGCGCGCTACGCGCTCACAGAGGGTGTCCTGGCGAGGCAGGGTCGATCATCGGCTACGATCAAACGGTTGTCGCCAGCCGTCCACCGACTCCAAGAGCGCCGCCGACCGTCCTGCCATTCGAGAGCCGTTCGCTCTGCTGCGGTCGAAATCAGCACAGCGGCTTCTATCGACAACCACGAATCCATCCAGGACTGCCATGAGCAAGGACAAAGACACGTTCAAGAAGGCGATGGCCGCGCTGCATGAGGCGGCGCTGGATGACGAGCAGCGGGATGCCTTGGCGATTGTGGACCGCTACTCAGGAGAATTGCGTCGACAAGTGGCGGAGTTGAAGGCTGAGGTGAGCCGCTTGCACGGTTCGCTTGTCGCTGCGGAAGCACAAAGCGTCGGGCACCAGAAGGCCGCGCAAGAAGTGGCCAGTCTGAGCGAGCGCCTGCGTACTGCGGACAACCGCGCCGAGATGCTGGAAGCCCAAGTGCTCGCGATGCGTAGCCAGTTGCCAGTAGCCATCCCAGAAACGACCGAGACACGTCAGGCGGTGCATTTGCTCACCCAACACACGCTACGGGTGATGGGTGACATGCTCAAAGGCTGGGGGATCGAGAAGACCAACGAAACCGCGTTCCACTTCAGCGTGCTGATGATGCTCACGGTTTGCCAGTGCATGACGCAGCAGAACGATACGGACAAGCATCTTGAGGAAGAACTGGTCATGGCGTGCCACAGATTCTTTCACCGCGTCGCACCAGGGCAGTTCAACCGGACGATGTGACGGGAGGGTGACCGCGATTCCGCGAGGTTCGATCACGGCTCGGATCGATCAGCGAACCTCGGCTCCTTTGGATCCTTGACAGACGATTCGGAAATCGCAGCCAAAAGGCCCTGAGTCGGCCGTCAGCGTGAGCGATCGATGAATCTTTCGCCCGGCTGGTTGACAACCTATCTGAAGAGGGCGTAGCCTCCCGCCGAGCTTGCGGGAGCCGGCGTTCTTCGCGGGCACGATCCTGCGATCGTTTTTCTGGGGAGTATTCGATGCTGAAGACAATCGAGTATTGGAAGAACACCCTCGCGAGGCTTGGCGTCCGAGTCGTGCGCCGCCGCGTGAAGCGAGCGCCCACCGATTTGGGGACGAGCTTCGAGACTCTCGAAAATCGCATCGCCATGTCGATCGATTCTCCGGTCATCGCCGGATTGCTGGCGTCGCCCACCAGCGTCGCCCTCGGCAGCCAACTCACCCTCACTGCCACAGGAGTCACCGATCCCAACGGCGATGCCATCTCACACGTGCAGTTCTTCCGCGACATTGATAGCGACGGCGTGCTCACCGGCGCCGATGGCTCGCCCCTCGCCACCGACACCGACGGCTCAAATGGCTGGAGTAGTTCGGTATCGACCGCTGGATTTCCTGCTGGCGACAACCGGTTCTTTGCAGTCGCCAGGGATGCAACCAACCTGGACAGCGATCCGGTCTCCGCCACCAACACCGTCCTGAGCCCAACGCGCGTTCTTGACGACGGAGAGTCCGGGTTCTCGGTTCTGAGCGGCACGTGGCAAGGCCCGAGCAACTCGGGCTACAACAACGACCACTACTTCTCGTGGTTCAACAATGGTGTCGTGGAGTGGCGATTCGCGAACGTCGTACCCGGTACCTATCGCGTCTCGGCCACATGGACCAATTCCGCCAGCAATTCCGCTGCCGCGCCATACGACATCCTTGACGGCACCAACGCCCTCGCGACGACGCTCGTCAACCAGAAGAACGCGCCCGCAGCTGACGTGACGGCAGGTGGTCGTAATTTTCAGCATCTGGGTGAGTTCGAGATCGTCAACGGCGAGCTAGTCGTGCGGCTCACCAACACGACCGCTACGGCGATGTCGGCGGACGCCATCCGCCTCGAACACATCGGCCCTGCCGTGTCGGCTTCCGAGATCCGTGTCTACAACGGTTCGTCCGAGCTTTTTGATGCCGCCTCGACCATCAACCTCGGTTCGACCTTCATCGGGACAGAAGTTCCCAAGACGCTGACGGTGAAGAACGTCGGCGTGGGCACTCTCAACCTCACGCAGCTCACCCAAGGCGTAATGCCCGCGGGCATCAAGCTGGTCTCTGGCTACGGGTCGACGACGCTCGCCCAAGGGCAGACGACCACGTTCACCGTTGCCCTCGCAGCGACAGCGCTTGGCTCAGTGGGCGGCACTTTGTCGATCATCAACAATGATCCGAACGAAGCCTCGTTCGACATCGCCCTCACTGGCGTTGTGAACGCCGTGACGGTCAAGGACGATGGTGATTCTGGTTACTCGATCGTGAGTGGCACGTGGCAAGGCCCGAGCAATTCGGGCTACAACAACGATCACTATTTTTCGTGGTTCAACAACGGTGCCGTTGAGTGGCAGTTCACCAACTTGATTCCAGGCGAGTATCGAGTCTCGACCACGTGGACGAACGCGTCGAACCGCTCGGCCTCTGCCCCGTACCTCATCACTGGTGGCGATATCGGCCCGGTGACGGCGCTTGTCAACCAGAAGAACGCCCCTGCCGCTGACGCGACCGCAGGTGGTCGCAATTTTCAGCACCTGGCCAAAGTTCACGTGGTCAATGGCCAGCTCGTGGTTCGACTCACGAACACGAGTGCCACTTCGATGTCGGCCGACGCGATTCGCCTCGAATACCTGCCACCGGCCGAGATCCGCGTGCTCGACGGTGCGACGGAGCTCACCGACGGAGTCTCGACCGTCAATTTTGGGTCGGTGTTCTACGGCACCATCCCTGTGAAGCTGTCATGATGCGTGCTGGCGCTGGGCGAGGATGCGGGCGGTGGAAACGTGAGGGGTTCGTTTGTAAGACACGCGTTTGGGTGGTGGCTTCTTTGGGGCGCGTGGATGTTTCTTGAAATGCC
>JANOFF010000057.1:0-15018 GCA_031413515.1 bacterium
TCGTCGTCCAGGCGGTCCCGGGGCTGATGTAGCGATGCTCGAACACGACGCTGGTCACACCCGCGACGAGCGACAGACCGAACAGCGGAGCCAGCCGGATCAGCGTGCGGGCCGTGAACGGCTCGCTCCGAGCCCAGTGCAGCAGCGCCAGCACGACCGGGAACATCACGGTGGCGGTCTTGGCCAGCAGCGCCAGCAGGAACAGCAGCGCGGTCAGCGCATACTGGCGCCCGCCCCCGCGTTCGAGGAACCGAAGCCAGGCCATTCCGGCCAACAGCACGAAGAACGTCGACAGCACGTTCTTGCGCTCCGTGATCCACGCGACCGACTCCACGGTCACCGGATGCACGGCGAACAGCAGCCCGGCGAGAGCCGCACCGGGTACCCGCATTCGACGCAGCAGCAGAAACACCAGCGCCGCGTTGCCCGCATGCAACACCACGTTGACGACATGGGTGGCCTGCAGGTTCGGTCGGCCACTCGCCTCCACGCCGAATAGATGACGGTCGAGCCAGAACGAACTGCGGGTGAGGGGCCAGTAGTTCCAGACCGCGGCACCGCCCTGTTGGCCGACGACGCCGGGCTGCGGGTCGAACCAGATGCGCCACCAGCCATCCTGTGAATTGATCAAGGGATCGCTCAGGTAGTGGTCGTCGTCGTCCCACACCGTCCCGTCGAAGCGATCGAAGTCGTACCCGTAGGCGGGGTAGAAGACCGCGAAGGCGGCGATCGCGATCGCGACGGCGGTCGCAGCGGACTCGATCCCGCCGGTCCGGGATGCGGGCACGATCGCTTCGCGCTGAGGCGTCGAACGTCGGACGGCGTTTCGTCGCGACTTCTGATTCGGGGTCCGGGACATTGGGCTCTCGTGACGCGCCGCGCAGGCCGGACGGTCATGCTCCGTCGATCGCGAAGGATACCCGTGTACCGCGTGGGATCCGGAGCCGTACGGCCGACGAGCCCGAATCGTCATGCAACAGTAGATGAAACGTCGGGCAATCGGTCCGCCGTCGACACATCGAGAACCGATGCTTCGAGTCAATCAATAGAAATCGGAAGACAACCATGAAACGAGAGACCGCTGGCGGCCATGCCCGCCGGATCGACCTCGAAAGAGGATTCATCGAAATGCATCGCACGACCCCGACCCCGAAGCGCGCCGCGACCCCCACCGTGCTCAGCCGCCACGAAGGTGGCTACGCGGCTCAGGGCCCCGGATTCTACGTATGGGACCGCGATCCGTCCGAGGTGATCCGCCTCGCCGAAGCACTGCAAACCGGTCGCCGAGTTGGATCGGCGACCGCGCGCTTCATGGTGATCGGCGGCGTAGAGTCGCTGGACTCCTGAGCGGTCCGCTCCTTCGGCTCTGTCGTTCGCTCGTCAGGTGGCCCATCAGCGCCGCCGCTTCGGCTTCGGCGGCTGCTGCGCCGGGACCGTCTCCGGCGGATCCTCGCTCGCATAGTCGGCCATGAACGAGGCGGCGAACGACTCGTACCGGTTCTCGAGGATCGCTCTTCTGGCCTGGCGCATCAGCGACGTATAGAAGTGCACGTTGTGGATCGAGCAGAGGATTGCCGAGAGCACTTCGTTGGCGGCGAACAGATGGTGGAGATACGCGCGTGAGAACCGGCCGTCCACGCACGCATAGCAGTCGCACGACACATCGATCGGATAGGCGTCGCGGCGGTACCGGCGGTTGGTGAGTCGGATGCGACCGCGCGAAGTGAACACCGTGGCGCTGCGCGCGAAGCGGGTCGGGATCACGCAGTCGAACATGTCGATCCCGTAGCCCACGCAGGCGATCAGGTCTTCGGGCAGGCCGACGCCCATCAGATAGCGGGGCTTGTGGTCGGGCAGCAACGGCGCCGCGTGATCGGTCACCTGACAGAGCAGCTGGTGACCCTCGCCGACCGAAACCCCGCCGATCGCATAGCCGGGGCAATCCATCGCGACGAGTTCGCGCGCGCATTCTTCGCGCAGTTCGGGGAACGTGCTGCCCTGCACGATGCCGAACAGCGCCTGGTCGTCGCGCTTGTGGGCCGCGATGCAGCGCTCCATCCAGGCCAGCGTGCGGCGCACCCCGGTGGCGGCGAGCTTCTTCGTGGCGGGGAAGGGCGTGCACTCGTCGAACGCCATGATGATGTCGGCACCGAGCGCATTCTGGATCGCGATCGAGCGCTCTGGGCTGAGATCCATCGTCTCGCCCGTGACCTCGTTGGTGAAGCGCACGCCTGCGTCGGAGAGCTCGGCGCTCGGCAGCGAGAACACCTGGAAGCCGCCGCTATCGGTGAGGATCGGACCGGGCCACTGCATGAACTTGTGTAGTCCACCGAGCTTCTCGACCAAGCCCTCGCCCGGCCGCAGCGCCAGGTGATAGGTGTTCGACAGCACGACCTGCGCACCGGTGGCCGCGACCTGATCGGGCGTCATGGCCTTCACGGCGCCATGCGTGCCGACCGGCATGAAGGTGGGAGTGAGGACGTCGCCATGCGGAGTGGAAAAGGTGCCGGCGCGGGCGCGGGCGGAGGTGGCTTCGAGTTTGAAGGAGAAGTGGGACACGGAGGCAGGCTAGCAAGTGCGCTGCGCTGTGCCGTGGCGGGCGGGATGGAGGGTCGGGGCTCATGGCTCGCTTGATTGCACAGATGGTGACGTCTTTCGAGATCTGCGCGGCTCGTGCGGCTTCGGCCGACGTTGCCTGCTGCGCTTTACTTCGCCCCGACCCTCCATCGCGCCCGCCATGCGGAGGGTGTGGCATTGGGGTCTGGGTTCGCGGACGCATACGCATCAAACGCGCCGGCGTGTTGGGTTGGGGATGGATGCTTCGCGCGCAGCGCTGAGACGCGGCGACGTCAGTCGCCCGATCAACCTCAAACTCCGCAAAGCTTCAAACCCAAACGAAGTGGACTCGGCCCCCGTGCCGACGCGCACCGAGCAGTCCATTGGGTCGGGGGATGGAAGGGTCGGGGCGAAGTAACGCGCAGCAGGCAACGCCGGCCGAAGCCGCACGAGGCGCGCAGATCTCCGAAGACGTCACCACCTGTGCCACCCAGCGAGCCATGAGCCCCGACCCTTCCATCCCCCGACCCCGCCTCCGCCTCTCCCGCCCGACTGCTAGTCTCCCCGTCCGATCAAAGGAGTCCCTCATGCATTTTGCGGACGCGTTGATCGCGAGAGTGCGCGAGCTCGGACATCCGCTCTGCATCGGGCTCGATCCGCACCTCGAGCTGATCCCGCCGTTGTTCCGGCGCGGCGACATGCGGCCCGCGTCGCCCGAGTCTGCGGCGGCCGTCGAAGAGCTGTGCACCGCGTTCGTCGAGCGCGTGGCGGGACATGCCGCGATCCTCAAGCCGCAGATCGCGTTCTTCGAGCAGCTCGGTTCGCGGGGCATCGCGGTGCTCGAGCGGGTGGTCGCGCTCGCGCGCGGGCACGAGATGCTGGTGCTCCTCGATGCGAAGCGCGGCGACATCGGCTCGACGGCCGAGGGCTACGCGGGCGCGTATCTCGATCCCGATTCGGCGTGTCAGGTGGATGCGATCACGCTGAACCCCTACCTCGGCCGCGACAGTCTCGAGCCGTTCGTCGAGCGCGTAGAAGCCTTCGGGCGCGGGCTCTTCGTGCTCGCCAAGACGAGCAACCCGGGCTCGGGGGATCTGCAGGATCTCGAGCTGAAGGACGGGCTCGTCCACGAAGCCGTCACGAGCCGGCTCGCCGAACTCGGTGCGCGGCTGGTTGGCCCGGCCACCGGCTGGTCGTCGCTCGGGCTCGTGGTGGGCGCCACCTATCCCGAGCAGGCCCAGCACCTGCGCGATCTCGCACCGCGCTCGCTGTTCTTGATTCCCGGCTACGGGCGCCAGGGCGGGAGTGCGGCGGATGCTGTGCGCTCATTCGTCGCCGGGCCGCGCGGGCTCGAGGGTGGCATCGTGAACTCGTCGCGCGGGTTGTTGTTTCCGGCTGCGGCGGCGAGCGTCAGCGATGCTCGCATGTGGGAGCGGGCGGTCGACGAAGCGGTCGAGCGGGCGGTCGACGAGCTTGGCGCGGCGGTGACTCGCTGACGCGAACCGCCTGACACCGGCGATCGGGGCGCGGAGGTTCGGGGGAGGTGTGCGGCGGGGTCGGCGGGCTTGATCCGTTAGAGTGTTGCGGCGAATCCCGGCTTCCGACGGTTCGCCCCAGAATCAGGCACAGCGCCCGTCATGACATTAGACATCCCCGAGTACCGGATCGTGCGTGAGCTCGGGCGCGGGGCGTGGGGAGTCGTCCACGAGGCGGTCTCGCTGGAGACCGGCGAGTCGGTGGCGCTGAAGAAGGTTCACGGAGCGAGCCCCGACGATCTGCTGTCCCTGAAGCGCGAGTTCAGACGGGTTCGTTCGCTTCATCATCCGAACCTCGTGCAGTTGCTTTCGCTCGTGATCCGTGGCGACGATGCCTACTTCACGATGGAGCTGCTCGATGGCGTCGACCTGCTGCGCTTTCTTCGCGGCGACGAAGAAGGGCCGATCCGGGCCGAGCGACTTCCGGAGCTGCGACGATGCTTCCTCGAACTGACCGATGCCCTCGCGTACCTGCACGCGAATGGCGTGGTCCATCGCGATCTGAAGCCCGCGAACATCTTCGCCGATCGGGATGGGCGCGTCGTCGTTCTCGATTTCGGTCTGGCGTCCGAGTCGTCCGACATGGACGGCAGCGAATTCCAGGGCTCGCTCTACTACAGCCCGCCCGAAGTCCTCTACGGGGGCGAGTCGTCTCCGGCCGCGGACTGGTACGCGGTGGGCGTGGTGCTGGCGGACGTCCTGCTAGGCCGACCGCTCTTCCAAGACGACGTGGAGGCGCTGCTCGCCCGCAAGCTCTCCCCCCATGCTCCGTCGTTGCCCGATCCGCTCGGCGGGTTTCGCGAGCTGCTCGTTGCCTTGCTCGAACCCGAGCCCACACACCGGGCGGGCGCTGTCGAGCTGCGAGCCGCCCTGTCGGGCGAGCGGGAAATAGAGAGCACTGGATTCGTCGGTCGCGAGAACGAGCGCGCGGCACTTCAGGCCCTGCTCGAACGTGATTCGCTGGAAGTGGTCTTCATCGAGGGGCCGCCGGGCATCGGCAAGTCCGAGCTGGTTCGGCGCGTGCTCGCGAGCAGCGACGCCAC
This sequence comes from bacterium, assembly GCA_031413515.1. Lineage (GTDB taxonomy): Bacteria > Myxococcota_A > UBA9160 > UBA9160 > UBA4427 > TMED88. The sequence continues at coordinate 5,135 of JANOFF010000057.1, forward strand.
CGTGCTGTACAGCCGTTGCCACCCCGACGAGTCCGTCGCCTATCGATCGCTCGACGGAGTCGTCGACCACCTGGCGCTCGTGCTCTCGGCGTCGGACGATGTCCCGCGCGTCGACGGGTGCGAAGAGCTGGTGGCGTTGTTCCCGGTGCTGGCACCCATATTCGACGAGAAGCCGGTTAGCCTCGGCGATCCGCGGGCTCGGCGCGCTGCGGGCTTCTCGGCACTGCTCGAGTTGCTCGAGCAACTCGCCCTTCGCCGTCGCGTCGTGTTGTGGATCGACGACCTCCAGTGGAGCGATCAGGACAGCGCAACGTTCTTCGAGCTGCTGGCGCGGCGACGAAGCGCCCTGGCGCTGGTTGCCTGCCATCGATCGGAAGAGATCACGAGCCCGATCGAGCAGCTTCACGCCCTCTGGCCGGATGCCTCGAGACTTGTGCTGGCACCTTTGCAAGGCGATGCAGCGCAAGCCATGGCGCGCGTCTACGTGGGCGAGGATCGAGTCGCCGATCTGGTGCGCGAATCCGGTGGATCGCCGTGGCTGATGGGCGAACTCGGGCGCTCCTGGCAGACTCAGGGCGCTCATGCGACGTCCGGCGATCCGATGGGCGGCGCCTATTGCGCTCTCGAGGAAGACGTCCGCGAGCTGCTCGACCTCGTCCTCGTGGGCGGGGCTCTCACACTTCCCGTCCTGAGGAAGGCGGCGGACGGTCCGATGCAGCTCGCGTTCGCGCATCTCGAGAGCCGCCGCTTCGTTCGTCGCACCGCGCGCGGCACCATTGAGACCTGGCACGACCGCGTTCGGGAGTCCCTCGAGCCGCGCATCGAAGACGGTGCGCGCCGCGAACTGCACGGGCGACTCGCTGATGCGTGGCAAGCGATCGACGAACCGCCCCCGCGCACGGTGGCCCGGCATCTACGCAGTGCCGGACGCGGTGCGGCAAGCGTGCCGTGGTATCGCAAGGCTGCCGTCGAAGCCGAGCAGCAGCTCGCCTTCGAGCAGGCCGCCGACGACTACTCGCATGCGCTCGCGCAGTCGCAGACGAAGGACACTGCATTGTTGCTCGGCCTGGCCCGCGCGACCGACAATGCGGGACGCAGCCTGAAGGCGGCCTCTCTCTACACCGATGTTGCTTCACGAGTGGATCTCAGCGACGCCGAGCGTCTCGAGCTGCAGCTGCTTGCTGCCACCCGCTACCTCTACGGCGGCGAACTGGATCTCGGCTGGCAGCGAATGCGTTCAGTGATGGACCACGTGGGTCTGGGCCTGCCTCGATGGCCGATCCTGAGCGCGTTGACCGGGCGTGTGGCCCTGCTGTTCGCTGGCCGTGAGCCGCGTGTGCGGAGCCCGGGATCGCGCGAGGCTCATCGCGTGCTCCGCGTCGAAGCGTTGCTCGGTGTCGTCAAGGGGACCGTGATGGTCAGTCCCGCCGTCTCGGATGCGCTGGCGGTACGCGCCCTGCGTGAGGCGCTCGTCCTGGGCGATCCGGGTCTCGTGCTGCGCACCATGGGGCTCGAAGCCGTATCCGAGGCTGCGGTAGGCGGTCGCTTCCTCTCGCGCCGCGCCGCGCAACTGTTGGCGATCGTCAGACGACTGTGCGCCGATGAGGACAGCGCGTACAGCACAGCGTGGGATGCCCTGTGTTCGGGCTGCGTTTCATTCTTCCAGATGCGTCTCGACGACGCCGTCACGCAGTGCACGGCGGCGCTCGAGGGATTCACGCGGCGCTGCGTCGGGGCCACGCACGAGATGAACGTGTCAGCATCATTCACCATTGCGGCGCTGGCTGTGAGCGGTCGCGTGAAGGAACTGACTGCGATCCTCCCCGAGCTGCGAGATTCTGCGCGACGTCGTGGCGATCTCTATGCCGGCGTCGTGTCGCACACCGCCGAGACGTTTCTCGTGGCACTCGCCCGGGAGGAGCCCGAGGTCGCCCTCGAGGAAGCCGACGCTGCCCTGGCGGCGTGGCCGGGCGAGGACTTCGGGAGCCCGCAGTACCAGCATCTGTTCGCCGTCACGAGTTGTCTCCTCTACATGGATCGCGCCGCCGAGGCCGAAAAACTGCTCGAGGCAGGCTGGCCGCTGCTCGAGAAGGCCCAGTATTTGCGCATGGACTGGCTCGGCCGCCAGCTCGATCATCTGCGTGGGCGGGTGGCGCTGCAGGTCGAGTCCGTCGATGCCCGAACGCGGCGGTCCCGCATCGCGCAGAGCATCAAGCGATTACGGGCGTCGAGCCTGGCACCCTGCGAGCCGTTGGCCGATTGCCTCGAGGCGGCGCGAGCCGCGATCGAGGGCGACGCCGAACGGGCGGCGAGCCTGCTCGAGGGTGCGGTGACCGCGTTCGACCGGGCGGGACTCCGTCTGCATCGCGAAGCGGCGAGGATGCAAGCCGGACGACTGTGCGGTCGGCACGATCAGATCGATGCCGCGTCGGCGTGGATGAACGCCGAGGGGATCGCGGCGCCGGACAAGATGGCGCGGCTGTTGGTCCCGATCGCGCTGGTTCGCTGAATCGAGCGATCGGCGGGCGTCCACGCGAGCTGTCGTCGAGCTTCAGTCGGCAGGCTCGCCTTTCGGCTTCGCGCGATCGCGCAGCGCGTCCTTCAGCAGCCGACCTGCAAAGTCGAAGTCACTGACGGCGGCTTGCAGGAGATTCGGAAGCTTTCCGTCGCCGAACAGGAAGGCCCAATCCGAACCGAGCTTCCTCGCACGCACCTCGATCAGCTTTCTGACCTCGGCGACGTCCACCCGCTGACCGAGCTCCGACAGTCTCGTGCGCATGCGCACCGCGGCCTCGGTGGCGCTGATCATGTCGTCGACAACCTCCATCTGGAGTTCGCCCTCGAGGATCTCGAGCACATGGGGAAGGCCCGCGTCATAGAGGTCGTCATCGAGCTTGCGAGCCCAGCGAAGGTCTTCGAGCTCCATGTCCTCGATGTCGAAGACGACGGGGGGCATCAGCGGCTGGTGGCTGTGGATCCCGTTGAATTTGCCGTCGTTCAGCGAACCGGGTGTCGCCTCGTTGCGCGACTTCACAATGGCTCGGACGGCGTGTCGACCCGATTCGTTGGACCCCTCCATGGTCATCATGCGGGTATGGGTGGCCATGAAGGCACCGGCCAGCACCCAGCGGCCCATGAAGACCTGATACTCGATCGAAGGGGGCTGAGGCGGACAAGCCTGCGGCGAGGGCCACTGCAGACCCGGACGCTCCCGGAACTGCGAAGTCAGGTTGGCGAGGTAGTAGGTCGAGGGTCCCTCGGCCTGGTGGGTCGTCGGATTCAACTTCACGCCGAAATCGAGGTGCACATAGTCGGGTATCGGCAGCGGCAGCACGTTGGACGGCTCGGACTTCGGGTAGTCGGACGTGCGATCGGGTGCGGGCCTTTCGATGGACGACTCGTTGATCTGGACCACAACCCCGCACGCGATTTCGAGAACCGTCTTGTCCTTGGCCGGGTGGCCTTTCTTCGCGTACTGGTTCTTGGCATGCCAATCCGCGATGTCGACCGACACGACACCCTGGAGCCGCTCATCGCGCTCGCGGATCCAGTGATCGGTCTGCGCCACGGTCGACAGCCCCCAGGTGGAGCGCGGGTAGTAGGCGTGGGCGGGACCGAGCGACACCCGGCTGTCGAAGAACAGCTGGAGACCGGACATCCAGCGATTGAAGTCTTTCTCGGGATCATCTGCCTTCCTGGCGAACTCGAGCGCGCGACGGAAGTCTCTCTCGAGGCACTTTCCTTTCCGCGGCAGCTGCTGCTCCAAATCTTCCAGATGCTTCTTCATGACCTGGAGCGGCACCGCCAGGACGTAGTGGTCGGGCGCCATGCCCGACCGGGTGCTGGCCTCCGCGCCCGAGAAGTACGGGTGCCGGCAGCCCGGCTCCGGGATGGGGGTCGTGCGGAACTTCGGAATGAGCTCGGGGGTCTCTGCGCCGCGCTGGTCCTTCGCAAACTCGAAGCCGCTCCACTCGCCGAGGAAGAAACCCACGCCCTGCCGCTTCAGCCACTCCTTCCAGGGTTCGAGCCACGCCTCGGAGGTCGGGCCGCGCAGGAGCATGTCGACGTTCGTACCGTCGCTGAACTGGTCGACCAGGGTCTGGGTCGAGAAGTTTCCATAGCTGTGGGCATCGGCTTCAGCGACCGAGTACGCGAGCAGGGATTGCGCGGCCGCGCTGATCTGGGCCTTCATCGCTTCACTGAAGCGGCCTTCGACGTCGAGCCCGATGAACTTCCGCCAGTCGATGTCTTCGTACTCGCCCCAGCGACGCTTCCTGCCCGAGAGCATGAACTTCAGCATCCCGAACTGGAACCAGCGTGTGTCCCTCGGTGTGACGCCCGTCTTGTCGAGAAAGCTCGTCGCGGCACGGTGGATCTCCTCCAGGCTGCGCGCGCGGCGCCGGAGCAGCGGGACGCGGCCCTTGCAGGGGAGGCCCAGCGCCTGCTCGCCGGTGGGCTTCATGTTGTCGAACAGTGTGTGCAGGGTGTCGACGCGACCGTGCACGTCGACCTCGGGCACGCGCCGCAACATCTCGTAGAGGTTCTCGTAGTGGCGTGGGAAGAAGCGGAAGCCGTGCTCGCCAGGAAGTTGCCGCTCGACGACACGAAACGCCGCGTGGCCCCGGCCGCGATGATGTGGGTCATAGGGACCGGCCCGCTTCGTGAAGAGATGGTTCGCGAGCCAATGAGGGCCTTGGGGGTCACTGGCCAGGAGCACCGCCTTGGCGGTCATGGCACGCTTCTTCTCGAGATTATCCGTGTTCTCTTTCTGAAGTTCGAAACCGACGACCTCGACGCAGAGGACCTCTCTGCGGAGAGCCCTCTTCAACATGGCGTCGAGATTCGAAGCGAGACGCGATCCGGCAAGCGGCGCCACGATGTTCTTCCCGAGCGCGCGGTAGAGATCGTCGTCGAAGCGTTCCTGCTCGACGACCATCTCGAGCGCGTCCACCTGCGTCTTGGTCAGCAGTGTGTCCGGAACGACCAAGATCCGTTGAGAGATCGGCTTCTCAGTGCACAGCTCGGTGAGCGATTTCTCCAGCGCCTTCAGGTGAGCCGCTCGAGCCTGCGAAAGGTTGTGCAGGATCCTTCTGCGACGGTCGAAGAGGCCTTCCTTCAATCGGTCGATGTAGGCTGTCAGCGCCGCGGGCTGCCCGAAGCCGTCGACCCATTCTTCAATACCGTTCTCGTCATGCTTGTCGTGCTCGAATTCCACCCAGAGATCCAGGTCGATGGCCTTCATGCTGCAGGAGAGAAGGGTTCGCGAGAAGCTGAAAAGCTCCAGAAAGCCCTCGACGATCGCACGCTCTGCTGCCGGAGTTGTCGGCTCGCGAACGAATTTGAGCAATTTGGCGTGGAGTTCCTCGATGGGCGCATCCGCGCGGGCGTACTGGGTGCTCGCGAGCCCGCCCACCTGGACGCTCCCGCGACGCACATTGCTCTTCCCGAACTCGACCACCTGGACGAGGAAGCCGCGCTCCATCAACTCGTGGGCGGCGGACATCCCGGCCACACCCGCACCGATCACCGTGACGATCGGGTGGTTGTCGGCGTGTCTCTCGTACGGATGTTGCTGTTCGCGAGGCACGTGAGGGTTGGAACCCCTCGGCGGCGGCTGCCCGAGCGCTCTATATCTGCCGTTCATCGATCCACTCCTCGTACAAGGTCTGATGGCTGCGTGAGCGGGCGGCACCCGCGAGATAGAGCCGTGCGAGCCGGTCGCCGCGTAGCAAAGCGTCCGGTGTGCCAAAGGCATCGAATCCGCCCGACTCGAGCGCGTCCAACGGCGTGAGGACACCCGCGAGCAGCGCGGTGAGACAGTGCTCGTCGAGCCGGATGCGAAGAGACGCGTTGGTCGCGTCCGCGATCAGTACCGCCCGGCCGCCGCGCGCGGCGAGGTCGAGCGCAACACCGTCGATCTCGAGGTGCACGACATCGTTCGCGAGCGTCGCTGCGATCCGGATCGCATGCCACGGCGATTCGCGCTGGAGCGCTTCGAGCGATCGCACGGCGAGAGCGCGTAGATCAGCCACGCACGTACTCCGCGACGGCCGGCGCCGCGAAGGCGACGCGCTCACCCAATACATCGACCCGCAGTTCGGCGTGGGCCTCCACTTCGAGGATGCGGGTCAAGCCCAGCGGGTCGTCCTCGTCGGGGACGGCCACGCACGCCACGCTCCGAGTCTCGACCCGCAGTTCGAGGCCGGGGCCGCGAACGCGCAGTCGCGCTGGCGCGCCGCAGTGCGCGGGCGCCAGCAGGGCGAACTGGGGAGGAAAAACCGGTGCGTACATCCCCGCGTCGCCCTCGCAGTGCCACTCGAGCTCTGGCCCGTGCCAGCTGCGCACATTGCGTCCGCGGTGCCAGAGCAGCACGGTGCGACCGTACTCGCGCGCGCCGACCCGATCGGTGGTGCGCATCCAGGTGAGAGCCCACTCTTCGCTGCACGCCGCGCAGCCCCACTCCCAGCCGAGGGATCGACCCCAGCCGAAGTGGCCCCAGTTGTGGTCCTGATAAGCGGGTGCAGAGTGAAGGGCCTGCACGTGGCGTCCGACCCGCAGCCGGCCAGTCGCCGCGACGGCCGGGATCGCGCTCCAGCAGAGGCGAAGCCCGCCGGAGGCGATCGTGCGACTCGGTGGTGTCGGCGCCATCCGCGGCCGGAGAGTCAGCCGAGCCTCGAAGGCTCGGCTGCTCAATCGCAGCTCCGGTCCGCTGGCGGTGGCGAACAGACCGTTCTCGTCGTCGACCACCAGATCTCCGCGACCCCGCGCGAACCGCCCCCGGCTCGTGCGACGCGTCTCTCCGATCCAGCGGTCGCCCTCGTGAAAGAGCACGACCGACCGGACCTCGTGGTCGCGCTGCGCGTAGTCGACGCTGAAGTTCACGATCAATGGCCCGTTCGCTGTGAAGACCACGCAGTGCAGCCACTCCTTGCGGGTTCGCCCCTGTTCGGGTCCATGGAGGGCGAGGGCCGGAGCGGCGCTGCTCAGCATCATCGGAGCCAACCCGAACGAGCGAGTGCGGCAGCTGGCGGCGATGCGTCTGGAAGCCGGGCGATCTGCGCGGTCACGGTTCGGCGAAGCGAGATCCAGCCGAGCAGGATTGCGATCAGGCCGTGATCGCTCGGCGCACCGGGCTCGACGGAACGGTCATCCCCGCATCCGTGTCCCTCTTCACGCATCGCCTGTGCGAGGATCGGATCCCAGTGCTCGGCGAGGGCTTCGAGGCCGAGCAGCATGGCGGCGGGCGTTGCGAGGGGAGCGTCGTCTACCGCGCGGGTCACGCGCCACCCCGATACAGCCGATCGAGCACCAGCTCGAGATGCTTGGCCTCGCCTGCGCTCATCAATGCGTCCAGCAGATCGCTCGGCGCGACCGTCCCCTGCTCTTCGGCGCCCGCGAGCAGCCACGAGGTCGCTGCGTCGAATGCCATGCAGGCACGCGCCACGGAGGCGCTGGCGCGAAGCCGCCGGGCGAAGGCTGCGCCCGACGGAGTTGCGGCGAAGCGTCGGCCCTCGACGGCCAGCGCACTGGCGATGGCGCGGGCTGCGTGCGGGTGTTCGAGCACGGCACGGCGCAGCTCGCCGAGCGCCTGCGCGAGCTGGTCGGAATCATCCGGGATCGCGAAGACGGGATGGTCGCTCACTCGAGCGCCTCCACGTCGAGCCACACCCGCAGCAATCGTCGCGAGCCGTCGAGGACATCGACGTGGCCGGTATGCGAACCGGTGCCGAGATCAGCGAGGTCAAGATCGATCCGCACCTCGCACGATTCGCCCGGCTGCAGGACGGACCGCGCTGCCCGCACCTCACCCGCCAGGCCGGAGATCACGAGCTCGGGCGCGACCTCCCGCTGCTGATCGTTGCGCAGCACGAAGCGGGCGCCGCTGCGACCGCCGGCAGGGCCGACGATGGCGAGGGACTGCTGGACGGGGCTCGGTCCGCTGGCCTCGGCAAGTCGACGCGCCCGTTGCGCTGCCAGAGCCTGCGTCTGCTGGATCTCGCGCAGTCGCTCGTCCACACGGCTCAGATCCGCCGGCGCGGCGCCAGACCGCGCCTGCTTGCGGTGATGGATGCGTCGTAACGTCTCGATGATTTCCGGGTCGCTCAATGATCACGCTCCAGTACGAATTCGGGAATGCTTGCGAGGAAGGCTTGTGCGGCCGGGTCGCCGGGCTGCCCGGAAAGCGCGTGCTCGAGGGCCTTCGCGCCCTGCTCGGCCAGCGCACGGGCGACCCGTCGCGCGTGGGCGACGCCGCCATGGTGCAGGATGGCGCGATGGAGCTGCGTGACATCTTCTTCGTTTCGGGCGTCGAGTCGGCTGGCGAGGGCAGTGAGGCAAGTGCGCTCGTCGTCGCTGAGCGACTCGCGAGCCAGCAGGCCTTCGAGCAGCGCATGCTGTGCGCGCTGCCCGGCGTCGCGCGGGCGCGGCTTGTCGAGACGTTGGATCAGCGTTCGTTGGCGCTCGACGTCGGTCTCGCTCCGCAGTGCGTGCAGAAGGGGCAGCGTTCGCTTGGCTTCCCAGAGATCGCCCGCCGCGTCTTTGCCAGTGCGCGCCGCACTCGCCTCGAGATCGAGCAGGTCGTCGGCGATCTGGAACGCCATGCCGGCGCACTCGGCGTAGTGCTCGAGGTGATGCGTCCGCCGCTCATCTGCACCCGCCGCGATGGCGCCACCGAGCACCGGGGCCACGAAGCTGTAGCGGGCTGTCTTGAGACGAACCATCTCGAGATAGTCGTCGTCCGACACTTCCCATTCGGCAGCGGCGATCCAATCGAGCTCGATCATCTGTCCGATGGCGGTCTCCTGCACGGTCCTGGAGAAGAGCTGCAGGGTGCGCAGCGCCGCCGCCAGGCCGAGCGCCCCGGTGTTCGCGAGCAGTTGCTCGAGCGCCAGGGCGAGCATCGCATCGCCGGTATTCACCGCGAGGCCGAGCCCTTCCGCCTCGTGCAGGGTTCGTCCGTGTCGGCGAGATCGGCTGCCATCCTCCACGTCATCGTGGACGAGTGCCGCGTTGTGGAAGAGTTCGAGGGCGACCGCCGTATGTTCGGCACTCGCTTCGGCACCGCCGAACGCCGCGCAGCTGGCCAGACAGAGCGTCGGTCGCAGCCCCTTCGCAGGTCGGAGGGGATAGTCGAGGATCAGCGTCGCGAGGCGGGGAGGGTGGTCTGACAGCGCCGCGCGCAGTCGATCGAGGATCCGGTCACGGCGCGCCTGCAGATAGGCCTCGAGGTCGAGCAATTCCACTCCATCCGTCGCGATGGGTCCCGAGAGTCCGCTCTGCGAATCACGGTGATCCCGAGCTGCGTCGTCCGGGCGCGCGGATCGTTGAGTCGATCAGTGGCGTCGGTTTCGAGCTCGCAGCGCATTTCAACACGATCGGCCGATTGGATTCAAGCCGAGATTGCGTGTCGAATCGGGTCGTTCCATGCGCGGTCGTTGAGATCAGGATGGCAACGGATACGGGCCGAGGGGGTTGCCCCTCCTGAACACGCCCGCCTCGGATGCTGCACGCCGGTCGACACATCGCGCAGTCACCCGGCGCTGGGCGCCGGCTCGCCGGAGTCGATCGGCAGCGACTTGATCGACTTCTCGCCTGGAAAGTTTCGTCCGGCGGCGCACTTCGATGGATCCCGCTTCTGAGCGAGCGGGCAAGCGCTAGCTCTGCGAATCGGAACGAGTCGATCTCGCTGGACCGCAGTCCGGGCCGGGCAGTGTGCGACGTTCGGGTGGGCTCAGCGGTAGGTCGAGCGCTCACCGCGGGTCTGGCGGCGGCGGGCTCGGCAGTGCTTGGCCTTGAGCTTGGCGCGATAGCGGGAGGACTTGCCGCGGTTCCTGTTGTTGGTGCCCTTCTTCACGGGGACGTCCTTCCTTCTTCTATCTATACGT
>JANOFF010000058.1:0-14602 GCA_031413515.1 bacterium
CGTAGTGGCCGAGCGCGAAGTTGGGGCTGAGGTCGATGGCCTGTTCGAGTTCGGTGACGGACGGATCCTGGCGTCCGTGCAACCAGAGCGCGCGGCCCATCGCCCAGTGGGCGGCGGGATCGCGATCGTCGGCCATCAGGCTCTGGCCCGCGGCTTCGAAGGCAGCGAGGGTCGCCGACTCGCGCGGTCCCCAACCCTGGAAGGCGCTTTGAAAGTGCGTGAATGACAGCCCAGCATGAGCGCGTGAAAACGTCGGGTCGAGCTGCACGGCGCGCTCGAAGTAGTGCTGCGCCTGGGCGTTGTCGCCCGGGTTGAAGCGGTACATGTGCCAGAGGCCGCGATGGTGCGCCTCCCAGGCATCGAGCGAGTTCGGCGGCCGCAGCATGGCGCGGCTGCGTTCGGCGGCTTCGACTTCGCTCGCGATCGAGGCGACGATGCGGTTGCCGATCTCTTCGAGCACGACGAGCGTGTCGTCGGCGGGGCTGTCGAAGCTTTCGGCCCAGACGATGCGGGCGCTGCGGGTCTCCGAGAGTTCGACCTCGACCACGATGCGGGCGCCGCTGCGCCGCACCGATCCGCCCACCGCATAGTCGACGTCGAGCATGCGGGCGGCTTCCTCGGGCCCGATGCCGCGCTCGTGCAGCGCGAAGACCGTGCCCTGCGCGATCACGAACAGGCTGCGCAGCTGCGCGAGCCGGGTGATCACGTCGTGGACGAGAGAGTGGGCGAGCGCATCGGCGGCGCTGCGGCTCGCGGCCTCTGGCGAGGTCGGTCGCGAGGTCGGCGCTCCGCGGTCGACGAAGGGCATCACGGCGATCGAGGCGCGGCGCGTGGTGGCGCGGGCGGGGTCGCGGCGCGCGTGCTCCATCGCGCCCGCTGGCGTCGCCAACTCGGCTGTCACCGTCGCGGTCATCCCCGTTGCGGTCGTCCAGGGCGCGGATCTGGGGCGCGCCGGCGCGTCCGGCTGCTCGCGCAGTTCGCGCCACGCTTCGCGCAGCGGCGTGGCGTCGAGGCCCTCGTCTTCGAAGCGGCGCACGATCGTGGCGAGATGGTCCTCGGCTTCGCCGATCCGACCGTGTCGCGCCAGCGCAGCGAGCAGGCTCGCGTGGGCGCGTCGGTCGAAGGGCGCGAGCGTGATCCACTGCTCGGCCAGGGCGAGCGCTTCGTCGTCGGGCACGCGTGTGACCAGGTGCTCGAGCAGCGCGGCGTGGCAACCGCGAAGCCGTCGGCGCTGCGCGGTGAGCCAGGCGCTGAAGGCCGGGCTCGAGTCGACCTCCGAGCCTTCGAGCAGCTCTCCGGCCAGCAACAGCGCGGCGAGTTCTCGCAGGCGCTCGGTCGACTGCTTCTCGAGGCCGAGTCCGGTGGCGCGCGCGATCTCGATCGCATCGACGAAGGCATCCGCGAGGTCGAGCCGGACGCTGTCGCCCTCGCTGATCACGCGCTTGCGCTCGGGCTCGTCGACGACGCTGCGCAGTTTGCTGAGGCACCAGCGCAGCTCGCCGCGCGGATCGTCGGGCACGTCCCAGAGCAGTTCGCAGAGCTGGCTGCGCGACAGCGGCGCGGGCGCGAGGGCGAGCTGGGCGAGCAGCGCGCGGACTTTTCGTGACGAGGGCAGGGCGAGCGGTGAGCCCTCGCGCTCGAGCTTCATCGGGCCGAGCAGGCGCAGCTTCATGCGCGCGCCACCCGCCGGCCGGGCCGGCTCGTGCGATTCCACGGCATTTCCCACGCTGGCACCCACGCTGGGCTCCACGCCCGGACTCTACGGTGGGGTTCGACCGCCGAGCCGCGGCGAGAGGCCGACGAGAGCGCGCCCGGGTGGGCGCACGACGAGGGCTCCCGAATCCGGCCGGCGGCCTGACGAACCCGAACTCGAACGCTGAGGAGAAACATCATGCTCGAAACCATTGCGACTTCTGCTTTGACCGGCACCCCGACCGGCTCTCCGACTGCCACTGTCACCGCCACCCCGCCGATCCCGACCCCCGTCCCCGACCTCGCGGCCGTGAAGGCGCGCCAGCAACTCGCGTGGTCGTCCGGCGACTATTCGGTCGTCGGCACGACGCTGCAGATCGTCGGCGAGGCGCTCTGCGAGGCCCTCGATGTCCGCTCGGGCCAGACGATACTCGACGTCGCGGCGGGCAACGGCAACGCGGCGCTCGCGGCGGCGCGCCGCGGCTGCGAGGTGGTCGCCAGCGACTATGTGCCCGCGCTGCTCGAACGCGCGCGCGAACGAGCCGCGGCGGAGCACCTCGAGATCGAGTTCCGCGAGGCCGACGCCGAGGCGTTGCCCTTCGCGGACGAGAGCTTCGACGGCGTGGTCTCGACCTTCGGGGTGATGTTCACGCCGGATCAGGCTCGCGCGGCCGCCGAGTTGGTTCGCGTGTGCCGGCGCGGCGGCAAGATCGGGCTCGCGAACTGGACGCCCGAGGGCTTCATCGGACAGTTGTTCAAGACGCTCGGCCAACACGTACCGCCGGCACCGGGCATGAAGTCGCCAGCGCTCTGGGGCACGTCTGCGCGGCTGCGCGAGCTGTTCGCCGCCGACACGCTCGCGACCGCCGCGACGCCGCGCGACTTCGTGTTCCGCTATCGCTCGCCCGAGCACTGGCTCGAAGTCTTCAGCCTCTGGTACGGCCCGATCCACAAGGCGTTCGCGTCCCTCGAACCGACCGGCCGCACCGCGCTTCGACGCGATCTGCTGGCGCTGGTCGCGCAGTTCAACCGCTCGGGGGACACCACGATGGTCGTGCCGAGCGAGTACCTCGAAGTCGTGATCACCCGCTAGAACGTCGACAAGAGCCTCGACAAGAACTCGAGAAGTCAAAAAGGAGAAGCACGCATGGACTCACTGTATGAACGCCTCGGCGCGACCAAGGGCATCACGGCCATCGCGAAGGATCTCGTCGCACTGCACCTGAAGAACCCGCGCATCTCGCCCCGCTTCGCGGCGAGCGACCCGGCCGAGCTCGCGAACGCGGCGGCGACGTTCTTCATCGCCGGGACGGGCGGCCCGAGCGTGTACCGCGGTCAGGACATGCTGTCTGCGCATCGCGGCATGAACATCGACGACGCCGAGTTCATCGCGGTGCTCGACGACGCGCTGAAGGCGCTCGCGAAGAACGGCATCGGGCCCCGCGAGCAGCAGGAGGTGCTGTCGGTCCTGTACAGCATGAAGGGCGAGATCATGCATGTGTAGAACGAGGGAGACAGCGCCAGAGGCGTCGGGCCTCAGCTCGCGTTCTTCAGAACCGCCACTTCCTTGATCAACCGGCCCTTCAATCGCGCCTTCTCGATTTCGAGATCGAATCGGATCTGAAGATTCATCCAGAACCGCTCGCTGGTTCCGAAGTAGCGTGCCAGTCGAAGGGCCGTGTCCGCCGTGACTGCCCGCTTGCCATGGACGATCTCATTGATCCGGCGCGGCGGCACGCTGATGTCCTTCGCCAATCTGTACTGGCTCAGTTCCATCGGCTCGAGAAATTCTTCGAGCAGGATCTCGCCCGGGTGGATCGGATCATGGGCCTTCTTCGGCGTGGCTCTCGGCATCGACGGTCCTTCCTTTCCAAGACTGGAATCCGCTCGAATGCGGACCTCGGAAATGGCGCACGAGGGAGACGATCGATTTGCGGCAGAACGATCAATCGCGGTAAGAACGACCTGTCCCGGGCTGGGTGTTGGCCGGTGATGAAGCGCCCAACGAGGCGTAGGGGGTGCTCTACTGTACCGATCGATCCGGGGCAGGATGCGCGGCGTGAAGGTGCAACATGACGGATGAGACCATGGTCTCCCCGAAGATTTACATCGTGGCCGGGCCGAACGGGGCGGGGAAGACGACATTTGCCCGGGAGTTTCTCATCCACGAGGCAGCGTGTCCGGTTTTCATGAACGCCGATCTGATTGCAAGCGGTATCTCGCCGTTCGCCCCTGACCGGGCCGCCGTCCGAGCCGGTCGAATCATGCTCGAGTTGATCCGGGCTAGCGTCGATGTCGGTGAGAGCTTCGGCTTCGAAACCACACTTGCTGGTCGCGGCTATGCCCGGTCGATCCCCACATGGCGAGCACGAGGCTATGCGGTGCGGTTGCATTTCCTCTCGCTGCCGTCGCCTGAAATGGCGATTCAGCGCGTCGCCGAGCGGGTTCGTCAGGGAGGTCACGGGATTCCGGAGCACGTGATCCGACGCCGCTTCGCCAAGGGTCTCGAGAACTGGGAACAGCTATACAAGCCCCTGGTGTCCGACTGGATCCTCTACGACGGTTCGGGCCCGTTGCCAACGATTCTCGATGAGGGATCAAATTCATGAGCAAAGAAAACAAGTCGAGCGCTGAGCGGCGAGAGGCCGAGATCAAAGGGGCGCTCGAGGCACTCAAGCGCGCACGCCTCCGTGCAGAGGAAGTTGCGTTGGCGACGGGCACCATGCTGATCGAGTGGCGCGACGGGAAGACGGTGCGCGTCGATCCGCGCACGATGGCAGTAGAACCATCCGAGGATCAGGAGACACCGAGCTGACAGGCAGCCTTCAGCAATTCCGACATGTTGCCCGGTAGGACCAGGCATGTGGGGATGCGCGTAGGGTCGCAGCCGTCGCACGGCGTTCGGTGGAGCCGAGCCCACGGGAAAAATGTGGGAATGGGCCCGGGAAGCGGTAATTTCGCCCTCCGATTCACCCCGTTTTTCGACATTCTCCTTCTTCTTTATATACGGATTCGCCGTCCCGCCTGCCCGAGCCCATGCCTCCCGCCCGAATCCTCTCCCTCGAATCGATCGGGCACGCGGCCGTTGGCGGCAAAGCCGAGGGGCTGGCGCGGCTGATCGGGCTTGGTCTGCGCGTGCCGCCGGGCTTCGTGATCGTCGGCGCCACGCCGGGTGAACTGCCGGCGGATCTCGCCGCCCACTACGCGCAGCTCGGCGGTGGAGCGGTGGCCGTCCGGTCGTCGGCGATCGGCGAAGACTCGGCGGACGCGAGCTTCGCCGGGCAGTACGAGACGATCCTCGGCGTCGAGGGCGCGGTCGCGCTCGCGGAGGCGGTCGAGAAGTGTCTCGCGTCGCTCCACAGCGCGCGCGCCGACGCGTATGCGGGTGATCACGACGGCCCGGTTGCCGTGATGTGCGTCGTGGTACAGCGCATGGTCGACGCCGCTTCGGCGGGCGTGCTCTTCACCGCCGACCCCGTCAGCGGACGCCGTGCGCGTCCGGTCATCGATGCAGTGCGCGGTCTCGGCGAAGCGCTCGTCAGCGGCCACGCGTCGCCCGACCACTATGTGCTCGATCGCAGCGGCCGCACTCTTCGTGTCGAGCTGGCCGATTCGTCCGCGACGGCCGCGCCGGTGCTGTCGCCCGAGCTGCGCGCCCGGCTGCTCGCCGATGCGCTGCGCGCCGAGTCGGCGGCCGGCCAGCCGCTCGATCTCGAGTGGGCGGTCGATGCGGCGGACACGATCCACTGGCTGCAGGCGCGTCCGATCACGCAGCTGCCGTGCGACCCGTGCGAACTCGACACGCCACTGCTCGATCCCGAGCACGTGCTCACGCGCTGCAATGTCGGCGAGATGTTCCCGGGCGCGTGTACGCCACTCTCGTATTCGTTCACGGCGCGCGCGATCGATGTGGGGATGCAGCGGATGCATCAGCGGGTCGGCATCCAGGGCGCGATCCGGCCCGAGAACCGCTTCATCGCGATGTCGCACGGGCAGCTCTTCCTGAATCTCAGCACGATGAGCGACACGGCCACGCAGGCGCTCGGCTCGAGCGCCGAGATGCTGGCGCAGTCGGTCTGCGGAAGGTCTCTCGACGAGATCGACCTCAAGGCGAATGCCGCGCCACCGCTGGCGCGCCAGATCGCGAACGGGCTTCGCTATGTCCGCTATCTGTTCGGCCGTGGGCGGGCGCGCGCTGCGCTGCGGCAGCTCTGCCGCACCCTCGAGATCCCGCGCATCGACGATCCGGCCGCGATGTGGCGTGCCATCGATCGGCGCTTCGTCGCGATCGACGATGCGATGGACCACCACCTGGTGTCGTCGGCGGTGTCGGGCGTGCTGACGCCGACGCTGCTCGGTGTGATCGCGAAGGGCGAGACCCCGACGCAGGCCCACCACGCCGAGGTGGCTTCGCTGCTGGCCTTTGCGGACGGCGTCGAGAGCGCCGACATCGTGGCGGGCGCCGAGCGCATCGCGCGCGCGGTGCGGGCGCACGCAGAGGGGCTCGGGTCGTTCGCACACGCAGAGCCCGAAGCGGCGCTCGCCTGGATCCAGAGCGATGCGGCCGGTGAGGCGCGTGCGGTGTTCGGCGACTACCTCGCGCGCCACGGGCACCGCGCCGTCAAGGAACTCGAGCTGCGTCAGCCCGAGTGGCGCGAGGATCCGCTGCCGCTGATCCGCTCGATCCAGGTGCCGCTGCGGCAGGGGGCGCGTGGAGACGGAGAGAGACAGGAAGTCGTGCGCGGGCAGGGCGCCGCCTCTGCCGCGCCGCGCTCCGGCTGGGCGATCCGCTGGCTGACGCGACTCGCGCGTGAAGCCGTGCGCTCGCGCGAAGAAACCAAGTCGGGCCTCGTGCACGTGACGACGACCTTCAAGGGCGCCTATCGCCACCTCGGTCGGCGGCTCGTCGAAGTCGGCGCGTTGCCCGATGCCGACGCGGTCTTCTTCCTCACGCATCGCGAACTCGGCCGCTTGTGCGTCGAGGGCGAGGCGAACCTCGAGGCAGTCGCCCGGGCACGCCGTGAGGTCTTCCCCACGCAGGAGCGGTTCGAGTTTCCCGATGTGCTGGTCGGCGAGCCCGAGCCCCTCGATCTTCGCGCCGAGGTGGCGCTTGGCGGGGGCACGGTGACCGGCGCGCCGGTCAGCCGCGGCATCGCGGTGGGTCGCGCGCGCGTGATCCGGAGCCTCGCCGAGGCCGAATTGCTCGAGCGGGGCGAGATCCTGATCGCGCCGATCACCGACGTCGGCTGGACGCCGTATTTCAGTCTGATCGCCGGCCTGGTGACGGACGTCGGCAGCGCGGTCTCGCATGGTGCGGTGGTGGCCCGCGAATATGGGCTGCCCGCGGTGGTGAACACGCGCACGGCGACCCGCGTCTTCCGCACCGGCGACTGGATCGTGCTCGACGGCGAGCGCGGCATCGTGCGGCTCGCCGAACCCGAGGACCGGCTCGCTCGGGTGAGCTCGTAGCGGGCAGCGCCGAAGCCGGGCCGCCCGGACCCTGCAGCACGGAGGCCCTTGCGGTCTCGGGCCGCGGCCGGGACTCTCCCGTCCCATGCGAAAAAACCATCGAGCCGCCGTGATTCCTCTGCTTTCTGCGACGGGCCTGCTCGCCGCGACGGGCCTGCTGGTCACCGGCCTGGCCGGGTCGGCCCGTGCGTTCGACCTCGAGGTGCTCGCGCAACACGCGCAGCAGCTCGCCCGCGAGCCCTACGTGGATCCGCGCGGCGGCGTGCCGAACTGGTTGCTCGAAATCAACTATGACCAGTTTCGCGACATCCGCTTCAGGCCCGAGCGCGCGCTCTGGCGCGATCAGAATCTGCCGTTCAGCGTGCAGTTCTTCCATCTCGGTCTCTTCTACGATCGCGCGGTGGCGGTGAATGTCGTCGAGCGCTCGAGCGAGGTGAAGCCGGTCGCGTTCTCGCCCGATCAGTTCGACTACGGGAAGAACGAGTTCGGCAGTCGCATCCCCCAGGACCTCGGCTTCGCGGGATTTCGCATCCACTACCCGATCAAGCGGGTCGGCTATCAGGACGAGGTGGCCGTGTTCCTCGGAGCCAGCTACCTGCGCGCCGTCGGACGCGATCACGTCTATGGGCTCTCGGCACGCGGTGTCGCGATCGACACGGCCTCTTCGTCGGGCGAAGAGTTCCCGTGGTTTCGCGCGTACTGGCTGGTCGAGCCGCGACCCGGCGCGCAGGAGCTGACCCTGTATGCGCTGCTCGACAGTCCGAGTCTCACGGGTGCCTACCGGATCGTGGTGGCCCCGGGACCGCACACGCGGATGGACATCGAGCTGCGGCTGTTCCCGCGCGTGCCGATCGAGAAGCTCGGGATCGCGCCGCTGACCAGCATGTTTCTGCGGGGCGAGAGTGCTCACGGCGAGGTCGAGCGCGACTATCGACCCGAGGTGCACGACTCGGATGGTCTGCTGGTCGAAACCGGCACCGGCGAATGGGTGTGGCGACCGCTCGAGAATCCCGAGAGGCTGAGTGTCACGTCCTCCGAACTCGTCTCTCCGCGGGGCTTCGGTCTGCTGCAGCGAGACCGGGATTTCGACCACTATCAAGACATCGAAGCCCGCTCGGATCTGCGTCCGGGGGCCTGGGTGGTGCCGAAGGGTGACTGGGGGGCCGGGCGTGTCGAGCTGGTCGAGATCCCGACCGACGAGGAGACCAACGACAACGTCGTCGCCTACTGGGTGTCGAACGCGAAGGCTTCGCCCGAGGCTCCGGTCTCGCTCGCGTACTCGCTGTTCTGGATCGGCGAGGATCGGACGCGCCCGCCCGGCGGAAGGTCCGTCGCGACGCGACAGGATGCGGCCACGAGCGAGGGCGCGACCCGCTTCGTGGTGGATTTCGAGGGCGAGGCGCTTCGGCGCCTGCCGGCCGACGCGGTGGTGGAGGGAGTCGTCACGGCCAGCGTCGGCGAACCCGCGAATCCCGGCGCGATGCGAGCGGTCGAGATCCTCGAGCAGCAGGTGATCAAGAATCCGGTGACCGACGGTTGGCGGCTGGTGTTCCAGATCGAGCCACCGGGCAACGACCCCGTCGAGCTGCGCGCCTTCCTGCGCCATGGCCAGAACACGCTCAGCGAGACCTGGTCGTCGCGTTTGATTCCCTGACACCATGTCGCCGACCCCGCCTGATCGCGAAACTTCGACTGAAACCGGCCGCGCCCCCGCCCCCGACCGCGCCCCCGCCCCCGAGAACGAACGCGGATCGATCGAGATCCCTGGATCGCTGGCGCTGGATCGGGTGCTGCTCGATTGGCGGGGCGCGCAGGCGCGTGTCGACGCGTATCTGCGGGCGCTCGGATTCGACGCCGGCGCCGCGCGTCGGATCGGAAGGCAGGCGCTGCAGCGCGCGCTCGGACGCGGCACGCAGCGGCTGGCGGTGATCGACGCGATGGACGAGGCCCGCCGGTTGTTGCTCGAGCATCCGGACGCACCGGGTGAGGCCAGTCCAGCGAGCGATCCGATCGCCAGCCGGCCCGCGACCGACGAGGCCTTCCTGCGTTGGCGGATCGCGGCGTGGCAGCGGGGCGGTGTACCGCGGATCGACGGACCCGAGCCCGCGGAGCTGGCCGCCACCCCGCCGATCGCGCGCGGGTCGATGGCGTCGGACCGCTTTCGCGGGCGGCGTGTCGGCGAACGGCGGCGCGGGCGATCGGGAGCGAAAGGACAGAGCCCCGTCGATCCCGGGCGCGAGGAGCGTCGTAGCGCGCGGGCGGCGTGGTCGCGGCGAGGTCGCTGGCGACGGTTCGCGCTCACGCTGCTGGTCTTGATCCCGAGTGTGCTGGCCGGGTTCGCGTTCTTTGCCACGCTGCCGGCAGAGGTCTATCTGCCCGCCGAGATCGCGCTCGCCAGCTTCTTCGGCGCGCTCTTCGGCTGGATCTCCCTCGGTTTCTGGACGGCGCTGTTCGGCTTCGGCGTGCTGCTGCGCCGGGGGGATCGCTTCTCGATCAACCGGGACGACCCGCTCGATTCTCGAGGGACCGGACCGATCGCCCCGGACGCCCGCACGGCGATCGTGATGCCGATCTGCGACGAGCCGGTGGCGCGGGTCTTCGCGGGGCTGCGCGCGACGCGCGATTCGCTGATGCGCACGGGCGCGGGCGCGGGGTTCGACTTCTTCGTGCTGTCCGACAGCGTCGATCCGGACGTGTGCGCCGACGAGGTAGCGGCCTGGGCGGAGTGGCGGCGTAGTACCGAAGAGAGCACCGAAGAGAGCACCGAAGTGAGTGCCGAAGCGGGAGGTGGCGTCTTCTACCGCCGCCGTCGCACGCGCGTGAAGCGCAAGAGCGGCAACGTCGCCGACTTCTGCCGGCGCTTCGGGCCTCGCTATCGCTACATGATCGTGCTCGATGCCGACAGCGTGATGACCGGCGAGGCACTCGTGCGGCTGGTCCGGCTGATGGAAGCCCGTCCCGACGTCGGCGCCGTGCAGACGGTGCCCCACGTGGTGCGGGCGCGTTCGGTGTTCGCGCGGGTGCAGCAGTTCGCGAGTGGTCTGTACGGCCCGATGTTCGCCGCGGGCATGCACTACTGGCAGCTCGGCGACAGTCCGTACTGGGGCCACAACGCGATCCTGCGCGTCGAGCCGTTCATGAAGCACTGCGCGTTGCCGCGACTCTCGGGTCGCCCGCCCTTCGGTGGCGACATCCTGAGCCACGACTTCGTCGAAGCGGCGCTGCTCGGTCGGGCGGGCTTCTCGATCTGGCTCGCCTTCGATCTGCCGGGCAGCTTCGAGGAGACCCCGGAGTCGCTGTTCGAGGAGATGCAGCGCGATCAACGCTGGTGTCAGGGCAATCTGCAGCACCTGCGGTTGCTGTTCACGAGGGGTCTCTATACCTCGCATCGCGCGCTCTTCCTGAATGGCATCTTCTCGTATGTATCCGCGGTGCTCTGGCTCGGGTTCCTGGTGGCCAGCACCGTCGAAGCCGTGATGTGGTCGATCCAGGGTCCCGACTATTTCCCGGCCGGCGAGACGCTCTTTCCGACCTGGCCGGTCTGGCGACCCGAGCGCGCCGGAGCGTTGTTCGCCGTGGTGTTCGGTGTGCTGATGCTGCCGAAAGTGTTGGCGGTGCTGCTGACGCTCGGACGCGGCCAGGCGGATCGCTTCGGGGGTCGGCTGGCACTGCTGCGCAGCGTGCTGCTCGAGACGCTCTCGTCGGCTCTCTTCGCGCCGATCCGCATGGCGTTCTACTGCCGCTTCGTGGTCCTGAACCTGCTCGGACGCGCGGTCAGCTGGACGGGCGGCGAGGCGGAGGTGCGCGAGACCTCCTGGCGCGAGGCGCTGCGGCGCCACGGGCTCGACACGGCGATCGCCTTCACGTGGTCGGTCTGCATCTATTCGCTCCATCCGGCCGCGTTCTGGTGGTTCGCGCCGGTCGCGGTCGCGCTCGTGCTGGCGGTGCCGCTCTCGGTCCTTGCCAGTCGTGTGCGCCTCGGCGATCGCGCCCGCGCAGCGCGTTTGTGGGCCACGCCCGAGGAGGTCGCGCCGCCGCGTGAGTTGCACGAGCTCGAAGCCGAGCTGGACGCGCGCGCCGCGCAGCCGGCCGGCTTGAGCGGCTTCGTCGGCGCGGTCGTGGATCCCCTGCGCAACGCGCTCCAGCAGTCACTCCGGGTGGCCTCCCATGCAAGCATCGAGCGGGTGCATGCCGCGCAGCAACCCCTGCTCGAGCGCGCGCTCGCAGGCGGGGCTGAGTCGCTGGACGCGAAGGAGAAGCGCCTCGTGCTCGGCAACCCGCTGCTGCTCGGCGAACTGCACGACCGGGTGTGGCGGCTCGAAGAACGCAAGCTGGCGCGGATCTGGCGCCTCGGCGACGAAGCGGACTTCCCGACCGGTTGAGGAGGACAACGTGAGCCCGAGCAATCGCAGAAGTGAACCCGTCCCCTGCGCGATCTGCGGCCGGACCTTCGAGCGGCGGCAGCTGGTGTCGGGTGCAGTCGTGCGACCGAGTGTGGCCGACACGATCCGGCTCGAGCATCCCGCCTGGTCGGCCGAGCAGTTCATCTGCCAGGCGGATCTCACCATCTACAGGGGACGCTACGTACACTCGCTGCTCGAGTCCGAGCGCGGCGAGCTGACGAGCCTGGACCGCGAGGTGATCGAAAGCCTGCGCGAGCACGAGATCCTCACCGAGAACGTCGACCTCGAGTTCGAGCGCGTCTGGACATCCGGCGAGCGGCTGTCGGATCGGCTGGCGTCGTTCGGCGGCAGCTGGGCGTTCATGCTCTGGTTCGGCTCGGGGATCACCATCTGGGTGATCGCGAATTCGCTGATCTGGCTCTGGTACCCGTTCGATCCGTTCCCGTTCATCCTGTTGAACCTGATTCTCTCGTGTCTGGCCGCCGTGCAGGCCCCGATCATCATGATGAGCCAGAACCGGCAGGAGGCGAAGGATCGCCTGCGCTCGCAGCACGACTATCAGGTGAACCTGAAGGCCGAACTCGAGATCCGGCAGCTGCACGAGAAGCTCGACCACCTGCTCTCGCATCAGTGGGAGCGGCTGGTCGAGATCCAGGAGATCCAGCTCGAACTGCTGTCCGAACTCGGGCGTCGGGGCTGAGCGGCCGATCGATCCGGGGCCGGCGGTGTGTCTATACTCGGCGACTGTGCCGGATGAAAAGGAGAGGCGTCATGTCGAAGACCCCCGAGACCCACTTCACTGCCATGCGTGACGCCACGCGCGAGGACTATCAGATCATCGGACGCCATACGTTCGAGTTCATGAAGGGTCTACCGGATCGCGTGCTCGCGCATCTGCGTCTGCTCGCGGGCGACACAGGGGGCTACGCGGTGGATCGGCTGACGCACAGCCTGCAGACGGCGTCACGGGCGTCGCGCGACGGGCAGGCTGAAGAGTACGTGGTGTGCGCGCTGCTGCACGACATCGGCGACACGCTTGCGTCGACCAACCACGCGGATCTCGCGGCCACGATCCTCGAACCCTTCGTCTCCGAGAAGAATCTCTGGATCGTGAAGCAGCACGCGATCTTCCAGGGCTACTACTTCTTCCACCACCTCGGCCTCGACCGCGACATGCGCGAGCGCTTCCGCGACCACGAATGGTTCCGGGACTGCGCGGCGTTCTGCGAGAAGTACGACCAGAACAGCTTCGATCCCGACTATGAGACGCTGCCGCTCGAAGCCTTCGAGGACGCGGTCCGCCGGGTTTTCGCGGCGCCGCGCCGATCGATCTACCTGCCGAAGAGCGAGCGATCGGGCGCCCCGGCCTAGAAGCCCGTCAGTCGCGCGAAGCGGTCGCGGTGATAGGCGGCGTCGCCGAGGGTCAGCTCGGCCACCTTCGCGCGCTTCAGGAAGAGGCCGATCTCCTCTTCGTCCGTCATCCCGATGCCGCCGTGCATCTGCAGGCCCTCGCGCGTGACGAGCCCGGCGGTGTCCGAGCAGCGGGCCTTGGCGGCGCTGACGAGGCGGGAAGCGTGCGGTCGGTCTTCGTCGAGGGCGCGGAGCGCATCGAGGGTGATCGACTTCGAGAGCTCGACTTCGCAGAACATCTCGGCGGCGCGGTGCTTCAGCGCCTGGAAGGAGCCGATCTTCACGCCGAACTGTTCGCGCGTCTTCAGGTATTCGACGGTCCGCTCGAACACCTCGCTGATCAGACCGACCAGCTCGGCCGACAACACGGCGGACGCGCGATCGAACACGGCGTCGAGGATGTCTGCGCCCGCGTCGACCTTTCCGAGCACGGCGTCCGCCGCCACCCGGACGTCTGCGAGCGACACGTTCGCGGCGTTGCGGCTGTCCACCATCACGGTGCGCTCGACCGTACAGCCCTCGCTCGCGGGATCCACGAGGAAGAGCGTGATGCCCGCGCGCTCGCCCGCCTTGCCGCGGGTGCGCGCGGCCACGATCAATCGGTCGGCGACATGGCCATCGAGCACGAAGATCTTCTTACCCGAGAGGCGATAGCCGGCGCCGTCCGGTTCGGCTTTGGTCTCGATCGCGTACGGGTCGAAGCGGCTCGTCTCCTGGAACGCGAGGGCGAGCAGAGTCTCGCCCTTGCACACGCCTTGCAGGATCTTCTCCTGCTGGGATCGGCTGCCGCCGAGTGCGACGGCGCCGCCCGCGAGCACGACCGTCGACAGGAACGGGTAGGGGGCGAGCGTGCGTCCGCACTGTTCGAGCACGACACCGAGTTCGGCGAGCCCGAGTCCCGCGCCACCGAACTCTTCGGCGAACGGGATGCCCGTCCAGCCGAGCTCGGCCATCTGCTTCCAGAGCGACTTCGAGAAGCCGACCGCGTCGGCCTTGTCGCGCAGCTCGCGCAGATGCGTGACCGGCGCATGTTCTTTCAAGAACTCCGCCGCCCCCTGCTGGATCAGCTCCTGCTCATCACTCAAAATCAAACTCATCTCTCGTCCCCCTCCATGACTCCCACCGCTCTTCCCGCGAAGCAACCCAACTCGATCTCGACTGTGCAAGCCGTCGGCGTGTCAGCGCCGACCGTTCAGTCGGGCAGGCCCAGCACGCGCTTCGCGATCACGTTGAGCTGCACTTCCGAGGTGCCGCCCTCGATCGAGTTGCCCTTCGAGCGCAGCCAGCCACGGGTTTCGAGCAGGTCCATCGGCGTGAAGGCGTCGCCCTCCCAGCCGAGACCCGCGACGCCGCGCGCACTCATCAGGATTTCGCTGCGGCGCTTGTTCATCTCGCTCGCATAGAGCTTGAACATCGAGGTCGCCGCGCCGGCTCCTTGTCCGGCCTTGGCCTCTTCGCCGCTGCGGCGCAGCGTCAGCCCGAAGCAAAGCTGGTCCAGCTCGAACTGCGCGATGCGCGCGCGGATCGAGGCGTCGGCGAGCTGGCCGTCGCGCTCGCCGACGTGGGATCGCGCCGTCTCGGCCAGCGCACTCTTCGGCGCGGGCGGCGGCGTGTCGCGGTGCTTGTTC
>JANOFF010000059.1:0-67618 GCA_031413515.1 bacterium
CGTCGGCGGCACGATACGCACGAACAACGAGTAGGCGAGCGCGGCGTCGCGGAAACGCCGCCAGCGCGAGCGCGACACGACATAAGCCGCCGGCGCGCCGATCGCGAGCGAGACGACGACCGTGCCGACGGCGACGACGACGCTGTTGGTGAGGTAGTGAAGGAACGTCCCGTCGGCGAGCAGGCGCTGGAAGTTGTCGAGCGTGGGCGAGAATACGAAAACCTTCGTGCGGTCGAAAGCCTGGACCTGCGTCTTCAGCGACAGCAGGACGATCCAGAGCAGCGGGGTCAGGACGAGCGCCAGGGCGACGACGATCGCCAGCGTCGTCGCGAAGATCGGCAGCCCGCGACGAACGACCATCAGGATCAGGCCGCCAGCTGCGGGCGCACCAGCGCGCGAAAGAGCGGCGCGTCCCTGATCTGCCTCGAGCACCTCGTAGACCAGAATTCGGTTGACATCTCAGTCCCGCTCGCCATAATGAGTCCCGTATCAAACAGTGATTGCAAACCGACAGACTTCGAGTGATACTCGAACAATCGACCCCGACGATTCCCCGGATCGACGCGGATCCGAATCAAAAACGCAATCTACAGCGCAGAGGTTCCCAGGTTTCGGAGTGGCGGTGGATTGGTCATTTCCAATCGAAATGTCCAACCTCTCACCCCCCAAAATGAGTCCACCGCCCTCCCCCTGTAACGCCCCGTCAGCTTGGTCTGGCGGGGCGTTCTGCGTTTGAGGGACTCGCGGTATCGAGCGAACTGCCCACGATCGAACGCGTTCTGGTGAGAGAGCGCGCCCCCGATCATCGCAGCCCGCGGCCGCGCCGGATCAGATCAATGGTTCGTGTGGTCGGGCGCCGAACCGTGATCGCGATGCGGTTCGTCGATCGAGCTGCCGTGCGCGCCGTGGTTGAAGTGCGACCAGACGGGCATCGCCGCCGTCCAGATCCCCGAAGCGAGCAAGAGAACTCCCGCACCCCGTCGGGCACCGATGCCACTCACCCAGACGCGTACTCCTCCCGCAAGCCACCCGGCACCGGCGACCGCGGGCACAGTGCCCAGACCGAAGAGCGCCATCCAGATCGCGCCTCGGATCGATGCACCCGAAACGCTGGCTGCGGCCAGCGCGGCGTAGACCAATCCACAGGGCAGGAACCCCCAGAGTGCCCCGACCCCGAGACCGCGTGCGATCGAGTCGACCGGCATGAGCCGGGGCCCGATCGGAGCCAGGCGTTTCCAGACGATTCCCCCGAGCGCTTCGAACCACGCCATCGAACGCGGCCACCAACCCGCGATGCTGAGACCGACGGCGACGAGCAGCAGACCGAGCAGCCCGCGGAGCACCGGGACGAGGACTCCTCCGAGGCCGGTCGAGATCAGGCCACCGGCTGTTCCCACGACCGCCCCGAGTCCGGCGTACGTGGAGATCCGACCCGCCGCCATCCAGAGCGGAAGCAGCAGCAGGCCGTCACGTCCGGCACCCCGTTGCGCCGGTGCAAGCGCGCTGGCGATGCCGCCGCACATCCCCACGCAGTGCGTACTGCCGAGTACTCCCATCGCGAACGCGGCGCTGGCTTCGGGCAACGAAATCAGCGGATCGCTCATTCGGGCGGACCGACCCCAGCCGAACTCGGGCGCTCATCGATCTCTTGATCGAACAGGATCCGCTCGGCCTCGTCGTCGAGATCATCGAACTGCGCATGGTCGACCGCCCACACGAAGCCCCAGATCGCCACGCCGAGCAGCAGCAACGCGATCGGGATCAACACGAAGAGGCTGTTCATGAGCCTGCCCAGGCCTTTGCCGATGGATGTCGCGCCGGTGACCTCGCCGCGTTCGAACCCACCCGACCCGACGGTGAGCGCAGACTCCTGAGCCGAAGCGAATTCAGGATGACTAGGATCGAACTCGCGGACATCCCCAGTGCAGCCATCCATGGCGCAAGCAATCCCGCTGCCGCGGCCGGGAGGACGAGAACGTTGTACATCACGGCCCACGCCAGATTCTGGCGGATGATGCGTCGTGTGCGCTCTGCGTGCGCCCACGCTTCGCCGAGAATCGCGAGCGCATCACCGAGCACGACTGCATCCGCGGAGCCCCGCGCAATGTCGGCACCGCTCCCCATGGCGATCCCCACATCCGCTCGCGCGAGCACCGGTGCATCGTTGCGACCGTCCCCGACGACGGCCACGGTTGCGCCCTCGCGTTGCAGATCGGCAACGAGCGCCACTTTGCCGTCGGGACGCACATTTGCGTGCCAGGTCGAGATCCCGACCTGTTCTGCAACTTCGCGGACCACGCGCACCGAGGGATCCCCGCTCACGAGCAGCGACGCGACGCCTCGCTCGTGGAGCATCGAAACGATCTGCGCTGCATCGGGCCGGACGCGAGAAGCCATTCCGACCCAGCCCACCACAGACACTCCGATCGAGAGGGCCAGCCAACTCTCTCCCGATCTCGGCTCGATACCCGGTGGCTTCGGCGATTCGCTCGCCTCGGCCCCGTCGATCCGACCGAAGCAGACAGGGAGACCATCGAGTCGCGCTTCGATGCCCAGCCCCGGGCGAGTCTCGATCTGTGCGAGTCGGCCCTCGAAAGCCGCCTCGGCACGCTCGACTCCGGGTTCATCCGACGGCTTGCGAAACGCACTCGCGAGAGGATGATCGGAGCGGCGCTCGAGCGCGCGTGCCAATCCCAGGATCTGGGCCGTCGTCCAATCGTCCGACGTCGCGATCACACGTGTCACCGCGTGCTGCGGCCAGGTCAGCGTCCCAGTCTTGTCGAACACCACATGGGTTACCCGGCCGAGTGTCTCGAGCACCTGGCCCCGACAGATCAGGAAGCCTCGCTCGGCCAGTGCAGCACTCGCGGATGCGAGCGCTGCGGGTGTCGCCAGAGAGAGTGCACACGGGCAGCTCGCCACCAGGACCGCCAGGGTGATCCAGAGCGCATCCGCCGGCGCAATCACGCTCCAGATCGAAAAGACGATCGCGGACAAGATCAAGACGCCGATCACGAAACGCACCGCCACACGATCGGCCAGACGCTGGACGGGGGGCCGGTCGAGCTGCGCCCTCTCGATCATGGCTTCGATCCGGGCCGCTGTGCTTTCGGCGCCGACGCGCTCGACGAGCATCGTGCTGCTCGTCTCGAGCCAGCGACTGCCACCGACCAGCGGATCACCGGCCTGCTTCCGACAGGGCTCGGCCTCGCCCGTGAGGAGCGACTCGTCCGCCGATCCAGTCCCCTCGCAAAGCCGTCCATCCGCGGGAATCGCGTCCCCAGGCTCGAGCTGGACGAGATCTCCCGGTCGCAGCGCACTCGCGGCGACCCACTCGACGCCGTCCGCGCCGAGCCGGAGCGCGCGGTCCGGGAGCGCTCCGAATCGGGTCCGGATGCGCGCGTCGCGCGCCTGTCGCGCAGACATCTCGATGTGACGGGTGAGGCCGAGCAGGAACACGAACATGCATGCCGACTCGAAGTACACCGGGCCGACTCCGTAGAAAGTCGACCAGCCGCTGGCCACGTAGGCGACCGCGATCGCGAGGGCCACCGGCACGTCCATCCCGGGCGCGCCGGCTCTCAATCCAGCGGCGGCCGATACGAAGAAGGGACGGGCCGAGACCGCCACGACGACCGTCGTGACGACCCAGCTCGCGTAACGAAGCACCTGCCGGTGGAGCGTCTCCATCCCGGTCCAATCACCGGCATACATCGCAAACGCGAACATCATCACCTGCATCGATCCGAGGCCGGCGACGCCGAGGCGACGCAGCGATGCGCGTCGCTCCGACCGCCCTCGCGATTCGTCGCGCCCCGGCCGGTGCGGCTCCGCCGTGTATCCGATCTGCCGCACCGCCGCGAGAATCGCAGACAGCGCGACTCGACCGGGCTGCCAGTTCACGCGAATCCGCGCAGTGGCGACGCCGACCGTCACCTCGTTCACGCCTTCGAGTGCCCTCAGGTGCTGCTCGATCAACCACCCGCAGGCTGTGCAATGCGCGCCCTCGAGGACCAGGATCGCCTCGCAGCCGCCGGGCACGGCGCGCACGAACGTACGCTGGAACTCGGGATCATCTGCCACGCGATCGACATCGGAAGCCGTGCTGTCCGCCAGTTCCGGGCGCACCCCCTGTCCGACGCGGCGCTCGTAGTACACGCCGTGGCCGCCTGCAAAGATCATCTCTGCGACGGAAAGACAGCCGGTGCAGCAGAACACGCGAAGCGCTTCACCGAGCCGCGCGGTCGGAGGATGTAAGGATGGAACGGGCAGTCCGCAATGAAAGCATGATGAGTCGACCGGCTGTGCGGTGTCTCTCGACGAGGTCATCCCTCGCCTCCGAGTTCGAGCGTATTCGTCGCGTCCGAGCGGAATGCACGCGAGAGCTTCCAACCGGCGCGTGCACCGCCGGCTGGCGCGCCGGACTCGCTGCCTGGCTCGAGTGTCACGTAGAACCGTCCCTCGGCGAGGGGCGAGTACGCCCCCTCGTATCGGCCGGGACTGATCCGTTCGAGTTCCACGCGCTGATCGAGTCGGTCATTCGTGGCGTGTTCGAAGATCAATTCGAGACGCGCGACGTCAGCGCCCCCCTCACCCGCGAGCTGCACCGAGATGCGATCGGGATCGGTCCCGAAACGAACGCTCGCGCGGATTCCCGCGATGCGAGCCTCGTCGCGTCTGGCCAGCTCGTCGTTGATGGCAACGCCCTGGTCGTACCAATCCTCCTGGACCAGGGGATCTCGACCCGCATAGGCGATGAAAACGGTGGCGATCGAGCCGACGATCGAGACGCCCAACAATCCGACGATCAGCCAGGGCCACGAGTGCCTGTACCACGGAAGGCCATCTCCCGGAGTGCGGTTCATGAGCCCTCCCGCTGATCCGCCGGCGAGACGAAGCGCGTCTCGTGGCGAACGGAGAACCGCGGCTCATCGAGGGTCTCGATCACGAACTCGACCGGACGATTGCCGGCCGATCGCAGATCTGCCGATGCCACCAGGCGAACGGTCACGTCCATCAGGTGCCCGGCCGGAACCAGGATGTCGTCGCTGTCCGATGCCATCTCGAGGGCCAGCGGCGGATCCGACTCGGCGGTGATCCGGTACCTGCGCTCGGCCTGCTCGCGATTCATGATCTTGAGGGTGTAGACGTTCTCGACGGTTCCGTCCCAGGACTCGCGGAACAGTCTGCTCCGGTCGCGGATGACGTCGAGTGCAAGCGGCACGCGGTGCGACAGCGTCCAGCTGAAGGCGCCGATCATCACGAGAAGGACCGCCCCGTAACCGAATGCTCTCGGGCGGATCCACTGCCTGCCCTCGTGTCGCTGTTCGGCGAGCGAGCCGTACCTGACGAGATTGCGCTCGTATCCCATCTGGTCCATCACGTGATTGCAGACATCGATGCAGGCCGCACAGCCGATGCATTGATATTGGAGTCCGTCCCGGATGTCGATTCCGGTCGGACACACGCTCACGCACATCTGGCAGTCGATGCAGTCACCCCTGCCCGCTGCAGCAGATGTCGAGCCGCGCGGTCGCGAACCCCTGGGTTCTCCGCGCTCTGCGTCGTAGGCGATGACGAGCGTGTCGGAATCGAACATCACACTCTGGAATCGCGCATAGGGACACATGTGGAAGCACACCTGCTCCCGCAACACGCCCTGGAGCATGAAGCTCGAAACGGTCGGGAAGAACAACCAGAACTTCTCGATCGGCAGCAGATCCCACCGCGCGATCTTCGGCAACAGATCCCGGATCGGGATGAAGTAGCCCTCGAACGTGATTGCGATTGAGAGGGCCAGACCCAGCCACAGCGCGTACTTGACGGCTTTCCTGGCGATCCGGTGTCTGTTCCAGGGGCCGCGGTCGAGGCGGATGCGGGCGCTGCGATCCCCCTCGACGAGCTTCTCGATCCACTGATAACAGAGTGTCCAGACGGTCTGCGGACACACCCATCCGCACCACACCCGCCCGGCCAGCACCGTCACGAGGAACAGCGAGAAGGCAGCGATGATCAAGAGCCACGAGACGAGGACGAACTCCTGCGGCCAGAACGTCGCCCACAAAAAAGTGAACTTGCGCTCCGGCAGGTTCAGCCAGACCGCGGGCCGATCGTTCCACCGAAGCCAGGGCGTGACGTAGAAGAAAAGGAGCAGACCGAAGAGGACGACACGTCGCCAGCGCTGGAACCCGCCCTCGACCCAGAGCGGATAGATCTTTCGCCAGCTCTCGTACAGCGAAACCTCGCCCTGGCCTTTCTTCCGGCGCCCGATCGGGACTTCGACGCTCGACATTCCATCCTCACGCCGCTGCGGGCGGTCAACTGCCGTCGTGCAGACTCAGCAGATAGGCGGCCAGCAGGTGGATCTTCTGGGGCCCGAGCAGGTCGCCGTGGGCGGGCATCTGGTTCACGCGTCCGTTCCGGATCTGCACTTCGATGTCCTCCACGCGACCCCCGTGGAGCCAGATATCGTCAGTCAAGTTCGGAGCACCGACTGCGGGGTTGCCGCGCCCATCGGTCCCGTGGCAGACGGCGCACATCTGGCCGAACTGGGCTGCACTCGCCTCGGCGGTGATTGCGTCGTGAGGCCGCCCGCTCAAGCTCAGCACGTACTGCGCGAGCCCTGCGACCCCGGCCTCTCCCACCACCGCCCCCATCGCGGGCATGTTGCCCACGCGGCCATGCGTGATCGTCAGCACGATCGATTCGGGCTGCCCACCATATATCCAGTCGTCGTCGGTGAGGTTGGGATATCCCCTTCCACCCCGGGCATCGGAGCCATGGCACTGGGCACAGTTGTTCGCGAAGAGCCTCGAGCCGGTCTCCACTGCACGCGGGTCATGCGCGAGCTGTGGAATCGGCGTCTCATAGAATTGGCGGAACAAGGGACCGTACAGGGCGTCCGCGGTGGCCACCTCAGCATCGTACTGACCACTCGAAGTCCAGCCCAGCCACCCCACGTAGCTGCCGAGTCCCCCGTAGGCGAGCAGGTAGATGGGGGCCCAGATCAGCGTCACGATGAACAGCCAGCGCCACCAGCCCGGAAGCGGATTGTTGTATTCGCGCAGTCCGTCGAACTCGTGTCCGAGAGTTTCTCCCGGTGCCCCATCGTCGCCGCCCGCCCGTTGATTCGCGAGCAAGAGCCACGCACAACCGGCCAGGGCGAGCAACACGAGCGAGATCACATAGAGACTCCAACCACTAGTCATTCGCTCCCTCCTTCGGGACCGAATTGCGACCGCTGTCCGTCAGAATCGCGCCGTCGTCGATGAACGGAATCCGCCCATCCTCTTCGAACCGGTGACGGTTGCCCGATCGATACGCCCACCAGCAGATCCCCAGGAATGTCAGGAGGGTGACGACGGTGATCCCTCCGCGAAGCGTTCCCATGTCCATCGGCTTCACCTCCGCTCACGCAGGTGCGTGCCCAGTTGTTGCAGATAGGCGATGAGGGCCTGCAACTCGGTCTTGCCCTCGACGGCGGCGGCCGATCCAGCGATGTCCTCGTCGCTATACGGTACGCCTAGCCGCCGCATGGCCGTGAGCTTCTGCGCAGTCATAGAGCCGTCCAGCGGCGTCTCGGCGAGCCACGGAAATCCCGGCATGTTCGACTCGGGTACCAGCGCGCGCGGATCGATCAGATGCTCGCGATGCCACTCGTCGCTGTACCGAGCGCCCACGCGAGCCAGATCGGGTCCGGTCCGCTTCGAACCCCAGAGAAACGGATGGTCGTATACGAACTCTCCCGCGACCGAGTAGTGGCCATAGCGCTCGGTCTCGGCCCGCAGCGGCCGGATCATCTGGGAATGGCAGCCCACGCAGCCCTCACGCACATAGATGTCACGTCCCTCGAGTTCGAGGGCACGCAGCGGTTTGAGCCCGCTCACCGGCTGCTGGACCGAGTCCTGATGGAACAGCGGAACGATCTCCGCCAGCCCGCCGAGGCTGATCACCGCGACGACGACCACGATCAGGACTCCCATGTGCCGCTCGACGATGTCGTATTGCATGGGTCCCCTCTACCCTTTCGCCGGGGCTTCGACGGTCAAGCGCCCACCGCGCATCGTCATCCAGGCGTTGTACGCCATCACGATCATGCCGCTGAAGAACAGCGAGCCTCCGAGCAGGCGACCCATGTAGTACGGCCTGGTGGCTTCGAGTGCCTGCACGAAGCTGTAGGTCAGGGTCCCGTCGTCGTTGACGGCTCTCCACATCAACCCCTGCATCACGCCCGCGATCCACATCGACGCGACGTAGAACACCACGCCGATCGTCGCCAGCCAGAAGTGCAGATTGACCAGGGTCACGCTGTGCATGCGTTCGCGACCCTGCAACCATGGGATCAACGCATAGAGCGATCCAATCGTCATCATCGCGACCCAGCCGAGTGCACCCGAGTGGACGTGGCCGATCGTCCAGTCGGTGAAGTGGGAGAGTGCGTTCACGGTCTTGATCGACATCATCGGTCCCTCGAATGTCGACATTCCGTAGAACGAGAGCGCCACCACCATGAATCGGATCACCGGATCGTCGCGGAGTTTGTTCCACGCACCGGACAAGGTCATGATCCCGTTGATCATGCCGCCCCAGGAAGGAGCCAGCAGGACCAGCGAGAACGCCATTCCGACGGACTGCGCCCAGTCCGGCAACGCCGAGTAGTGCAGATGGTGCGGCCCCGCCCACATGTAGATGGCGATCAGCGACCAGAAGTGCACCACCGACAGCCGGTACGAATACACGGGTCGCCCGGCCTGCTTGGGCACGAAGTAGTACATCATGCCCAGGAATCCGGCGGTCAGGAAGAATCCGACGGCATTGTGTCCGTACCACCACTGAACCATCGCATCGACGGTGCCCGCGTAGATGCTGTAAGACTTCCACGGCCCGACCGGCAACTCGAGACTGTTCACCACGTGGAGAACCGCCACGGTGATGATGAAGCTCGCGTAGAACCAGTTCGCTACGTAGATGTGCGGCGTCTTGCGCTTCGCCAGTGTGCCGAAGAAGAGCACTGCGTAGGCGACCCAGACGATCGTGATCAGCAGATCGATGGGCCACTCGAGCTCTGCGTACTCCTTCGACGTGGTGATGCCGAGCGGAAGAGTGATCGCCGCAGACACGATCACGGCCTGCCATCCCCAGAACACGAAGGCCGCGAGCGGATCTGAAATCAGTCGCGTATGGCACGTGCGTTGTACGACGAACAGTGAAGTGCCGAACAGCGCCGAACCACCGAATGCGAAGATCACCGCGTTCGTGTGCAGCGGACGGAGTCGTCCATAGCTCAGCCACGGAACATCGAAATTGAGCTCGGGCCAGACGAGTTGCGCGGCCAGCAAGACGCCGACGAGCATCCCGACGATGCCCCACACGATCGTCATGACCGTGAATTGACGGACGACGTGATAGTTGTACGGCGTCGTCGCGGTTTCGATCATGCTCCCTCCGTCCATACTCGTTCACACGGCTCGCGGCGTCCGGATCTTCCCTTTCGACTCCGAGCCAGAATCGATCCCTCTCGATATCCGGTGATGCTCGATCCGCGGGCCCGATCGGAAACCCTATGAAACGACACCTGTCGTCCCAATGCCACAGATCGATGCGTAGACGCTGGAAGCGTCCGGACCGACCGCCGGTCCGCGGTCGGTGAGGTGGATATTGACACCATCTCGTGTCACCTCGTGTCGATCAGACGGACCGGCCGCTCCCGATCCGAGCGCGACGCGAAGCACCAGCGGTTTGTGCCGAACTGCCACATCGAGGGAAAGGGATCGGCCAGATCACTGCGTGCGATCTCCCGTGGTACTCAATGCCTCGTCCGATCGAAGCCACCTGATCGGTCGGGTGTCCACGTCGCGACTCGGTGCAGAGTCCATGGGCTACTCGAACGACCGGCCCCTGATGCAAGAAGGCCCCGACACCGGTCAGGTGCGGGGCCTTCAGTCATTCCGATCGCAGCTCGAATGTGAGCCGTCGTTCACACACCGATGATGAAGCTCACGCTGGTCGTGCCGCTGCCACCGATGTTGAGCGTCTGGAAGTTCCGCGCACCCTCGACCTGATACGCGCCGGCCTCCCCGGTCACCTGCCGATGTCCGTCGAGCAACTGGCGGACTCCCGTGGCGCCCACCGGATGGCCCGCGCCGATCAGTCCGCCGCTCGGATTGATCGGGTGCTTGCCATCGATCTCGAGCCATCCCTGCTCGACGGCCTTCCAGCTCTCGCCGGCTGCCGTGATCCCGAAATGATCGATCGCCATGTACTCCGAAGTGGTGAAGCAATCGTGCGTCTCGATTCCATCGACTCCGCTCACATCGGAGATCCCTGCCCGCTTCCAGGCACTTGTGATCGTACTCCGCACGTGGGGCAGTACGTATTCGGCGTGTCGGCTTTCCGCGACCTTGTCCTCGAAGCGGAGGCGCGCCGTGTTGTGGCCCCAGCCCTTGATGCGCGGAATCTCGGACAGTTTCTTGCCGACGCCCTTGGCCCATCGCTTCGCATACTTCCTGGACGCGAGGAATACCGTCGCCACCCCGTCCGTCACCTGCGAGCAGTCCGAAATCCGGATCCGTCCGCCGACCGCCGGATTGTCCTCGGTGCGGCAGAGTGCGTGTTCCTTGTTCATGTACCACGTGCGGGTCTGGGCGTTGGGATTCAGCTTCGCATTGTCGTAGTTCAGGCGGCTGATCTCGGCGAGGTACTCGTCCTTCAGACCGTACCGCTTGTCGTACTCGTCACCGAGCCGACCGAAAAGCTTGGGAAACGGAAACTCGATTCCCTTGGCCTCTTGATCGAACCATGCAGCCGTCCCGAGGAACGCTCCGCCCTCGGCGGCCGAAACCGTCTTCATCTGCTCGATTCCGACGACGCACTGCAGATCGTATCGGCCGGCTTCGATCTCCGCGGAGGCCGCGAGCAGCGCGATGCTGCCCGACGCACAGGCAGCCTCATGCCGGCTCGTCGGGAGGCCGCTCAAGGCCGGATCGACTTCGGTGAAAAACGCCCCGAGATGGCCCTGCATGCAGTAGAGCTCGGCGGCGAAGTTCCCGACGTGTGCGCTCTCGATCTCTTCTGGCGCAATCTCGCACTGTTCCATCGCACCGCGCACACCCTCTCGCATCAATGCGGAGAAGTGCTTGTTTTCTTTGGTCCAGTTGCGGGCAAAGTCGGTCTGGTACCCACCAAGCACGTAGACCTCGGGAGTTTCCATCTGTTCGATCCTCTCGTCGTGTAGGGCTGGATAGCGATGGTCTTGCTTGCAGACGCGAATCGTCCGGAAGACGATCGTGGCGACAGGCTGTCGATCAACTGGCGACGAAGTACTTGCCGATGTTCACCAAGGGGGTCGTGAAGAAACGCTTCGGCTTGCCGGCCTTCGCAGCCCCTGCCAAGATGGCCGGAACCGGGAGACCGGCCTGCTCGATCATCTTCACGGTTTCGCGCTTGCCGATGGTGTCGACGAGGACGCTCGGTGGCGCCCAGTTGAAGCCGGCTCCCATGATCATGTCGATTCCAGTGATCGTCTCCGTCACCTCACCGACGCGGTGGAACGCGTAGCTGATGTAACCAGCGATCACCTTGCGGGCGATCGCGGCTTCTTCCCCTTCCGCGGCCAGGAACAGCTGCATCCCCTCGGCGTACCGCCCCATCGAGTGCAGACGGGCGACGTCGTCGATGTAGCCGAGCTTCGGAACCTTCACGTCGGACTCGGCTCGGTAGTCGCCAGTGGTCGGATCGAGAACCAGCCGCGTCTTCCCTTCCTTCTTGAAGAATCCACCTCCCGATTTGTTCCCCATGACGCCTTTGTCCATCAGCCTGCCCATGTAGCCCGGCAGCTCGAGTGTGGCGTGCGCCTCATCGGACGTGCTCGCGTAGACGTTGTCGACGATTGCCCGGTGGATGTCCCAGCCGACCAGGTCGATCGTCGCAAGAGGGGTGAGCGCTCGCCCCGTGTATGGGCCGATCAATCGATCCACCAGAACCGGGCCGAGCCGTTCCGCGAGCTGAGCGGCCTCATTCAGCAGCTTGAATCCAACGCGGTTTCCCGCGAACGCGGGTGTGTCGAAGGTGCGTACCATTTCGCGGCCGAGGCGCAGCGTCGCAAACGCATCGACGAACTCGACCACCTTCGGGTCCGTGTCGTCGCCGGCAATCAACTCGGTGCCGACGATGACGTTCGGCGGATTGAAGAAGTGGAGCCCCAGGAAGTGGCGCCGGAACGACTCGCTGCGGCCCGCACAAAGCTGATTGATCGACAGTCCCGAAGTCACTGTCGCCACGATCGAATCCTCACGTCGATACTTCTCGACGCGATCGAAGATCTCACGCTTGACCTGCAGGTCTTCGGTCAGCGCCTCGAATACGATGTCCGCCGAGGCGACGGCCAACTCGAAGTCCCTGCCGTAGTCGCCCACAGCAGCGCGTGACGCGACGGTCGGCGAACGGACCTGCTTGATCGCGGCAGCCAACCCCTCCTCCGCCTTGTCGCGGGTGCGGGCCAGAAAGGTGACCTTGGGGACGGCTTGAGTGAAGAGCGCGGCACTGCCGTAGCCCATCGTTCCGTTGGCACCGAGCACGACCACGTGCTCGATCTTCCGTTTCGCCAGCGGCTTGCGCAGGCCTGCGAGGGTTCTGTTTCGAGCCATCGTTTCCCTGTCTCCTTGACGTTCTATTCCGCGTGACACGGCGTCAACCGGGATCCCGACGCGCTCTCCGAGATCGCCGGGAAGGAATAGCCGAGGCTCGCCAGTCTACTCCAACTGATGCTCCGTCTTCACGCGTTTCCGCGGTCCGGAATCGACCGGTCTGGTCCTGCATCACCGTTGCCGCCAGGCTGCGTTCGGGTGACGACCACCGACCGCCCGATCGCGTCCCGGCGCCTCGATCTACAGGACGATCTGGTCGACGATCTTCGCGAGCTGCCGGAGATTGCGGCACTCCTCCACGATGTCGCAGTACGGCATGTAGCGATCCATCACGCTGTCACCGAACCCCCAGGCGCTCGGACTCTCGGGATTCAGCCACACGACGTTCTTCGCCTTGTTGTGGACGTCCCGCAGACACCAGGCCTTCGGGTCGTTGTAGTTGTTGCGGGCGTCACCCAGCACCAGCACGGTGGTCCGGTTGTCGATCGTCGAAAGGTGATCGCGCCAGAAGTCATGGAATGCATGACCGAAGTTCGACCGCGTGTAGACGTTGATCACGTCTCCACCGTCGAGCGCCTTCTCGATCGCCGAGTTCACGTCGGTGTCCTTGAAGATCGACGTCACTTCGCCCAGATCGGATACGAACACGTAGGAACGGATCTTCGTGAACGCTTCCGACAGCCCGTACATGAACTGAAGCATGAACCGGCTGACGTTGGCGACGGATGAAGAGACGTCACAGAGGATCACCAGCTTCGGTCGGTCCTTGCGTCGATGCTTGTAGATCACCTCGAACGGGATCCCGCCGCGCGCCATGTTCCTTCGCAGGGTCTGGTGCAGATCCAGCTTGCCCTTCTTGATCCTCTTCTTCCGGACGGACAGTACATTCTTGATTCGCTGGGCGAGTCGATTCACCACTTCCCTCATCCGGGCGATCTCGTCCTCGGTGAGGTGGTAGAAGCTCTTCTCCTGGAGCATCTCCTTGCGGAACTTCTCCATGTAATCGTGGTTGCGCGTCTGCAGTTCGCGCTCCACGAAGTTCTTCACCGCCCGGCGCATGTTCTCGAGCAGCTTCTGGATGAGCTGTCTCATCCCCTCTACTTCTTCACTTCCCATTCCCAGCTCGGCCATCTTGGCCATCAGACTCTCGAGTTCTCCGCCAGCTCCTTCGAGATCGAGTTGTTCGTTGGTGCGCCGACTGAAGAATCCGACCTGGAGCATGTTCTCGATCCGGTCGGTCCCCGCCTGCTCGGCGGCGGCACGGATCATGTTCTCGAGGCTCGACAGATCCTGGGTGAGCAACGCCCTGGCGAGCTCGCCGAGATCCATCTCGCCATCCATGCCACGCATCATCTCGGCCATCTGGCGCATCAACGACTCGAGGTCGATGCCCATTTCTCCCATCTGACCGCCGAGATCCCCGAAACTCTCCTTCAGGTTGTCGTAGAAGCCCGACCAATAGAGATCGAACAACTCGTCGAACGTGGCGATCTCGTCGCCTCGCTTCACCATGGATGCGCGGAGGGCGTCCTTGAAGACCTCTCGATCAGAGATCGAGAGTTCTTCCAGCGCCTGGAATGCATCGATTCCCTCGGCGACCGAAACCCGGATACCACTCTTGCGAAGCAGATTCGTGAACTCGACGACCTTGCGCTGCATGGCTGACCCGATCCTGGGGTGCGCCAGTCGTGACTATCGACCGGCTAGTGGAGGATGCCCTTCTTGGCCGCGGGCTTCTCCGGTTCCGGCGTGGCCGGCGCCGCGGGCTTCTCCACGATCTTCTTCTCGATCAGTTTGGAGAGTTCGCTCTGCGCCTTCGCCACGTCGCCCTCGTACTTCAGGATGACGTTCAACGTCTCGCTCACGATCTTCTCATCCACCGTGTCTGCGTTGAGCGCCATCAGCGACCGCGCCCAGTCCAATGTCTCGCTGATCGACGGAGTCTTCTTGAGATCGAGATTCCTGATCTTGTGCATCAGGGTGACCAGATCCTGCGCGAGTTGTTTGCCGATCTCCGGTACCTTCGTGTCGAGAATGCGGAGTTCGAGTTCCTGGCTCGGGTAGTCGATCCAGAGATGCAGACAACGCCGCTTCAGCGCGTCACTCATCTCGCGCGCGTCGTTGGACGTGAGGAAGACGAGCGGATGGGTGACCGCTTGCACGGTTCCGATCTCGGGGATCGTCACCTGGAAGTCGGACAGGATCTCGAGCAGGAATGCCTCGAACTCGGGATCCGACTTGTCGACCTCGTCGATCAGCAAGAGAGTCGGCTTCTCCGAGGTGATTGCACGCATCAGCGGGCGCGGCACGATGAAGCGAGTAGAGAAGAACACCGAATCCTGCGCGCCGACCCGCTCGGCTGCTTCCGCCAGACTCTGCGAACCCGCGATGGTCTCGCTGACCTTGTCTTTCAGGATCTGCGTATACAGCAGCTGCTTCGAGTACTCCCACTCGTAGAGCGCCTTGGCCTCGTCGAGACCCTCGTAGCACTGCAGTCGGATCATCTCCCGACCGAGAGCCTTGGAGACGACCTTCGCGAGTTCGGTCTTGCCTACTCCCGCCGGTCCCTCGACGAGCACCGGCTTTCCGAGCTGCTGCGCGAGATAGACCACGGTCGCGATCCGCTTGTCGCAGATGTAACCGAGGTCGCCCAGCTGCTTGATGACGTTCTCTACGGAATCGAACATGCTCCCATCCCTTTCCAAGCCGGGGTGCTCTCCCACGAATCGCGGATCAGCGTACGTCCCCTGCGATTTCGTGAGGGGCATCCTCTGCTCCCTCGGCTCGTCTCGATCCCGGTGCTCGTCACCGGGGCTTTTGGTTGGGGCCGGGAGCCCCTGACTGGCACGCGGCGCCTGACCTCAACCCATGAGGTTCAGCACGTGTCCCAGCTTTTCCTTCTTCGTACGGAGATAGCGAAGGTTGTTCTCGTTGGGCTCGATCTCGAGCGGAACACGCTCGACGATGCGAATCCCGTATCCCTCGATTGCCGCACGCTTGACAGGATTGTTCGTGATGAGCCGGATGTTGCGCGCACCGAGATCGGACAGGATCTGGCTGCCGACCCCGTAGTCACGCTGGTCAGCCTTGAATCCAAGCCTGTGATTCGCCTCGACGGTGTCGAGCCCCTCGGAATCCTGCAGCTCATAGGCGCGGATCTTGTTGGCGAGGCCGATACCCCGACCCTCCTGGCGCATGTAGAGCACGATCCCGGCACCCTCCTGATCGATCATCCGCATCGCGGCGCTCAACTGCTCGCCGCAGTCGCAGCGTGTCGACCCGAACGCATCACCCGTCAGGCATTCGCTATGGACCCGCACCAGGACCGGCTCGTCGGGATGGACCTCGCCTTTGATCAACGCCATGTGATCCACGTGATCGATGTCGTTCTCATAGACGATGCAGCGGAATTCGCCCGACCGCGTAGGCATCCGTGCGACCGCGGCCCGCCGGACGAGCTGCTCGTGACGCAGCCGATACTCGATCATGTCCTTGATGGTCACGATCTTCAGATCGTGCTTCTCGGCATACGGGACCAGATCGGCCATCCGCGCCATCGACCCATCCTCGTTCATGATCTCGCAGATCACGCCCGCCGGTCGCATTCCAGCCATGCGCGCCAGGTCCACCGCACCCTCTGTCTGCCCGACCCGCCGAAGCACTCCGCCTGGACGGGCGCGGAGTGGAAAGATGTGTCCGGGGCGCACGATGTCGGTGGGCTTGGCGTCCTCGGCGATCGCGGCCAGGATCGTGCGTGCCCGATCGTGCGCGGAGATCCCCGTGGTGACGCCCTCGCGTGCCTCGATCGAGACCGTGAACGCCGTCCCGTAGTTGGTCGTGTTCTCCCAATCCGGAACCATCATGCCGAGGTCGAGCTGATCGAGTTGACTCTCGGTCAGCGCCAGGCAGATCAAGCCTCGGCCATGCGTGGCCATGAAGTTGATCGCTTCGGGCGTGACGGCCTCGGCCGCCATGCACAGGTCGCCCTCGTTCTCCCGGTCCTCGTCGTCGACGAGAATCACCATCCGACCGGCTCGGATCTCTTCGATCGCCTCGTCGATGGTGGAAAGCGCCGAGCCCGGTTCACCCGGGGCAGCGCGGAGGCGGCCGTCGCCGCTCACAGGGGGGGGGGTGGGCATATGGATTCTGAGTCTCCCGTACGGACCGAGGGATCGGTTCCGGCGGGCGCTCTAGCACCATATTGAAGGTTGACTCCAGTGTCAATCAACCTGACAGGCGTCGCGGGCGCTCAGCCACCCGAGCCCGGTCTGAAATGCCCGAGCACGCCCTTCAGGAAGTCTTCTTCACCCACACCGAACTTGGACGAGAAGTCGTGGCGCTCGTCGATGCTGCGGAACAGGCCGCGCATCAGCTCGCGAAAGGTCTCGTAGACACCCTCGCCACGAACGGCGATCGCCGGAAAGGTCGGTGTGTCTCCCCACTGATCCTTGATCTCGGACAGCGGCTTCACGTCCGGAAAGTCACGCTTGTTGAACTGCACGACCTTTGGCAACGCATCGAAGTCGATTCCGTTGGCCTTGAGGTTTGCCTCCATGTCGCGCCACGAGTATGCGTTGGCACTTGCAGAGGCGCGCTGTGAATCGGCGATGAAGGCCACCGCATCGGCGCCCGCAAGCACAACCTTGCGTGTCGACTTGTGCATCACCTGTCCGGGAACCGTGAACAGCTTCATCTTGACCGAGAAGCCCCCGGCCGTGGCAAACTCGACGGGCAGGAAATCGAAGTAGAGGGTCCGGTCGTCCTTGGTGTCGAGGGTCAGCATCTTGCTCCGCGACGTCGGTGACATCATGGCGTGGAGCTGCTGAAGATTCGTCGTCTTCCCGGAAAGCGCCGGGCCGTAATACACCACCTTGAGGGTGATCTCCTTGCTCGACATGTTGATCTGGACCATTGCCAGTAACTCCAGGCTGGTTGGCGCCGTGGCCGGCGGCCGTCCCTCCGACGTTTCCCCCATCGGCAGGCCGCGGGCGAACATGTAGGAGGCCGGGCACCGGAAACGATTTCGGTGCCGCCTACGAACGTCCGGAGAGGAATCGCGCGAGCAGTTCGCGGGCCGCCGACGCAGGCGTCGTCACGAGTGCCTCGACTTCCCGCTCGAGTTGACTCGCCCGAGCGGACACTCCTGCGTCCACGGCCAGCGCTTCACGCAGGCCATGTTCCACCAGCGACCACATCCACTCTCGCGCCTGATGACGACGCCTGGCCGCGAGTTCACCGCTGGTCTCCAGCGCGCTCTGATGAGCCTGGATGCATTCCCATATGGCTGGAACACCTTCTCCCGTCAACGCACTGGACAGCAACGCCTTCGCCCGCCAGTTCGGGCTCGCCGGTCGGATCAGCTGGAGCGCCTTCTCGTACTCGCTGCGGGTCCGCTCGGCGACCGCGCGCGTATCGCCGTCGGCCTTGTTGACGACGACGGCATCAGCGAGTTCCATGACTCCACGCTTGATGCCCTGTAGTTCGTCGCCACCGCCCGGAAGCAGCAGCACGAGGAAGAAGTCGACCATCGACCGCACGGTCACCTCGGATTGACCGATGCCGACGGTCTCGATCAAGACGACGTCGTAACCGCCTGCCTCGCAGAGCAGCATGGCTTCGCGTGTCCGTTCGGCGACACCGCCGAGCGACCCGCTCGAGGGGGACGGGCGGATGAACGCATCGGGTGACACCGCGAGGCGCTCCATGCGGGTCTTGTCGCCGAGGATGCTGCCACCGGTCACCGGGCTCGACGGATCGACGGCAAGCACCGCGACACGCATTCCCCGAGACAGGATGTGGAGACCAAGTGCCTCGATGAAGGAACTCTTGCCGGATCCAGGCGGTCCGGTGATTCCCACACGGATCGCCCGGCCTGTCGCGGAGATCAGGAGATCGAGGACTTCTTGACCGAGGGCACGTCGCTCGGGTCTTCGACTCTCGATCAACGTGATGGCGCGGGCCAGTGCGCGGCGGTCTCCGGCCACGATGGCCTTCCGGAACTCCTCGGCCTTCATCCGGTATATCCTGAGGGAGTGTGCCGGATCGCACCCTCCTGCGGGTTCGTGATCATCCTCGACGGGTTCGCAACACCTTCAGGACCGCGGCGGCCGCTTTCGGAACCGGCGTGCCGGGCCCGACCACGCATGACACGCCATGCTGATGCAGGAATTCGTAGTCCTGCGGCGGGATCACACCTCCCACGACCACCGCGATGTTGTCCGCACCGTTCGCTGCCAGTGCTTCGACGAGCAACGGGACCAGCGTCTTGTGGCCAGCCGCCTGGCTCGAAACGCCTACGACGTGGACATCGTTGTCGATCGCCTGACGGGCGGCCTCTGCAGGGGTCTGGAACAACGGACCGACATCGACGTCGAAACCGATGTCGGCGAAGGCCGTGGCGATGATCTTCATCCCCCGGTCGTGGCCATCCTGCCCAAGCTTCACCACCAGCATGCGGGGACGGCGTCCTTCCTCTGCGGCGAAGGCGCGAACGTCCTCACAGACCTTGTCGAACTCGGAATTGCCGTGTTCCACCGATGCGTAGACCCCCGAAACCGTCTGGATCGCAGCGCGGTAGCGACCGTACACGTCCTCCAGCGCAGACGAGATCTCTCCGACCGTCGCCCGGGCCCGCGCGGCATCGATCGCTGCAGCGAGCAGATTGCCCTTGCCGTTCTTCGCCAATCCTCGCAGCATCTCCAGCGACCGCGACACCGCATCGGCATTCCGGCTCGCACGGATCCGTTCCAGGCGCTCGATCTGCGAGATCCGGACGGCCGTATTGTCGATATCGCGGATGGCAATCACCGGCTCTTCGTCGAGACGATATTTGTTGACTCCCACCACGACGTCGA
Organism: bacterium; assembly: GCA_031413515.1. Lineage (GTDB taxonomy): Bacteria > Myxococcota_A > UBA9160 > UBA9160 > UBA4427 > TMED88. Next base: position 19,499 of record JANOFF010000059.1, read on the forward strand.
GTCCGGCGTCGACTCGGGCCTGGCGGCGTGTCGCGCTCTCCTCGATCCGCAGCTTCGGCATGCCATGGACGATGGCTTTCGTCATGCCACCGAGGGCTTCGATCTCCTCGAGCAGTTGGCGCGCTTCGGACGCGACGCGATGAGTGAGTGACTCCATGAAGTACGAACCACCCCACGGATCCACGACCGCCGGAATGCCCGTCTCTTCCTGGAGGATCAGCTGGGTATTCCGCGCGGTCCGTGCGGCGGCGTCCGTCGGCAGGCTCACGGCCTCGTCGTAACCGTTGGTGTGCAGGGACTGGGTTCCGCCAAAGACCGCCGCCATCGCCTCGATCGTGGTCCGGATGATGTTGTTCATCGGATCCTGCTCGGTGAGGCTCGCACCCGACGTCTGGCAGTGCGTGCGCAGGATCGACGAGCGCGGATCCTTCGGCTCGAACTGCTGCATCAGCTCGAACCACAGCAGTCGGGCTGCCCGCATCTTCGCGATCTCGAGATAGAAGTTCATCCCGATGCCCCAGAAGAACGAGAGGCGTCCGGCGAAATCGTCGACGTCCAGACCCTTGGACAGCGCGGCTCGAACGTATTCGATGCCGTCCGCCAGCGTGAACGCGAGTTCGAGCACGGTGTTCGCACCGGCTTCCTGCATGTGATAGCCGCTGATCGAGATCGAATTGAACTTCGGCATGTGGTTCGCTGTGTGCTCGATGATGTCGGCCACGATCCGCATGCTGGGTTCCGGCGGATAGATGTAGGTGTTGCGAACCATGAACTCCTTGAGGATGTCGTTCTGGATCGTGCCCGCGAGGTCCTGCTGGGCGACGCCCTGCTCCTCTGCCGCCACGATGAAACACGCCAGCACCGGCAGCACCGCGCCATTCATCGTCATCGAGACAGTGACTTGATCGAGCGGAATCCGGTCGAAGAGGATCCTCATGTCCTCGACTGAATCGATTGCCACACCGGCCTTGCCGACGTCGCCGGTGACCCTCTCGTGATCCGAGTCGTAGCCGCGATGGGTGGCGAGATCGAACGCCACCGAGAGACCCTGCTGACCCGCTTCGAGGTTTGCGCGATAGAAGGCATTCGACTCTTCGGCCGTCGAGAATCCCGCATACTGACGGATCGTCCATGGACGATTGGCGTACATGGTGGCTCGCGGACCGCGAATGAACGGCGCAAGGCCTGGAAGCGTATCGGTCAGTTGGAGCTTCTCGACGTCCGCTGCCGTGTACAGGGGCTTGATCACGATGCCGTCGGGACTCGACCACGCCAGATCGTCCGGCGACTTGCCCCGGAGCTCCTGTCGTGCGAGCGCTCGCCACTGCTCGAAGTCGTTCCCGGTTCCCGACCTGCCTGCCATCCTGGACTCCTGCTCTTCTCGCCGACACGACGTCCGTCCCGCGTCGACGCACGAGGCGGCGCAGTCTAGCCCTTCTCGCCTGTTCTCGGTGCGGAACGTCGGTGCGGCACGTCGGCGCAGTCCGACACCGCATCACATGCTGCGTCGATAGCGCCCGCCCACGTCGAACAACGCCTCGGTGATCTGACCGAGACTTGCGGTCTTCACCGTCTCCATCAACTTTCCGAACACGTTGTCTCCGCGAGCTGCGCACCCTACGAGCTCGCTCAGACTGGCCGAAAGCTCGGCCACGTGGCGCGCCCGGAACGAACGCAGCGCCTCGATCCGGATGTCCTTCTCCGCGGTACTCGAGCGCATCAGGTCCACAGCGCCGGGCGATGAGCCCTCTGCATTCCCGGCCACGAACGTGTTGACTCCCACGATCGGCAGCTCGCCGCTGTGCTTCAGGGATTCGTAATGCAGGCTTTCTTCCTGGATCTTGCCGCGCTGGTACAGGGTCTCCATCGCGCCTAGCACCCCTCCCCGCTCGGACAGCCTGTCGAACTCGGCGAGCACGGCTTCCTCCACGAGATCCGTCAGCGCGTCGATGTAGTGGGCACCCTGGATCGAGTTCTCGTTCCGGGTCGTACCGAGTTCGCGATTGATGATCAGCTGGATGGCCAGCGCGCGTCGGACCGACGCCTCGGTCGGCGTCGTCACGGCTTCGTCGAAGGCGTTCGTATGCAGACTGTTGCAACCGTCCCGGATCGCGGTCAGCGCCTGCAGGGTGGTCCGGATGTCGTTGAAATCCATCTCCTGGGCATGCAGGGATCGTCCCGATGTCTGGATGTGGTACTTCAGCTTCTGGCTGCGCTCCGACGCACCGTAGTGATCGCGCATGGCTATGGCCCAGATTCGGCGTGCAACGCGGCCGATCACGTCATACTCCGCATCGAGTCCGTTGCTGAAGAAGAACGAGAAGTTCGGAGCGAATTCGTCTATCGCCATGCCGCGGGCGAGGTAGTACTCGCAGAATGTCAGTCCGTTGGCGAGCGTGAACGCGAGCTGAGTGATCGGATTCGCACCAGCCTCTGCCATGTGGTAGCCGGAGATCGACACGGAATAGAAATTCCGCACGGCATTCGCAATGAAGTATTCCTGGATGTCGCCCTGCATCTTCAACGCGAAGTCGGTGGAGAAGATGCAGGTGTTCTGAGCCTGGTCTTCCTTCAGGATGTCCGCCTGGACGGTGCCCCGGACCCGCTCGAGAGCGTCCTTGCGAATGCGCTCGTAGGTGGGCCGATCGACGGCCCGGTCTCCCGCGATCCCGAGCAGACCGAGCCCGAGCCCGTCGTGGCCGGGCGGAAGCTCGTCGCCATAGTCCGGCAGCCGCTCGCCGCGGACGCCCGATTCCTCGGCCGCGCGGGCGCGCACCGCTTCGAGCTCACCCCGTTCGATCAGATGCTTCTCCACCTGCTGATCGATCACCGCGTTCAGGAAGAAGGCGAGCACCATCGGGGCAGGTCCATTGATCGTCAGTGACACCGACGTCCCGGGTGCGCACAGATCGAATCCGGAGTAGAGGATCTTCGCATCGTCGACCGTGCAGACCGACACACCCGAGTTGCCGACCTTGCCGTAGATGTCCGGTCGGACATGCGGGTCGCGACCGTACAGCGTCACGCTGTCGAAAGCCGTCGAGAGCCGCGCAGCGGGTTGACCCGACGCGAGGAAGTGGAAGCGTCGGTTCGTCCGGGCCGGTCCACCCTCGCCTGCGAACATGCGAGTCGGATCCTCGCCTTCTCGCTTGAACGGAAACACGCCCGCGGTGTAGGGGAAGACGCCTGGCACGTTCTCTTCGGCGAGATACCGGACGATCTCGCCCCAGTCACTGCTCCGGGGCAACGCCACTTTCGGAACTCGCGTACCCGCGAGCGTCTCGAAGTAGTTGTCCACCGGGATCTCGCGATCGCGCACCGCGTAGGATTGAGTGGGCGCCTTGTAGGACGCAACCCGATCCTCCCACGCCGCCAGCTCCCGCCTCGTCGACGGTGCGATCTCACCGAGAATGGAGTCGTAGTGGACGCGAAGTGTCGCGACCACGTCCGTCGCAGGACCGGAATCGGGGAGGCCCTCCACCTCCGCGTGGAGTCGCGCGGCCGGCGGAGTCCCGGCCCCCAGGCTGCGGATCGACCGGGCGATTCCGTCTGCGGTGGCGGCGTGTTCTGCTTCGCGGCGGCTCCGCTCGTGATAGTCGCGGATGCAAGCAGCGATATTCGCGAGATAGCGGCTTCTTGCAGGCGGAATCATGGAGACCACGTCGAGTGCTGTCGCCGCTTCGCCCACGTCGGCGAACGCATCGTGCGCGATGCCGGATCTCGAGGCCTCGAGGCGTCGTTCGAAGGCCGCGTACAGCCGTTCCGTCCCGGGATCGTTCCACTGCCGGGCGATCGTCGCGAAGACCGGGACCGCTGTATCGGGCAGGTCGAAGCGGGAATGATTGCGCTTCCACTGCTTCCGAACGTCGCGCAGGGCATCCTGTGCACCCTGCCGGTCGACTTTGTTCAGGACCACGAGATCGGCGAGGTCGATCATGTCGATCTTCTCGAGCTGGGTCGGAGCTCCGAACTCGGGCGTCATCACGTAGAGCGAGAGGTCGACGAGATCGACGATCTCCGAATCGCTCTGACCGATTCCTGCGGTCTCGATCAGGATCAGATCGAAGCGTGCTGCCTGGAGGACCCGGACGGCATCGCGCACGGCCGACGATAGTGCGAGGTGCGCGCGCCGTGTCGCCATCGAGCGTACGAACACCCCTGACCCGTGGATCGAGTTCATCCGGATTCGATCGCCGAGCAGCGCACCGCCGGTGCGCCGACGGCTCGGATCGATCAGCAGCACACCGATCGACTGATCGGGATGGGCCTGGCGATAGCGGCGCAGCAGCTCGTCCACCACGCTCGACTTGCCGGCGCCACCGGTCCCCGTGAATCCGACGACCGGTGCACGCTGCCGCTGCGCCGATTCGTCCAGGCGTGCGCGCAGGTCCACGCCGGCCGCGGTTGGCGATGCGTTGTCCTCTTCCAGGCAACTGATGAGGGCCGCGATCTCACCCACCCGTTCGGGCGTCAGATCCTCCAGGGCGATCGTCGGGACGATCGCGCCGGCGGTCCGGGATCCGGAAGCCTCGGCAACGCGACAGCTCTCGATGATCGTCCCGATCATGCCCTCGAGCCCGAGGCGTCTTCCGTCGGCGGGACTGAAGATCCGCGCCACCCCGTAGGCGTGGAGCGCATCGATCTCTGCGTCGGTGATCGTGCCGCCACCCCCGCCGAACACCTGGACCCAGGGAACACCTCGCTCTCTCAGCCGGTCGACGAGATACTCGAAGAACTCCATGTGACCGCCCTGATAGGACGAAACAGCCACCGCGTGCGCACCTTCACAGACGGCTGCCTCGACGATTTCGTCGACCGAGCGATCGTGACCGAGATGGATGACCTCCGCGCCCTGTGCCTGCAGGATTCGACGCATGATGTTGATCGCCGCATCGTGTCCGTCGAACAACGAAGCCGCCGTGACCACCCGGATCCGTGTGCTCCGGCCGAGGCCTTCGGGGCGGGATATCGGTGCGCTGCTCATGATGACTTCCTTGCCGGTTCCGAGTTGCCGGGACGACGCGCCGCGCGGGCACCGTCGCCGCCGCTGCGGCGGTTCGACGCCGCACTGATCCGACCGCGGACGCGCTGTCGGTATTGATCCATCTCGTCCCTCAGGCCGGTCAACTCGCCGATCCGCGCATCGAGACCCGCGACATGGGCGTCGAGCAGGTCGTCGAGGCGCTCGAGCATGGCAGTCGTCGATCCAGCCAGGGCGTAGAGACTGTTGAGGTCCTTGATTTCGTGGAGGCTCAGCCCCAGGGTCTTGAGGCGCTGAATGAAGCGCAGCCTCTCGATTTCGTCCGGTCCGTAGACGCGTCGGCCACCGGTGCGCCTGCGAACCCCGGGCAACAGTCCGACTTCTTCGTAGTAGCGGACGGTGCGGGGCGACAGGCCCGTCGAGCCGCACACCTCGCCGATCGATAGATCCTTGGTCATCGGTGTCTGCCAGTTCACGTCAACTGGGTAGCATATCGGCCCGAGGTTCGTAGATCCTGTTCCCCGTGGGGCTCCACTTCGTTCAGCGATACCCGAGTTCTTCGATCCGTCGTGCGTTCGTCAGCCAGTTCGGATCCACCTTCACGAAGATCTCGAGGTGCACGCGGTTGCCGACGAGCCGTTGGATGTTCTGCCGGGCCCGCATGCCGATGCCCTTGATGGTCCGCCCGCCCGCCCCGACCACGATGCGCTTCTGACTCTCGCGGGCCACGAGCAGATTCGCGTGGATCTTGATCAGATCCGACCTTCTCTCGTCGTACTCGAGGATCTCGACGGCAATCGAGTAGGGCAGCTCCTGCTCGAGGCATTCGAATGCCGCCTCGCGGATCAGCTCACCGCACAGCCACCGGACGGGGCGATCCGTCAGTGCGTCGTCCGGGTAGAGGGCGGGAGACTCCGGCAGGGCACGCTCGATCTGCTCCAGCAATGCGACGATGCCCTCCCCCGTCTGGGCGGAGATCGCCCACACGGGCGCCCGAGCGATCGACTCGACGGCCTGCAGGACGGCCCCGGCTTCCGTGACCAGGTCGATCTTGTTCAGCACGACGAGAACCGGCACGCCACGCGTCTTCAAGCCCGACATCAACCGATCGTGGGCCGCCTCCCAGGAGCGCGTCGCATCGATCAGCAGGATCGCCACGTCGCAATCCTTCGAGGCCTCGATCACCGATTCGTTCAGGGTGACGTTCAACTGCTTGCTCGATTCGTGCAGACCAGGCGTATCGACGAGCAGCAGCTGCGCGCCGGGTCGGTTCACGATCCCGAGGATTCGGCTCCGGGTCGTCTGCGGCCGAGCGGTGACGATCGCGAGCTTCTCTCCGAGCAGACGATTCAGCAGCGTCGACTTCCCCGCGTTGGGCGGTCCGAGAAGTGCGACGAAGCCGGCGCGATGCGTGGCCTTCTGGTCGTTCATCACTCGCCTCTCTCGCCGTCCGCGACAGATTCCGACTCCATTCGCGTCAGCGCGTACAGGGCCGCAACGAACTCGGCGGCACGCTTCGTGCGACCGGTGCCCGACGCCAACGAAACCCCCTGGACGACGGCTCGCACGGTGAAGCGCGCCTCATCGCCATCGAGGCCCGAGTCGCCTTCGAGCGTGTAGGTCGGAAACTCACCGTGGCGCTCCATCACGAGTTCCTGGAACCTTGTCTTCGGATCCCGATCGACGGGCATGGCGCCTGCGACGAGCTCGGCGGCGAACTCTCGTTCGATCAGCGCGCGCACCGGGTCGAGGCCGGCATCGAGGAACATCGCCCCCATCAGGGCCTCCATGGCATCCGCGAGGATCGAGTCCTTCTCGTGCCCACTCGACTGTCGCTCGGTCGAACCCAGGCGGAGATGGACGCCCACGCCCAGTCGTCGCGCGAGCTGCGAGAGCCCCCGACGATCGACGATTCCGTGCAGCGCCCGTGTCAGCGCACCTTCATCCCAGCCTGGATTGGCGGAGAACAGGAGCTGCCCGACCACCAGCCCGACGACGGCATCACCGAGGAACTCGAGCCGATCGTTGCTTACCACGCCGTCCCGCTCGTTGGCGAACGAAGCGTGTTGCAACGCCTCTTCGAGGAGTCGTCGATCCCGGAACACATGCCCGAGAACCGTCTCGAGGCGCTCGATGGGCGGTCGCAGATCTGTCGCCGATTCGCTGGTCATGACCCGCGTCGTGTCTCCTCGATCCATCCGCCTCCGAGCACCCGCTCGCCCTCACGGACGGCGGGCTCGTAGAACACGGCAGCCTGTCCCGGCGCGACGGCGCGCACGGGCTGATCGAACTCGATGCGCGCTCGCCCCCCCGGCAGCGGGAAGACGAGCGCATCGGCTCCCTCGTGTCGGTGGCGCACCTGCACGCGCGCGCGCTGCGGCACCGGCGGAGTCCCGCCCGCGATCCAATTGACAGCGGACACGATCGCCGCCCCGACCCCGAGTTCGTCCACTCCTCCCACGACCACGCGACGCTGATCGGCGTCGATGCGTGTGACATAGAGACGTCGATCCGCGCTGAGACGGAGTCCATGGCGCTGCCCGATCGTGAAGCGATGGACACCATCGTGCCGACCGAGGATGTGCCCTTCTGCATCGACGATCTCACCCGGGCGCGATGCCGCCTCGGGGCGCACGGCTTCGACGACCCGTGCATAGTCGCCATCGGGAACGAAACAGATCTCCTGGCTCTCGGGCTTGTCGGCCGTTCGCAGGCCGAGCTCACGCGCGCGCTCCCGCACCTGCTGCTTGGTCAGCGAGCCGAGCGGGAAGCGGATCCGCTCGAGCTGCGACTGATCGAGCTGGAACAGGAAGTACGTCTGGTCCTTCGCCCGGTCGACGGCCCGCCGCAGAACGAATCGATCGGTCTCCGGATCGCGTTCGACACGCGCGTAGTGGCCCGTCGCGACGGCCGATGCGCCGAGCATGCCTGCGCGGTCCATCAGCTGATCGAACTTGAAGCGCTTGTTGCAGACCACGCAGGGGATCGGCGTCCTGCCGGCGAGATAGGCATCGGCGAACGATTCGACCACTTCGCGACGAAACGAATCGGCGTAGTTCGCCACGTAGAATCGGATGCCCAGCTTCTCGGCGACACGGCGTGCGTCGTCGGCGTCCTCGAGCGAGCAGCAGCGCGACGAGCCTCCGGCGAGATCCATCGTCACCCCGACCACCTCGCCTCCGGCTTCGACGAGCAACGCCGCGGCGACCGATGAGTCGACGCCACCCGACATCGCGACCAGGATGCGCTCTTCTGTCGTCGCGACGACTGCGCCCGTCACGTCCGACCCACGGCCCGGGCACGCTCGACGAGCTCTGCCAGGATCCCCGCGGCCCGGTCGATCTCGGCATCGTCGTTCCCGAGACCGACGCTGAGTCGCAGGCAGGCCCGTGCCCGTTCGGGGGTGAGTCCCATCGCTGTGAGCACGTGGGAGGGCGCCACCGAGCCCGAATGGCACGCGGCACCGGCCGAGGCGGCGACTCCATCGAGATCGAGCGCCTCGACGAGTACGTCACCCGCGACACCCTCGATCTCGACATTCAGAGTGTTGGGCAGCACCTGCGTCACCGATCCATTCCGACGAATCCGCCCGATGCTCGAGTCGAGTCTTGACCAGAGGCGGTCCCGCAACACGGCGTACCGAAGCATGCGATCACTCAGTTCGGCCGTCGCCAGCGCGCAGGCCCGACCGAATCCGGCGATGCCGGCAACGTTCTCGGTTCCTCCGCGCAGACGCTTCTCCTGAGGTCCGCCGAGCAGCAGAGGGACCACGCCGCTCGCATCGCCGGTGACCAGACAGCCGACGCCCTTCGGACCATTCAACTTGTGGGCGGAACAGGAGAGATAGTCGACGGGGATCCGGGACAGATCGACCGACCACTTGCCCACCGCCTGGGTGGCGTCGACATGCAGCCGCACACCGCGTTCGGCGAGCGCTTCGGCGATCTCCTCGATCGGCTGGAGGACACCGGTCTCGTTGTTGGCCCAGATCAGCGATACGAGCGCGGTCTGCGGATCCACCGCCGCGAGCAGTTCGTCGACGTCGACCAGCCCATCGCCAGCGACGGGCACGAAATGCACCGGCAAACCCGCCTTGCGAAGTCGCTCCGCGGGCGCCATCACCGATGGATGCTCGACGGTGGTCGTGACCAGTCCGCCTCGTCCATTTCCTCGATCCGCGTGATCGATCAGGGCGAGCAGCACCGTGTTGTTCGCTTCCGTGGCGCCCCCCGTGAACAACACCCTTCCGGACACCGTACCCAGGCACGCCGACACCTGGTCTCTGGCCTCCTCGATCATGCCCCGGGCCCGAGCTCCTTCGGCATGGGTACTCGATGGATTGCCGTGGTCATCGCGCAGGATGCGCAGCATGAGGTCGACAACCTCTGGATGCAGAGGTGTCGTCGCATTGTGGTCGAGGTAGATGCGGGAGGTGGCGTTCACGAGATTTCGCCAGAATCGGCTCGGTCCACCGGCGACTCATCGACCGTGGCGAGAATATCCGAGAGCGTACGGACATCCCCCACGCTGGCCCGAGCCGAGTCCAGTTCATCGAGCACCGCGGCCACGGCCGTGTCGAACGACGAGTTCGGCGCGACCTCCTCCGCCCCGTTCAATGCCACTGCGCGACGATCTCCCCGGAGCGCCGTCAGCACTTCCGAAATCGTGATGCGATCCACCGGACGAGCCGGCAGGTACGGCGTGTCCCGATCCTCACCGGCGCCGCGGACCACGAGCCCACGCTCTTCGAGAGCCTCGAGGATCTGTCTCACGGTGCGCACGGAGACGCCGAGCGATTCCGACAATCCGCTCGCCACGGGGGGCGCATGCCCACGACAGAAGGCGGCGGCGACTTCGAGTGCGATGCGGAGACCCACCGCCTCCCGCTCCGCAGGCCCGGGCGCCACCTGGGTCAACTCCTGTCGGTAGTGGGACAGGTTCTGATGCGCGAAGGCCACCTCGGCACCGAGCAGCACGACGGCCCAGCACGCGAAGAGCCACACCAGCATGAGGGGCAGCGCCACCATGCCGCCGAAGATCATGCTGTATCGCGCCGCCCCGACGCTCAGATCCACGTAGGCGAATCGGGCTACCGAGAAGAGCAGCATGGCGACCAACCCGCCCAGCAGCGCAGACAGCGGTCGCACCCGGGTATTCGGAAAGAACCAGTAGAGGAACGTGAATGAAATGGTGAACAGCAACTCCGGCAGGTAGCGCAGCCCCGAGTCGAACGCGGCGGCGATCAGAGGGCGTTCGAGCAGATGCATGAACAGCTCTTCGCTCTGCATCGTCGTCGACAGCGAAATGGCGGTGGCCGTCAGGATCGGCGCCACGACCAGGACGGCGAGATAATCGGAAAATCGCCGCGACCAGGAGCGGCCCCTCCTGACCCCCCAGATGTCGTTCAGGGTCGCCTCGAGATGCCGCAGGGTCATGATCGCCGTCAAGATCAGGAGGCTTCCACCGACCGTCCCTAGACTCCCGATGTTCGTCTCGCGCAGCCGGGTCATGATCATCTCCCGTGCCTCGGGACTGACGGCCGTGAGTTGATCCACGATCAGGTCGACGATCCGATCCTGCCCCCCCACCAGCCCGATCAAGGACACGGTGACCAGCAGAAGTGGCATCAGCGAAAGCAGGCTGACGTAGGTGAGTGCACTGGCCCGGAGCATCAACTCGTCGCGGATGAAGCCCCGGGCGATCATCACGACGAGTTGCAGCAGTCGCACGCCAGCAGCGGTCACCGATCGCGGACGCAGATCGAGGTGCCACAGGTCGTGGAGGATGAAACCCCGCGCCCGGTGCACGAAAGCGGCTGACTGTCGGCGCGCGCTGCGCTCTTCGATCGATTCGCTCACGGTGGCAGTGTAGGCGCGGTGGGGCAATCCGGCGTGGGAGGCCCCGCAACTGCCTGCTCCCGCAGAGCCTCGACTGTCTTGGGGCCGATGCCCCGGACACGAGCGACATCGCCGAGGCCTTCGAATGGCCTGTGACAGCGCTCCTGGACGATCGCCCGGGCTCGCTGTGGTCCGATCCCCGGAAGCACCTCGAGCGTCTCCGCCGAGGCGAGGTTGATTTCGATGGGGAGCCCGACCAGCAGGCGCGCCGGACCGACCGGTGGACCCGAGCGCGAATCCTCTGTCGCGCAGGCCACCGAGGTGGAGATTCCGTCGTTGCTCTCGACCTCGACCCAATGGCTCTCGCACGCGGACGGCATCCGGGCGCGCAGAGCGAGGCCGGGCGGGCACCTCGATACCGCGGCGAGCAGCAGCACGATCGCAAGGGTCGCGGTCGATCCGCGATCCGGTGGCATGTGGCTCCGATCGATCGGGACCGGATCTCCAGCTCGGGACTACTCGACTGCGTTCTCGCCGGCGTCACCATCGATGAACGCAGCGTGCAGCGCGCGCACCGCCAGCTCGGCGTACTTCTTCTGGATCGCCACCGAGATCTTGATCTCACTCGTGCTGATCATCTGGATATTGATGCCTTCCGCGGCAAGCACGCTGAACATCTTCGTAGCGACGCCGGCGTGATCCTTCATGCCGAGACCGACGATCGAGACCTTCGCGATGTCGACGTCCCCACCCACCTTCTCGCAGCCCATCTCGCCGCCTGCTTTCTTCGCCAATTCGAGAGCCCGGGCGTAGTCGACGCGGGGAACGGTGAATGTCAGGTCGGTGGTTCCTTCCCGTGACAGATTCTGGATGATCATGTCGACCACGATGCCCGAATCGGCGATCGGCGTGAAGAGCCGAGCCGCGATCCCCGGCTGGTCGGGGACACTCTGGACGCGGATCTGGGCTTCATCGACCGCACACGTCACGCCTGAAACGATCAGGTGCTCCATCACATCCTCCTCCGGAACGACCCAGGTGCCCTCATCGAGGCTGAAACTCGAGCGCACGTGGATCGGCACTCCGTAGCGCATGGCGAACTTGACCGATCGGATCTGCAGGACCTTGGCACCCAGGCTTGCCAGTTCGAGCATCTCCTCGAACGAGATGCGCGAAAGCTTGCGGGCGTTCGGCACGATCCGCGGATCGGCGGTGTAGACGCCGTCGACGTCCGTGAAGATCTCGCAGACGTCCGCGCCGAGCGCGCACGCGACCGCAACCGCGGAGGTATCGGATCCGCCGCGACCGAGCGTGGTGATGTTGCCGGCGTCGTCGACTCCCTGGAATCCCGCGATCACGCATATGCCGTTTGCGTCGAGCACGCTCCGCAGTGCGTCGGTGTCGATGCTTCGGATCCGCGCGCGCATGTAGTCGGCGTCCGTCCGCATCCCCATCTGGGCACCGGTGAACGAGCGTGCCGGATGGCCCAGGCCCTGGATCGCCATGGCGAGCAGCGCGATCGTCTTCTGCTCCCCCGTCGACACGAGCGCGTCGTACTCACGCGGATCGGGGGGAGCGCCGCCCGAGATGGCTTCGGCCAGCGCGACCAGCGCATTCGTCTCGCCGGACATCGCGGACACGCAGACCACCACCTGGTGGCCCGACTCCCTCGTGGCGACGACGCGCCTCGCCACGTTCTGGATGCGTGCGACGTCGCCGACACTGGTTCCACCGAATTTCTGGACGATCAGCGACATGCTGCAGTTCTCTCGGGTTCTTCCGCTTCCTGACTCTGCAGCCACGCGGGCGACAGGTCTCGATCGCTGCCGATCCCCGCAACCCGCAATCGCTCGCCAGCGCCGATCGGAGGGAGCCGGAATCTAGGAAACCAGAACGTTCCCCGCATCGCGCGCGGATCGCCCGCTCGTGGTCGAAGCGCGATCAGTCCCGGCCGAGACCCGCCCGCTCCTGCCAACGGGCAAGCACCGCGCAGGCCAGCTCACCCTGCGCTCGTGCCTCGAATCGTCGATGATCTCCACTCTCGCGATGGATGTGCAGGTCGAGACGGGAGCGAGGGAGTGCATGATCGAAGCGATCCGCCCACTCCACGGCCAACAGCGCGCCCGGGTCCATGAGGTCGAAAAAGCCCATGCCCTCCAGCTCGGCGGCCAGTTCGATCCGGTAGAAATCGACGTGGTTCAGGGCTACGTCGTCCGACACCGGATATTGATTGGCCAGCACGAAAGTCGGGCTCGAGACGGTATCGCCATCGAGCCCGAGCCCATCCGCCAGGCCTTTGACGAAGACGGTCTTCCCCACACCGAGCCCGCCGATCAGCCCGGTCACGAGTCCCGCCCCGTCCGAGACTTCGAGCCAGGCCTGGGCGAGTTCTGCCGCGATCGCGCGCGTGCGCTCAGGGGTGGGGGAACGGAACGAGAGTGCCCGTTCGAACGGGTCGCGTGCTTCGTCCATCTTGCCTCGCTTCCCGGATACCCACTGCTGCGGCGGGCAACTCATCCGCCAACTCATGCGCCAGCGTCCCCGCGGCCCCGTGTCGACGCGCCAGCAGATCACCCGCCCGGCCGTGCCAATAGACCGCCGTGGCGGCGGCGGCCAATGGCGCGACGCCCTGCGCGAGCAGGGCTGCGACGATTCCGGTCAGTACGTCACCGCTGCCGCCGGAGGCCAGGTTCGGTCCGCCGGTCGGATTGATGATGACCCGGCCGCCGGGTTCGGCGCACACCGTGGCCGCCCCCTTCAACGCGACGACCGAACCGCTCCGCGCGGCGAGCTCGCGAGCGGCCCCCACCCGATCGCGATTGATCTCGCTCGGCGTCGTGCCGAGCAGGCGGGCCGCTTCGCCCGGATGCGGAGTCAGCACCGTGGCGGCAGGCCGTGCGCGCAACGCCGATACGTCGCGAGCCAGGGCATTCAGGGCGTCCGCATCGAGCACGAGCGGGACTCCGATCTTCTCGGCGAGGCCATGTACGAGCGCCGTCGCGTCGGGCGCCACCCCGATGCCGGGGCCCAGCGCGACTGCATCGCGCTCGGCGGCCAGCGCGACGATCCTCGCGAGACCGGATTCCGCAAGACCACGGGCCGACGTCTCATCGACGGCCACGGTCATCGCCTCGGTGCACTTCACCTCGAGGATGTCGTTCAGGCTTCTCGGACAGGCGATCGTGACGAGCCCGGCCCCTGCCCGGGCAGCCGCGGTGGCGCACAGCGCAGCGGCCCCCGTCTTGCCTTCGGATCCCGCGATCACGAGAACGTGACCGAAGCTGCCCTTGTGACCCGCAGCTGGGCGCCTCGGGAGTTGCGTTGCCACGAAGCCGTCGTGCCACAGCTGCGCGGCAAGTCGACCCTCGTTCTCCATCTCGTCGGGCAGGCGATCGACGATGCCGATGCGCGCCACATGGATGCGACCGGCCAGCGACCGACCCGGTTCGAGCGTGAGTCCGATCTTCGGACTGCCCAGCGTGATCGTACAGTCCGCGGTGATCGCAACGCCGAGGACCTGCCCCGTATCGGCATCGATGCCCGAAGGCAGGTCGACCGAGATCACGTCGAGTCTTCTCGACCTGCGGGCACTCGCCACCCGCTCGATCCAGCGTGCCGCTGCTCCGTCGACATCGCGACTGAGCCCCGTGCCGAAGATCGCGTCGACGATCACCCCGCTTTCGGGCAGGGCGACGTCCTCTCCTTCGATCGGCACGCCGACCGCCCGGGCACGCGCGAGATTCGCTGCCGCGTCGCCGGTCGCGCGGGAGTCCCCGCCGAGCAGGCCGACACGCACCGGCAGACCGAGCTGCCTCAGGTGACGCGCCACGACCAGCCCGTCGCCACCGTTGTTTCCGGTGCCACAGAGCACCAGCACTTCGGAGCGGCGAGACTCCAGCGCGGGTTGGTGTCGCTCGAGCACAGCCTCGAGCACCGCACGACCGGCGCTCTCCATCAGGATCTCGCCCGGGATTCCGAGTTCATCGATGGTGAATCGATCGAGTGCCTGCATCCGCGCCGAACCGACCAGCGACCATGCGGTGTCGCCCACGCGTCGCCCCCCTTGTGTGGCTCGGTGAACCGCACCGCGCCACAGCCGCCGGCCAGTCTAACACCGCAGCGAACACGTCTCGCGTCCGCCCGAAGCGGAGCGTGTCGCTACTCGGACAGCGCGCGTTTCAGCACGCTCGCGAGTTCCTCGGCGTACTGATTCACCTCGGCTCCGTCCCGCCCTTCGACCATGACCCGGGCCTTCAGTTCGGTGCCGCTGTACCGGATGAGCACGCGGCCCTTCCCATCGAGCTTCGCTTCGACTTCAGCGATCGCAGCCTGGAGCACGGGAAGCTCTTCGAGCGGTCGCTTCTGCGCCACTCCGATGTTGACCATCGCCTGGGGATAGCGATTGAATCCCGCAGCGAGCAGTGAGAGCGGCACACCCTCGCGCGCCATGATGGCGAGAACCTGCAGAGCCGTCATCAGTCCGTCGCCGGTGGTCGTATGGTCGAGGAAGATGACATGGCCGGATTGCTCGCCGCCCAGGTTGTACCCGCCCTCGCGCATCGCTTCGACGACATATCGATCGCCGACCTGGGTTCGGATGAGCTTGACACCTTTCTCGGCCAGTTCCTCTTCGAGGCCGAGGTTGCTCATCACGGTGGTCACGACACCGCCGCCCTTGAGGGCACCCCGGTCGATCAGGTGGCGCGCACAGAGAGCGATCACTACGTCTCCGTCCAGCACTTCGCCTCGCTCATCGACGATCATCACCCGATCCGCGTCCCCGTCGACCGCAATTCCCACGTCGGCCCGCACTTCGCGTACCCGGGCGACGGTGTTCTGGGGATGCAGGGATCCGCAGTCCTCGTTGATGTTGCGACCGTTCGGCTGTACGCCGAGTGTGAATACTTCGGCGCCGAGCTCACGCAGCACCGTCGGGCCGACCTTGTAGGCGGCACCGTTCGCGCAGTCGAGCACGACGCGGATGCCATCGAGCGTCGTATCCCGGGGAAACGTGCGCTTCAGGAACACCACGTAGCGACCTTCGACGTCGTCGATGCGCGTCGCCCGTCCGATCTCATCCGCGGGAGCACGATGATGGACGAGTTGGCCGCTCGACAGCAACTCCTCGATCTCGAGTTCGATCTCGTCGGCCAGCTTGAATCCGTCGCGGCCGAAGAACTTGATTCCGTTGTCTTGGTAGGGATTGTGGCTCGCGGTGATCATCACGCCCGCGTCGCAGCGCATGTCGCTCGTCAAGAACGCGAGAGCCGGCGTGGGAATCGGACCGACATGGATCACATCCACGCCCATCGAACAGATTCCCGCTGCCAGGGCGTCCTCGAACATGTAGCCCGACAACCGGGTGTCCTTGCCGATCAGGATGCGGTGGCGACCGATACCCGTGCCACGAAAGACGTGGGCGATCGCCTGACCGAGCGACAGAGCGACTTCGGCGGTCATGGGGTGCGTGTTCGCACGTCCGCGCACCCCGTCCGTTCCGAACAGTTTTCTGACCTTCTGACTCATGCGCCACCTCTTCCTGCCGTCGAGAGTTCTACCCGTTGAGGGAGATGGAGCCTCACTTCGATTTCTTGCCGCCCTTCGGTGGGCTGCTCTTTCGCTCTGCCGGTGCCTCCGCCGGCTCGGCTTCGACGCGAACGATCAGCTTGATGGGCTTCTGATCCTCCAACCACAGAGTGCCCCCACCCAGATTGACCCGGACCTCCCTCTCCTCGTCGGCCTTCAACCCCGCCAGGTTGACGGTTTCCGTCACGACCTCGTCGAGCCTCATCACCTGGCTGCGGGCCCCGGCCAGCCACACCTTCGGCGGATCGACCGCCACACTTTCGACCCTGAAGCCTGACGCCGGCTCGCCCTCCAGATCCGGTCGGATCTCCACCAGTTTCCGCCCGCGCTTCTCGAATCGCACCTGGACCCGCGACGGCGAATGGCTGACCGCACGTGCTCCGCGCGGCAGGTCTATCCGGGAAACATCGACTTCGTAGACGGCGACTCCAGGCTTCCCGCCCGACACATCGATCGAGTAGGTGTATCGATCGGGCGTGACGTTCCTGAGCGCCGCCCGGCTGCCCATCACGCGGATGTTGATCGAGTCGACGCTCTGATCCGTGACCACCATCCCGTCACTCAACTTCGTCAACTCGACCGGGACGTCGAATCCCCGTTCACCCGTCGTCGTCCCGGAAGCGATTCCCCACAAGAAGATCGCGATCCCGAGGGCCAGGATCATCAGTCCCGGTCGAAACGAAGGTGAACCCGCTGCCACGTCGTAGACCTCAGCCGACCGGGCGTGGCGCGTCAGCGCCGCCTCGCGCGACGTCGGCGATCTCGAGGTGGAGCTCCGCAGGCGAACCGATCTCGAGATTCCTGCGCTCGCCGCTCAGGATGTCGCGCAACAATTCGCGCAATTGCGGAGCGTCGAGTCCCCGCACCATCTCGCCCGCCAGAGCGACCGAGATCTCGGCGGTTTCTTCCGAGATCACGACACCGACTGCATCGGTCTCCTCCGTGATCCCGATCGCAGCTCGATGCCGCGTACCGATGCCCTCCGGCAGATCCGTCGTCAGCGTGAGCGGCAAGATGCAGCCGGCCGACGCGACGCGACCATCCGCCACGACGACAGCACCGTCGTGGAGCGGCGATGCCGGCATGAACAGGGCGACCAGGAGTTCCTTGCTGACCTCCGCGTCCAGCGGGGTTCCCGCCTGCATCTGATCCGCGAGCGATGTCTCACGCTCGAGAACGACCAACGCACCGACCCGTCGCTGCGAGAGGGTCTGCGCGGCACGAACCACCTCCTCGAGCATCTGGGACTCCTGCTGTGCGGAGACGGACGGGAAGAATCCGCGACCTACACGGGCCAGGGCACGCCGGATGTCATGCTGGAACAGCACGATGATGATCAGCACTGCGCTCGAGAGGAAGTATTCGAGGATCAATCCGACCGCAGCGAACTGGAACAACTCGGAAGCGAGGCTGAGCCCGATCAGCACGATCAGGCCCACGAGGATCTGGATCGCCCGGGTGCCCCGGATGAGGAGCAGCAGCCAATAGATTCCCGCGGCCACGAGAAGGATGTCGATCGAGTCCCGCCACGGATCGAAATTCGACCAGAAGAAATCGGAGATGTCGGTCAGCAGTCGCCAGACGACCTGGATCATCCGAGTCCCTTCCGCCGGGCACCACGGATCGCGCGACCCATGGCGACGGCGCGACGCGCGCCGGCGACGTCGTGAACCCGGACTGCATCTGCGCCGTTGAAAGCCGCAACCGCACACGCCGCGTGACTCGCTAGATCACGCTCGCCGATGCGATCGCCCGTGATGTGCTCGATGAAGGACTTCCGGGAAGGTCCGACAAGCACCGGCAATCCCAGTCGTTCGCGGAACCACCCCACATGGGCAAGCAGGATCAGGTTGTCCTCGACACGCTTTCCGAATCCGATGCCCGGATCCACCACCAATCGATTGCTCGGCACACCCGCCGCTCGAGCCCGCTCGATGCTCGACTCCAACCCCGCAGCGACTTCTTCGAGCGTGTCTCTGTACTCGGGCGCGTGCTGCATCGATGCCGGGACGCCCCGCATGTGGCCGAGGATCAACACGGCTCCCGATTCGGCGGCCACGACGCCGAGTTCGGCGTCGTGGGCCAGACCCGACACATCGTTGATCAGGGATGCCCCGGCCGCCACGGCGCGCCGGGCAACGGCAGCCTTTCGGGTGTCGATCGATACCGGCACCGGACTGGCTTCGCACAGTCGCTCGATCGCACACTCGATTCGTGCGATCTCCTCGTCGACCGGAACCTCGACTGAGCCCGGGCGAGTCGATTCACCGCCCACATCGAGTACATCGGCTCCCGCCGCCACCAGTGCAGCAGCCCGCTCGATCAATCGATCGAGACAGACCCGGCCAGCGGGTCCGAGCAATTCTCCCCCGTCCGAGAAGGAGTCCGGTGTCACGTTCAGCACGCCGACGACGCTCACCCTCTCCGGCGGGAACACGGACTCGTTCGTCACGCGGTCGAACTCCTAGCTCGGGAAGGGTTCGGGGTCGGGCAGCTTTCCGCCCGGCAGATTCTCCGATCGCTCCGACTCTGTCGGATCGCTGACGAGTGCCTCGGTGGTGGGTCGCATCGGCCGAAGCTCCACCCCGCGCAGGATCTGATCGAGATCGGCGGTGTCCAGGGTCTCTCGCTCGAGCAGGGCTTCGGCGATCCGATCGAGCGTGGCGCGATTGTCCAGCAGGATCTGGCGCGCCTCTGCGTACATGTCCGAGAGCATCACGCCGACCTCATCATCGATCTCCTGCGCCTTCTTCTCGCTGTAGTCCTTGCGTGACATGAAGTCGCGACCGAGGAACACGTCGCTGCTGCTGTCGGCGTACGAAACCGGACCGAGGTTCGGGCTCATTCCGAATTCGGTGATCATGCGTCTGGCCCAGTTGGTGGCCTGTTGCAGATCGTTCGAGGCACCCGTCGACAGGTGCCCGAATACGATCTCTTCCGCGGCCCGTCCGCCCATCGCGTAGCGAATCAGGGCGAAGAGTTCCGTGTCGGTGTAGTTCAGCCGATCCTCTTCGGGGAGCGTCTGCGTCAACCCCAGCGCCATGCCACGCGGGATGATCGTCACCTTGTGTACGGGATCTGAGTTCTCGGGCGTCATCAGTGCGACGAGCGCATGACCCGCTTCATGGAACGCGGTGATGCGCTTGTCCTGGTCGCTCATGATCATGCTGCGACGCTCAGCGCCCATCAGCACCTTGTCCTTGGCACTCTCGAAATCGACCCGGGCGACACGCTGGGCGTTCCGACGCGCAGCCAGAAGCGCTGCCTCGTTGACCAGGTTCTGGAGATCCGCGCCCACCATTCCCGGCGTACCGCGTGCCTGAAGTTCGAGGTCGACGTCGTCGGCCAGCGGAACCCGACGCGTATGGATCTTCAGGATCTGCAGACGGCCACGAAGGTCGGGCCGCGGAACCACCACCCTGCGGTCGAATCGCCCGGGGCGGAGCAGCGCCGGATCCAGCACGTCCGGCCGGTTCGTCGCCGCGATCAGGATCACGCCCTCGTTGCTCTCGAAACCATCCATCTCGACCAGCAGCTGATTCAGGGTCTGCTCACGCTCATCGTGGCCGCCGCCCATGCCCGCGCCGCGGTGCCGTCCGACGGCGTCGATCTCGTCGATGAAGATGATGCAGGGCGCCTGCTTCTTCCCCTGCAAGAACAGGTCGCGCACTCGCGACGCGCCCACGCCCACGAACATCTCGACGAAGTCCGAGCCCGAGATCGAGAAGAACGGCACGCCGGCCTCGCCGGCAACGGCGCGCGCGAGCAGGGTCTTGCCTGTTCCCGGCGGTCCTACCAGCAGCACTCCCTTCGGAATCCGACCGCCGAGGCGCGTGAATCGCTTGGGCTCCTTGAGGAACTCGATGATCTCCTGCAGCTCACCCTTGGACTCTTCGATTCCCGCAACATCCTTGAATGTGACGGACTGGGAGTTCTCGGTGAGCAGGCGCGCCTTGGACTTGCCGAAGCTCATCGCCTTGCCTCCGCCCGACTGCATCTGGCGGATGAAGAAGATCCAGAGCCCGATGAACAGCACGAGCGGGAACCACATGATCAGGATCTGACGCCAGAAGCTGCCCTCGTCCTTGGGCTGCGCGGTGACCTTGACCTGCTTCTCCTGGAGCAGGTCGAGCAACTCCGGGGTGACGACCGGCGCGTACGTGGTGAACGCACCCGTGTCCGCCATCTTGCCCTCGATGCTTCCCTCTTCGATCGTGACCTCCTGCACCTGTCCTTCGCGGACCGAGACCACGAAGTCGCTGTAGGCCAGATCGGGCGGTGCGTCGGCTTCCTGCCGGAGCATCGTGAAGAGAAGGAGCATGACCACGAGGATCACGACCCAGAGTGCCATGTTCTTGTAGAACTGCTGGTTCACCGACTTTCCTCGTGTCTTCTGGTGGGCCCGAGTGCCGACCGGTCGCCGATTCCATCGCCAGAGCGCCTCGTGTGGAGGACCTTGGCAATGGAGTCCGTTGTTGATCCTCTGGTTCGCGATGAGGTGCGACGCACGGTCGTTGGACCATCCATCGATCGGCTACAGGGCCGATTCATGGCCCCACAGGCAGGTGCGATCGCCTCGCGGGGGTGAGAACTGTCTCTCCTCTGTTCCCCGCAAAACGAGCGTAGCATGATCGCATCATCAGGCGCGGATTCGATACAGCTGCACGCCATCGCTAGATGCCTCGATTCGCAACCCCCCGGGCAACTCCAGAGTCCGAGAGCACGTCGCAGAGTCTTCTCTTCGCAGAAAGGCGAGTACGCGGGCGATGTGCGTATACGACACGTCGCGACCGCCCTCCATCCGGATGAGCACGCGACGCACCACGCGGCGTGCGAGCGCTTCTGGAAGCTCCCGCCAACCGGCCGATCGCAGGACGAAGCCACCCCGTCCGTCCGCACTTCGCGAACTGAGGCGATTCGTCGCGTCTTCGACCAATTCGTCGATCCATTCCGCATCTCTCCTGTGCGCTTCGGCAAGTCGATCGATGGCCCTGAGGAGCCGTGGATTGAACTCCCGCGAAAGCGCCGGGAGCCAGTGATGGCGCAGCCGGTTCCGGGTGTAACGATCGCTTCTGTTGGACTCGTCGTCGCGCCATGTGACACCCTGCTCGATCGCGTACTCCTCGATCGTCTGACGACAGACAGCCAACAAAGGGCGGATCACCACTCCGTCCGTGCTGCACTCGGGGATTCCACCGAGCGAGTCGGCTCCTGCGCCCCGAAACACCCGCATCAGGACCGTCTCCGCCTGGTCGTCGAGCGTATGAGCGGTGGCCACATGAGCGGCGCCGCAATCGTTCCCGATCCGACGCAGGGCCCCGTATCGGAGGGTCCGGGCCGCCTCCTGCACAGTCGGCCTTTCGCGATTCGAGCGACCGTCGCGCAGTTCGCCCGGCACGACGTGTTCGAGCCAGAAGGGCAGACCCAATTCGTGGGCCCGCGCTTCGACGATCTCGGCATCCCGATCTGCAGCCTCACCCCGCAGGCCGTGGTGGATGTGACCGACTTCGAGCCGCAGATCGTGGTTCGGTGCCAACTGCGCGAGGGCGTGGAGGAGGACCATCGAATCGATCCCACCGGACACCGCGACGAGCACCTTCCGTCGGGTCCAGCTCCGCGCGAGCATCGTTTGTTCGACTGCTCCGACCAGCATCCTGACAGAGTACCGGCAATTCCTCGAACCGTTCTGGCAGCATGCGTCCGATTCGGGTATTTCCGGCGCATGTTCCGTGCTCGTGGCGTTTCCGAGCACACCCGGCTTTCGCGCACCCGACCGAACGAGGAACCCGCCGACGATGAGCGTGCTCGACAACATCGGTGGTTGGCCCGCTCGATGGGCGGTCCGACGCGGCGATGAGCTGGCGGTCGCCGACGATCACCGCCGCCTCGACTGGACCGCCTTCGAGTCTCGGGTCGCGCGCGTCGCAGGCTGGCTCACCGCGCAGGGTGTCACGTCGGGAGATCGCGTGGCGTTGCTGCTCGGGAACCGCAGCGCACTGCTCGAAGTGGTGTTCGGCGCCGCACGGATCGGCGCGATCAGCCTCCCGGTGAACCTCCGACTCTCGCCCCGCGAAGTTGCGTATCAACTCGACGACTGCCGCCCCGACGTCCTCTTCCACGAGGTCGAGCTGCAGAGCACTGTGGACAGCGCGCTCGCTCTCGCGAGCCACCGGCCACGCCTGTGCGTCGATGTGGGACAGGACGACTCGGCCTACGAGCATGCGATCGACCGCGCCGCGGCGATCCACGATTGCCGGCCCGTCTCCGCCGATCATCCGGCGATTCTCATGTACACGTCGGGCACCACCGGCTCGCCGAAAGGCGCGCTGCTGCCGCATCGGAAAACACTCTTCAATTCGCTCAATGCGGGACTCGACTTCGGAATACGCAGCGAAGATCGAGTGCTGGTCGTCGCACCCCTGTTCCATTCGCTCGGTCTCCAGATCCTGGCTCTGCCGCTGCTCTATGCGGGCGGATCACTGATTCTTCGCGATCGCTTCGAACCGCACGACGTGTGGAATACCGTGAGCCGCGAACGAATCACCTACTTCGGCGGCGTCCCCAGCATGCACCAGCGATTGCATGATGCGCTCTCAGCCGGCGCAACGGTCGACAAGGATCTCGAGTCCCTTCGCTTCGTGTTCACGGCGGGCTCGGCGATCGCGAGCGAGTTGGTCCATCGCTTCGAGCAGCGAGGCATACTCCTCATGCAGGGCTACGGCCAGACGGAGAGTTCGACTCTCTGTTGTCTGCGGCCCGAGGACGCTGTCCGCAAGGCGGGGAGCGTCGGTCGCCCCGTCTTCCACGCCGAGGTCCGGATCGTCACGCTCGAAAGCCGCGACCGCGAAGTCGCGGACTGGTGCGACACGGCGATCGGTGAAACCGGCGAGATCGTCGTCCGAGGCCCGATCACGATGCTCGGATACTGGAACGATCCGATTGCGACCGCCGAAACCCTTCGCGACGGGTGGCTCCTGACCGGCGATCTCGCCCGTTTCGACGACGAGGGCTTCGTCACACTGGTCGGCCGCTCCAAGGACATGATCATCTCTGGCGGCGAGAACGTCTACCCGGCCGAGGTCGAGGCCGTCTACCGCGAGCACCCGGACATCCGCGAGATCGCGGTGGTCGGAGTTCCCGACGAGCGCTTCGGAGAAGCGGGCCGCGCGCACCTGTTGCTCGAACCGGGAGCCCGGTTCGATCGTACTGCCCTCGATGTCTGGGCTCGTGAACGTCTGGCGGTGTTCAAGATCCCCAAGCACTACGTGATCGAAGAGGAACTGCCACGGACCGCGAGCGGCAAGGTCCGCAAGCATGCGCTTCGCGATCCCGCAGTTTGAAGCCGGCGAGAACCTCGGCCTGGGCTCGACCGGAGCACACGGGGTAGCGGCGGTTGGACTTGAACCAACGACCTCTCGCTTATGAAGCGAATGCTCTAACCGACTGAGCTACGCCGCCATGTCCCGATTGCGCACGCCGAAATCATGTTCCGATCGATGCGGGCGCGCAGATTAGCGCAGTCACCCTGCCGCGGAAGGGTCGAAGGAGACGACTCGGATCCGGTGTGACGAACCCCGACCCGCGCACTCAGCGACTGTTCGCACCCGACGACTGCTCGAGAGCGCGAACTGCCTGCTCGAGTGCGGAAATGCGACGGCGCAGTTCTGCGGTGTTGTCGTCGCGACGGCCCGCAGGCGCCGTGCTCGGCGCCACAGCGGCTGGTGCCGGTGTGTATTCCGGGATGGCGAAGCGGGTCACCTTGCCGACCAGATCCTTCAGGTCGGGAATCACTTCCCCGATGCTGCCGGAGTGCACGAAGATCTCGCGAAGCGTCTGGCCGTCCTCGCCCTCGGCGGTTGCGGCGGCCTGCATGTCGAGACTCGCCCCCTCGCCGAATCGCGTGAAGGACCCGAACAGCACGAAGTCGGCCCCCTCCTCCCGGGCGATCGCCAGCGCGACCGGAATGCGCGTCGTGGCTTTCGTCGGGTCGTCGAGCAGCACGACCTCGAAGTTCCCGGCCTGGATGAAGCGTGAGGCCAACATGTCTGCCAGCCCTGCTCGCAGGTAGTCGGGACTCTCCGAACTGTGCACGATGACGGGCAAGAGCAGCAGTTTCGGTTTGTCCTTTGCGAGCGCGGCCGGGGCATGACCGAATGCCGCAATCAAACATGCCACGAGCAGCAATCCCGACAGCCAAGCAACTGCTCGAGATCTCCGCTCGACGGTCCACTGCCGCTCCGAGATCGACACCGATGTACTCCTGGAGGGCTCGAGGGCCCGATCTCTCCGGCCATTCGAGCTATGCGAAGGCAGGCCACGAATCGGACGTCGACTGCGGGGCGCGATTGTCTGGAATCGCGTTCCGCGCGTCAAGCAGAGCCGCGGTCCATGTCCCGACTGCCCGAGACAGGCAGCGTCACGGTGAACGTCGAACCCTCTCCCACACGCGTCCGCACCCCGATCGAACCTCCGTGATCCGCCACGATCTGATGGGAGATCATCAGCCCGAGGCCGGTTCCCTGGTCGGGATCCTTCGTCGTGAAGAAGGGATCGAAGATCTTCTCGACGTGTTCCTCGGGTATGCCGCGGCCCGAATCTTCGACGATCAGCAACGCGGCGTCCTTCGGGCCGTCCGGTGCGGGCGCGACACGCACCTCGACGGTCCCGCCCTGGGGCGTGGCCTGCATGGCGTTCAGCACGAGATTCAGCAGGACTTGATGGAGATGGTCCCGGACTCCGAGGATCTTCGGGGCGCCCGCTGTCGCATCGAGTGAGAGTGTGACGCCGGTGCTCGCGACTTCGCGCTGGAGCAGTCCCACGACCTCCTGCGCCAAGTCGGCGAGATCGATCAAGCAGCGTTCGGGTCCAGCCGCCTGGCTGCCACCGTGTGCGAGCCGGGACATCGTCGCGACCAGTCCCCGGATGCGCTCCAGTTCGGCGTTGGCCAATTGGTGATACTCACCCCAGAACGACTCGTCGTCCTCGTAGCGCTTCTGCGGCGCCAGGCTGAGAAACGTGTGGATCGAGACCAGTGGGTTGTTGATCTCGTGCGCGAGTCCCGCCGCCAGAGTGCCGAGCGTTCCGAGTCGATCGGCCCTGAGCACCTGCGCCCGCGAACTCCGCAGATCTTCGACGAGTCGCGCGTTCTCGATCGCGATCACGGCCTGCATGCCGAGACCGTCGAGCAGCGTGCGATCATCCGCACCGAAGCATCGCCCGCCGCTGCGATTGTCGACGGCGAGCACGCCCATCACCTGGTTCTTCCCGACGAGCGGGATCACCAGGATCTCGTCCGCCGAGACTTCGCGCACCCAATCCTTCACGCCCGGCTCGAGATTCTCGATCCCGTCGGCTCCAAGTGTCTGGGCTTCGCCTTCGAGCAGCGCGCCGAAGAATCTGGGAGCCTGGTCCCGCCGCAAGGCGATCTGCCGGAGATGTCCTGCGACTTCGTCGTTCGGCGCGATACCGCTCCAGGTCAGCCTTTCGCCGCCGTTCTCGAAGAACAGCAGAGCGGCCCCGTCGAAGCCGAGTTCACGATGCGAGGCATCGAGCAGCAGCTCGATCAATCGGTCGAGGTCCATCTCGCGATGCAGCGAACGCGACAGACGGTTGAGAAGGGTCAGTTCGTCGAGCAGCGCGGCGCGCTCGCGTTCGAGGGCATACATCTCGATCGCCCGCCGAACCGTGAGCCGCATGTCCTCGGGATCCCAGGGCTTCGGCACGTAGCGATAGATGCTTCCGTCGTTGATCGCCTCGCCGAGGATGTCGGCATCGCCGTACGCGGTGACGAGGATCCGGATCGTCTTGGGATCGAGGCCACGGACTCGCGACAGGAACTCCACGCCCGTCACGCCGGGCATCCGCTGGTCGGAGAGCACCACGGCGACCGGATTCGCGTTCAACAGTCGCATCCCCTCCTCGGCGCTGGTTGCGGTGAGGATCTCGAACTCGCGGCGGAACGTGAGTTCGAAGATGCGCAGATTGTCCGGCTCATCATCGACATAGAGGAGAGGGAACTCCCGATAGTCCAGCAGCTGAGTCGGCCTCGGTCGCACGATCGTCCTCCACGGGCCCCCCGAAACATCCGGGATGCGACTCGATGTTTCGGCGAGCCGACTCCCGCGATTGAGTGAATCGTCCCGTCGTTCCGCAGGGATTCGAAGCGGAGCGCGTGCGCGCGGAGACCGGGCCGCGCGAAACTCACGGCCGCGACGGCGATCGACTCTTCGCGGCCGCCGGATGAAATCGCACGCCAGCCCTCAGCGGGCCTTCGGCGCGGCCTGCCTCACCTTCACTCCAGCTTCGGCGAGCAGGTTCAAGGAGACTTCCCCAAGGGGGTAGCCAACGTTGTAGACCACTTCCACGAGCCCGGAGTTGATGATCAGCTTGGTGCATTGCAGACAAGGCGAGAACGTCGTGTAGATCGTTCCGCCGCGCAGACTGACGCCATGGTATGCCGCCTGGGTGATGGCGTTCTCTTCACCGTGCGAGCACAGGCAATCGCCCAGGGCCGTACCGCCGAGGGCCAGATCGTTGCAGCGCGGACAGCCGCCCTCGTTGCAGTTCTTGGTGCCACGCGGGGTTCCGTTGTAACCGGTCGAAATCAGTCGCCGGTCCACGGTCACGACTGCCGCGACTTTGCGCTTGACGCAATTGCTGCGTGAAGCGACGACACTGGCGATGCCCATGAAATACTCGTCCCACGTCGGACGATCGAAGTACAAGCACTCGCGGAAGATGCGATGGATCTCGGTGTGCAACGCGTCGAGCCCACCCCGGTTCTCGACCACGAAGTCCGCCATCTCGCGAACCGCATCGAGCTGCTGAGCGGATTCATCGGTACTGCCCCGCTCGCGATCCTCGAGGCGCTGCATCTCGGCGAGATTCGTCGGGTCACCCGTGCGCCCACGAACCTGCATCCGGGCGAAGCGCAACTCGAGCGGAGCCTCGACCCACACCAGCTTGAAATCCTCCGAGTGCCCGCGCAGGACTTCCACCTCCGCGGGGTGTCGGATCGAATCGATCGCGTGATTCCGGTCGGAAGCCAGCCGAGCCGTCAACAATCTGGCGAGAATTCCCGGGCCGCCGGTCGCGCGCAGCTCACGCCCGAGTTCGATCATGCGCTCGCGCGATTCGGATCCACCCCGGCGCCCGAGTTCTTCGCGGATCACGTCGGAGAGCGAGTGCACGGAAAAGCTGCGATCCGCGAGATAGCCGACCAGTTCGCCCTTTCCGGCTCCGTTCGGCCCCGAGACACCGATGATCACGAGCGTGCCTGCTCCATGACGCGGCAGGATAGCAGCGGAATCTGCAGCAACCGTGTTTGCACGAGTCCTCCCCGTCTGGCACGCTGCGCCGCCATGCGTGTCCTGGTCACAGGAGCCAAGGGTTTCGTCGGCGTTCGCCTCGTCGGCCGTCTGCGGGACGATGGCCACCAGCCGATCGCCGTGGATCTCGGCGAAATGGATGTCACGGATCGCGAAGCCGTGCGTGTCACCATCGATCGCGAGCGACCGGACGCCATCATCCATCTGGCCGGGATCTCGTTCGTCCCGGATGCCGACAAGGACCCCGGTCTCGCCTGCAGGGTGAACTTTGCGAGCGCGCAGAATCTGATCGCCTGCATCGAAGAAGCAGGCCGGCCGGTCCGCATCCTGCTGGTCGGATCCGGCGAGCAGTATGGACCGACGGCACCGGGTGAGCGGCCCGTCGACGAGGACACCCCGCTCGAGCCGGGATCCGTCTACGCGCTGGCCAAGACTGCGGCGGATCTGGCGGGTGAACTCGCCGCGCGTCGGGGCCAGGACGTGGTCCGGGTGCGCCCGTTCAACCATACGGGCGTCGGACAGCGGGAGGTGTTCGTGGCGCCCGAGTTTGCGCGGCAGGTCGCCGAGATCGAGGCGGGCCGACGCACCCGCATGTCGGTCGGCAATCTCTCGAGCATCCGGGACCTGATGCACGTCGACGACGTGGTGGAGGCCTACATTCGCCTGCTCGACCCGCGTGTGCCGGCCGACGCCTACAACGTGGCCAGCGGAACAGGAACCCGGATCGGTGAACTGATCGAACTGCTTCGCGCGCACAGCCGATCGACGATCGAAGTCGAAGCCGATCCGAAGAAACTCGGCCGGCCCGCCAACGCGCGCGTCGGCGACGCCAGCCGGTTGAGGCATGCCACCGGCTGGAAGTGCACCCGATCCATCGAGGAAGTGATGGTCGAACTGCTCGTGCACTGGCGGATCCGGGTCGCGGAGGAGCAGCCCTGAGCCAGGCGCACGCTCAACGGGGCCGGATCATCAGAGGTGCGATCCAGCGATCGCCCGTCGGGTCGCGCCGGGAGCGTTCACCTGCCGGTTCGAGTCCCAGACGTGAAAATGCGTCGATGACGGGCGGACCGTCCGACTCGAGCAAGCCCGAGAGCAAGAGCCCTCCGCCGGCGGTCACCGCCGCGGCGAGGCGATCGGCGATCGGCAACACCTCGCTTCGCAGCAGGTTCGCGAGCACCCAGTCGAAGGGCGGTGCAGCCAGCGCGTCGATGCCCCCCGTGAACAGGCTCACGCGATCGGACAACCCGTTCTTCTGCGTCCAGACACTGGCTTCACGGACCGCCTGCGAATCGAGATCGAAACCCACCGCCCGGGCCGCCCCGAGCGCGACGGCCGCCATCGCGAGTGCACCCGTGCCCGTCCCGACATCGAGTACCCGGCGCCCCGTCAGCCGATCGACAGGACCCGCTGCAAGTTCGTCGATCCACTCGAGCAGCAATCGCGTCGAAGCGTGGCCGCCGGTTCCGAACGCGCATCCCGGATCCACCACCAGCTCGCGCTGCCCCGGCTGCACGGCGTGGGCGACGAACGAGGGTCGCACGACGAGTCGGTCGGAGATCACGATTGCTTCGAGTCCGACCTTCCAGCGCTCGCTCCAGTCGACATCGTCGAGTCCCTCGAGACTCTCGATCCAAACCCCTTCCGACGCGAATCCGGCCACCGTGTCGCGCTGCCGGACCTCGTCCGCGGCGGCGATATAGATGACGAGGGCCACCGACTCGCCGTCCTCGCGTTCTTCGATACCGAGAGCGCCTTCGGCCCACGCCTCGGCCATCACTCGCTCGGCGATCCCGATGTCCGGAGCGCGCACCGTGAGGCGAAGCCGCGCCGGGTTCTGCTTTGCCGTCTGCATGATCTCCCTGTCCGCCCTGCCCGGTTGCTACTACAGCCATCTCGTCGGCGGACAGGCACGCGTTCTGTGGGCACGCCGTACGGTGGACGAAGTACTCGCCGACCCGGCGACCGACGCAGGTCTGCGCGATCAACTTCTGCTCGTCGAACGCGCTCTCGTGTTCGCGCGCGATCTCGGACTCGAGGTCGGCGGACAGTACACGAGCTACGTCCCCTGGCCATCGGACCGGATGATCACTTCATTGATCGTCACGGAACCCGGTCGGATCGACGCACGTCCGTTCGACTTCCCGATCGTGGGCAAGGTGCCCTACAAGGGATTCTTCGATCAGGTGCGCGCCGAGGCCGAAGCCGCCGAGCATGTGCGCGAGGGTCGCGACACGTGCGTGCTGGCGATCCCGGCGTATTCCACCCTCGGCTTCTTCGATGATCCACTGACCGATCCGATGCTGCGGGGAGGCGACGGGCGACTCGTCGAGACGGTTCTCCACGAACTCGTGCACGCCACCGTCTACATCCCCGGTGAACCCGACTTGAGCGAAGGTGCGGCCAACTTCTTCGGCGAGGAGGCCTCGGTGCGATTCTTCGCAGCGGATCCCGATCTGGCCGCGCGACGGCGCGCCGAGATCGACGACGACCGTCGTCTCGCGCGCGCACTCATGGAAACGCGGGATCGCATTGGAGCGCTCTACGCCGACGAACTCGATCCGTCGAGGCGCCTGCAACGACGCGGACAGATCGAAGAAGACGCACGCGCACACATCGCGGACCTGCCGCTGACTACGCGCGATCCCGCCCTGCTCGCACCGAGACTCAAACTCGGCGACGCCTGCCTCGCGGTTCGCGGTACCTACGTGGCAGACGGAGAACTCCACGAAGCGGTGTTTCGCGCACTCGGAGAAGACCTCTCGGCCTATCTCGCCCGACTCGAAGAGGCCGCCGAGGCCGAAGATCCGCGCACCGCGTTCTTCGGGATCGCTCTACCGCCGGAGCCGGTCCGGTCGCCGTGACGCCCACGTCGCAGCGATCCCGCCTGCTGCCTCGCGTCGAGCGACGGACAGGGCGAGGATCGGCCGAGCCTCAGAGCACCACGACGCCGAGATCGACGAGTCCACGCAGGATCCGAAGACACGCCTCGGTGTCGACGAATGCATCGTGGGCCCCGACCAGCGCCTCCCCGGAGAAATGCTCGTACGCCTCGCCGAGTGTCGGCCACTTGTACGAGTCGTACTTGCCGGGGAGCTTGAGCACGTCGGTCGACTCTTCCTTGGTGCAGATCAGCCGTTTCCCCTCCATCCGACTCGGTTTGCCCCCGAGTCGATGCAACGCCGTCAGCATCACCGACTGATCGAAAGTCATGTTGTGGGCGACGATCACGTCGGCCTGGATGCACGACTGATTGAACAGCGAGACGGCGACCATCAGCGGCACACCGTAGTCCGCACAGTCCTGTTCGCTGATGCCATGTGCGAGCTGCGCGGCCGGATCGATGCGCTGCCCTTCCGGCAGCTTCACGAGCATCGAGTGCCGGGCGCGAGGCACCCAGTCGCGAGTCTCGACGAGAAGCATGCCGAGCTGGATCAGGTGCGGCTGACTCGGATGCTCCGGCAGGAGACGCCACTCGACCATTCCGGTCGTCTCGGTGTCGAAGATCAGAGCCTTCAAGGCGTCCCTCGGATGCGAGATGCCGGGCTCGCATTCCCGGACCGGGCGGAATCCGAGCCGGTGTAGCACACGCCCTGCACCGGCGAGATCGCAAGTGGTCGAGCAGCCCATCGGCAACTCGTGGGCAGCGCCGCCGATCCGCGCCTGGCCATGGCTGCCGCGACTCAGCTTTGTGGTGACGCGGGCCGAATCAGGCCGGGTGGCGCGTTTTCGCGTCGGACCGTGGAGGGTTGATGCATGGGGAGCGCAGAGCCGAGTCTTGCGCCGCAGAGGGCGTCGGCGCTCGCCCGCGAGCTTCACGCGAACATCGAGCGAGCGGTCCGCGGCAAACCCGCGATCGTCGAACGCGCGCTGATCTGTCTGATCGCACGCGGACACCTGCTGCTCGAAGACGTACCGGGCGTCGGCAAGACCACACTCGCCCGGGCTCTCGCACGATCGATCGATGCCCGCTTCCATCGCATCCAGTTCACCAGCGATCTGCTCCCGTCGGATCTGATCGGACTCTCGCTCCCGGAGATGGACGGTACCCGCCCCACCGGGCGCTTCGTGTTCCAGCCCGGCCCGTTGTTCGCGAATGTCGTGCTGGCCGACGAAGTCAACCGCGCCAGTCCGAAAAGTCAGTCCGCCCTGCTCGAGGCGATGAGCGAACAGACCGTCAGCGTCGACGGACACACGCATCCGCTGCCGGATCCATTCTTCGTCGTGGCCACGCAGAATCCCCTCGAGCACCACGGCACCCATCCCCTGCCCGAGTCCCAGCTCGATCGATTCCTGATGCGGCTCTCGATCGGCTACCCCGATGCCCTCCATGAAGCGGAGGTGCTGCGCGCCGATCCCGCCGTGCATACTCTGTCTGAACTGGATCCAGTCATCGGTTTGTCGGACCTGCTCGCCGTGCAGGCGTGCGCGGAACGGGTCAAAGTGGATGACTCACTGATCGCCTATCTGCTCGCCCTCGTCGAAGAAACCCGCCAGCACGAAGCGCTCGAGTGCGGCGCCTCGACCCGGGGTGCCCTGGCACTTCGGCGCGCCGCCCAGGCCAAAGCGCTGATCGACGGCCGGGACTACTGCATTCCGGAGGACATCGCCGAACTCACGGTCGACGTCCTGGCCCATCGGGTTTCGCCGGCGCTGCGTTCCGGCCTGCGACGGGGTCCCGACGAGTCGCAGTGGATCCTGCAGGAGATCCTCGAGCGGACCCCCGTTCCGCTGTGAAGGCGCCGTCGCACGAGCTCGGACTGCCGGTCCGCGCGCGTGGGGATGGAAGCCTGCGCGCGCGTCTGCGCCCCCCCCGCTCGCTCCGCCCCACGCGGGCTGGATGGTCGTTCTTCGCCCTCACGCTGGGAGTGGGCTTTGCGGCCTTGAACACCGGCAACAACCTCCTCTATCTCGTGCTCTCCCTGATGCTGGCTTTCCTGGCTCTCTCGGGCTTCCTCTCCGAGTTGGCCCTTCGTCACATCTCGGTCGAGCGGCGCCTGCCGCGCGAAGTCTTCGCGGGAACCGAGAACCGCGTCGAACTCCTGATCCGGAATACGGGCAGGCGCTCATCCTCCTATGCCCTGGTGATCGAGGATCGGCTTGCGGCGAGCGCGGGCGGAAGTCGACGCGAGCGACGACGCAGACGCATCGCCGGACGCTGCTTCGCACTGCGCATTGCGCCGCTGGCCTGCGAACGCCGAAGCTATCCATGGACACCCGCCACGCGCGGATACGCGGAGTTCAGCGACTTCACGGTGTCGACGCGGTTTCCGTTCGCTCTGTTCGTCAAATCGATGGAGATCCCGGCCCGGGCCCGGCCGCTCGTCTATCCCGCCATCCGCGGTGTGCCGCATTCCGACGCGGCCGGTCGCCAGGGACCGACCGGCGAAGCCCGGACCGGATCGGGCAACGACGGAGCCGAGGTCTCCCGACTGCGTGGCTTCGTCGAGGGCGACTCTGCGCGACGCATCCACTGGCGGAGCAGCATCCGGCGCGGCGAGCTGCTGGTCGGCGAGATCGAGCCCGAACACGATGCCGAGATCGAAGTCCTGCTGCGGACCCGCCTCGGCGCCGCCGGCACGCAGGCAGCATCCGACCCCGCCCTGCAGGAACGCTTCGAGGAGCGCGTTTCCTGGGCGGCGTCGGAGGTCGTGATCCACCTCGAGGCGGGTCGACGCGTCGCGCTGCGCAGCGATTCCGTCCACTTCGCGGCCGCGACGGGAGCGCCACACCGCGCACACCTGCTGAGCTTCCTCGCCACGGTGTCGCCGGAGACCGCGCGCGAAGCCGATCCGCACCTCGGCACGCGACCGGGCCGCCGATGACCACTCTGGCGATGAATCCGGCTCGCATCGAGGTGCCGAGACCCGGGGCCGCATGGCTGATGTCGCTGGTGGCCAGTGCGACGCTCTGGATCACCGGTCAGCTCGCGCTCTGGGTGATTCCCGTCCAGCTGATCTGCTTCGGAGCTTCCTTCTGGACCCGCACGGCACCGCCCGTGTGGCGACTCAGTCCGGTGTGGTTGAACGTCGGCATGTTCAGCATCACCAGTGTCACGATCGCGAAGGCCGTGCAGGGCAGTCCGGCGACGCTCTCGCTCGCCTATTTCGCGGCGCTGAGCCAGGGGCTGCAGTTGCTCGATGCCCGGCCCCGGAAATCCGAGTTCCTGCTCGTCGCGCTCGCTCTGTTCCAGGTGATCCTCGCATCGAACCTGACCGACAGCGTGTTCTTCCCGCCGCTCCTGCTGGTGTTCGTGGTGGCGGTGACCTGGACGCTTCTGATCCACATGCTTCGCAGCGAAGCCGCGCTCGCGGGTGATCTGCGCGCCGTGAAGGCGAGCTTGACGCCCGACCTGAAGCGGACGACCGCCATCCTGTCGGCGGTCTCGATCGTGCTCGCCCTCGGCATCTTCATGCTGCTGCCCCGCATGAAGACGTCGATGTGGCGCGAGGGAATCGGAAGCGGACTCGCGGTCTCGGGCTTCGGCGATCGGATCTCACTCGGGAGCGGCGGGCCGATCCGCGAAGATCATCGCGTCGTGATGCGCGTCGAGACGCTCGAAGGCGAGACCGCACCCGAAGGCGAGGGATACTGGCGCGGACTCGCATTCGACCAGTTCGACGGCTGGACGTGGTCGATCTCCGCAGGTCCGGGACGCTCGACACGTTTCCCGATCACGGGCATCCCACGATTCGGCGTGACGTTCGGCGACGGACCGCGACCGGATGCACGGGTCGAGCGGATCGTGCGCGAACCCGTCGAGGCGGGCGTACTGTTCGGGGCGGGCTCGGTCCAACGCATCGAGGGACCGATGCAGTCGATCGAACGCGATCCCAACGGCGGGCTCTACCACCCGTCCGGAGTGGAGGATCGAGTCCGTTACACGCTCTGGACGACGCCCCCGGTGCCCCGGGACGCGCTCCTCGCACAGGATCACGCGGCACTGCCCCACGAGGCTGGGCCGCGCGGACGCAACAACGCGGCGCGCTATCTCGCTCTGCCGGCCCTCGACCCCGCGGTCGCCGATCTGGCCGTCGAGATCACGGCCGCGGCTCGGAGCGACCTCGAGCGGGTCACTCAGATCGAGACCCATCTCCGCCGCCACGGGCGCTATACCGGCGATCCGCCGGCGCGCGGCGACGCGGGCGCCGGGCGCACACCCGTCGAGGACTTCCTGCTCGGTGATCTCGCAGGACACTGCGAGTACTTCGCGAGCGCGATGGTCGTGCTGAGTCGCAGCCTCGGACTTCCATCGCGCCTCGTGAACGGTTTCGCGGGGGGTCGACGGAACGGAATCGGCGGCTTCACCGAGCTCTCCCACGCCGACGCCCACGCGTGGGTCGAAGTGCATTTCGCGAACGCCGGCTGGGTGCGCTTCGATCCCACACCTCCCGACCTGCGCTGGCAGGCCGCGGGCGAGACGACGCTCGTCGAGCGCCTCGCCGAACTCGGAAGCGTGATCGAACTCTGGTGGTTCGAACGAGTGGTCGACTTCGACAGCTCGGATCAGATCCGCGCCGTGCTTTCGGCATGGCACTTCGGCCAGGACCTGTTGGCGCGATTCACTCTCGGACCCCTGGCCGACGGCGAGGTCACGGACTCGGCGCGCAGACTCGATCTCGGTTCCCCGGATTCGATCGCTGCACCGCGCGCACTCGCTGCGTTGCTCGGGTTGCTGATCGTCCTGTCGATCTCGCTCGGTGTCCGCGGCCGGACCGCGCGTGCGGAGGTCGCACCCCAATACCGCCGCGCTCTTCGCCTGCTCGCGCGCCATCGAATCCGGCGCGACCCGTGCATGACCGCGCGAGCCTTCTCGTCACAGGTGCGGGCACTGGCCGATGAACCGACGGCACATGCGTTCGCACGCATCACCGACGACTATCTCGCCCGACGATTCGGAGGCCGGCCGGGAATCTCCACTTCGCACCCCGAAGCCGACCTCGCCTCGTTGCGTGATTCGCTCCGGGGCTTGCGCCGTCGGCGCGCGCAATCACCCGACGCTCAGCGCGCGCCGTAGATCGGGTGCGTCTGCGGGATCAGCCGTACGTCCTCGAGCTGCGACTCACAGCGCCGCAGCAAGGCGAGCAGACGCTCTGCGTCCGGTCGCTCCTGCACCCGGCCGAACGGCGTGACCGGCTGCAGGATCAAGGGCACGTCCGGGGCGATCCGGGCGATCGCCTGGCAAACCGTGTCGAGTTCGGAGTCCGCGGTGCGGTCGCTGACGACGACTTTCACATAGCGCTCGGCCGCGCGGGCAGCCGTTTCGAGAAACGCGCAGTGACGGGCCGCGAAGTCGCGATCCGAAGAGGGATCCGCGGGCTCGACGTCGCTCGCGAGCTTCCAGTCCATCGACACGACGTCGATCTGGTCGACGACCCGGGCCAGCGCCTCCACCGCCAGACCATGGGTTTCGAGCAGCACGCGCAGACCGGCATCCCGTGCCCGTCGCGCGACACCCGCGCAAGCCTCCGGTTGAAGGAGCGGCTCTCCACCGGTCAGACTCACGAAGCTTCCTGCAGCGGGTGCCAGCGCGGCGATCGCGTCCGCGATCAGCGACTGCTCGACGGGATTCGGAACCTCGCGATCTGCCTCTCCGCCGCGCCCCGCGATCCGGCACCGGGTCGCGCGACGCCAGGTCCCCGGCGAATCGCACCAGCGACAGCGCAGATCGCACTCGCCGAAGCGCACGAACACCGTCGAGCGACCGACGTAGGGCCCCTCGCCCTGGGCCGACCAGAAGATCTCGACCAGGTTGGCGGCGTCGTTCACGATGGCCGGATTCCTAGCGCTCGAGGATCGAACGTCCCATCGCGATCTCGCCGATCACCTCGTCGAGACGCGTGGGGTGTGCGGCGAACCCCTCGATGCGGAATCGGGCAACGTGGTCGCCGTTCGGGAGCGCGGTGACCCAGTCGAGTTTGTTCGCGAGATGGTCGACCAGCCCGGTGAAGTCCAGCACGCGTCTGCCGGTGAGCTCCTCGCCCGCGAACAGGAACAGATCTCCCTTGGCGTAGTAGGTGAGCGAAAGTTGTGAGGCGTATCGCTCCCGGGCGATCCGGCCGACCAGGTGCAGGTCGTGCCCCTCCGGCGCATCTGCCACCACCATCGCATAGCCGACGAAGTGGACGAGACGGAAGTCCCGACCGGACACGTAGGCGACCTCTTCCGGAATCGGAGGAGTCTCCGCGCGCGAGGCTTCCTTGGCCAGATCACTCGGTCGCCCGGTCAGAAGATCTGCGACGTCGTGTCGCACGTCGCCCCGCTTCTGCGCGATCTCGCCGAGCCTCCACCACCACAGCCGACCCCAGCGCTCGAAGTCGTGCTGGGTGAATCGACCGGTTGCGAGGTCGACGAGTTTGTCGGTGAATCGGCTCCGCCGCGTACTCGTCTCGAGCACCGCCGGCAGACTCGATCCCGTGCCCGGTGTGTGATGCACCGAGTCATGACCGAGCGCCTGTTTGAGTGCAATGTCGTCTTCGGGTGCCCAGCCGTGGTGATCGAACCAGCTGATCCGGTTGCGATACAGACTGGCGGCCTGCAGCACGTCGATCACCGGCGACGGAGCGAATCCGACGACGTGGATCGGAACGTCGTCGTTGAGGTCCGTGGCCACCTCGCGGAAAAATCCCATCAGCTCGGATTGTGGATACAGCCAGAGCCCCTCGAGCAGGCGGATGTCACGGGCCAGCAGGATCGCGGCCAGCAGGGAGTCGCGATCCGCTCGCGCCACGATCACTGCGCGCCGCCGCGGCGGCCGCGGCGGCTCGGGCTCGACCTCCGGTGCCTTCGCGGCCGAACTGCGACGGTGGCGCTCGCGGGAGCGCTGATCGACTTCGCGCTCGTCCTCGTCCTCCTCCTCTTCCACCTCGACCGGAGCCGGCCCTGCCTCCAGTTCTTCCGGCAACTCGGAGAGTGCTTCACTCAATGCGTCGTACGCGAAGTCGTCCTCCTCTTCTTCCGGTGCCGCACTCGGCCCAGCTGCGGCGCGATCCGGTCCGGCAGGAGGTCCGTCGTCGTCCCCCGCCGAGCCCTCTCGCGAATCGCTCCTCCCGCCGCCGGATTCGGCCCCGCCGCCGCCTCTTCGACCGCGACGTCCCCCGCGACCGCGACGCCGGCGTGCCGCGCCAGCTGCGCCTCCACCGCCACCCGCGCCATCGTCCGGTGCATCGTCGCCGTCCTCGAGGTCGAAGAGGGACACCTCTTCGAAACGGGGGCGGGCGGCGGGCTCCGCAACCTCCCTGACTTCGGGCTGTGATGCGGTTCTGGCTTCCGGATCGGAATCGGAGTCCGGGCGGCCTCGCCCGCGACGTCGGCCGCGTCGACGGGAGCGACCCCGTCCACCTGCCTCCTCGCGTCGCGCCTCATGGCTGCTCCCGTCCGGGCCCGGACCTTCAAGCTCGAGCGTCTCGGCCTCCTCCTCGGGTTCGCGCGGTTCGCTTCGTTCCGGCTCCTGGACCGGTGCTTCCGTTTCGGGTGCTCCCGTCTCGAATTCGGGACGGCCACCCCGTCCCGGCCGCCGGCGACGCGGGGTCCGGTCACGCATCGACTGCATGGCCTCGGCCGTGCCGATCGGGGCCAGCGAATAGCTCTCGTCGCGCTCCGATCGGATCTCGAAGAGTGAGTGGGCAAGCGCGATGCCGGTCAGTGCCCGCACCGCGCCGGGCGAGAACGACTCGCCGGCCAGCACGAGGCGGGGACCTTCGAGGCGTACCGGCGGCTGAGCTCCTGCGAGCACCGCCGGCATCACCAGACGCAACGACTGCACTGCGTCGAGGAAGCTGCCGACACCGGACAATGTGACGGCGTTGCGCGCCGCCGCGACGATCGGGTGACCCGATCCATCGAGTCCGACCAGATCGATCTCGTCATGGTCCGAACCACCGAGCGGCCAGCTGACGATGTCGCGGATCGCGCAGGCGGTGGCGAACAACGGCAGAAGCCGGGTTCGCATCCCATCCTCGCCATCCCTCGGCTTGCGATCGTTCAAGCGCCTGCGGATCTGCCCCTCGAGACCATCGAGCGCACCCGCAAGTGCCTCCGAGGTCAACGGAGCGACGCTCCGCTGCGGCTGCAGGGTCACGAGCGAGACGCTGCTGGCTTCGCAGCGGAGCTCGGCCACACGCCGGGCCAGGATCACCAGCTCGACAGTCTGCGCAGTCCCCCGCAGCGTTCCGCCGTGCTTCGAGGCCAGACCCTCCAGTGCGCCGGTCGCGCGCTGGAACAGAGCACGCGCAGCCGCGTCCTGGATGCGCGCGGCGACCTGATGGAGCGACAGGACCACGGGCTCGATCGCATCTTCGGCTTCGACGCCGATCTCGCGCTCGGCCAGCTTCGGCGCCGCCAACGGGCGAAGCGTGTAGGGCAACTCCGCCCGCACGATCCCCAATCGGCGTCGCGCGGCCAGAGACCAGTCAGGCGCCACCACGTACAGCGTGCCCGCGAATCCGTCCTCTTCGTTCAGCCGCGCCGCGGTCGCCAGCCCGGCGAGCAGCGCATCACCCGCCGAACGCGGTGAAACCGTGACCACGATCGGGGAGCCGTCTTCGGCTTCGCCGCGCCCCATCGCCGCCAGGTGTTCGGGCACGTCGTCGTGTGCGATCGGCTCGAGCCGGCATCCCGGCAGGACGCCCTCGTCGCGGATCCGGCCCAACCAACGCGCTGCATCCACCGGTGTCGGCCCGTCGGGTCGGTCCCCGCCCCCGCGCCGTCTTCTCGAAAATCGTCTCATCAGATTCAGTCCCATTGATTTCAGTGGAGAGCCGAGGCTCCGTCTTTCTCTGATCGGATCGGTCGCCGGTCCCACCCGGGATCCGGAGACGAGTCATCCGCCGCGACGCCGACGCCCCAGACAGCGGGTCGCCCGCCGATGCGCGGTGGATCAGTCGTCCGCTCCGTGGATTGCGGCTTCGGCACCTTCCGCGGCGCCGAGTCCCAGGCTCTGTTTCAGGTCCAACGTCAGAGCGCTCGCGATCAATTCGCTGAGCGCCCGCACGGCGGGTGCTTCGACTCCTCGGCCGTTTCGCAATTCGGCCGCGGTCGCCAGGCAGGCCCGCGCAGTGTCTTCTTCTCCTCGGCGCCAGAACAGATAGGCGCTCTCTTCGAACCGCTCGGCGTAGACCGATGCGTGTTCTCCGGGATACAGCGAAAGCATCGTCTCCCGGGTCCAGTCTTCGATCGACGCCGCTCCGGCCTCGCCGGCGTTCTTCACGCGGTCGCGCAGCGCCGTGATCGGTGCCTCCATGACTTCCGGCGCGGGAGGCCACGGCCCGATCACTCGCTGTCGGATCGCCTCCACCAACTGCTCGATCTGTGCGTCGGTCGCGCTGCTTCCGAGCGCTTCGCGTGCCAGTTCGCCGGGCGTCGCGGCACCGTCGGCACCCCGCGTCAGACGCGAACGCCACTCCGGGAACGGCTTCGGGAGCGGCCGCGAAGGCGGATGCAAGGCGACCGTCCTCGCGATCAACGCACGGACCGACCGCGGATCCACTTCGACGGCCGCATAACCACCCTTGCGCCGGGTCACGTCGCGTACGAAGTCGCGCACCTGACGCCTTCCGGCGCGGTAGATCTGGAAGTCGACGAGGCCACGATCGTGAGCGAGCAGTGCTTCGAAGACGTGGGCGCCGCCGGCCGGCGACGACTCGAGTAGATAGACGAGGCGGGCTCCGCGCGGGTCGAGGGGGGAGACGTAGCCCGCGCAGATCTCCTCTTCGAGATCGGGAAGTCGGGACACCTTCGAAGCCGCCCCCTCGCTGCGATCAACCGCGATTCCTCGCGATCGGACTGCGTGGAGCAGACGACGCAGCGCCTTGCGGCCCGGCTTCGGCAGCGAGTCCTCGTCGATCCGGGCGACCGCGTCGGATCCGCCGTCTTCGTCGAGCCACTCCTCGGCGAGTTCGAGTGCGTCGTCGGGCGAATGGGCGAACAGCCAGGCCAACACTCGCGTGGCCGCCTCCGGACCGAGTCCGGACCAGAGTCGTTGCGGATCACCGTTGGCGGGACGAATCGCATCCGCATCGCCGGGAAGGGCCTCGGCGGCCTGTTCGAGGCGCTCGGGAAGACTCATTGTGGAAGCTCGACTCCTGAAGGGATCACGAAGGGCGGCCCGCCGGGGACGCGCACGCGCCGGAAGATAGTCGAGGCGCGTCCGGGCGCCGCCGTTCGGACGAGATTCCCTGCTTTTGGCTCCGAGCGGGACTCATACGTCGATCCCCTCGTGAGGATCGAGGAGCTTCCGGTGCTCGGAGACCGCGTAGCGATCCGTCATTCCAGCCACGTAGTCGGCGATCGCCCGACGCTCGCCCTCGAGCGGAAATCGGTCCCGGACGGCCGCCGGGGCGAGCCCGGGGTCTTCACTCAGCACCCGGAACAGATCCGCCACGATCCGCTCGGCCTTCCGGGTCGTGCGTGAGACGCGCGGATGGTTGTAGAAGTGATCGAACAGGAAGCCCTTCAAGCCGCGCCGGGCACGCTCGATCCCCGGCGATGAAGTCACGACCTTGTGGGCCTGACGACGGACCGCGTCGGCCGAATCGAGGTCGGCTTCGGCGAGACGCGCGGCGGTGCACTCGATCAAATCGGTGACCAGGCGATTGATCAGCGCCACGATGATGCGGGTGCGCCGCATCGATTCAGGCAGATCGCCGGACACGTCGTGCAGATCCCGGATCACCTCGCCGACCAGCGGCAGGTCGCCCAGCATCTCGAAGGACAGGACTCCGGCGCGCAGCGCATCGTCGAGATCGTGATTCACGTACGCGATCTCGTCGGCCGCGTCCGCGACCTGCGCTTCGATGCTGCGGCATTCGAGCAGCTCGGGCAGCCGGACGGGATGCTGCCAGTGACAACCGTGTTTCAGGATCCCCTCACGCGTCTCGTCGGTGAGGTTCAACCCGGGATGACGGGGATCCCGCAGCTCGAGCAGATCCACGACGCGCAGGCACTGGCGGTTGTGGTCGAATCCGCCGTCCTCGCTCAACAGATCGGCGAGCACTCGTTCCCCCGCGTGGCCGAACGGTGTGTGGCCGAGATCGTG
This sequence comes from bacterium, assembly GCA_031413515.1. Classification (GTDB taxonomy): domain Bacteria; phylum Myxococcota_A; class UBA9160; order UBA9160; family UBA4427; genus TMED88. The sequence goes on from JANOFF010000059.1 coordinate 61,262, forward strand.
CGCCAGCGCGATCGCCTCGGCGAGATCCTCGTTCAGGCGCATCGCACGGGCGATCGTCCGCGCGATCTGCGCGCCTTCGAGAGAGTGGGTCATCCGATTCCGGTAGTGGTCGCCCTCGTGGTAGACGAACACCTGCGTCTTGTACTGCAGGCGCCGGAACGCCGTCGAATGCACGATGCGATCCCGGTCGCGCTGGAACGCTGTGCGGTAGAGGTGCCCCGCTTCGGCATGCAGGCGACCCCGCGAGTCCGCGCTGCGCGTCGCAACGCGCGACAGGGACGCTTCCTCGACCTGTTCCTGCTGCACGCGGGTCTGCAGCCAGGCTCCCGTGGCGTCCGACATCGCGCTAGCGGGCCTCCCCGCGATCGCCCGCATCGGCACCGCGCAGGATCTCACGCAATTGCTGGCGCGATTCGTCGTCGATCTCGCCGTGCGGCGCCTCCGGCGCAGCAGCGGTCCCGGGGTCGGACGGGACCGTCTTGACGAGCGTCCACAGGGCGACGGCGGCAAGGACCAGGCCGATCGCCACGTAGAGGACTGCATGAGTGGCTGTCTTCGCCTGGCCCTGCTGGCCCTTGCGATGGCGAGGCGCGGAACCCATCAGGTGACTCGACGGTCCGCGAAGGACGCGATCACCCGGGTCGGCACCGCTTGCCGACCTCGGCACTCGAGACAGTTCGGAAGCGGACGCTGCATGGCCCCACCACCATCGATCGCTGCGTGTTCCTCATCCGCGACCGGTGGATCGAGACGAGGAGGGATCGAACCGGGCCGCTGGCGACTGATCAGGCTGCCGGTCCGAACGGGGGGAGGTGCGCCAAACTAGGTGTCGACCGTCTCCATGTCAACCGCGCAGGATCACGCAGCCGCTCGATATCGCGGCGCTTTCGAGCAGCCGTGAGCGAACGTCGCCACCGCCTGTGAGAGCCGCGTCGAGTCGACCGTGCGTCGTTCGAGCGTCGCGCGCGAAGCGTCTCGCGCTTCGGGGATCGCGAGTCATCGAGCAACGCGACCGAGCGCCGCATGAGCGACGGGCATCACGCCGGGTCCTGCTAGCTTGGTCCGATGTCGATCGTCACTTCGCTCCCGCGTCGCCTGCTGCTCGGTCCCGGTCCTTCGAACGCGAACCCGCGAGTTCTCCAGGCCATGGCGCAGCCCCTGATCGGCCATCTCGATCCGGTCTTCCTCCAGATCCTCGACGGTGTGCAGGCCCATCTCCGGACGCTCTTCGGCACCGCGAACGAGTTCACGCTGCCGATCTCCGCGACCGGCAGTGCCGGGATGGAGGCGTGTCTCGTGAATCTGCTCGAGCCCGGCGATCACGCCCTGATCGGGGTCCACGGAGTGTTCGGCGGACGCATGGCCGAAGTCGCCTCGCGCGCCGGCGCTCGCGTGACCCGCGTCGAAGCACCCTTCGGCGAGCCACTCGATGAAGAGTTGATGATCGCCGCCATCCGTCGCGAGTCACCGGACGTCGTCGCCTTCGTCCATGCCGAGACGTCGACGGGTGTGCATCAGCGACCGGGACGGATCGCCGCCGCGGCCCGCGAGTGCGACGCCTACGTGGTGCTCGACTGCGTGACGTCCCTGGCGGGAATGCCGCTCGAACTCGATGTGTGGGGAATCGATGCGGCGTACAGCGGCACGCAGAAGTGTCTCTCCTGTCCGCCGGGTCTCTCGCCGGTCAGCTTCTCGCCGCGTGCCCTCGATCGGGTCCGTCATCGCGCGAAAAAGGTCCAGAGCTGGTTCCTCGATGTGACGCTGTTGTCCAGCTACTACGGCAGCGAGCGCGTCTACCACCACACCGCACCGATCAGTGCCATCTATGGCATCGCCGAAGGACTGCGGATCGTCGCCGAGGAAGGCATGGAGAAGCGAGCGGCGCGACACGTCGAGGCAGCGCGAGCGCTGATCGCGGGTGTCGCTCCCTTCGGATTCCTGCCGCTGGTCGGCGAGCCGGATCGACTGCCCATGCTGACGACGCTGCGGCTGCCCGAGAAGGTGCGCGAGGCGGGCGAGGCGACGCTGCGACGACGCTTGCTCGACCGATACGACATCGAGGTCGGAGGCGGCCTCGGCGCGCTCGCCGGCCAGGTCTGGCGCATCGGCTTGATGGGCGAAAACGCGCAGCTCGGTTCAGTCGAGCGATTGCTGAACGCGCTCCGCCACGAACTCGGCGACGCGTAGCCAGGGCTCGTCGCTCGTTCGCAGTCGTAAGACGCACACCCCCGGAGCGTCCAATCCTTGGACTCCGCGACGACATGCGTCGGATGTCGTGCATGGATCCGACGTCGACGTCCCCCTAGCGTCGCCGCCGAAGTTCCGACAGGCGCGCGAACCGGGGGGATAGCCGCATGCAGTGCAATGAGCTCGTCGGCACCTGGAAACTCGATTCCTTCGAGCTCCAGATGCCCGACGGAGAGGTCCGCCATCCGTATGGCGAGCAGGTGTCGGGGTATCTCGCCTACACGCCCGAAGGTGTGATGTCGGCCGCTTTCATGAGCGCGGATCGTGCACGCGGCGGGGACCCGGATCTCTCGAAGGCCGAGACGTCGACGCGCTGGGACAGCTTCATGGCGTACAGCGGACCCTACCGGGTCGAGGGGGATCGCATCCTCCACGACGTGGAAATCAGCTCCCTCGGCGTCTGGATCGGGACCGTGCAGGAGCGCTGGTTCAAGGTCGACGGAGATCGACTGACGCTCGTGACGGCCCCGCTCGCGGTGGGTGAGAGTGCACCGGTCGGGCGGCTCGTCTGGCGGCGCGTCCGGAGCGGCGCAGCGAGGGCGTGACGTCAGCCATGCAGGACTCTCGAACGACTCTTGCCGGCGGTTGTCGCGAACCCATCGCGATCATCGGGATCGGCTGCCGCTATCCGGGCGTGCATGGCGCGCTGGCATTCTGGGAGCTGATCCGGTCACAGCGCTCGACCGTCTCGGAACCTCCCGAGCACCGGATCGCACTTGGCTATGACATCGCCCGCTATCTCGATCCCCGACCCCGCGTGCCCGGTCGCATCTCGTCACCCTTCGCGGGATTCCTCGAGCATCCCGATCTCTTCGACCCGGTCCCGTTCGGATTGTCGCCCCGTGACGTGCGCGCCATGGAGCCGCAACAGCGGCTGATGGTCGAGGCTGTGTGGGACGCCATCGTCGACGCGGGCATCCCGCCGGTTTCACTGCAGGGCGAGCGCGTGGCCGTGATCCTCGGTCACATGGCAGAGGACTACTCGCGCGAGCGGATCGCGGTGCTCGGTGAGGACGCCGTCAATCGCAACCTCGACGTGTTCACCGTGATGGGAATGTCCCGAGCCGTGCTCTCCGGCCGCATCTCGTTCCTGCTCGGCGTGACCGGACCGAGCCTGACGCTCGACACCGCGTGCTCGTCATCGCTGATTGCCACCCACCTCGCCTGCCAGAGTCTCTGGAGCGGAGAGTCGCGGCTCGCCCTGGCGGGTGGTGTGAATCTGTTCCTCACGCCGGAGGGCAACATCGCGCTCTCGCGCTCGGGCATGCTCGCACCGGACGGGCACTGCAAGGCCTTCGATGCTCGTGCCGACGGATTCGTGCGGGCCGAGGGTGCGGGTGTCGTGCTGCTGCGACCGCTCGCCGACGCACTGGCGGCGCACGATCCCATCTACGCGGTGATCCGCGGCAGCGGGATCAGCACCGACGGACGCGACGGCGGCCACATGATGGCGCCCGGTCGCCACGGCCAGGCGCAGGCGATGCGTGACGCGTATGTCTGCGCGGGCGTGTCTCCGTCGGAGGTCGACTTCGTCGAGACCCACGGCACGGGGACGCGGATCGGCGATCCGGTGGAGATCGCCGCGCTCGCAGATGTCCTGGGAGCGGGTCGCTCCCCGTTTCGACCGCTGCGGGTGTCCTCGGTCAAGGGACACATCGGACACACTGAATCCGCGTCCGGCGTGGCGGGCCTGATCAGCGCCGCGCTGGCCCTCGCGCATCGTGAACTGCCCGCACAACTCCACTTCCGCGAGCCCAACCCGCAGATTCCCTGGGACTCGATCGCGGTGCGCGTCCAGACGACGCATGAAGCCTGGCCCGGCGGTGACGCGCCTCGACTCGCCGCGGTCAACTCCTTCGGGATCAGCGGCACGAACGCGCACGTGGTGCTCGAGGAATCGCCGAAGCGCAAGTGGGCCGACGAGATCGACGAAGAGCCCGGGTCCGGCGGGCCCCTGCTCTTTCCCTTCAGCGCCCACGACGACCGCGCCCTCGACGCTCTGTTGCGTCAGACCGCGGAGCGCCTGCGCGGTGACTCCGCTCCAAGACTGGTCGACCTGGCCTACACGCTCGGATGTCGTCGAGAACACCACAACCACCGATTCGCCACACAGGCGAGCAGTCGCGCAGAGCTGCTCGACGAGATCGCTGCGCGTCTGGCCGGTCGGCCGAGCGCCGCCAGTGCCGGTGGCCAGGTCGACGCACGCAGTTCAGACGAAGGCCTCGTGCTGGTGTTTCCCGGCCAGGGGGCGCAGACACCGGGCATGGGGCGCTCGCTCTACGCGAATGAACCCGCCTTCCGCCGCTGCATCGATGAGCTCGACGCAGCCTACTCCCGCCACACGGACTGGTCGCTCGTCGATGCGCTGCGTGATCCGGATCGCGTCGGCACGCTCGAGCGCCTGTCGCGCCTGCAACCGACGCTCATCGCCGTCGAGATCGCACTCGCGGCGGTCTGGTCGCAATGGGGGATCCGACCGGACTTCGTGGTGGGGCAGAGCCTCGGCGAGATCGCGGCCGCGCACGTCGCCGGCTGCCTGGACGTCGCGACGGTGGCGTTGCTCGCCTGTCACCGGGGCGAGTTGGTGGAACGAGTCGCCGGAGCGGGCGGTATGGCGCTCGTGGCTCTCGGCGAGGAATCGCTCGCCGAGCCGCTCCGTCCCCACGCCGGCCGCCTCGAGATCGCCGGCTCGAGTTCGCCCTCGTCCACGATCGTTTCAGGGGATCGTGGATCGATCGAGGCCCTGCTGCAGGCTCTCGGCGAGCGAGGCGTCTTCGCACGACGCCTCGACGTCGATTTCGCGTCGCACTGCTTCCAGATGGATCCGCTGCTCGGCGACTTCGCGGCCCGACTCGAAGGCCTCCGAGCCTCGGCGGGGACGATTCCGTTCTATTCGACCGTCGAGCCCGGTCCGCGAAGCGGCGAGACCCTCGATGCCGACTACTGGGTACGCAATCTTCGTGCGCCGGTGCAGTTTCGCAGCACGCTGCAGCGATTGCTCGAGGACGGTGCGCGGCGCTTCATCGAGGTTTCCCCCCACCCGACCCTTGCGCGTGCGATCCCGGAGACGGCCGCTTCCCTCGGCATCGCGGTCGAGACGATCGCGTCGGGGGTCCGACAGCGCGACGAACGCGCGACGCTGCTCGCGGGGCTCGGGCAACTGTACGCCCACGGCAGCAAGATCGACTTCACGTCGATCGGACCACCGGGCCGGACGCTGCGCACCGACCCCTATCCGTACCAGCGCCGACGTTTCTGGTTCGCCACGCGCAGCCGCGCTGAGCTCGAGCGCGCGAGTCATCCGCTGCTCGGCCGGCGGATCGGCGTCGCGGCTGATCCCGACCGGTGCGTCTGGGAGAAGACGATCGACGCCGACGAGGCGCCCTTTCTCGACGACTATCGGATCGGGGGCCGATGCACGCTGCCCGCAGCCGTCGCCGTCGAGGCACTGCTCGCCGCCGCCTGCGAGACCTGGCCCGCCACGGTGCTGCGATTGCGGGACGTGGTGCTCTGGCCGCTGCGCGAGTTCGCCGGGACGAACCGCGTGACACTGCAGGTCGAGCTTCGTCGACGGACGGACGGAGGCCAGCTCGTGCTGCGGACCCGCGTTCCGGGTGATGACGAGTGGCGGATCTGCGCCACCGCCGAGGCCCGGCCGCACGGATCGGCGCCCCCGCCCGCCGCAGACGACGTACGCGCTGGCCAGACGAACGACTCGCGGGCAGCCTCGACGCTGTCTCCCGACGACTGGCATGCCCGCCTCGAGGATCACGGCGTCGTCTTCGGCCCCCGGATGCGGAGCCTGCGCGCCCTCACCAGGCGACACGGGGGCATCGAGGCGCGACTCTCGCTGGCGCGCCTGTGCGAGAGCGAGTCGCACAGCTACTTCGGCCATCCCGGACTGCTCGAGACCGCCTGGACGCTGGCCTCCACCGGACGCCAGCCTGCGACGCCGACCCGGATCGACGAACTCCACTTCGCCGCTCCGCTCGAATCGGAACTCCTCTGTTGCATCGAGCCCGCCGTCGATCCGGGTACTGGCGCATCCAGCATCGAGCTGCGAAGCGAAGACGGGCGCACGCTGATCGTGTTGTCGGGTGTGCACACCCG